>CAZLMM010000027.1:0-70951 GCA_964560495.1 uncultured Caldilineaceae bacterium
TTTTACGGCTGCCGGTTGGCGATTGACGAGTCAGCGCTATTTCCCGCCTCCTCGTCAATCGTCAATCCGCAACCGTGAATATGGCGAAGGAGCAGTTTGAATGGCGAAACAGCGAATCCGGATCAAGCTCAAGGCATATGACCATCGTGTCCTCGATGCATCGGTGCGACAGATTGTAGACGCAGCAGAGCAAACTGGTGCACAAGTGGTCGGCCCTGTACCACTGCCCACACGCATCGAAAAATTCACGGTCATGCGTGCACCTTTTATCGACAAAGACAGTCGCGAGCAGTTCGAGGTGCGAACACACAAACGCCTGATTGATGTGGTCGATCCGGGCAGTAAGACGATCGAAAATCTGACAAGGTTGAATTTGCCCGCTGGCGTCGATATCGAGATCAAGCTGTAAGAGATCAAGCTGCAACGCAGAAGCGAAAACAGAATATTGAATGTCGACAATCCCTGGCAAACGGCAAAACGCTGTTACGCCAAATGGGGATGATGCGGCTGGGCTAGAACGTTACTCTGGCATTCCGTCAGTCCCGGGAGGAAATGATGCGAGGAATCCTCGGCAAAAAAGTCGGCATGACACAGCTCTTTGAAGAGGGTGGCGGTGTTGTGCCGGTCACGATCATTGAAGCAGGTCCCTGCTATGTGACGCAGGTCAAAACATTGGATAGCGACGGCTATAACGCTGTCCAGATTGGTTTTGAGGAAGTCCC
Organism: uncultured Caldilineaceae bacterium; assembly: GCA_964560495.1. Taxonomy (GTDB): domain Bacteria; phylum Chloroflexota; class Anaerolineae; order Caldilineales; family Caldilineaceae; genus UBA5069. Next base: position 723 of record CAZLMM010000027.1, read on the forward strand.
TGAGCGCAAACTCACCAAAGGGCAACTTGGCCATTTGAAACAGGCTGGCGCTCCCAAAGTGCGACGGCTGCGTGAGTTGCGCTTCTCCGAAACGCCCACTCTTTCTCTAGGTGAAGTCATCCGTTCGGACATCTTCAAGGAAGGTGAATTGGTCGACGTGATTGGCACGTCGAAAGGGCGTGGCTTCGCTGGCAGCGTCAAGCGACATAACTTCGCCGGCGGCCCCAAAACCCATGGCCAATCTGACCGCCATCGCGCCACAGGTTCCCGCGGCGCTGGCACCACTCCTGGTCACACCATCCCTGGGGCGCGTGCACCTGGCCAACACGGCAATGTTCGAACCACCGTGCAGAATCTGCGCGTGGCGCTGGTGGACCCAGAGCGCAATCTCCTGGCGGTGCGCGGCGCTGTGCCAGGCGCTCCTGGCAGTCTGGTGTTGGTGCGCGAGGCCGTCAAAGGCAAGAAGTCCTGAGCCATGCACTTGCGGATTGAGAAGAGAAGGAGATCACAATTATGTTGGTGCCGTTGAAGAACATGGCCGGGCAAATCATAGGTGAGGTCGATCTGAATGATAGCATCTATGCAACGCCAGTCAATGTTTCATTGATGCATCAGGCTTTGGTGCGACAGCTGGCAAATGCCCGTTTGGGCACACACGACACCAAAACGCGCAGCGAAGTGGCTGGCGGCGGACGCAAACCGTGGCGGCAAAAAGGCACCGGACGGGCGCGCCAGGGCTCCACTCGTGCGCCCAACTGGGTCGGCGGCGGTGTCGTTTTTGGTCCTACGCCGCGAAAATATACCAAATCACTGAATAAAAAGATGCAGCGGTCCGCGTTGCGCAGCGCCCTCTCCGCCAAGGCGAGCGAGGGTCACATTGTCGTTGTGGACGGGTTGTCCCTGGAGGCGCCCAAAACAAAGGCAATGGTCGCCATGCTCAAGGCTCTGGGAATGGCCGACCAGAACGTGCTTTTAGTGATGGCTGACAAAGATCAGAACATCGCGCGCAGTGCAAGTAATCTACCCAATGTCAAGACACTCTTGAGCAATTACCTCAACGTGCGCGACCTGTTGGGGCATGATGTCGTGGTGTTGACTCACTCTGCGCTGCCGCAGATCGATCAGTGGCTGGCTGTGAACGTGACTGTCGAAGCAGAGCAGGCCGAACTGATGGAAGTGGAAGACGCTGAGACAGAGCCGGTTGCAGGCGAAGCAGAGACAACGCCTGGGGAAGAGGAGTAAACTATGCACATTTATGATGTGTTGCTTCGGCCGATCGTGACAGAAAAATCTGTCATGCAGGGCGACCTGGGCCAGTACACCTTCGAGGTCGATCTGCGCGCCAACAAGATGCAAGTCAAGGACGCGGTCGAGACCGCCTTCAAGGTGGTCGTCAATGACGTGAACGTGATGGTCATGCCCGCCAAGGTGAATCGCCGAGGCAGTCGTGAACTTGTTCGCCGCTCGAAATGGAAAAAAGCGGTGGTCACGCTCAGGCCGGGTGATAGAATTCAGTTGTTCGAAGGCGTATAAACGCCCTGGTGAAAAGTAGAGGTCAGCATTATGCCGATTAAAATCTATCGTCCTACCTCGGCCGGGCGCCGAAATACGAGCGTGTCAACATTTGAAGAAGTCACCAAGTCGACGCCGGAACGTAGTTTGTTGGCCCCGCTACGCCGCAAAGGTGGACGGAACAACACCGGTCAAGTGACCACACGTCATCAGGGCGGCGGCCACAAGCGACGTTATCGCATTATCGACTTTCGCCGCGACAAGCTCAATGTGCCTGGTCGCATCAGTGCGGTGGAATATGATCCCAATCGCAGCGCTCGCATTGCGCTTGTTGTCTATCAGGATGGCGACAAGCGTTACATTCTGGCGCCGAATGGTCTCAAGGTAGGCGATCCAGTGGTGTCTGGTCCCAATGTCGATATTCGGCCGGGCAACGCCCTGCCAATTCGCAACATTCCCTTGGGCACAGTGATTCACAACATCGAACTCTACCCTGGCCGCGGCGGACAATTGGTCCGCAGCGCTGGTAACGCCGCACAATTGCTGGCCAAGGAAGGCTCGCGCGCCCAGGTGCGCATGCCAAGCGGCGAAGTTCGATACATTGATTTGAACTGCATGGCGACAATTGGCCAAGTGTCCAACCCAGACCATGCCAATGTGAGCCTGGGGAAAGCGGGCCGTAGCCGCTGGTTGGGCATTCGCCCGACAACGCGCGGCGTGGCTATGGATCCCTCGTCTCATCCTCATGGCGGTGGTGAAGGTCGTTCACCTATAGGGATGAAGTCGCCCAAGACACCCTGGGGTAAGAAAGCGCTCGGCGTAAAAACGCGGCGCAACAAACGCAGCAACAAATCGATTGTGCGTCGCAGCAACCAGCGCTAAGCGTGAATAGGAAGAGGAGAGCAAGAAAATGTCGCGTTCACTGAAAAAGGGCCCTTTTATTTCCCCTAAATTGCTGATACGAATCGAAGAGATGAACCGGCGGGGCGACCGCAAAGTGATCAAGACATGGTCGCGCGCCTCGACCATCTTTCCCCAATTTGTCGGTCACACGATCGCGGTCCATGATGGAAAGCGCCACGTGCCTGTGTACATCAGTGAGAACATGGTAGGGCACAAGTTGGGTGAATTTGCGCCGACCCGCTTCTTTCGCGGACACGTGAAGTCTGAAAAAGGCACGAAAGTGCGTGGTCGATAGGAGAAAACGATCTCATGGAAGTTCGAGCAATCACCAAGTTCACCGGCGTCAGTGCCCAGAAGACGCGCCTGGTGCTGGACGAGATGCGCGGTAAGCGGGCGGAAGATGCCCTGTCGCTCTTGCAATTCATGCCTCAGCAATCGGCGCGGGTGGTGGCGAAAACCATCAAAAGCGCACTAGCCAACGCCACAGAGAATTATGGCTATGACGCAGGCGACATGGTCATCACCAAGATCTACGCCGATCAAGCGCCTGTGCGAAAATGGCGGCGTTTCGGCGCACGTGGTCGTTTCAAGCCCTGGCGGCGGCCATCATCACACATCACTGTGGTGCTGGAAGAGCGGGTTTAGATAGTTCTATTGCAGAGTGTAGATCATCATTTGGTGAGACAAGGAGAGACACTTGGGTCGCAAAGTACATCCACTAGGCTTTCGCCTGGGAATCATCAAAGACCATCGGAGCCGGTGGTTTGCCACTGGTAAGAAATACACTGCGCAGCTTGCTGAGGACCGCAAGATTCGTAGCATGGTGGTGAAAGAATTGCCAAAAGCTGGGATCAGCAACATCGAGATCGCCCGACAACCCAATCAGGTGCATGTGATCATTGACACGGCTCGCCCTGGCGTGATCATCGGCAAGAAAGGCGCCAGCGTCAATATCTTGCGCACCGACTTGCAGACCCTGACCCAAAAGAAGGTCAAGATTGATGTACGAGAAATCGACAAGCCCGAACTGAGTTCGCTGTTGGTGGCGGAAAGCATTGCCGAGCAGTTGGAACGACGCATCAGCTGGAAACGCGCCATGAAGCAGGCAGTGCAGAAGACTTTGCGGGCGGGCGGCAAAGGCATTATGATCACCGTTTCTGGGCGGTTGGGCGGCGCAGATATGGGACGTGTGGACACTGTGCGCGACGGACGTATTCCTCGGCACACGCTGCGCGCCGATATTGATTATGGTACAGCTGAAGCCAGCACCACATTTGGCGTGATTGGCGTAAAAGTCTGGATTTATTTGGGTGAAGTGGCGCCGGGTGAAGAGTATCACACCCGATTGATGACAGAAGTGAATTGAGCCGGGCAAAGCGATGCGGCGCCGGCGTCAGAGCATCTTTTTGACGCACTGGCGAGCTACGCATGGCAGGCGGCAAGAGACGGAGATAACATCATGTTGATGCCAAAGCGTGTGAAATATCGCAAAATGCAGCGTGGTCGTCTGCGGGGCAAAGCGCACCGCGGCAACACCGTAGCGTTTGGCGCCTTTGGTTTGCAGGCTGTCGAATCGCACTATGTGACCAGCCGTCAGATTGAAGCGGCTCGACGCGCCATTGTTCGCTATATCCGCCGCGGCGGCAAAATCTGGATTCGCGTTTTCCCAAGCAGACCTGTGACCAAGCGTGCGGCAGAAACGCGCATGGGTTCGGGTAAAGGAAGCGTGGATCATTGGGTGGCGCCAGTGCGGCCTGGACGGATGCTCTTCGAGATGGAGGGTATTCGCGAAGACCAAGCTCGGGAGGCGTTTCGTCTGGCAGCGTTCAAACTGCCAATGAAAACTCAATTTGTTATGCGTGAGAAACACACTGTGCAGGGAGAGTGACGGATGAAGACGAAAGAACTGCGATCCCTGACAGACGCAGAGTTGGCAAACAAGCTGGATGACGCTCATCAGGAGATGTTCAACCTGCGCTTTCAAAAGGTGACAGGCCAATTGAGCAACACAGCGCGTCAGGGTCAGGTGCGCAAAGAGATCGCGCGTATCAAGACGATTCTGCGCGAGCGAGAGCTGGCGGGGCAAGTCTAGGAGGAAAAAAATGCGCGAACGACGTAGGTCTCTGGTTGGTGTTGTGACGAGCGACAAAATGGACAAGACTGTTGTCGTTGCGGTGGTGCGAGTGACTCGTCATCCACTTTACGGCAAGGTGATCAAGAAAACCAAGAAATACAAAGCCCACAATGAGAACAATCAGGCAAAAGAGGGCGATAAGGTGCGCATTCGCGAATGCCGCCCCATCAGCAAAGAAAAGTCCTTTTTCGTCGAAGAGATTCTTCAGCAAGGCGAACTGGTGGCGTAGGCAGGAGTTGCAGCCATGATTCAGCAAGAAACGCGATTGAAGGTGGCCGACAACACCGGCGCCAAAGAGTTATTGACAATTCGGGTCAAAGGTGGGAGTACGCGCCGCTACGCCGCAATCGGCGATATCATTGTCGCTTCCGTAAAGAGCGCCAGTCCAACCGGCAGCGTGAAGAAGGGTGACATCGTGCGCGCAGTGATCGTTCGCACCAAACGCCCTCAGCGCCGGCCTGACGGCTCTTATATTCGTTTCGACGAGAATGCAGCCGTGATCATCGACGACAACCGCAACCCGCGTGGCACACGCATCTTTGGGCCTGTCGCCCGTGAGTTGCGCGAGGGTGGGTACATGAAGATATTGTCCCTTGCGCCGGAAGTTTTGTGACAAAATGGGGAGTTTGGCCATCGAAAGATGGCGGTTTTGACCTGACATCGACAACCTGACTCCCAGGAGCAGAAGCCATGAACCTGAAAATAAAAAAGGGCGACACCGTCGAGGTGATTGCCGGCGATGATAAAGGGCATCGGGGCGAAGTACAGAAGGTGATCAAGAGGAAGACCAAAGAGGGTGTCTACGACCCCAATAAGGTCTATGTATTGATTGCCGGCGCCAACCTCGCCATCAAGCACCAGAAGTCGACGGGCCGGGTGCGAACCCAGACTGGCCGCATCGAACGTGAAATGCCTATTCACATCAGCAATATCATGCTGGTGGGCAAGGACAACAAACCGACGCGCGTTGGCCACGAGGTGGATTCTGACGGGGAAAAGACGCGCATTGAGCGTCCTTCAGGCGAGCCGTTGCCCAAATCAAAGAAGTAACCAATCGACCCATTCGATACGATTATTGATCTCTAGATTGGCAGCTCATATCGCCGACCATCACGAATGACGAGTCACTCGTCATTCGTGATGTATGAATGGTTTACCTAGCGAGCAGTAGAACCGCCTGACCTGGCGCCGGACTCGTCGGCGTCTGCGGGCAAGGAGCAAACAAAATGAGTGAGCAAGCAAGCGCCGCGACGCCGCTGCCTCGACTAAAGCAACGTTATCGCGAAGACATCGTGCCAGCCATGATGAAGGAATTTGGTTATAAGAATGTCATGCAGGCGCCGCGTCTACAGAAAATCTCTGTAAACATTGGCCTGGGCGAAGCGATTCAGAACAGTAAGGCCATCGAGGCGGCCACCTCTGATCTCGCCATCGTGACCGGTCAGAAGCCGGTGGTGACCAAAGCGCGCAAGTCGATCGCCGTCTACAAACTGCGCGAGGGCATGCCCATCGGCGCCATGGTGACGCTCCGTGGGAATCGCATGTGGGATTTTCTGGATCGCCTCATCAGCATCGTGTTGCCGAGGCAGCGAGATTTTCAGGGTGTATCGCCCGACTCTTTCGATGGCCGCGGCAACTACAGCATTGGTCTACGGGAGCAATTGGTCTTTCCGGAGATTGACTACGACAAGATCGACAAAGTGCGGGGCATGGAAGTCACCATCGTCACGACGGCAAAGACAGACGAAGAAGCTCGACGGATGCTTGCGCTCATGAACATGCCTTTCAGACGATAAATGTGTAGAACCGGACGGGTGTTTATCTTGAGGCTTTTGGCTTCACCGTAATTGAGGGAGAACGAAAACTGTGGCCAAGACATCTATCATTGTTCGAGAAACGCGACGAAAGTATGCCATCCGGGTGCGTAATCGCTGCCAGATCTGTGGACGACCGCGGGGCTATATGCGCCGCTTTGGCCTGTGCCGCATTTGTTTCCGCCAGCAGGCGTTGCGCGGAATGTTGCCCGGTGTTGTAAAGTCGAGCTGGTAGAATGCTTGTATCGGGAGTTCAGGCGCCGCTGGCGATTTGTTGCCGGTGTGGATTGTCTGTCTCTCCAAGTTTTCCCTGGCTCGGTTGCTAACTACAATTTTCTGCGTGCAATTCCTGGTTGCGGGAGATTGCAAGAGTGATCCGAGGAGCGAGTAAAGATGGTGAACGATCCGATTGCCGACATGTTGACGCGTATTCGCAATGCAGCAGCAGTGCGGCATCCCCAGGTTGTCATACCGACATCAAAGATCAAGGTCGAAATCGCCAAGATTTTGACGCAGGAAGGGTTTATCGCTGGTTACACGTTGACCAACGAGCAGCCACAGTCAACTATGCTGATCACCCTCAAGTATACCGGCAAGGGTGATTCGGTGATCAACGGCGTCGAGCGCGTGAGCACACCGGGGCGCCGGGTCTACACCGGTTACAAAGAAATTCCATGGGTGCGCAGCGGCCTGGGGATCAACATCCTCTCGACGCCCCAGGGGTTGATGACTGGACGGAAAGCACGTCGCACCAAAATGGGCGGCGAGATTCTGTGCAACGTGTGGTAGGCTCGTTTGTAGGTAGTTGCAAGAATTTGCGAGGTGCAACAATGTCTCGAATTGGACGGATGCCCATCTCAATGCCCCCACGGGTGCAGGTGGAGGTCGATCAGGGCAACCTGGTAAAGGTGACGGGACCGAAAGGGACGCTCACCCAACAGATCAACCCCGACCTACAAATCGCAGTTGAAGGCGGTGAGGTCAAAGTGGCGCGCTCATCAGATCAGCGTCTTCACAAAGCACAACACGGGCTGGCGCGTTCATTGATCGCCAACATGGTCACCGGCGTCTCCACCGGATTTAGCCGCCGGCTCGAGGTAGTGGGTGTTGGCTATCGCGCCGAAAAGCGCGGCGATAAATTGGTGCTCCAGGTCGGCAAGAGCCATTCAGTGGAATTTGCCCCGCCTGATAAGACGATCACTTTCGATGTGGACAAAGATGGTCGCGGCCTCACGATCAGCGGCATCGACAAGGTGCAGGTGGGAGAGTTGGCGGCGGTCGTGCGACGAACTCGCCCACCGGAACCCTATAAAGGTAAAGGGATTCGCTATTCTGGCGAGCGCGTGCGCACCAAGGTTGGCAAGACAGGTAAAGCAGGCAAGAAGTAGGCGAAAGAGCCAACGAGGTTTCTGAATTATGGCAAAGTCAAAACGAGCGACAGCGCGTGAGCGTCGCCACATTCGTGTGCGCAAGAAGGTGCATGGTACACCCGAACGACCTCGGCTGAATGTGTTTCGCAGCCTGGAACACATCTACGCACAGATCATCGATGATGAGCAAGGTGTAACGCTGGTGTCAGCCTCCACCATTGAAAATGAGTTGCGCGGTGAGACGGGTGGGATGAAGAAGGCTGAACAAGCCAAGGTGGTAGGAAAGACTTTGGCGCAACGCGCCAAAGTCAAAGGCATCGAAACGGTTGTATTCGATCGCGGCGGCTATCCATATCACGGTCGAGTCAAGGCGCTTGCCGACGGCAGCCGCGAGGGTGGACTCGTGTTCTGATGAAGACGAAGCAGGGAGAAAATGATGAATCAGCGTGAGGGCAAACGCGAGAACAAGCGTGAAAACAGACGAGAGAAGCGCACCAAGGAGCGCGAAAAGGAAGAACGCGAGGAGTTGAGTGAACGCGTTGTTCACATTGCCCGCACGGCAAAGGTGGTCAAGGGCGGTCGCCGTTTCGCTTTTCGAGCAGTTGTCGTTGTGGGAGACAAGGCCGGTCGCGTTGGCGTCGGCGTGGGCAAGGCGCGTGAAGTGCCCGATGCCATCCGCAAGGCGACAGATCGAGCGCGTAAAGGGATGGTGCGCATTCCCTTGTTGGGCGCTACAATCCCCCATACTGTCGAGGCGAGTTTCGGCGCTGGTAAGGTCTTTCTCAAGCCAGCCAGTCCCGGCACGGGAGTCATCGCTGGCGGCGGTGTGCGCGCCGTTGTCGAAGCCGCCGGAGTAACGGACGTCCTGAGCAAGTCCCTAGGCAGCGACAACATCCTGAACGTAGTGCAGGCCACTTTTGCTGCGTTGAAGTCGGTGAAAGATTTCCGCGTTGAAGCGCAGCGTCGGGGCATCGATCCCAAACGCACGGCGCCTTTCTGGTATCGTGAGGAAGTGCAACATGGCACAGCAAACTGAGGCAACCAAGACGATTCGGGTGACCCTTGTGCGCAGCCCGATCGGGTATGAGAAATCACAGAAAGCCACGGTTGAGGCGCTTGGTCTACGCAGGCTGCATCAAACAGTGGAAAAGCCAGATAATCCCGCCATCCGTGGCATGGTGTCGACGGTCTCTCATTTGGTGCGGGTGGAGGAATAGTCTCACCGTACTGGCAGGCAGGCCAAGTGGTGCGCGGGTTGCGCAGGGGATTGCTTGCCCTGATGAACGAGATGAATAAGGGATACAGTCAAGAAGGAATATAAACGATGAAACAACATGACCTGCGCCCCACAGAGGGTTCCACACAAAAGCGCAAGCGAGTGGGTCGTGGCACAGGGTCGGGTAAAGGGAAGACATCCACCCGTGGCACCAAAGGACAACGAGCGCGAACCGGCGTTGGTTTGCGCATCGGCTTCGAAGGCGGTCAGTTACCCTTGTCGAAGCGTTTGCCAAAGCTGCGCGGTTTCAACAACCGCTTCAAAGTAGAGTATACACCGGTCAACTTGGATGCATTGGATCGTCTCTTTGATTCTGGCGCACAGGTTACGCCAGCGATTTTGGCCGAGGCAGGGCTTGTCGGCGACGCCAAATCGCCAGTTGTGATTCTTGCGCGCGGCGAGATTAGCAAACCCCTCAATGTCCAGACGCACCGGATCAGCGAGACGGCCAAGAGCAAGTTGGAAGCAGCCGGCGGCAGCGTCGAGATTCTGCCATACACAGTCAACAAACGGCTGCCCCGCTCATGACCGCCAAGCTCCTGGCAACATCCGTCTGCCTTCGGGCGCAGATTGATAGTTCATGGAAGGACACGTTCCATGCTTGAAGCCGTACGCAACGCATTCCGGCTGCCGGATCTGCGACAGAAACTCCTGATCACCTTTGGCATCATCGCCCTTTATCGTTTGGCGGCGAATATCCCTTTGCCAGGCGTCGATCGGACTGCTCTGGATGCGATCTTTCGCAGCAACGAGAGCAATATCTTGTTGAATTTCCTCAACTTTTTTAGTGGCGGCGGCCTGGCGAACATGGGCATCATGGCGCTGGGCGTCTATCCCTACATCACTGCCTCCATCATTATACAGCTGCTGCAGCCGATTATCCCTTCGCTTGAAGCACTGGCCAAGGAGGGTGATCAGGGGCGTCAGAAGCTGAATCAGTACACGCTCTATCTGACCATCCCCCTGGCTGTCTTGCAGGCGGTCGCCCAGGCGACGTTGCTCAGCCGTCCCAGCGGCGGTGGCTTGGTCGTTCTGCCGGATTGGGGTTTCACAGCTGGCAGCATCATACCGTCACTGACCATTATCGTGGGTATGACGGCTGGCACCATGTTCGGCATCTGGTTGGGTCAGTTGATTACCGAGCAGGGTATCGGCAACGGCATCTCGCTGATCATCTTTTCTGGTATCCTTGCCTCAGTTCCCTACCAGGTATTGGTGCTGTGGCAGCAACCGTTGCTTCTTGTGTTGTTCTTGATTATCACGGTTCTCACGATTGCATTGATTGTGTGGATTCAGGAAGGGCAGCGGCGTATTCCCGTGCAGTATGGCAAGCGGGTGCGCACGGTACGCGGCAATCGCATGATGATGGTGGGTGGTCAAAGCACCTACGTGCCGTTGCGCGTCAATACAGCCGGTATGATCCCGCTGATCTTTGCCCAGAGCCTGCTGATTCTGCCGAGCACTATTGCCAGCTACTTTCTTGCACGCCCTGGCGCGATAGGTTCGATTGCGAATTTCGTCTACAACATCTTCTCGCCGACGAATATTCTCTACTGGCTGCTCTATTTCTTGTTTACGGTTGCATTCACCTACTTCTATACGGACGTCATGTTTCGCCAGCAAAACCTCCCCGAGACGCTTCAGCGGCAGGGTGGGTTTATTCCTGGTATTCGCCCCGGGCCGCGCACAGAGAGCTACCTCAACGGCGTGCTCTCCCGCATCACTTTGATCGGTGCGCTCTTCTTGGGTTTTGTGGCTGTGTTGCCCTACTTGGTCAGCCTGGTGGGAAGCGCCTTTGGCGCCTCGGCGACCATCAACACCAGCTACAATTCGTTGATCATCAGCAGTACAGGACTGCTCATTGTAGTCGGTGTTGTGCTTGACACCATGAAGCAGATCGAGGCCCAGTTGCTCATGCGCAACTATGAAGGGTTTATCCGCTGACGTTGCATTTTTGCGCCGTCGGGAATTTGAAAAGATCGGTTCGATTGTAGGGGCATGGACAGTGGCGGCAAAACGCTGCTGTCGACCATGCCTCTACAGCCATGAGACCAGACTATGAAAGAAAAACGCACGTACCTCGTGTTGTTGGGGGTTCCAGGCGCTGGCAAGGGAACGCAGGCTAAGCTGTTGGAATCCTCATTGGCTCTCCCGCAGGTCTCTACGGGCGATATCTTTCGCTACAATCTTAACAACCAGACTGAACTAGGGCGGATCGCCAAATCCTACATGGATCAGGGGTTGCTAGTGCCCGATGAAGTCACGATCCGTATGGTGGAGGAGCGCCTGTTGCAGCCCGATTGCGAACATGGGGCGATCATGGACGGCTTTCCCCGCACATTGCAGCAGGCCGTTGCCTTCGACGCGCTGACAGAACCTTTTGGCGGTGTGCTGCTTGCGCCGCTCGTCACATTGAGCGACGCCGAGGCAATCAAGCGAATTTCTGGCCGCCGTTCGTGTCCCACATGTAATGCGATCTATCATGTGGACTACAACCCGCCCAAGAGAGCGAACATCTGCGACCTCGATGGCGGCGAATTATTTCAGCGTGAAGACGACAAAGAGGAGACGGTGCGTAATCGTCTCTATGTCTACTATAAGCAGACTTCGCCGCTGATCGGGTACTATTTTGCCAAGGGCTTATTGCGCGAGTTTGATGGTTCTCGTCCGATCCAAGAGATATTTTCTGAGCTTGAGGACGTCATCAAGGCAGCGTGGTCAGTGCGGTGAGTAGTTGGAAACTTGTCATGATGGGGGTGTACTGATGGTGGGTCCATCCCCAATGCGCCCTGGTAAGTCTGTGTGATCTGGCCCAGTGAACTGGTTCAAAGATATGTTTCGTCGCGATTCTGGAGATGCGAAAATGCGTCGCCCAGCAAAAAAGAGTGCCCAGGAGCGCCCTCCAGCGGTGATCAAAAGTCCGCGCGAAGTGCAGATCATGCGCGAGGCAGGACGCATTGTCTCCCGTGTTCATGCGGCGCTCAAGGAGGCCATCCAACCGGGCGTCAGCACATGGGATCTCGACCAACTGGCGCTTAGCACCATTCAAAAATACAACGCCACATCTGCCTTCATGGGCTACCGCGGCTTTCCTGCCAACATCTGCGCCAGCATCAACGACGAATTGGTGCATGGCATTCCCAATCGCAAACGCGTGTTGCGCTCAGGCGACATCGTCAGCATCGATGTGGGGGTGAATTACCGCGGTTTCATCGGCGATAGCGCCTGGACCTATGCCGTGGGTGAGATCTCACCAGCTGCCAGGGAACTGATGCAGGTGACAGAAGCCAGTCTTTTTGAAGCGATCAAGGCGGCAAAAGCCGGGAATCGAGTCATTGATGTGAGCCGAGCCGTACAACGGTATGTGGAAGCGCACAAAATGCATATCGTACGCGAATATACTGGTCATGGCGTGGGAAGACAGATGCATGAAGGACCCCAGATTCTCAACTATGTCAGCGAGGATGTGGATAGCAACTTTGTGCTCCAGCCTGGCTTGGTGCTGGCCATCGAACCCATGGTGCAGCGGGGAACCTGGCAGACGAAGGTGTTGAAAGACAAGTGGACAGTTGTCAGTTTGGATGGTAGTCTTGCTGCTCACTTTGAGCACACAATAGCAATCACCAACAATGGGGCAGAAATTTTGACCCTGCCTTGAGTGTGTGCTAAACTAGCAAAGTTGTGCCTGATTGAGCTAGGAGGAGAGAAGTATGAAAGTGCGACCATCTGTCAAGCGAATTTGCGAAAAGTGCAAGATTGTGCGGCGCAAAGGCATTGTTTTTGTTATCTGCGCAAACCCAAAGCACAAGCAACGTCAGGGATAATCAGGACAACGAAGGAGCAAGGGCATGGCACGTATTGCCGGTGTAGATATCCCGCGTGATAAGCGTACAGTTATTTCCCTGACCTATATCTACGGGATTGGACGTTCAACCAGCGAGAAGATTCTCGAAGCCGTCGGCATCGATCAATCTATTCGCGTCAAAGACCTTGATGAGAGCCAAGTGACTCGCCTGCGTGAGTACATCGACCGCAACCTCGTGGTCGAGGGTGATTTGCGCCGCGAAGTCAACATGAACATCAAGCGATTGATAGAAATCGGCAGCTATCGCGGTGTGCGCCATCGCAAGAATTTGCCTGCTCGGGGCCAGCGCACGCGCACCAATGCGCGCACCCGCCGGGGCGTTCGCAAGACCGTAGCTGGCAAGAAGAAGGCTGGCAAGAAGTAAACTATTTCCAACCGTTGTTTGGTTGTGATCAACTTGTAGGAGAATGGGGAGGGGGCAAACATGGCTCGACCGCAGCGCAGACGTGATCGTCGCACAGTCAGGCGCGAACGAAAAAATGTACCAAGCGGGCAAGTTCACATCCACGCTTCGTTCAACAATACCATTGTGACTGTGACCGACAGCACCGGCAACACTCTCTGTTGGGCCAGCAGCGGCAGCAGCGGCTTCAAGGGCAGCCGCAAGTCTACACCCTTTGCAGCACAATTGGCGGCGCAAAATGCAGCCAACACAGCCAGGGGAGACTTCAACATGCGCGAGGTGGATGTCTTCGTCAAAGGCCCCGGTCCCGGTCGGGAATCTTCAATTCGTTCGCTTCAGGGCGCCGGTTTGATTGTGCGCTCGATCACCGATATAACGCCGCTGCCGCACAATGGTTGTCGGGCGCCCAAAAAGCGTCGCGTATAGGCAACGGTTACGAGCTTAGATGGACTGGTGGAGATATCATGGCGCGATATAGTGATGCTGTATGTAGATTATGCCGCCGAGAAGGCCAAAAATTGTTTCTAAAGGGTGAGCGTTGTCTCACGCCAAAATGCGCCGTCGAACGGCGCAATTCGCCCCCAGGCATGCACGGCAAAAAAGCAGTCTTTCGCCGCAAAATGTCCGACTATGGCATGCAGCTGCGAGAAAAGCAAAAAGCGCGCCGCGTATACGGCGTCATGGAAAAGCAATTTCGACGTTACTTCAAAGAAGCCACCCGCCGTAAGGGTTTGACTGGCTCTCAACTGCTCATTATGCTCGAAAGCCGGCTTGACAATGTAGTCTATCGTATGGGATTCGCTGACAGCCGCGCCCAAGCGCGCCAGTTGGTGCGTCACGGCCACTTCGATGTCAACGGTCGCAAGACCAATATCCCATCGTTTCAGGTGCGCCAGGGCGACAATGTGACGGTGCGAGAGTCGAGTCGTGGCATGACCTATTTCAAAGAGCGTGCGCAGGCATTGCAGCGTGCGCGTATTCCGACGTGGCTTACTCTGAGTGCGGCCAATATGAGCGGCTCCGTGGCAAACTTGCCGACTCGCGAGGACATCGAGATTCCTCTGAACGAGCAGCTCATCGTGGAGTATTACAGCCGCTAGTCGATAATAAAGAAAATTGTTGGAGTTCTGTGCGCATTTTTTGCTTTGATCAAAGTTGTTCGCACAGGTCGCTCACGAACACAAAATAAGTGCTTGCAAATTGTAGATTGACACAAGGCGCAGCGGAGAACCAGGTAAAGCTCTCTGCAGCGCCTATCTTCTCAATAGCGGCAATTTGCAGTGGTCACTTCGGGGAGGATTGCCGTTGCTTAACATGGTTCTACCCAAAATAGAGGTCGAGGCCAGTTCACAGAACTACGGCCATTTTGTCATCAGCCCGCTTGAAAGCGGTTACGGAATTACCGTCGGTAATGCGCTACGCCGGGTGTTGTTGTCGAGTCTGCCGGGCGCAGCAGTTACTTCGTTACGCATCACGGGCATTCATCACGAGTTTGCCACCATCCCGCATGTACGAGAAGACACACAGCGGCTGATATTGAACGTGAAGCAGATTCGCATGAAGAGCCGCTCTGAAGACCCGGTGCGCATACGTGTCGAGGTGACCAGTGAAGGTCCCATCACTGCCGGCGATTTGATCTGTCCACCCGATGTAGAGATCATGAACCCCGATCTCTATTTGCTCACAGCAGATTCGGACGAGGTGGATCTGGATATCGAGATGGTGGTGAGCACCGGGCGCGGCTACAGTCCAGCAGAGGAGCGGACGCGTCTGCCTCTGGGCGAGATTCCTGTGGACGCTATTTACAGCCCGGTGCGCAAAGCTGCCTATCGTGTGGAGCGGACACGCATTGGTCAACAGACCGACTACGATAAGCTCAACTTGGAAGTCTGGACTGACGGTACAATTGCGCCCGAAGAGGCATTGCGCACTTCGGCGGACTTACTCGTACAGCACCTACAACTCCTGGCTGGCGAGCAGGTGCGCGCCCCAGAAAAGCGTGAAGAGACAGAGCAAGGTATTCCGCCGCGCGTCTACGAAGCGCCCATCGAGGAGCTGGAGCTGACTGTGCGTGCATACAACTGTCTCAAGCGTGCTGGCATCACAAAGGTGGGCGAGATCCTTAAGCGCATGGAAAAAGGCGAAGATGAGATGCTGGCCATCCGCAATTTTGGCAAAAAATCGCTCGACGAGCTTGTGATCAAGTTGCGTGACAAAAACTATCTCACGGCGCCCGGCTTCGACAACACTTTCTGGATCGAATCTTATAAGATCGCCAGCGAGGACGAAGACGACGACGAATGACACGGCTGGCTGATTTTGCCTGCCCCATGGAGGAGTACAGACAATGCGACATCGAGTTGCCGGACGAATACTAGGGCGTAACAGTGCACAGCGCAGGGCGTTGTTCAGCAACCTCATTCGTGAGCTTTACATTCATGAGCGCATCACGACGACCGAAGCCAAGGCACGCGCAATTCGTGCTGACGCAGAAAAGCTGATCACCAAAGCCAAACATGGTCTGCGGGATGGCGGGAATCGTATTCATGCCCAACGCCAGATCGTGGGCTACATTCATGATAAGACCGTGGCCAAGAAAGTCTTTGACGAACTAGCGCCGCGCTACGCCGAACGTAATGGCGGTTATACACGCATGATCAAGCTGGGGAAACGCCAGGGCGACGCCGCCGACATGGCGATTCTGGAATTGGTGGACGGCGAGTAAGACGGTTTCAGTGCCTGATGAATGGGGCGAGAGACGCTCCCTTGTTGTCAATCGCTGCGCTCGTCGAGTATGACGGCGCCGATTTTCATGGATTTCAGGCGCAAACAGGCGTTCCCACCATTCAGGGGGCGCTCGAAGGTGCGCTTCGTACATTCACAAGCCTAGATGGCCGGATTGTCGGCGCTGGACGCACGGATGCAGGCGTCCATGCGCGCGGACAGGTTGTCGGCGGCAGACTTTTCTGGCGCCACGATCTGGCGGCATTGCAGCGAGCCTGGAATGCCCATTTACCGCCCACGATTGCGGTGCGTCAAGTGCAGCAAGCGCCAGAAGGATTTCACCCGCGCTTCGCTGCGTCGAGCCGCACGTATCGGTACTTTGTGATGCAGCAGGCGTTGAGGCAAGGCGCTGTCAGCCGATCGCCACTCGGTCGATGTTATGCTCATTTTGAGCAACGCTCTCTCGATGCGGCGGCGATGCAGGCGGCAGCCCAGATATTTATCGGCGAACATGACTTTGCTGCTTTTGGTCGACCGCCGCAAGGCGACAGCACAGTGCGCCAGATCTTTCAGTCGGAGTGGCAGCAGGTGGAGTCGACGCTGGCTTCATTGATCAGAAACCAAGACTTGATGCTGGTCTACACGGTGCAGGCGAATGCATTCTTGCAGCACATGGTGCGTAACCTCGTCGGTATGATGTTGGCAGTTGGACGGGGCGAGCGAACCGTGACAGATGTGGAGACCACTCTGGCGGCGCGGAATCGAATGATGGCGCCCCCCCCTGCCCCAGCGTGCGGTCTGGTGTTGGAACGAGTAGAGTACGCGAATTCTTGGGGCATCGTTTTCTGAATGGGATGTGGTCAAAATCAGTGACAGGTAGCCCCTACAGTGAGTTACTGCTCGTTAGGCCAACAATTCATACGTCACGAGTCACTCGTGACGGTCGGCGATATGAGCAGCCAATCTAGAGATCGGTAACTTTGACTGCACCCAGTTGAATAGATGATTTCTGTGGCCAGATAACGTTACAAAACAGTTGATGTGAGAAAGTCAAATTAAAAGCGAAGACGGCATTTTGTGACGACCAGGTGATGCGACGGTCGATCCAGCCGAACAGATAGATAATTGAGTAGTGGAAGGAGTAAGTTGCGTGAAGACCTACAGTCCAAGCGCTGAGGAAGCCAAATTGAATCGTGAATGGGTGGTTGTTGATGCTACCGGCGCTACATTGGGGCGGCTGGCGTCGCAGATTTCAGCCATTCTGCGGGGAAAGCACAAACCTACCTTCAGTCCACACCTAGACACAGGTGACTTTGTCGTGGTGACGAATTGCGAGCGTATTGTCGTGACGGGCAATAAACTGGACACGGTGCGCTATTATCGGCATTCCCGCTATCCCGGCGGCCTCAAGAGTCGCACCATGCGCGAACAACTGGCGCGTTTTCCCGACCGGGTGCTCTATGAGGCAGTGAAGGGGATGATGCCCAAGTCGAAGTTGGGGCGTGCTCAGATGAAAAAGTTGCGCATCTACGCCGGCGCTGAGCATCCACATGCCGCCCAGCAGCCAACGTCATTGGAATTTGGAGAGTAGTGATGACTGAATATATCGAAGCGGTTGGGCGACGCAAGACCGCCAGTGCCCGTGTCCGTCTCTATCCTGGAACTGGTGAAATCGTCGTCAACGAGCAGCCTGTAGGCGATTACTTTGGCCGTCCTCTGGACCGCATGATTCTTATGCAGCCATTGGAGTTGACTGGAATGGCTGCCACCTACAACATCAGCGTACACGTGAACGGCGGCGGCGACTCCGGTCAGGCCGCGGCAGTGCGCCTGGGAATTGCCCGCGCCCTGGCAGCCGGCGACGCCAATCTGCGCCCTGCACTCAAGGCCGCCAAAATGCTCACACGAGACGCCCGCGCCAAAGAACGCAAGAAACCCGGCCTCAAACGCGCTCGCAAGGCTCCCCAGTACACAAAACGCTAACGATACTGAGCGATTGAGCAAATCGCTTCGTTGTTCGTTGACATCACCCTTTTGAGGTGAGAACATTGGCAATTAATCAAACCGCTGCGACGACGTTGCAGCGGTTTCTCTTTATTTCCAAAGATGCCCAGGCGGCGATGGGGTCGCCGACATGCTGATCAAAATAGGCCTTTTGTGCATTCCAGAGTTCGATCCGGATGCCTGCGCGATTGTCCGCCGCGCACTGTTGCAGCGCGTGCCGGACAGCGTCGTGACAGTGGAGAGCAGCATCGGCGCCCAGCGCAACTGGATCGAGGAAACGCTGCGACGTTGGTGCGATGAGGAGGAACTCGATCTGATTCTCACCATTGGCGGAACGCTGCCTGCGCCCGGTCCAAGTGCAGACGAGATCACCCCTGAAGCCACGCTTGCCATCCTGGATCGCCAAATGCCTAGCCTGTCAGAAGCCATGCGCAACCACGCCCAGAAAGTAACTCACCTGGCTCTCCTCGATCGGGGCGTCGCAGGCATCCGCAGCCGCACGCTGATCGTCAACCTCCCGGCTGGGGACGCGCCGGCCTTGCTCTTTTTGAGGGCCATTATCGGGGTTCTTGGCGCTATTGTCGCCCATCTACAAAATTCGGCAACTTTGGCGCCTCACATTGGGGATGACTTGGAGATCATCGATTCTTCTGCGGATGAAGAAGTACGGGATGCGTCTGTACAGGCAACCCTACCCGGTCAAGGAAAACTGAAAGCAGAAGAATTTGCAGCATTTCTTCAGCGAGGCGCCAACCAGAAACCGCGTTCTGAGTAGGAATGGGAGTGACCCTCTGCCTGATTGAGACCTCTCTCAACTGGCGCGCTCCATCATGATCGGCTGGCGATGGATGCGATAACTGGTCGCTTTTGCCAATACGCGGGCAACGTATTGCTCTGGAACATCCACAAGCGTGTGTTGCTCCTGGATGTTGATCCGCCCAATGGTGGAGCCAGGAATGTCGGCGTGATACGCAATCGTGCTCACCACATCGCTGGGGCGCACACCATGGGCGCGTCCTTTGCTGATGAGCAGGCTCACCATGCCAGGTTCGCTTCCACGCCCGCCGCGACTCTGGCGTTCGTTGCGATCATAGCGACTGTGTTGGTGGCTCTTGGGCTGCGCAATCGGACGAGAACGCGCCTCTTGCACATCGCGCACAGGCAGGATGGGACGCTGCCCCTCTGCAGCCCGCACCACACTCAGCGCCGCTGCGGCGATGTCGAGCGGGTCATGGCCCTCAGCGAGGAGCGACGCAACCAACTCGTACTCCTGAGCGCGTCGACTGCGCTGACTTTCTTGCAACCAGCCCACCACTTTTGCCCGCAACAGCCCTGAGCGGTGGCGTTCCACTTCGACAACGGTGGGCAAACCGGCGCGCTGAATGCGCTGGCGGGCAAAGGCCTCGATCTTGCGCAACCGCCATTGCTCGTTTGGCGCCACCAGGGAGATGGCCGCGCCCGATTTTCCAGCCCGCCCAGTGCGCCCAATGCGATGGACGTAGACCTCTGGATCTTCGGGCAAATCAAAGTTGACTACATGAGAGATGTGCTCAATATCCAGCCCGCGCGCGGCCACATCGGTCGCCACAAGCACTTTGGTCACGTCTTGCCGGAAGCGGTTGAGGACACGCTCACGCTCATCTTGACCCAGTTCTCCACTCAGCCCCTCGGCGGAGAAGCCACGCCCGGAAAGCTCCGCTGCCAGCTCGCTTGCAGCAGCGCGGGTGCGAACGAAAATCAGCGCGCTGGTCATCGGCTCCACCTCGAACAGGCGGGTTAAGGCGGCCAGCTTGTCGGTCTCGTGGACAAGATAGTAGCGCTGACTGATGGCCTCAACCGTCAGTTTTTGTTGCAAGGTGACGACCTGCGGTGTGCGCATGTAGCGGTCCGCCAGGTTACGAATCTCTGGCGGCAGCGTGGCTGAGAAGAGAGCAGTCTGGCGTATGGCCGGCGTTTCGGACAGGATGGCCTCGATATCTTCGATGAAACCCATGCTCAGCATCTCGTCGGCTTCATCAAGCACCACAGTTTGGACGCCGCTCAGGTCAAGCACTCCGCGCTGAATCAGATCGAGGAGGCGGCCGGGGGTGCCCACGACGATGTCCACCCCGCGACGCAAGCTGCCGATCTGCCGCCCGTATGAGTCGCCGCCGTAGATAGGCAGCACCCCGATGGCCTGCCGCCGGCCAAAGTCATGAATTGCCTGGGCCACCTGGATTGCCAACTCGCGCGTGGGGGTGAGCACCAGCCCCTGAACGCGGCTGTGTCCGGCCGTCAATCTGTGGAGCATGGGCAGCCCAAAGGCGGCTGTCTTGCCAGTGCCAGTCTGCGCCTGGCCGATTACATCGTGGCCAGCGAGCATAAGAGGGATCACTGCGATCTGGATAGGGGTGGGTGTGGTAAAGCCAAGTTCGGTCACTGCCTGCACCAGCTGGGGGTGCAATTTCAATTGCTCGAAATCGGTCGCCATGAATGGAATGTCAGTCATCAAAAGTCTCCTCTGCGGTGTTTTGATGACTCCCAGCGTATGCCCCGCTACGAGGCGTTCCCCTGTTCTTCCCGCCGTGGCAAGAAAAACGCCCGACCAATCTGAGCCGGGCAACTCTTTGGAATGATCAAAACAACGTCGCGCTATGCTATTGCCCAAATTCAGGCCATTATACTTTGTTCTGTTTGAGACCAGGAGTTTTCGCAGGCCAAAAACTCCTGGTCTCAAAGCAACCGTAGTATAGTTTAGTATAGTACATCAGATTCCTTGCTTCGGGGAATTCGGCCAGGCGCAGAGCAAGAATTAGGGTGATGCACTAGCCATAACACCGCTGCGACAGGTTGAGCGAACCTGAATCTTGCGGATGTTTCATGCAGGGCTACGATGTCATTTCGCTGAACTTTGCGCCCAACAACACCTGTTGTACACTGATGCACGCTTGTGGCTCCAACAACTTCTTCTGTTCATCAGCCGACCGCAGCGCATGTCGCAGATTGATTCACTGTCTCTGGAAGTTCGCACACAGAGAGCCTTGCAGCAATGGCGTGATGGCGGCGTGGAGAATCCCTTCGCTGGGTTGTTGCTCTCCCGTCAGGCAGCCAGCGAAGGTGCGACTGGCGCGCGCATCGCTAACCGGATTCTGGAAGCCGGCCTGGCTGCCCTGCGCCAGGAGCACCCAAACGATGCCAACTTCCTGGAGATGCGCTTTCTCAAAACGCAAACTGTCGAGGAGATGGCGGCCAGATTGGGCTTCGCCCAGAGCACTCTCTTTCCCAAGCAGAAACAAGCCGTCAAGCGTCTGAGTGCGACCCTGGTTGCCATGGAAATCGCACTGTGCGACGAGCGCCGCGCCCGCTTCGACCGCTTCAGCAACGCAGCCAAACACGTGAGGTTGGTTGGCGTCGAGGCGCACGTCGCCAGTCTCAGGCCAATCGTGACCGCGCCAACGGCGCCGTGGATCATCGCCATCGAGGGTATCGGCGGTATCGGCAAGACCAGCCTGGCCGACGCCCTGGCGCGTCAATTGGCCTGTGACGCGGCTTTCAGCGACATGGCCTGGGTGAGCGCCCAGCCTACCATCCTCGATCTGGGTGGCGGCATCCGCGCTGCGGATCATCCGGCGCTCACCGCGGCTGGCCTGGTGAACGCCCTGGCCCAGCAGTTGGCGCCGGAAGCCGCAGGCGTCCTGTTGGCCGATGAGAAAAAGGCATTGGCTTTCCTGCGTAATCGCCTCAAACAGTCCCCTCATTTGGCGATTATCGACAACTTGGAGACCGTGGTCGATCTGGAAGAGCTGCTACCTACGCTCCACGATCTGGCCGGACCGAGTAAATTCATCCTCACTACGCGCAGACGGTTGGTGGGAGAAAGCGGTGTATTCCCATTTCCTGTACCGGAATTAACCGATCTCCAGACCTTCGCTCTTGTGCGTCAGGAGGCAGGGTTGCGCAATTTGCCTGACATGGCCGCAGCGACTGATGCAGAACTGCGCCCGATCTACAACGCAATTGGTGGTCATCCCTTGGCTCTGCTGCTCGTGGTGGGGCAGATCTCTATCCATGCACTGCCGGTGGTATTGGAGCAGGTGGTTGCCGCACGTGGCGCGCCGGTGGAGAGCCTTTACACCTACATCTATCAACAAGCCTGGCGCTCGCTGGATGAAACCAGCCAGCATGTGTTGTTATCTATGCCGTTGGTCAATGTCCACGGCGAGGACCTGGCCTACATTGCCGCGGTCAGCGGCGTCGCGCCTGAGCAAACCGCCGAAGCGCTGCGCAAGCTGGTGACGCTCAACCTGGTCATCGTCCTGGGAGACCTCCAGCGGCGGCGTTACACCATTCACAATCTGACGCGCAGCTTCCTTCAGGAGCAAGTGGCGCGCTGGAACAGTGCGTAATGTCAATCAATGATGACGGAGGCAACGCTGTGTGGTCTGTCGCCTACACAGCGTTGCCAGCCCTGACTTTTGACATTGCAATGAATCCCACCGATTTCTTCATCGCCGCCATCGAACGGGCAGCGCAGGTCACACTAGTGGATCTGCGAGCCACGGAGATCAATCTGCCCGATGTCGTGCGAGATCGCGCTGTGCATGTGCTCAGTTTCGCCCTGGGGCTACCGTCTATCTGGCCGCTGACGCGGGATCTACTGTTGGCGCTGGCGCCGTGGCTCGAAATACAGGGGGTAGACAGCGCGTGGATGGGCGTATTGAAGCGGGGCGTCGTTCTAGCGCAAAGTCAGGGCGATGTGAACGCAAGCGCCCGTCTGCATTTGCATTTGGGTCGCCTGTATCTCCTGAAAGGCAATTACAGCGACTCCGCCGCCCAGTTGCAAAGAGGTGCGACAATTGCAGAATTGCTCAACGATGCGCCCACTTTGGCGGCTTGTCTCCATCGCCTGGCCTGGTTAGCTGTGCAGCGTTCCCAGCTGCCCGAGGCGGAGCGTCTGGCGCACAAGGTTCTCGAAACACTGGCAGCCAACGAGCCGGGGGCGGAGTTCTGTTACACGGTGCTGGGACGCGTTGCACTCTACCGCGGCGAATGGGAGATCGCCATCGCCCACTACCAGCGATCCCTGAATGGGCGGAGAGAACAAGGCGGCCCGGCGCATATCGCCCCTGGGCTGCGCGATCTGGGCAACGCGCTCATGATGTCCAAGCGCTATCCCGAGGCCAGTGCAGTAATGCAGGAAGCTATCGAGCTTTTTGGGCAGATCGGCAGTGTTTACGAGCAGGCGGTTGTGCGAATGAACCTGGGGATCATCCACTGGTATCAAGGTGAGCACGATGCAGCCCTGGCGTGCTATGATGCCAGCGAGCCAGTTTTCCGGCGGTTGGGCGTCGTTGCATCACTGGGGCGACTCTACAGCAACCGCGGATTGGCGCTGAGGGATCTGCGCCGCTTCGAGGAGGCAGAATGTACTTTGGTGGAGGCTATCGAACTGCTGCGGGCAGCCGACGCCGTGATCGAGGTCGCGAATACATTGGAAAGCCTGAGCAGTCTTTTTTTGTTACTGGACCAAAGAGAGCAGGCGATCACTCTGCTACACGAGGCTCTGCGCCAACTAGATCGGCTGCCAGAGAAACCTGCCCATGTTTATGGATTGATTGTCGAGCGTCTGCGCGCGATTGAGGGGTAAAGTCAAGGAGCTGCGGCGCCAGCAGCTTCTTTCCACAAGATCATACACTGCCTGATTGTGACGGTGTGCGGTTTGGCAGCATCTTCCCCTTTCCGGGGTCAGCCGCCGCCGCCATCATGGTTGGGGCCTGCCAAATGCAGAATGGGGTCGGGCTGCTGGCTTGCGGCGCTTGGCTGTGAGATGGCGAGCGACGCTGCGGTCAGCCACAAGCTGAGCACTGCGCCGATTCCGACGGCGAGCAGCGTCCAGCGACGACGATTGGGTAATGCTGTGCCTGCGTACATCTCAATGCTCCTCGTTGGTGTGAGGCTCATTGAGTGAGGGGATCCCTCGCCGCTTGTGGCGGCGCTGCAGCTCCCTCTTTGAGCAAGCTGATTAAGTTGTGAAGGTGGACTGTCCGGACAGTTGATCACCCTCTACCAGAAAGGATGCGTCGTGTCGTCAGGATATTGCATCCAATTTTGACGTTTCGGCGCCGTCTTTCTTATCTTCAATTGAATCATGCGGGGTTTGCATTTGCTGCAACATCTTGATGCGCAACGTGCAAGGAAATCGTGCATATGCCGTATTACCCGGATTTCGCTCGGCTGCTAAATGAGCATCTCCAAACCCAAGAGCGTTCGGCGTCATGGTTGGCAAACAAACTGACCATCAATCCCAGCACTGTGTCACGATGGCTTGATGGCTCAACCCGACCGGATTCCCCTGAAACGATTGTGCGCGTGGCCGATCTATTGAGGGTGCATGGGACCTCTGAACGCCGTGATTTGCTCATGGCAGCCGGATACGCTGGGGTCGTCACGCAACCCTCAGATGTCAGAGATACTCACGTCGAGGCTGATCGGAAGAGGTCGAAGAATATCTTGCAAAGACGAATCACCAAACTCATAGAGAAAGGAATCGCAACAGCGCCTGAATGGGTGATTCGTCCGGTTCTCCAACACGAAAATCTATATAGCGGGGTTGCGTGGCAATCTGGCGCGCTGCAAATAGAGACGTCGTGCGGCCGGCATGGCATTGATCTCAAACATCAAAGGCTTGCCATATCAGCAGCTTTTGGCCCGTATATGACTGGATTGTTGGAGCGTAAAGAGATCTATACGCCATTGGATGGGCAGATCGATACGCCGCATATTCGCGGCCTGGAGAGTCTTGGCGCTCTGAGTCGTATTATATGGGCGCTTGTTCATCCACTGGGGCCGCGCGCCGTCGTAATCGGTGCTGAGAGCGGAATGGGAAAGAGCACATTGGCTGCCTGGCTGGTGCGTTGTATGTGGCGGCAAGGAGCGTTCGATCTGCTCTTGGGTGATAGCGCAAAATGGCAGCAAGTGGATATGACAACTGGGGCGATTACAACGCTGCAGCCGGGGTATTATGATCCGGCTTCGTGCCTCGCAAAATTACGCGAGCAGTTAGGGTTGCCAATGCCTACACAAAGCCATACCAGCCTTGAGGATATTCGAGATCGGTTAGCGGGGCGCAGGGCGATTCTAATCGTGGACAACCTGGAAAGCGTCAGCGAGGGCGATCTCTTGTTGCACATACTGAAACGGTTGTTATCCCGGGATACGCGGGCGATTGTGACAACGCGCCGCATCAAAGAGCTATCAGCATTGTCGCTGAACAGCCTTGTGATACATTTGCAACCTTTGACCACGATTCCTACACTCAGAGCGTTTTTGACGTGGCACATTGCACAATTCCAGTCAGTTCAACCATACCTGTACGAGGGTATCTTGGATGACATTCCAGAGAGGCACTTCGAAGAACTCTTGACCAGAACCGGAGGTGTTCCGCTTCTGGTGCAGCTTGTTTTCACCCAAGCTGCACGTCAATCGTGGGCATATCTCGAGGACCTGCCCAAACTCTTTAGTGTTGAGTTGCTAGAATTTCTCTATCGAGAACGATGGCAGGAGTTGGCTATGGCGGGCCAAGCGGGACAGTTGGGGCGGGCGTTATTGCAATTGATGGCGGAGGAACAGACGTCTGGTCAAAGTGTGGATTCGAACCGTTTACGCGCTTGGGTGAAGGAACGAGGCGAGATGCACCTTTTGTCCGATGCGCTACAATTGCTGTACGAACGTTTTTTGATTGTCAATCACGATCTCATTCGAGGGAATTTCACAGTCTTTCCATCACTGGCGGAATTCCTTAGAAGGGTGTCGATGGGCTTGTGAGGGCCAGACATGGAAGATCACGGATGGTTGCAGTTGGAAACGTTCGTTGCCAAGGTTGAATCCCCTGGCGCTGGGCCAGCGGGAGTCAGTTGGCAAGATTGGGAGCCAATTGTTCAAGCATATTTACACCTTGCGCAAACCAATGACCTCGAAGGTCTTGTTCGACTTCGTTTGCTTCTCGAACCAATATATGCCCGTGATTCAGTGACCGGGTTGCCGTTGTTACAACAACTCGATGACGCGGCTATTCGGGCCGCATCTGCACTTCACCTTGATAGTGAATCGGGCCATTTTTGGGGCGCACGCGGCCACAATCTGCATCGACAAGGTTTTCACCGGCTTGCGATAGATGCGTTCGTTCGTTCTGCGCAATACTATGCTGCAACGCGCAAAGATTTCCCCAGGCTGAAGAGCATCTTCATGACTGCACTCTGCCATCGAGCGCTCGGACAAAACGCCACTGCTATACGCATCATAAATGAGGTGCTTGCTCAGCTGAAAGAGGATGATCCATGGCGTGGGAATCCGCTGCAAGTTTTGGCCTGGCTACAGCGTGACATCGGGCAATTGTCAACAGCAGAGTCGTTTCTTCGAGAGGCAATCGAACTGCAACACAGAACATCGGACCCAGACATGCTCGTGGCTGGGACGCTGGCAGATCTTGGCGAGATTGTTAGTCTACAAGGTCGCCAAGATGATGCTCAGAGACTCTTTGAGGAGAGTCTAATGTTGGTTTATAAGCATCACGGACAATACAACCGTCAGGAAGCTCGCACCAAGCTCAAATATGCTGAACACCTCATGCGTTGCCATAAGGATGTTACAGCGGAACATTTGCTACACGAGGCTGAAGATAGCATTCGCCTTCATGGCCATTACTATGATCTGCTTTGGAAAATCGAAGCAAATCTTGCGCGCATTTATTTGAGGCGATTGCGGCTGAGCAAAGCGCTCCGCAAACTACGGAGCGCATGGCGTTTTCGCCAGATGTTGGGCCTGCCTAACATGACGCTATTGCGTACGTTTGCAAGGATTAGCGGAGCAAGCGCGATACATCAATTTGTGGGAAAAGCGGCCGAGCGGTATCGTCGATTTGTTGCGTAGAGTGTATCCTCCCATTGTTACTCATGGAACAGACAACCGATGAAACAAAAGGCGCTGCACGCTTCGTATTCATTCTATGCAGATACGCGGCTCGGATGGAAGCGATCTCCATCCGAGCCGTTGCTTTCATCTGTAATCGATGGTCATCCAACGGACGACTGTATAACACTCCACGTCAGAGACTCCCCCGCATGCTATACCCTGCACCGCATATGACCTATGGCTCAACCACGATTGGCAGATATAATCGTACCTGTTGGGGCGATGAATCTGGCTCTGGGCTGTCATCAATGGATGTCGGCGCGAGAACGTTGAGGGGCCATTCAGCCGGTGTCGGGTCGATATTGCCAGCATAGTCTCGAGTGCGCACCCTGAACAGATAACTACCAACAGGAAGATCTTGGTAACTCGTCTCAAGTATTCCAGGCGTATATTCAGACCAGGCACTCGAGTAACCTTCCAGATAATAGGCGTAGTCATACTCAGCTTCGCCTGCGCCGTTGTCATCGCTGCCAAACCACTCGAATGAAGCCATTCCCACCGAGGGTGCCGTGCTTGTGCCGGAGACTATCACGGTATCGGGGGGTATGGTGTCAATGATGAAGTTTGCTACATCATACTCAGATACATTGCCAGCTGCGTCGCGCACTTGGACAAAGACATAGGATATGACGTCATCACTATTGAGCACCCAAGAAACAGTTGGCTCAAACAGTTTCCATTCCGTCCAATTCAGCCCGTCATTGCTCAGGCGATACTCTAGATCGACATCTGGCGGTTGTTCTGGATCCAAAGCATCGAGTTTGAGCGATATCGTATCAGACATTATATAGGATGTGTCATCGGTAAATCGAACGATGGGTCTAACCACGTCAACTGATGACGCCTCTAATGTCACTGAAACTGGCGACGTCGCACCGAACACTTCGATCTCGAATGTCCACTCACCGGCAACAGGCTGAGGAATACGATAATACTCATACGTAGACCCTTTCTGGTGCTGTATGGATGGATCATTGATATCGATGAGATTTCCATTAGGATCAACGAGGCGTAATCTAGCATCTAAATTGTTAGCAGCAAGTACATCAGCAGCAGCCAGATTGTTGCCCCACAGCAGTGATACGTTAAGCTCAGGTACTCCGGGAATGATGTGCAGTATCTGTTCGACCTTACCGGTTATCATGGCTACTATGCGCTGAAACAACGTTGCCTGCCCTGTCAATCGTCCAGCAAGGTCGAAGTAAATGTCCTGAAGATTGCTGTCTGTGGGCGAGTCGTAGTATTTCCCGCCCGTTTCCTGCGCTATGCGGCGCAGAAGGGCCGTGTCTTGATCAGAACCCAAGCCAACTGTGTACACGCGCCATCCTTTCGCTGCAAATTGCATATGTTGATCTTGATATGGACAGTTTGCACCACATGCTTGCTCACCATCAGTTAGGAAGATAGCTGCTTTACGCAAATTCTGGTTGGCGTCTTGAGCGAGCACTTCATAGCCAGCCTGTAGACCCTTCCCCAGATCTGTGGATCCGTTTGAGAAGATGCGGTCCACAGCTTGTTCCAGCGTCTTTCTGTCTTCCTGTGACTTGATCTCTGTTAAGTCAGCAAAGATGTATGCCTGGGTGGTGAAGCAGATTACGGCGATTCGGTCACCAATGCGCGCCTGTTGGATGAACAACTTTGCCGCCTGTTTTCGCAGATTGTTTGGATCATTCTCTCGCATGCTTCCAGTACAATCGATGATAAGTGGAACTCCGATATTGACTTGAGTCGATGTTTTCGACAGAATCTTGATGGACTGCTCCACAGATACACTTTCAAGTTGTTCATTGTTGGTCACTCTGAGCTTGACTGTATAATCTCCTGGCACCGAGTAGCTATGAGTCGTCTTCGCCGAAGTCGTTTCTACGTGGTCCCCGTCGCCAAATGTCCAATTCCACTTGACGATGCTACCATTGACATCAGATGAAGCCGAACCATCGAACTCAACATCTTCTCCAACATAAGCCCACACGTTGTTGCCCCAAGGGTGTGGGGTGGAGATTGAGAATTGAGCTGTTGGCAGCCCCGAGGAACTCGACTGAATAACCCAACCGTAGTATTGATTCGATGTACCATCAGGCTCCCAGCTGCTTCTGCCGCCCAGGTTAGGGCTTACGACAAACGTTGGGCACGTTCGGCACCATTCGGCAACCCGGTCGTTTTTCCCTCCCCTCTGGCCGTCATCACTAAACAAGTTGAAGTGAATGTGACGACCCTTGAGTCCTGATTGAGCTGCCACTTGACCGAGGGGCTGATAAATGACTACTTCGTCGTTCACCCTCAGCTTGTCAAATATGTCACCCTCAAGATGACCGTACTTTGCAAACAGGTACCTTTTCGATCTTGGATGCGTGTAAGCATCGTCCAAACGAATCATGACCATATTGTCCGTATCACCTTTCCACACGATTGTGCCCTTCACTGTAGACACTACAGTTCTGCCTACAGTGTTGTCGGTGTCTTGTTCATACTGTCCATCCTGATTATCATCTTTGGCCAGAACAAGATCAAACCCATAGCGTTCATTGGAAATTGTGCCACCGTGTGTAAAATTGGAGTTGTACCCTTGGGCGACGATCCAGTTATCAGAATCAGGTACCGGGGGCAGAGGAATATCCTGATTGACAATCGATCTCTTGTCAGAGAAAGCGAACTGTGTCGCCGAGTCAGAATGCGCCTGAAGTGGCATGGCAACAGACATGCCCGCGAACAAGACACACGTCAGACATATACAGACCATCCATTGTGTCAACTTTGTAATCATTGTTTTGCCTCCTTGTGCGAGAAAAAGCGACAGAAACATTCAACGACTACACGATAGCGGGACGAGGCTATGATTGATCTATCAAAAACCTCTACTTTTCTATTGATCAACGCGTTCCTATTCCAAAAGAAAGTTGCATCTGCCTGTATTTTTCATGTACAATCCCATCTGTGCCGGCCTTCACAATCTCCGTTGCGCCGTCCAGGATCGAACAGTGAGATGACTCAACCTTAGAGGCAGCCGAACATGATCGATGTCCCAGTCGAAAAATTTAAACAGCTCAAGCAGGAACAAGCACAGGCCTACCTTCATGACACCATCGTGGTGCCGGATGAGCTGCAGGCCAATGTGATGGTCACGACCCTCGACAAGATTTACAATTGGAGCAGGAGCAACTCCATGTGGCCCCTGCTTTTTGGTCTGGCCTGCTGCGCCATCGAGATGATCGCAACAGCAGCCAGTCGTTGGGATCTGGCGCGTTTCGGCATGGAGGTCATGCGCCCCAGCCCACGCCAATCAGACCTCATGATCGTTTCCGGCACGGTGACGAAAAAGATGGCGCCGGCCATCGTGCGCATTTACAATCAAATGGCAGAGCCGCGTTACGTACTCAGCATGGGCGCATGCGCCACGGGCGGCGGCCCATTCAAAGAGGGCTATAATGTTGTCAGTGGCATCGACACCTATATTCCCGTGGATGTCTATGTGCCCGGTTGCCCGCCCACGCCAGATGCACTGATCTATGGCCTGCTCAAGCTGCGGGAGAAAGTCGAACGTCAGAGCATCACGACTGCGCCCTGGTATCGTAAAGAGAGCAGCGCGTTCGTACCTGTGCCTGTCCTGGGCGCAGATATTTTTGACCCGCGCCAAGTGCAGTCGATCAAAGCTGTGACGATGAGCGGCGCGGCGACGAGCGGCGCGCCAGGTGAGGTGAAACGGGCGCTGACGCCCGTGCCTCTGTCGGCCGAGGCCAAAGCCAGAGTCGCCGCCGCCAAGGCCAAAGCCCTGGCCAAACGCCAGCCGGCGTAATCCACGAGAGAGGTGAACGATGAGCGAAGCAGTCGCGATAGCCGAAGCGCCGGTCGTTGCGCCCACCAATGGCGCAGTCCCAACCCCCAGTTCAAGTCTGCCCTACAATGACATCATCCCAGGCGCTGTCATTGGTCGTTGGGCCGAGGACACCCAGCCCAGTTTGGTTGTTGCGCCCGACAAGCTGATCGAGCTGCTGACCCATTTGCGCGACAAAGAAGGCTACGACTTCCTTTCCAATCTCACGTGTGTGGACTATCACAGCTACAAAGGGAAGTTGCGCGGCGGCGTCAAAGAGCGCTTTGATGTGGTCTATCATCTCTACAGCACCAAAAAGGGCGGCGGTCCCATTTCCCTCCACGTACCCGTGCCCGCCGACGAGACAGTGCCTTCTGCCACGCCCGTCTATCCTGGAGCCAACCTGCAAGAGGATGAAGTCTACGATCTCTATGGCATTAAGTTTGCGGGGCATCCCAACCTGCGTCGCGTCTTTCTGTGGGAAGGCTTCAACGGCCACCCCATGCGCAAAGACTGGAAAGAAGCCTATTTTGAAGAGGAGACCAAACCCTTCAAGAGTCGCCATCCTGGCGGAAATTACATCTGGCACGAAGACAAGTTGCCCTGGAAGTCCAATTCCACTTATCCAGAGAACTGGGATCCAGATTCGTGGCGCGAACCGGTGACATACGTGCCAGTCAGCCAGGCGCCAGAGCATGGCTATGGAGACTTGGACACCCAAAGCATCGTGGTCAACTTGGGGCCGCATCATCCCAGCACCCACGGCGTGTTTCGCATGTTGACCCGTGTGGAAGGGGAAACGGTGCTGGCGTTGGAGCCGGAAATGGGTTATCTCCATCGCAATCACGAGAAGATCGGCGAGCGGAACACCTGGCTCATGAACATGCCTTTCACTGACCGGCTGGACTATATCAACTCCATGAGCAACAACTTTGCTTATGCGTTGGCCGTGGAGAAGCTGTTGGGCATTCAGGTGCCCGAACGCGCCGAATACATTCGCGTCATTGTGGCCGAATTCACCCGTATCATCAATCACTTCTGGCTGGTGGGTTTCGTTCTCAACGACCTGGGCGCGCTGCAAACGCCGGCGCTCTACGGCATTGAAGAACGCGAAATGATCCTCGATCTTTTCGAGGAGATCAGCGGCGCACGCCTCATGTGTAACTATATGCGCTTTGGCGGCGTTGTGCGCGACCTGACTCCGGGTTGGGTTGACCGAGCCAAATATCTGGTCATGGATCGCCTGCCCCGTGCGGTGGACATGATCGACGAATTACTCAGCGGCAACGAAATCGTCAAGGCGCGCGGGCGTGGAGTGGGTTATCTCTCTGCGCAAGACCTGATCTCTCTCAGTGTCAGCGGCCCCATGATCCGCGCCGCTGGCCTGCCCTATGACATTCGCCGCGCCGAGCCATACAGCATTTACGACCGCTTCGCTTTCGACATTCCCACGCTGCAGGAGAGCGATGTCTACGCTCGCTTCTATATTCGCCTGTTGGAGATTCGCGAGAGCATTCGCATCTTGCGCCAGGCCCTGCGCGACATCCCCGATGGCGAGGTCAACTCGTATGCGTCGGCCACGCTGAACCAGGGTTTTGGCACGATCATGGGCGGCAGGGGCGGCTACACCTTCCGCCCGCCTGAAGGCGAAGTCTATTCGCGCATCGAAGCGCCCAAAGGCGAGCTGGGCTTCTATCTGGTAAGCGACAACAAGCCCAATCCCTATCGTTATCATGTGCGTGCACCCAGTTACATCAACATCAATGCGTTGGGGCCCATGAGCGTCGGCTATAAAGTGGCCGACACCATTGTCATCTTTGGCGCCATCGACATCGTATTGGGTGAGCTAGATCGGTGAATAGGGTTTGTTGCATCCTTGCGACCAGGATGTGACTGGTTCCGTTTTTTGAGACGCCAGCTATCGCACCAAGACGACCTCTATTCGCAAATATACACTGGGGAGAGAATCGCATGTTCGGACAAGGATTGCTCAAGGGGCTGGGGATTACGCTCAAGCACCTACGCGACACGATCACCGATGACCGCAAGGAAACGCCGAGCCGTTATCAGGACAGCGTCAAGCTCGACGACCAGCGCCGCATCATTCAGCAGCCTATCACCCAAGAGGGTCTGCTGACGATCCAATATCCCGAAGAAAAGCGCCTGCTGCCCGAACGATTTCGCTATATCCCCATGCTGCTCTTTGACACAGAGAAGAACGAAGACCGCTGCACTGCCTGCGGCATCTGCGCCAAAGTATGCCCACCGCAGTGTATCTGGATAGTGCGCGACACCGACGAAAACGGCAAGCCTGTCACACGTCCCGCCGAATTCTACATCGACGCCGCAGTCTGCATGTCATGCAGTTTCTGCGCCGAGTTCTGCCCCTTCGACGCCATCAAGATGAATCATGACTACGAGTTGGCCGCCTTTGACCGTTATCCCCATCTCGTCTATGACAAGGCTGAACTGACCGTACCCCTGGAGTATTACGCTGCCCTGTGGCCCACCCAATTCGCGGCGGAACAGAAGCGTCGTAAAGAAGAGGAAGAAGCGGAACGCGCCAAAGCGGAAGCAAAAGCCAAAGCAGATGCCGAGAAAAAGGCTGCGGCCGCCAAATCCACCGATGGCGCTCAGGCAAAACGCAGCCCAGCCGATGCAGAAGCGTTGAAGAAGCAAGCGCAGGAGCGCGCTGCAGCTGCCAAGGCGCGGGCAGCCGGCGGCGACGCGCCCGTGGCTGCGGCTGACGCTGCGTCAGCCGCGGGGGCTGAGGGCGACGACGCAGCTAAAAAGGCCCGTATGGAGGAGCTCAAGCGCAAGGCTGCCGAGGCTGCCGCCAAGCGCAAACAGGGTGGCTCGTAATCTCCGCAGAGACCGGATCTGCCAGTGTATCCGTCAAGCCAGACCCTTCATGACCAACGTGGGGTCTGGCTTGACTTTTTTGATCCAGGATGGATAGAATAGTGTTTTGACCTTTGTGGAGGAATCTCATGACTCTGACACTGACCTATTACGGTCATTCGACTTTCACAATCGATGCAGACGGGACGCGCATCGTTCTCGACCCTTTCTTTGCGCCCAACAATCCACTGACGCCAGTTGCACCAGATACAATCGCAGCTGATTTCATCTTGCAAACCCATGGTCATGGCGACCACATCGCCGACACGGCTCGTATCGCCAAACGGACTGGCGCGCTGGTCATCTGCAATTTCGAGATTGCCGGCTGGCTGCAAAACCAGGGAATCGCCAACGTCCACTCGATGCACATCGGCGGGGCGTTCACCTTTCCCTTTGGTCGGGTCAAAATGACCATCGCCCACCACGGCAGCGGCCTGCCCGATGGCAGCTATGGCGGCAACCCTGGCGGTTTCCTGGTGCACTTCAATGATGGCCGCGACGTCTATTTTGCCGGCGACACTGCGCTGACCTATGATATGCGTTTGATCGGTGAAAACGGCGGCGTTGATCTCGCTCTGCTGCCCATCGGCGACAACTACACCATGGGGCCGGATGACGCCGTAACGGCTGCACAATTCGTTCAGGCCAAACACGTCGTGCCGGTCCATTACAACACATGGGATGTGATTGCCCAGGACCCAGATGCGTTTGCCGCCAGGCTGCGCCGCGTTGCGGAGATTGACTGCACCCCCATGCGTCCCGGCGACACGCTGACGTTCTAGAATTACGTCTTGGCAATCCGTGACCGATCAGTTGTCCGACGTAAGGTTTTGGATACCCAACACTTGCTACTGGTTCAACCCATGCCTACTATCCTGATCTTTCTTTCACTCGTTGTTGCCTTTGTCGCTTTAGGCTACGCCTGGAAACTACAACAGGAACTTGGTCAGGCCACGCGGCGGCTGGATCGCTATAACAGGGCGCTGTTCGATGCCAATGACGAATTGCGCCGTCTGCGCGAGGAGATGACGACCAACATGGCCCAGTTACGCGTCGAGATAATGCAGACGACTGGCCGATCTCAGTTTACGTCAGAAATGACCGTGCGCGAAGCACAACTCCTCCATCCCCAGGCGCAGCAGGTGCTGGCTGGTCTGCATCTGGGCGGTTGTAGCAGCTGCGCAATCGAGCCAGATGACACACTTAGCAAAGTCAGCGTCGATCACGGCGTTGACCTTGTTCTGTTGCTGGCCAACCTAAACGCACTCGTGCAGCCAAACCATGTGACATCTGACAATGGGTTGCAACTGCTCAAATTGCCCAATGTGGCGCTGGAATTTTGACCTGACTATTATTCTTCGCTCTGTTTGAAACCGATAGTTCTTCAAGGGTGAGAACTATCGGTTTCAAAGCAACCGCAGTTTAAAAGACGATCTCATCTGTGCTTTTACCCCATTGGGGACTGGATACTGACAAAGGAAACGATCTAGTGTCCGACGATTTTATCATTCATACCAAAGCAGAATTGCTTTTTCCGGCGCATCTCATTTCCAGCCTGCGCAATCTGCGCGGCGAGGAATGGCGGGCGCTTGTGGATCGTGTGGCGGCCCTGCCCGAGACCCATCTCGACAGTTTGGCTTTCGTCTTCATGATGATCGAACTGGATGGTTGTCTGCGCTGCAACAGCAACAACTACAAGTTTCTGCGCGGATGCTTTCTTTGCGCCACCCAAACCGTGCAATCATACAAGGGCAGCGACAGCGATCTGTTGGAGCTTTTCAGCAAAGCAAAACAAGATCTGAGCCAAAATCTGAAACAGGACGCGCACGCAGGCGAGTTGGTATTGGCGCGTTGAAATGACATCTCCTCTGCGCATTGCGATTATCGGCGGCGGCGTGGCGGGGCTGGCAGCCGCCTATGACCTTTCTCGCTCCACAGAATGCTCAACCCAGGTCATCGTTTTGGAAGGCAACCAGCAATTAGGTGGATTGGCTGCTGGTTTCAAAGGCCGAAGCGAGTGGGAGTGGCCCCTTGAGCATTTCTACCATCACCTCTTCACCAACGATGACGACATCATTGGGCTGACCAAAGAGATCGGCCTGGGACATTTGTTGGAGACGCACCGTCCTACGACGGTGATGCACATCCAGGGCAAGAACTACCCCTTCGACAGCCCTCTACGCTTATTGCTCTTTCCCAAGCTGTCGTTGCTGAACCGGCTGCGTATGGGAATGGTGTTGGCCTATCTCAAATATCACCCACGCCCTCCCTGGCGCGCCTTCGACCGGGTCGTGGCCGACGTCTGGCTGGAGAAATGGCTGGGTGCGACCGGCTACGACATGGTGTGGCGTCCCATGCTTCAGGGAAAGTTCGGCCCCCACTATCATCAAGTCAATCTGGCATGGTTCTGGGCGCGTATCTACAAACGCACCCCGCGGCTGATCTACTATCGCGGCGGCTTTCAGACGTTTGTGGACGGGCTTGCCCAACGTGTACAGGCGCAAGGGGTCTCCGTTGAGACTGGCGCCATTGTGCAAGGTGTGCGGCGCATTGAAACCGGCTATCGCATCGATGTGGCGGGACATGCGCCCATCGAGTGCGACGTCGTCATCAGCACGGTCAGCCCGGCGTTTATGGAACGACTGGCGCCCGAGCTGCCCGAGAGCTATCTCGGGCAATTGCGTCAACTGATCAGCATTGGTGCGGTGGTGCTCACCATTGCACTCGACCGGGCGTTGATGCAGGATATCTACTGGGTCAACTTGCCCAAACGCGAGGGGTTTCCGTTTTTGGCGTTGGTGGAACACACAAATATGATCGACCGATCTCACTACGCCGGCGACCATTTGCTTTACCTAGGTGATTATCTGCCGCCGGAGCATCCCTATTTCGCGCTGTCGGTGGATGAGTTGCTGGCCGAATTCACGCCGCATCTCGCCCGTATCAACCCGGCGTTCGAGCCAGCGTGGATCACTGGCGCCTGGCTGCATCGCGCCAGATATGCCCAACCCGTGCCGCCGGTGGGCTATGCTGAGTTGATCCCAGATGTACGCACGCCTTTGCCGGGGTTGTACTTCGCTTCCATGAGTCAGGTCTATCCCTGGGATCGGGGTACGAACTATGCAGTGGAGTTGGGGAGACGGGCGGCGGCTATGGTGTTTGCCGACGCGCAAAAGAAATAAATGTAAAACACGCAGATCGAGATTTGCACTTTCTACAAGGCGTGCTATACTAATAATCGCTTGCCAGGACTGTGGCTGGCCTCCCAGGCTGGCCTTCGGGGGAACAGTCCTGGCGGCATCTTTTTTTACCTTACCCAACACCTTCTCGAATTATCCTCATAAGCATGTCCGGTGACCATGTAGCCCCCGAGTGGCGCTGGCTTGCATTCACTCCACGTTCTATATCGCGACCCGTTTGAGCCTTACAGCGTATTGTTGGTACAATGACAAGCGATCACTTTCGGCACGCGGCGACCGCCGCGCCAGGCAATACAGCGCGTCTGCTAAGGAGTGAGGTCATGCTGGTGCGAATTCGTTGGTTCACCCTGCTCGCCCTCATTGGGATTGCGACAGCGGCGTTCCTTTCCTTATCATTGACAACTGTCGCTCAAGACAAGTCGGTTATTTGGGATCGCTTCGACGTAGACATTTCTGTCAACGCCAACGGAACGTTCGACGTGTGTGAACATCAGAATATCCGCTTCACCAATGGCGTTTTCACTTTCGGTTTTCGGGACATCCCAATACTCAACTACAGTTATCTTGACAACTGGTCGGTGAAAGACGCCAGCGGCAACATCTATGCGCAGGAGGACAGCGGCGCTCCGTACACCTTCAGGGTGTTATCCAGCAGCGATGGTTACAATCTGCGCTGGTATTTCCCGCCCATTCAATCGACCAATCAGACCTACAGCATCTGCTATACCGTTCACGATGGCTTGCGCTTCTACGAGGGCGGCGATCAGGTGTGGTGGAAGGCCATCTACGGTGACCGAAGCTTTCCAGTATTGGAGGGACGCGTCCGCGTTTTGATGCCTTCCCCGGCGCAGGTCCAAGAATATGCCGCATATATCAATGATTCGGACGCACGGGAACGCGCAACGGCTGAGGTGGCGGGCGACAACCCGGAAGGCGTTGTCTTTGACCTCACCGACAGCCTGGATGCGGGTGAGGAGTTCGAGGTGCGGGTCGAGTTCACGCCCGGCGTTGTGGATGGCCAGCCTCAGGCGTGGCAGGCAAGCGCCGATGCAGCCGCTGCGGCGCGCGCCGAGGAAGTTGCCTTAATCGAACGGTGGAGCCCGGTCGCAACGCTTATCTTTTGTGCCTCAGGCATCCTGCTCATGTTGGCTGCGCCGGCAGCTATCTATGCCCTGTGGTATAAACGGGGACGGAGCACGCCCGTCGTGATGATCGCCGACTATTTGCCCGAGCCTCCTGATGATTTGCCGCCAGGATTGGCCGGCACATTGTTAGATGAGACTGTGGATATGGAGGACATCTTGGCGACTGTGGTCGACCTGGCGCGGCGCAAGGTCATCAGCATCACTGAGGATTCCAAAGACAAAGGTTGGTTTAGCGAAACAGATTTCATCTATCGCCGCGAACTGGAAGACGTCCCTCTCCGGCCTTATGAGAGCGCCGTGGTCAATGCCATGTTTGGCAGCAAGGATGAGGTTCGTTTGACTGGGCTAAAGAACAAGTTCTACAATAAACTGCCGAGCATCAAAGA
Source organism: uncultured Caldilineaceae bacterium (assembly GCA_964560495.1). GTDB lineage: Bacteria > Chloroflexota > Anaerolineae > Caldilineales > Caldilineaceae > UBA5069. The sequence goes on from CAZLMM010000027.1 coordinate 39,120, forward strand.
GAAGATGTATCAGGCAGCCGTGGAGGCCCAGCTTTTCCCAGCGAACCCGTCAGCCGTTCGCAACACCTATTATGGTCTCGGGTGCGCCGGGATTTTCGTAAGCGTCGCTATCAGCATCGGCTTGGTCGTCTTGTTGGGTTGGCTCACGCCGGCAGCAATCTTTCCTGGCTTGGGCATTGGAGTGATCGCGATCGGCCTGGTGATCGTGGCGCGTTACATGCCGCGCAAGACCGATCAGGGCGCGGAAGCGGCGGCGCGCTGGCAAGCCTTCAAAAACTACCTCAAGAACTTGGAGCAGTACAGCAGCCTGGAAGCGCAGAAAGAGATCTGGGATCGCTGGCTGCCCTATGCTATCGCTTTCAAGATTGACAAGGAATACATGCGCAAGTTCGCCGCTGTCAATGCGCCGATCCCAGGCTGGTATTTCCCCAGCCCGACAATGTATGGTCCGCACCGACCGTGGTATTACGGGGGAGGCAGCCCAGGGTATGGCGGGGGTGACGGCTCCGGCTCGCCAACAAGCCCCGGCGGCGGATTGAGCGACATGAGCCGCGGAATGGGCACAAGTCTCTCCGCCATGAGTGTGGGGCTGGGGACGATGCTTTCCAGCGCCAGCTCCGCATTTACCAGTCGTCCGGCCAGCAGCGGTTCATCGGGCGGCGGTTGGGGCGGCGGCGGGTTTAGCGGCGGCGGCGGCGGCGGTGGTGGCGGCGGTGGTGGTGGAGGAGGTTTTGGATAAGCCGGTTTAAGAATGGTTAATGGTTAATGGCAAATAGTCAATTGTGAATGGATAATGTCGCAGGTTACGCTTGCATGGTGACAATCCTGACAGCAGCCATGTAAGTCGCAGATTGGAGCGAGGAATGATCGGAAGTGGGCGGATTGTCGGACTGATCCTCATGATAGCGGCGGCAGTGTTGGCTGTTGTCGGCGGCGTCTGGCTCTATAGCGAGGAGATCACCTCCGGTGGACGAGTTCTGGGGTTGCTTTTGGGACTGCTGGTGCTGGCGCCGGTTTTTGGCATCGGCGTCTATCTTTTCCGTCAGGGCACAATAGAAAAACGTCAGTTCGCTGAAGTGGAAAAAGAGAAGAAACTGCTCAACATGGTGCTGACCCAGGGACAGGTGAGCATCGGCGAACTGATGAGCGAACTCCAACTCCCGCGCGATGCCGTGGAAGACATGATCCGCAGCGTTGTGGGCAAACAACTGTTTAGCGGCGCCATTGATTGGAAGCGGGGCATTCTTTACAGTGTAGAAAGTCAAAAGCTGACTGGCGAACACAAATGCCCTAACTGCGGCGGCGACCTGGAATTTGCTGGAAAAGGGTTGATTGCGTGCCCTTATTGCGGCAGCGAAGTCTTCTTAACCAAGCGCGCCGCAGCCGCCACAGCCATATGACAGTCAGGCGGATGGAAGAAGGAGCCTTCCGCCACAAAAAGCGCAAAAAATACAAAGATGTTTGGTTCAGTTGAGTCTGAAAAGGAGACTATGAATGAGTGATCAATTTGTGGAAGCTGCTCAAGGGCAAATGGGCGCAATCGAGCGCCTGCTCAAAGGGCTGCCCGGCGTCAGCGGCTATGTAGACAAGGAAATGCGCCGCGATGCGGATTACCGCGTGCGTCAGATGACCTATACGGAATTGGAAAAGCAGAAGAACGTGCTCCTCGACATTCAGAACAAGCTACTGAAAGGCGGCGGTCTGGCCTGGTTGGATGATGTGGATGTGGCGGTGGGTAAGCTGCAAATCCTGGCCGATCGTATCCGCACGGCAAGTTATGGCTATAGCGGACTCTTCTCTTCTGTGCGTATTCGTGAAGATGAGCTCAACGCCCTGCATCGCTTTGATGTGGCCCTGATGAGCGAAGTGGCGAAAGTCGAGACAGCCGTGACGCAGCTACGCAATTCTCTGGGTGACAAGAATGCAATCGGCGGACTGATTGAGCAGGTCATCGACGCTGTTGTGGCGCTCACGATGCTCTTCGACCGTCGCGAACGCGCCATCCTCTCGCCCGAATTGCTCACTGATGCCAGTTTTGTCCCGGCAGTCGAATCTGCCGAACCTTTGGCCTGATCATTTGGTGGATACCCTGTTAATTAAGGAGGATTCTTTCAATGCCACGAATCATCGACGTTGTCGAAGCGTCCAATATGGGAGCGACCGAGCTTGTGCGCCGAGAGCCATCAGGCGAGTCTGGCGACTTTCGCCTGGGCAGCCAGGTCGTCGTGCGCGAAAGTCAGCGCGCAGTCTTCTATCGAGATGGACATTCGCTGGATGTCTTTCCACCGGGACGGCACACGATCACGACCATGAATGTGCCCATCCTCACCGGTCTGCTCAAGCTGGCGACAAGCGGCAACGATGTCTTCACCGCCGAGGTCTATTTTGTCAACATGCGCGAAATGACCGATCTCAAATGGGGCACGCCCCAGCCCATTACACTGCGCGATAGCGACCTGGGTCTGGTGCGCCTGCGCGGCTTTGGTCAATACACCATGCAGATATCCGACCCAAAACTCTTCGTGGACAAGATCGTGGGTACGCAGGGCCTGTACTCCACTGCGCAGATCGAGGACTATCTGCGCAGTTCGATCATCAGCCGCCTGACGGATGTGTTGGGTGAGAACATGACCAGCATCCTGGACCTGCCCCAGCTCTTCGATGAGATCAGCGCCGGGATGCGCGCCAAAGTGCAGGATAGCTTTAGCGCGGTGGGCATTGCCCTCAAGCAATTTATGATCGTCTCCATCAGCCCGACGGAAGAGACGGCCAAAGCCATCGACGAACGCGCTAGCATGGGCGCCATCGGCAACCTGGACAACTACATGAAGTTCAAAGCCGCCAAAGCCATGGGCGATGCGGCTGTCGCAGGCGGCGATTCCGCCGCCGGGGCAGGCGTCGGGCTGGGCGCGGGCGTGGGACTGGGCGCAGGCATGGCTAGCATGATCACCCAGGCCGTGACCAGCTCGCAGCAGGCCGCCGCCGCGCCAGCAGCGCCCGCTGCGGCCAGCGTTTCTTCTGTGATGACGGTGGAGGAAGCCGCAGCCTATCTTAAGGCGACGCCAGCCGATGTTCAGGCTATGATCGACAGCGGCGACTTGAAGGCAAAGAAGATCGGCAGCGCATATCGCATCAGCAAGGATGTGATCGATGCCTATCTGGCGGGGTAGCGCCAGACGAGGAGGCTTGAACGGCGGCGAAGTCACTTGTGGTAACAGGTAGACTCTGCCGCCGCCGTTCACCCCCTATGAAGTCGCCGCCTATCACCGAATTTGAACACACCCAAATCAATCCACATGGATGTGAGCCAGTCGCCCGGCAGCGCGACTGCGCACTGTTGTGATCACCAACGCCGCGCCAAAGAGCGCTGACTGTGTCAGCACAATGGTCGCGCCAGAAGCGACATCAATGTAGTAGCTGAGATACATACCAACCAGACCCGTTAGCGCGCCGATGGCGACCGAAAAAAACATCATGCGGCTAAAGCTATCGGTGAGCAGGCGCGCCGTGATGGCTGGCACCACCAGTGCAGCAGCGATCAGGGTCACGCCCAGGATTTGCATGGATGCAATGATCGCTGCTGCCAACGCCAGCGCAAAGAGAGTGTCGATCCAAGCCGTTGGTACGCCATAAACCTGGGCGACTTGCGGGTCAAAGGTGGTGAAGAGCAGCTGTTTATAGGCCAGGAAGACTGCCGCACTCACCAGCAATGTCACGCCGCCCACGACAAGAATGTCTTCGGGCTTGACGCCCAATATGTTGCCAAAAAGCGCTGCGTCGATAGACTGGGTGAAGCGGCGATAACGACTGATGAGCGCCACACCCAGGGCAAAGCTGGCGGTGGTGATGACGCCGATGGCGGCGTCAGCGCCGATCTTTGTACGCCGCGTGGTCTGGTTGATGAGCATGGCGGACAGAAATCCCCACAACCCTGCACCCAGATAGAAATTCCAAGACATGACGAAAGAGACCACCGCCCCTCCGAAAATGGCGTGTGAGAGGCCGTGACCGATATAGCTCATCCCGCGCAGGACGATATAGACGCCCAACAATCCGCACAGAACGCCGGCCAGCACTGCTACGATTGCGCCGTTGCGAAAAAACTCAAATTGAAATGGTTCCAGAAAATAGGCCATGTGGCGAACTCCTCATGCGCCAGCCAACTGCTCGATGACAACGACTTCCTCTACACCAGCGGGACGTGCATGGCCCGACACAGGATCGGGCACGACGTCGCGCCAGCCATGAGGATGGGGCTTCTGCTGAACAAAGAGCATCCCATCCTGCTGCACAACAACGAACTCTCCTTGATAAGTGGCTCGCAAGATTGGCGGGGTAAAGACCTGTTCCGGCGCGCCCTCCGCCACCACGGTGTGATTCAGGCAGATGACCCAGGGCAAATGCGCCGCGGCCGCATTGAGGTCGTGCGTCGTCATCAGGATGGTCATGCCTCGGCGGTTGAGGTCTGCCAGGAGATGGAGCACATTTTCGCCGGTGCGCATATCCACGCCGCTGGTCGGCTCGTCCAAAACCAACAAATCTGGCTCAGCGATCAATGCGCGCGCCAGGAAGACTCGCTGCTGTTGCCCGCCGGAGAGGTCGCGAATGTGTCGCCCGGCCAGTGCGCCGATCTCCAGCGATTCCAATACGGCGTGCAGCTTGCGCCGATCCTCTTGTGAGGGCCATGGCAGCCAACCGGAGCGCCGCACGCGCCCCATCAACACCACTTGCTCTACTGTCACGGGGAAATTCCAATCCACGGTTTCCAACTGGGGCACATAGCTGACACAGGCCGACGGACGACCATCGAGCGTCTCGCCGTGGATCAACACCTGCCCATGGGATGGCCGCAGCACCCCAAGCAGCAATTTGAGCAGGCTGGTCTTGCCCGCGCCGCTGGGTCCTACCAGGGCCGCAAACTGACCACTGTGCAGGTGTAGCGAAACATCCTCCAGCACAGGCGTTGCGCCATAACCAAACGTGACGCGCTGAAGTTCAACGATGGGTTGCATTATTGGCTCTGCCTCACGCCTGCATCTGCGCCGGGCGTGTTGCTCACATCCACCGCCTGAATGATTGATGGATCTCCACCTAACGCCTCGGCCATGATGCGCAGATTCTCCACCATGAGACCAATGTAGGAATGATTGGCGTCGCCGGGTGCGCCGGGCAGGTCATCATCGCGCAGGTCGTCCACATAGGCTGCGCCGGATTCTTTGGCGATCTGCTCCAAGACCGGCGACGGGAAGACTTCGGAGCCGAAGATGGCGGGCACTTTTTCGGCTCGGATTTGATCGATCAGGCCGGCAACATCGCGCGCCGAAGGCTCGGCAAAGTCCGATGGCTGGATCGCGCCGATGACAGTCATGCCATAGCGCGGCGAAAAGTAGGCCCAGGAATCGTGATAGGTGAGTAATTTGCGATTCTCGGGCGGGATGCTGTCGACCGTTTCCTGGATTGCCTTATCGAGAATCTCGATGCGTTGCTTGAAGGCGTCATAATTGGCGTTGTAGACGCTCGCATTGGTCGGGTCACGTTTCGCCAAGGCATCGCGCATGATCTCGGCGTAGCGCAGCGACAGCAGCGGGTTGGTCCACAAATGGGGATTGGGGCTGCCCCCCTCTTTGGGGAAGGAGAAATCATAGACATAGTCATCGGGCGCGATCGTCTGTTCGCCGAGCAGGATAATCTCAGCACCAGGCTTCTTGTTGGCCTCTGCCAGCTCCAGCGTTGGCTCCTCCAATTTGAGGCCGTTGATGAAGATCAAATCCGCCTCGGCCAAAATTTTGGCGTCTGAAGGCGCTGGCTCAAAGGTGTGGGAGTTGACGCCCTCGGGCACGATGCCGATAAGGTTGATGTGGTCGCCGCCGATGTTATAGGCGATGTTTGTTAGTGGCGAAACGGTCGTCACAACGGTCAACTTGCCATCGCCAGACGAAGGAGCGTTTGGCGCGGCGCATCCGGAAGCCGCGATGAGCAAAAAACAAGCGCATGCTACGCGCCCAATCCACTTCTTCATTGTTTTCTCCATGTTTGCAAAGGTAAGCGTACCCACGACGGCCAGCCCGTCTATGGATTGCGCCAGACACGCCAGCGCAATAGGACACTGTTCGCTGGGCCAAGTATAGGCTCAATGCAAACATTTGCAAGTGCCAGAGATTACAAAACCGCGAGGGATCTCTTTCCCGTCAGGGATGGCGAGCCTTCACGAGAGGGGAGGGATGGTGGAAATTGACGAGGATTGTGTACATTTTTGGCAAAGGCCAAAGAGCACCATGTGGTTGATGTCTGCGCTGAATCCGTATTCTTGGTGGAGATTCTCAGTCACGGGCGAAAGCAATTCCTTGGGAAACTCAAAAGAATGGCCGCATACACGGCAGATGGCATGGTGGTGAGTGCCGTGGGAGCGTAGGGCAAAATAGGTGTGTCCGACTCCCATGTTGGCGTTGGACACAAGGTGTAGATCACGCAGCAGGTCGAGGGTGCGATAGACCGTCGTCAAGTTGACATAAGGGTTCTGTCGATGCACCGTTTCATAAATCTCTTCCACCGTGATGTGACCCGGCGTCGCCTCGATGGCCTTGAGAATCATCGCCCGTTGCGGGGTAATGCGAATCCCGCGCGCCTTCAAATCTGCGATCAGGTCAATTCCCTCACTCATGACGCCCCCAAATTCCTCGCCGATTCATCTGGATAAATTCAGGCCACTGTCTGCGCCGTTTTCGACTCAATTGGGTGCATTCAAAGTTAGTTTGCCGTAGGAGCTCGAACGGCATGACCACCCGTAACCAATTTTGAACACACTCGAATCATTTCGTACACAAACAGATTCTTGAAGATTTTTGCACTTGCAAAGGATTTGCATGCAAAAGGTTAGCAGATCATTGCACTCCTGGCAAATGACATAAAATGGGGGTAAATAATCATCGCCATGAAACTGGAAGAAGGCCAGGTCCCGACGTAAGGGAGGAGCCAGTCAGTGGACAGCCCAGGAAAGTTGAATAGCCCAGGGAAGATTGTCCTGATGGGGTCGGGTGAAACCGCGCCCAACATGCAGGCCGTCTACACGCAGCTTTTCAGCGAGATCGGCGCGCCAGTGCGCATGGCAATCGTCGAGACGCCGGCCGGCTTCGAGCCGAATGCTGCGGCTGTGGCCGGCCAGGTCGCGGCCTATGTTGAGCGCCGGCTGCAAAACTTCCGCCCGCTTGTCTGGCAAATCCCAGCCCGCACACGTTCCCACCCAAACAGCACCGACGACCCCCAATTGGCGGCTGGCTTGCATGACGCCAACGTTATCTTTATGGGTCCCGGCAGCCCCACCTACGCCGTGCGCCAGCTGCGAGAAAGTCATCTATGGTGGACCTTGCAAGCGCGCCATCGGATGGGCGCGGCGTTGGTTTTTGCCAGCGCCGGCGTGCTTGCCATCAGCGCCTTCACACTGCCTGTCTATGAAATATACAAAGTGGGAGAAGACCTTCACTGGAAACCGGGACTCGATCTCCTGGGACCATTCGGTCTTTCCCTGGTCTGCATCTCGCATTGGAACAACAGGGATGGCGGGAGCGCGCTGGATACGAGCCGCTGCTTCATGGGTGAGGGGCGTTTTCAGCGTCTGCTTTCTCTGTTGCCAGAACGACGCCGGCAAACCATTCTGGGCGTTGACGAAAAAACTGCCCTGTCCATCGACCTGCGCCGAAAAGTCTGTAAGGTGGCCGGGCTTGGCGGCGTCATCGTTTTACGAGGGGAGAACACGACAACTTTTCCGCCCCAATCAGAGTTTCCACTCGATTTGCTCGGCGCCGTGACCCTGCCTCAGCCAAGCGTTGGCATTCCATCGCAGATATGGGAAGAAGTTTGCGCGGGCGTTGCCGCTGTCCAGCATGAGGAGATACCTCCGCCGCAGGTGCTCTCTTTGGCGGAAGAACGCCAGGAGGCGCGCCAACAGAGAGACTGGGGGACTTCAGACCGCTTGCGCGATGAAATCAAGACGAGAGGATGGATTGTACGAGACACGGTGAAGGGATTTCTCCTGGAAAAAGCAGTCGAGCAACAATGACGCGCCGCCAGGTCACCCTGGCAGCAGGTCGCTTGCCCGATGAATCACCTTTTCGCCATAGCGCACCCGTAGTTCGTCCAACGTTTGCTGCAATTGCTCATCTCTTTCACCCGCCTGATCCCACAGGCTCATCTGGCGCGCCTCATTCGTCAATCCACTCACTCCCACGCCGATGAGTCGCAAGGGGCGACCATCCCAAACCCTCTGCAACAATTGATCGGCGACTCTGGCAATCTGCGCCCCATCGTCGCTGGGTCGTTCCAGGGTTGTCTGGCGCGTCTGCGTGGTGAAATCAGCCCAACGCAGCTTGATTTTGACCACTCCAGCCGACAAGCCCTTGCGCCGCAGCTCCGCGCCCACCTTGCGCGCTTGCTCATCCAATTCCTTGTGCAATACTCCAGCGTCATTCACATTGCGCACAAAGGTGACCTCCTGGCTGATCGACTTTGGCTCATGGGTTGTGATGATGGGTTGGTCATCCAGCCCGCGCGCGTGGCGCGCCATCTTTTCGCCGTGCTTGCCAAAGAGTCGCACCAACTCGCAAACAGGTTGTTGCCCAATGTCGCCGATGGTGTGGACACCCAGCGCGGCAAGGCGCTGGGCTGTTTTCGGCCCCACTCCCCACAGCTCGTCAGCCGGCAGCGGCGCCAGAAATTCCGCTTCCCGCCCAGGCTCGACCACGGTAATGGCATTGGGTGGGTGTGGGCCGCGATTGGCCGCCTTGCCCACGTTGTTGGCAATCTTGGCGACAAGTTTGTTGCCGGCAACACCCAGGCTGCACGGCAGATTCAGTTCAGCGCGGATAGTCGCTTGCAGGCGACGGGCAATCATCTCCGCCGTCTCGGACAGGTCGCTCACATCGAGAAAGGCCTCGTCGATTGAGAGTTGCTCCACCTGGGATGTCAGCGCATGGAGGCGCGCCATCGCTTGTTGGGAAACTGCACGATAGGCGCTGTGGCGAGCTGGCGCAATGATCAGGCTGGGACACAAACGCAGCGCGCGGCTCATGGGCATGGCGCTGTGCACGCCCATTTGCCGGGCCGCATAGGAGCATGAGGCGACGACGCCCCGCTCTTCTGGACGACCGCCCACGGCAAAGGGCTTGCCGGCCAGCGTTGGGTCGCGCTGTTCTTCCACCGCGCAAAAGAAGGCGTCGAGGTCGAAGTGAATCATCTTACGCATGGTCGACCGGCGTTATCACCCTTCCCCACAACCTCAATACCCCAATACCTTATCCACCAGCCCGGGAATTTCACGCCCCGCCGCCGCCGCGTTGATCATCTCCGCCAGCCCAGCCAGGCGGTCGTGTTCGGCTTCGCTCAGCCAGCCGGCGCGATGGGGGCTCATGACTACATTGTCCAACTCGTGAAAGGGAAAACGTGAAGGTGGTGTGTCGTTACGGGCTTCTTTGGTCTGGGGATAATGATACCATACATCGATTCCGGCGCTGCGGATCACGCCATTGCGAAGGGCGAGATAGAGCGCTTCTTCATCGATGGTGGGGCCGCGGCCCACATTTACCACGATGGCGCCGGGACGTAACATTGCCAGTTCGACAGCGCCGATGATGCCAGTCGTCTCTGGAGTTTCGGGTAGCGCCACGATGAGCGCATCGACCTCTGGAAGCAGGCGGTGAAGATGGTCCACAGGGTGGACTGCAACGCCGTGATCGTCGGGCGCAGTGGGCGCATGACGCTTGACGCCGATCACCCGCATACCTAACGCCTGGCAAACGGGGGCAATACGCCGCCCGATCATGCCATAGCCCAGGATGAGCGCCGTCTTTCCCGCCAGCGTGGTCGCCGGAGTGACGCCGTAGCGGCCTGTCCAGTCATTGCAACGCAGTGCACGATCCAGCGGCGGGATCACTTTGGCGGCGGCCAGCAGCAGCGCCACAGCCATCTCGGCTGTGGGCGTCACGTTGTAGTGCAAGCTGTGCAGGGTCACATTTGGATAGTCGCGCAATAGAGCGCATGTTTCGGCAGGGACGCCGGCAAAGGGAGCGATGAGCGCCTGGAGTTGTGGACAGGCGTCCAGATCGCTCCGTTTGGGGAAGCCCGTAATCAGCAGGGCGATGCTTTGTGGGTCGATGAGGCCTGTTCCGTCTGTCAGGTGAACCGACGGGTGCAGGCGCACGCGCAGCTCGTCCAGAGAAGCGGTTGTGCTCATGTTGAGAATATGGGCGTGGAGTGTCATGATCGTAGAGCGCCTTCGTAAAGCACTTCGTAAAGCAGTGTGGCTGCCCAGGCTGCATCGTCTTCGTACAGAGGCGGGTCGGGCGATTGAGTGTAGTCGATGCGCAAGTCAAAACCGGCGCGGTCATAGAGTTCGTGAAGCAAGCGATTGAGCTCGACCAATGGCTCGTCGTCGCCAGGCAGCAACGGCAGCGTGAACGACGGAATGGCCTCGCGCACGCTGAATGCAAGCAGGTCAGCGCGGGGGCGACGGCTGGCGCGGCTGATGAGGATGCGGTAATCCACATTGGGCGGACAGCCAACCATGGGCATGGGCAGCCCCGCGCGAAGCAAGTCGATCTCTACCAGGTGAGTGCGCGTGCCAAAGAGGGCCAGCCGCTTCTCTTCGTAGACGCGGCGTCCTTCTCCTGGTCGTTTGTTGGTGGGCGATAGAATTTCCACTACGGTGACGACGCGGCCATCTGCCACGCTGCGAATCTCCAAGAAAGTCTCGCGCAGCTCATCGGGCAGGGGAATCTGCACCGTGAGCGCGCCGCCCGTTCGATAAACCGCTGTCGCCTCGTTGCGTTGGTTCAGCCCGATGACCGCCACAGCGGGACGTAGAGCGAAGGTAACATCTTCCGGTCCGGCGCGCACCCTGCGCTCTTCCACGGCGATGTAATAGCGAGGTCGCAAGCGCGGGGCCAAGTCATCGCGCAGGGCCCCGATCCGGCTACTGTGGACATTCGGCCACCAATCGCGCTGTTCCAGATAAGGATCCATGCCGGGAAAGGGTGTAGACATAGCTCTCTCCTACAAGCTGGACGAAAACCAGGGACGTGTCCCGGAGCGTATTGTAGCATGAGCGACGCCGGCGACCAACCGCAGCGCCAGGCTCATAGTGACGCCGCGCCGTCAGTTTTGAGACGTAGATGCAATGTGCATATACTAATGCTGGCGGTCGACAAAAGCCAAAGGTTCAACCGGAATACAGGTGGTCGCGTCCCACGTGGCGGGGACGGGCGGGAAGTGATCAGGCTGAGCGCATACGAGCCCGCCCGTCCCCGCCACGCAACCACACGAGATCCAGTTGAGCTAAGCCAGGAAGAAACGACGAAACTCCCATTGACATGACCAAACTCACGCTTTACACAGACGCCAATCGCTTCTTGTCCGTTGCGCAGGCCGACTTGGCGCGCAGCGAAATCGCCAACAGTCTGCTCCTGGGCATCGCCCTGCGCCTGAGCAATGACCCGGCCTATGGCAGTCGCCCTTTCTTTCTGGCCGCAGTGCAAGATGACGTTGGCCTGGCGGCTGCCAGCGTTATGACGCCGCCCTACTCGCTGGTGGTCTATTCTGATCGGCCTGATCCGACTGCGGCTTTTGCCGCCATTGCCGACGCGCTGTGTGGGCAGGCTTGGAGCACACCGGGTGTGAATGGTCCGGCGCCGGCTTCGGCTCAATTCGCCACGGTGTGGACGCAGCGAACGGGTCAGCCCTTTCACCTGGAAATGAGGTTGCGCGCCTTCGAACTGCGCCGGGTGACGCCGCCGCGGGGTGCGCCAGGCGCGCTTCGCTGGGCGACGTTGGCAGACCTTGCACTGGTGGAGCGGTGGTGGGACGAGTTCACGACCGAGGCCATGCCCAATGAAGTGGGTAATCGTAGTCCTGACGCCGTTCGCCAGGCTATTGAGAAAGGCAGAATCGCTTTTTGGCAAGATGCTGAACAGGTTGTATCCATGGCTGCCCGATCACGCGTCTTGCTGCGGGGCGTTACGGTCAGTCTGGTCTACACGCCCCCACCGTTGCGTGGACGTGGCTATGCCAGCGCGTGTGTGGCCGCGCTCAGTCAGCATCTGCTGGATAGCGGCTGGCAATACTGCACGCTTTTCACAGATCTGAGCAATCCGGTCTCCAACAACATCTATCAGAAGATCGGCTATCGGCCCGTGTGCGACTATGAACACTATGGATTTGGAGAGTAGACGATGATCGCCAGGGAGCTGAGCCGCGATGAAGTCGAGCAGGTGTGGAGCATCGACCGCCGAGAGGTGGTCGAGAACATCTATTCCCTTGTAGATGGGGTCTTGACGCTGCGACCGGCCTATTTTGACATTCAGGGCTGGCCGCCTGGCGAGGCTGGACTCTATACGCCGCTCCTCCTCGACTGCTACGACCGGGGCGGGTGGTTCTGCGGCATCTATGATGACGAGCGGTTGATCGCTGTAGCCATCCTGGAGAGCAAATTCATTGGCGCAGAAAAAGACCAGTTGCAACTTAAATTTTTCCATGTCAGTCGGGACTACCGGGCGCATGGAGTGGGGCGACGCCTCTTTGACCTGGCGCGAGGGGAAGCGCGGCGCCGGGGAGCAAAGCGCATGTATATCTCGGCTACACCATCACAAAACACCATCAATTTCTATTTGCGTATGGGCTGTCAGGTCGTCAGCGAGCCTGATCCGGAGCTTTTTGCCCTGGAGCCAGAGGACATTCACCTGGAGTGTCCTGTGTAGCTGACGAGCGACGGGTTCATCTTGTCAGGAGTGAACAGAATGAAGATTGCAGGCAGCACATTCATGATCACCGGCGGCGCATCTGGCTTGGGCGCAGCCACGGCGGAACGGATCGTCGATCAGGGCGGCGCGGTGGTCATCGCCGATCTGAATGAGGAGCTGGGCGGACAGCTAGCCGCACGACTGGGCGTCCGCGCGCGCTCTGTTCGGGTGGATGTGACCTTGGAGAACGATGTGCAACGCGCTGTGGAACTGGCAGGGCAGGAGTTCGGAGCGATCCATGGTGTCGTCAATTGCGCCGGAATCGCCATCGTTGAGCGCACCCTGGGCAGAACCGGCCCACACCGACTGGAGTCATTCAGCCGCGTCATCCAGATCAACCTCATCGGGGCGTTCAACGTCGTCCGTTTGACCGCTGCGGCCATGGCGCAAAACGAGCCAGGAGAAAGCGGTGAGCGGGGCGTGATCATCAATACGGCTTCGGTCGCTGCGTTCGATGGTCAGATCGGCCAGGCAGCCTATGCTGCATCAAAGGCTGGCGTCGCTGGGCTGACGCTGCCGCTTGCCCGCGATCTCTCGATCATTGGCGTGCGCGTCGTTGCCATTGCGCCGGGCACCTTTGATACGCCCATGTTGGCCGGTTTGCCCGAACCGGCGCGCCAGTCGCTCGCTCAGCAAGTCCCTTTTCCCCAACGCTTGGGACGACCAGACGAATATGCAGCCCTGGCGTGCCATATCATTGAGAACCAGATGCTCAATGGCGAAGTGATCCGGCTGGATGGGGCGATTCGTATGACGCCCAAGTAGGTGTTGGGGCGGTGAGATCGTGAGGTTTTGGGGTAACGAGACAAGATCAAGCCCACGACTTCACCACCTCAAGACCCCACTCATGAGGCCCAAACCGGCGTCTCCTCAACCACAGCGTTCGCAGGCAGATGGCCCGTATCGTTGATGAGCACGCCCCGCCAGTGGTCGTCCGCTTGCTCCAGGATGCTGATGGCGCAGTTGTGCGGTTCCCAACGTCGCCAATCAGCCGGGCCATCGCCCAGCCAGGTTGCCAAAACGTTGCAGATGACGCCGCCGTGGGTGACGATGAGCACTGTCTTGCCTGGATGGTTCGCAACCAGCTCACTCACAGTTTTGACAGCGCGCTGGTTGAAGGTATGGGGCGACTCTCCGTTGGGCGGCGCAAAACGAGGATCGACCTTCCACCTGCCCCACAGATTCTCTTCCCGATGTAGCTCCTCGAAGCTACGCCCTTCCCAATCGCCCAGATCGAATTCGCGCAGCCCCGCCTCCACGATGGGCGTCATGCCGATCGCTGTGGCGATTGCCGCGGCGGTGCTTTGGGCGCGCGCCAGGGGCGATACATAGAACGCCTCCACATCCATTACCCTGGCAAGCTGGCGCATGCGTTCTGCCGTCGCCTTCACCTGCGCCTGTCCACGGCTGGTCAGCGGCGCATCCAGGGCGCCATGCCAGACCTGGCTCACATTTCCTTCGGTCTCACCGTGTCGAATCAAAACCAGTCGCGTCATCGATCATTTTGTCCTTCGTTCAATTGACACCCAATCTTGCTCATGTTACACTTTTGCCACAATGACACAAAGAATCGACTCGCACAGCAAGTTCTATTCCAGGCCGCGCCGTAAGCAGACCGGATAACGTTCTGGAATCTTTGCGCGCGAACTCGTTCTGACCCATTGTCGGCAAAGCTCTCCAGACGGAGGGCTTTTTATTTGCACAAGATGCGAAGATGATGAGGAAAGTGAGCGCTGCCATGTACAAAGCGGGAATCGCCGGCGTAACAGGCTACACCGGCCTGGAGTTGGTGACGTTGATCCAGCGTCATCCCCAGTTGGAGATTGGCTGGATCACAAGCGAGAGTAGCGCCGGCAAACGCTTTTGCGATGTGCATGCGGCACCATGGGACTATCCGCTCATCACGCTGGCTGACGCGCACCAGCGCGTGGCCGAGGTGGATGTGGTCTTCCTCTGTCTGCCTCATGGCGAATCCATTGAGGCCGCCAAACGTTTTGCAGCCAGCGGTGTGCGTGTAATCGACCTGAGCGCCGACTTTCGCCTGGGCGACGCAGCAGTCTATCAGAAATGGTACGGCATCGAACACTCTGCGCCGGAGCTGCTGTCCGAGTTCGTCTACGGCCTGTGCGAGGTGAACCGCGCCCGGTTGCGGGGCGCACGACTCATTGCCATTCCTGGCTGCTATCCCACTTCTGTCAATTTGGGATTGTACCCACTTGCCAAAGCCGGTTGGCTGAGCGAGCGAGTGATCATAGACAGCAAGAGCGGGGTCAGCGGCGCGGGGCGCAAGACGAATTTGCTCTACCAGTTTGTGGAGGCCAACGAGAATATGACGCCCTACAGCGTCGGTCATCGCCATCGCCACATCGCCGAAATGGAACTGGTGCTGAATCGCGTGTCGGGCAACGGCGACCACCGCTTCACCTTCTCGCCCCACCTGCTGCCCGTCAACCGGGGCATCCTCAGCACCATTTATGTGAGCGTGCCCGCCGGCGTGACCGAACGCCAGGTGCGCGACCTCTACGCCGAGACCTACGCCGGCGAGCCATTCATCCATTTGCTGCCGGCCAGCCAGATGGCGACGCTACGCCATGTGGTCTACTCCAACCGCTGCGCCATCAGCATCACACCGACAGACCCGACCGCGCCCGACGGCCCCGACTACATTATTGTGGCCTGTGAGGACAACCTGATCAAGGGCGCCAGCGGTCAGGCCATCCAATGTTTCAACATTGCCGCTGGATTGGAAGAGACGGCAGGACTGAATTGAGGATAGAGAATTGAGAACGGAGAATTGTGAATGCGTAGGTCACGCTGCAAGCGTGACATCCATCGCCGAGCCGTAGGGCCAGGGGTCAACAACATGAGTGACTCAGCAAAGAACGAAAAATATGTTGTCGTGCTCAAGGTGGGCGGCAATGACCTGGACGACGACGCTTTCCTGTATGGCCTGACCAAAGCTGTGCGCGCCATCCTGGACGAAGGCCATGCGCCGCTCATCGTTCATGGCGGCGGCAAAGCCATCACAGAATATCAGGAGAGGCTTGGATTGAAGGAGCGCCGCATTGAGGGGCTGCGGGTGACGGATGAGGCCAGCATGAACCTGGCGGAGATGGTGCTGAGCGGGCTGATGAACAAGCGCATTGTGCGCGCGCTGGTGAGCGAGCACATCCGCGCCGCCGGTGTGAGCGGCGTTGACGATGGCACCATCTATGTGGAGAAGATGTGGCATCCCATGGGCGATCTGGGGCGAGTGGGCGAGGTGCAGGATGTTGACCCGTATCTGCTGCAAACGCTGCTGGCCGCCGGGATCGTCCCGGTGGTCAGCCCCATCAGCTTTGGCAGCCACGACGGGCTGAGCTATAACGTCAACGCCGACCATGCAGCCACAGCCCTGGCGGCCAAACTGGGTGCGATCAAACTTATCTTTGTGACCAATGTGGCGGGCGTCATGGTGGCTGGGCGCATCGTGCGGGCAATTACGGCTCGCCAGGCGGAGGATTGGATCGAGGAGGGCGTCATTTTCGGGGGGATGATCCCCAAGGTGCGCAGCGCGGTGGAGGCTGTGGGCAACGGCGTCGCCCAGGCGGTGATCACCAATCTGGCCGGGGTGCAGGAGGGCAGTGGGACGAGTGTGCTGGGTTTTGTGTAGGAGCATGAGTACGAACACGAAAATCGACAAGGGGGAATGGGGAGATGGATGCACAGGATGTGATAGGGTTGGAGCAGGAATATGTTTTGGGCGTGTATTCACGTCCGCCGTTTGTGCTGGAGCGGGGCGAGGGCGCAACGCTCTATGACACGACGGGCAAGGCGTATCTGGATTGTGTGGCCGGCATTGCGGTCAACGCGCTTGGCTACAACGACGCGGGTATCCGCCAGACCATGATTGAGGCGACATCCAGCGGCGTGCTCCACGTGAGCAATCTCTATCACAGTGCGCCCCACGCCAGGTTGGCCAAACTCTTGTGCGAGACATCCTTTGCCGACAAGGTGCATTTCTGCAACAGTGGCGCCGAAGCGAACGAAGGCGCATTCAAGTTTGCGCGTCGGGTCGCCCGTGAGGGAGGGCGCGAAGACAAGGTGAACATCCTGGCCTTTCAGAATGCGTTTCACGGTCGGCTTTTTGGCACGTTGGCGGCCACGCCGCGCGCCAAATATCAGGACCCCTTCAAGCCCCTCATGCCGGGGGTGCGCTTTGCCGACTTCAACGACCTGGACAGCGCCCGCAGCCAGATGGACGACACAGTCTGCGCTATCATCGTGGAACCGGTGCAGGGCGAAGGCGGCTTGCACACGGCCACCTTTGAGTTTCTCAGCGGTCTGCGCGCTCTGGCGGACGAATTCGCCGCACTCCTCATCTTCGACGAAGTGCAGTGCGGCGTGGGGCGCACAGGTCATCTGTGGGCCTATCAAGGCTATTGCGGCCAACGCCAGAGTTGCGCCTGTCAAAATGGCTGTGCAGTGGAGCCGGACATTCTGACTGCGGCCAAGCCTCTGGCGGGCGGGTTGCCCATGGGCGCCATTCTCATGCGCCAGCAGGTGGCGAACG
Organism: uncultured Caldilineaceae bacterium; assembly: GCA_964560495.1. Taxonomy (GTDB): domain Bacteria; phylum Chloroflexota; class Anaerolineae; order Caldilineales; family Caldilineaceae; genus UBA5069. Next base: position 56,457 of record CAZLMM010000027.1, read on the forward strand.
CCATGCACAAGGGCGATCATGGCAGCACCTTTGCCGGCGGACTTGTGACGACTTCGGTGGCGCATCATGTGGTGCAGCGTATCGCTCAGCCCGAATTTTTGGGAGAGGTGCAGGCCAAGGGCAAGCTGCTCAAGGAGATGCTGGAAGAGTTGAACAGCCCCCACGTCGTGGAAGTGCGCGGGCGCGGTCTGATGGTGGGCGTCGAGCTGAACATAGAGGCGACGTCTGTCATCAACGCTGCCTATGAAGAGGGGCTGCTCCTGGTCAACGCCGGGCCGAGTGTGCTTCGTTTCGTGCCGCCGCTCGTCATCAGCGAGGCTGAGATTCAGCGGGCTGTGGAAACGGTGGGTCGGATTTTGCGGGCGGTCTAGTGTTTTGAGGTAGTAAGAGGGCGCACGTAACGACCCCAAAACCCTTTACTACACAAGACCTCACCACGTCACTATCGGAAGAAGTTGTTCGCGAGGACACGACGAGGGCAAAAAGATGGGCGTGACGATTCGCATGGCGCAGGCGGAAGACGCAGCGCAGATCCTGAGCATGGTCAACCGCTTTGCCGAACAGAACATCATGTTGCCGCGTACAGAAGAAAGCGTGCGACAAACGCTCCATGATTGGCTGGTTGCGGTGGAGGAACACCCCGCGCCAGGCGAGCCGATGGTGGTGGGGTGCGGCGCGCTGGTGCCGCTCACCGACACGCTGGTGGAGATTCGCTCACTGGCTGTGCACGAAAGTCAGCAGGGGAAAGGGCTGGGTGGTCGCCTGGTCCTGGCTCTTGTGGAGATGGCGCGTCAGCGTGAGTTTCATCAAGTGTGTGCGCTCACTCTGCGCGAGAGCTTCTTCACCCGGCTGGGCTTCGAGCAAATAGACCGTTGGAGCATCAGTCCCAAAGTGTGGCAGGCGTGCATCTATTGCCGTAAGTTTCATCGCTGCGACGAAGTGGCGGTCTCCATGACGCTCGTCGAACGCCGCCAACCTGCCGAACCGGATCCGGTCAAGTCGGGCGCCTGGGCCAGCCTGCTCAAGTGGGATGAATGGCAGCCCCTGCGTCTGGCGCACAAACGAGGATGAGAGCCATGGGTGGACTTCTTGTTTTGCAGGATGGCGCCGTCTATCACGGCGAAGCCTTTGGCGCAGCGACCACGGTGGTGGGCGAAGTGGTCTTCAACACCAGCCTGACGGGCTATCAAGAGGTGATCACCGACCCCTCCTATCGCGGGCAGATGGTGTGCATGACCGCCGCGCACGTGGGCAACACGGGCGTCAACGCCGAAGATGTGGAGAGCGACCGTCCTCAGATCACTGCCTTCATTGTGCGCGAGGTCAGCCCGCTGGTCTCCAATTGGCGCGCCAACGAGACGCTGCCCGCCTACCTGGCGCGTCACGGCATCCCCGGCCTCAGCCAGGTGGACACGCGCAGCCTGACCCGGCGTCTGCGCGAGATGGGCGTACTGCACGGCGCGCTCTGCACGGATGGCAGCAGAACCGCGGGTGAGCTGTTGGCGTTGGCGCGCGCTTGGGAGGGACTGGACGGGCGGGACCTGGTGCGTGAAGTGACTTGCCAGGAAATGTATAACTGGGTGGATGGCACGCGGGTCGAATGGACGCCCGTTGCTTCGGGCGCCGCTTCGCCATCTCGCGCCCACGAAACTTCTGGCGCGCCCCTTGTCGTTGCCTATGATTTCGGCGTCAAGCACAACATTCTGCGCCGGCTCACCAGCCACGGCTTGCGGGTGACTATCGTTCCCGCCCACACCACTGCGGACGAGGCGCTGGCGCTGCGTCCCGATGGCGTCTTTTTGAGCAACGGGCCGGGCGACCCGGCTGGCGTTCCCTATGCGGCAGAGGCGGTGCGCAAGCTATTGGACAGCGAGCTCCCCATCTTCGGCATCTGCCTGGGACATCAGATCATCGGCCTGGCGCTGGGCGCCAGAACGTACAAACTCAAATTTGGTCATCACGGCGGCAACCAGCCTGTGAGCGATGTGGACTCGCCCAACGTGCAGATCACGGCGCAGAATCACAACTACGCGGTGGATGAAACAACGCTGCCTCCCTATGCGCAGGTGACGCACCGCAATCTCAATGATGGCACAGTGGAGGGACTGCGCTTGACGGATCGTCCGGTCTTCTGCGTGCAATATCATCCCGAAGCCAGCCCTGGCCCCCACGACGCCGACCTGCTCTTTGCACGCTTTGCGGAGATGGTAAAGGCGAAGACAAAGGCTATTTCCTGAGACAGGCAGTTGCCCATCACATGCGCATACTCAACACCGCCCTCATCGGCCTGGGCAATGTAGGCCGCAACTTTCTGCGCATCCTGGCGACGAAGCGGCAACGCATCGCCGATCAATATGGCCTGGAGTTTCGCATCATCTGCGCCGCAGACAGCAGCGGCGCGGCGGTCGATCTCAACGGCTTTGATTCAGCCCGGTTGTGCAGCCTGAAGGAACGCAACGGCCATGTACGCGAACTGCCCAGTTTTGCCCGCGGACTGATGCCAGCAGCGGCCATGGAAAACCTGCCCTGCGATCTGCTCTTCGACGCGTCGCCCGTCAACCTCCTCGATGGCGAGCCAGGATTGGGTGCATGTCGTGCAGCCCTGGGGCGGGGCGTCAGCGTCGTTTTGGCCAATAAGGCGCCGTTGGTGCTGGCCTTTCACGAGCTGCACGCGCTCGCGCATGAGAGCGGCGCGGGCCTGGCCTACAGCGCCACTGTTTGCGGCGCGCTGCCTGTGATCAATATCGGCCAACGCGATTTGGTCGCGGCGGAGATTACATTGCTGCGGGGCATTTTCAACAGCACCACCAACTTCATTTTGGCGGAGATGGCGACCGGGCGTTCTTTTGCCGACGCCCTGGCCGAGGCCCAGCGCCGGGGTATCGCCGAACGCGATCCCATCCTGGACGTGGAGGGATGGGACACTGCCAATAAGTTGGTGATCATCGCCAATTCTTTTTTGGGGACGCGGGCGACGCTTTCGGACGTGCAGGTGACCGGCGTCACTGGCGTGACGACAGAGCAGCTGAGGAAGGAGTTGGCGCGCGGCGCGACTATCAAGCTACTGGCCAGTGCCGTGCGTGTAGACGATGGTTATCAGCTGCGCGTCGAGCCGACTGCGCTGCCCAACGGCGAATTCCTGGCTGGGTGTAATGGCTGGGAGATGGGCGTGGAAATGGTGAGCGACCTGTACGGACGTATGTATCACAAAATCTGGGAGCGTGAACCACTTCCCACCGCAGCCGCCATGTTGCGCGACGCGGTGAATCTGTTCTTGTAAACCGAATCTGACATGAGCGGCGGCCAGTCCTCCATTTCGTGACGGCGCCGCCGTTCATGTCCCAACAGCCAGTGAATCACTTTTTCCACTCCGTCACCTGGCCAGTGGTTGCATCCAGCACCACGGAAATCCCATCTTTCAAGGATTCCAGATCGCCCTCGGCGCCGATGACTGCCGGGATGCCATACTCCACTGCGGCCACTGCGCCGTAGCTGTCTAGCCCCGGTTCGGGCGTCACCAGGCCGCCGGCGCGCTGAATGACGCGCAGACAAGATCGGTCAAGGCGCTCCACATAGATGATGTCTTGAGGCCCGATGTTCAGGTTGTCATCGACGATAGGCGGATGAATGCGGCGAATCTTGCCCGCCACTTCTCGCTGGCCCAAGCCAACGCCGCGCGCCACGACTCGTTCGATGGTGCGCACCATCATCAGGTTGGTGGCGCTGCGCACATTGCTCACGACGCCAGCGGTCAACACCACCGTATCGCCCGGACCGATGTAGCCGTGACGCTGGGCCACGTTGATGGCGTCTGTGACAACTTCATCCGTATTGGCCAGCCGCCGGGTAAGCAAGGGATAGGTGCCCCAGTAGAGGCAGAGCTGGCGCTGCACCATGGGACTGGGGGTGACGGCAATGAGCGGGACATGGGGCCGAAAGGCGGCCATCAGGCGCGCTGTGGAGCCGCTGACCGTCGGCGCGATGATCGCTCGTGCATTGGTGTTGTTGGCTGTATAGACAGCGGAGCGGCAAATGGCGCCTGCCGAAGTGAAAATCGACGGTTCGTTATAGACAAAGCGAAACTCCTCCGATTCACGCACCCGTTCCGCTTCGCTGGCAATCTTGACCATGGTGCGCACGGCTTCCACGGGATAACTTCCGCTGGCAGTTTCGCCCGAAAGCATGATGGCATCTGTGCCGTCCAGCACCGCGTTGGCGACATCGCTGGCTTCGGCGCGGGTAGGTCGAGGGTTGCGAATCATGGAATCGAGCATCTGGGTCGCGGTGATCACCGGCTTGGCGGCAACAATGCACTTGCCGATGATCATCTTTTGCACCATGGGCACCGCTTCTGGGCTGGTCTCGATGCCCAGATCTCCGCGGGCCACCATGATGGCGTCTGAAGCGGCAATAATGGCGTCGATGTTTCGCACTGCGTCTGGCTTTTCGATCTTGGAGATAACGGGTGTGACGCGACCAAAGGAGGAATCTTGCTGAATGATCGTCTTGAGTTCCAGAACCTCCTGCGCGGTGCGTACAAAGCTGAGCGCGATCCAATCCACCTGGCGGCTCAGCGCAAACTTGACATCGGTGCGGTCTTTGCCAGTCAACGCCGGGATGTTGAGTGACGCATCGGGCAAATTCATGCCTTTGTTACTCTGAAGCAGGCCGCCAATGATGACCTTGGTGACGATTTCCGTCTCATTGGCGTCGACGACCTCCAGTTCCAGTAGGCCGTCGTCAAGCATGATGCGCTCGCCCTGCTTGACGCTTTTGGGCAGCTCTTTGTATTGAATGGGGACTCTGCCGGGCGCGCCAATGATCTCATCAATGGTGAGAATGAGCGACTCGCCAGCCGTCAGGAAAACGCCTCCTTCTTGCATCTTGCCGGTGCGCAGTTTCGGCCCCTGCAAGTCGGCCAGAATTGCGATGGGGCGCTGAAGCTTCTCGGCAGTGGTGCGGACGAGATCGATGGTTTCGCTGTGATACTCATGTGTACCGTGGCTCAAGTTGAGCCGCGCCACATTCATGCCTGCTTCAATCATCTGACGCAGAACGACAGGCTCGCGACTTGCGGGGCCAATCGTGCACAGAATCTTCACGCGGAGCATGGTTCCTCCTTTTGCTTTGCTCGCGTTGTGTGCACTGGAAAATGCTGGAACAGGAGTCCTCTAGCATCTTTCACAGAAGCTGGTCGCCTGTCATGCAACGGCTAAAATGGGAGAGCCTATTGGGCGGCGCGCCAACCGGCAACTATGCTATCACAAGTCAGTGGATGACGCCATAACGAACCCGGTTGTGGGGAATTGGCTGTACGGGCGTCATTGCATCAAGCGCTCTAATTCAGGCAATTGGCGCACGATCTCGGCAACGACAGCCTCTTCGGCTTCTTGCAGGTCGTTACCAGCCGCATCGTTCTCGCTGTCGCGCGCCGTCTCGGCCTCCAGGAGTGTTCGCTCCCCCGCATCGTGACGGGCGCGTGCGCTGTCGAACTCCTCATCGCTCATGCCCAGGGGTTTCTCCAGGCGGCCAGTTGCACTCAGCAAACCAAAGCGAATCGCCTTGAACGTCCCTTGCAGGAACCGATCATCATAGACCGAAGCAAAGGTGGAGACGGCTGCATCAGCGCTGAGAGGCGCCAGATCATAGGCCGCTGCCAGTTCTTCACGATGGTAGGCAACCCAGAGGTAGAGGTCGGCTTCGGTGCGTCCGGGAAACTGTTCGAGCAGGTTGTACTTGCGAATTGCCTCGACCACGGGTGTGTAGACGTTGTCATACCAGCTCGTAACTGCGCCCACGCAATCCAGCCGTTCCCAGCTTCCGCTGCGCTCTAGGTCCAGGTTGCCAAGATATTGATGCACGGCGATATGATGCAAGAGAATCTGGTAGCGGCCCGGTTCGGTGAAAAAGACGTTGTTTTCTGGACGCAGGTCATCCAGCCCCGTCTGCTCCTGGAACTCTGCCCGTTCGATTTTGATCAACCAGGCGTCGCGCTCGAAGTCGTCCAGGGTAAAGGAAATGTCGGTGGGGATTTCAGTGACATAGGCTTCAATTGCGTCGATGCCATTGGCGCGCGCTACGCTGACGCGATGGTTGCCGTCGCGCACAAAGTAAACATCACCGATCTTGTACAACTCGACCGGAGGGTAGCCTTCCAGCGAGTGGAACACCTGATCGACCCGCGCCCAGCGTTCCTTATTGACGGCGTTGCGCGGCAGGAATTCTCGTGTAAAGTCACGGTAGCGACCGACGCTGCCCACGATCTGTTTGAGCGGCACAGCCTGCGTCCCCATCTCGATCTGTTGATAGGCTCGCAGCCGCCGGGCGACTGAGTCGTAGCTTGTTAAATCTGTACTTCGGCCCCGAATCAGGCCAAGCAAATCGCGTATTTGGCCGTCCAGTTGGCTGCGGCGGAAACGCTCGGCAGCTTCGGACGAGGTTTGTAACATCATGGATACAGATCTCTTTCTACATGGCCGGGATGGCCTGGGGCGGCAAGCGCTGCCCCAGGCGAAATTCAGCACCAACAAGGCAGTGTAGCATAGAGAAGCCGAAAACGCTTCGTGCAGATCGAGAGGCAACGGTTGGCGATCTTTGTGCAAGCCTGGCAGCCGACAGGCTCATTCGACGCGGCAGGTCGCGATGGCGACGCAGAGATCCGCACGCAAGTTCATACAGTTGACCCCTTGCACGACGCCTTCTTTGGCCGGCACGTCGGCAGCCGAGAAGCGGATGAGTTTGCCAAGTCGCGAGATGAGAAAGATGTCATGTTGGTCACTGACGGCGGATGCGCCCATCAATGAATCGGTCTTCATGACAGTCTTGCCGCCAGTCCCCGGCGATTTGTTGGCTGCGAATCCTTCCAGCAGACGCACTGTGCCCTTGCCATCATCCGTATACAAAAAGACGCCGCCGGCGGCGGGCGCAGCTGCCACACCCACAACCCGGTCATCTGGCTCAACGCGCATTCCCAGACAGCCGCGCACCGGCACAAGGCGTTCGTTGAAGCGAATGGCGCGCCCCAGATGAGTGACGATCAGGAATTCGTCTGCGCCGCTGCTCCAACAGGCCGCGACGGGCGCGCCGCCGTCTTTGGGATCGTGGAGTACAGCGCCCGGTTGTAGACTGCGCCCCACATACTGGCTGCCAATGCGCCGCACCTGCCCCCGTTCTGTCACGAGGGTCAGATAGGAGCCGCCCGAGTCCGCCACGGCAATCGCCAGGCGTTCACCGCTGCGCAAGGGCAGCGCCCCCATAATAGATTGGCCGCGGCTGCGCACCGGGCTTTCGGGCAGGTCGCGCACCTGGGTGCGGAAGGCCCGTCCATGACTGGTCACCAAGATCAGCGCCGCGCTTTCGTCGGCAATCACGAGAAAGGCAGGCGGGTCGTTCTCACCGCTGTCCAGGTCGAAAACGCCCATGCCGCCGCGTCGTTGACGGGAATAGAAATGGCGGGGGGTGCGCTTCGCCATGCCATTTGCACTGATGGTGATCACGTTCATGGTGGTGGGCGGCTCGGTGTAGCCCACCTCATCATCGGCGGTTTCTGCGCTTGACTGTTGCTGAAGCGCTTCCATGCGCTCTTCCAGAGCCTCGATATAGGCGACAATCTCTTCCGGCAGCCCAGAGAGATCAGGACGGGTCAACTCCATGTAAGTCGCTCCTGCTTGAAAACGGTGGCTGTGAATGGTGAATTGTGACCGGTGGGCGGGCTGCAGAGAACAGCCGCGGAATTACGGAATCGAGCGGGCGATGTTCATGATTTCTGTGGCATACTTCTGCCGCGCCGCCGGCAGCTGATCCCATGCGCCGCCGCCTTCCAGGAAGTCTAGCAGTTTGTCAGGTCCCCAATTATACGCTATCAACATCCACTGGGCCTGGGTGTATCCTCGTTGGCTCAGCAGGCTGCGCACATAATCCAGATAGGCTGCGGCGACCAATGCGTTGCTATAGGCGTCAAAGGGATCATTGACGCCTACGGTCGGCGCCCATTCTCGCCAGGTGGAAGGCAGCACCTGCATGAGGCCCATATCTCCGCGCTCGCCCAGGGCCAGGCTGTCGAAACTGCTCTCCACATAGGCTTGCGCAGCCAGCATACGCCAGTCAAGATCAAACTGAAGCGCGACCTGTTGGAACATCTGCGCATAGGTCATCCCGCTGGCAGCGTGCTGTCCGGTGGGCCGCGGCGTGACGGATTGACCAGGCGTTGTCACCTGATCTGCCTGCACGACTGGCGCGCCCTGTGGGCCGCCCACCGGACCGTCAGGTAAGGTCTTGAGCGGAGTCCTGTCTGAAAGGGGCGGAGAAGCAATTGCTGGGGAAGAAGTCGGGGTGGAAGGGGATTGGTTCAAGATGATCGCAACGACTGGCGGCGCTCCAGGTTGTGGGCTGGTCATGCTCTCCATGAATGAGAGACGCAAAGCAATCTGCGAGGTGAACATGAGGGTGGCCGTAAGCGCCAGCCCCATCACCAGCATTGCTGCCAGGAGCGCTCCGTGCCACAGTTTTATGGTCGGCGCAACGCGCAGTTCCGCGCCAACCGTGCGCGGCAGGCGCGGCTCGCCCAGCACCCCAACAGCGACGGCCAATGGTTGGGACGCATTGGCGATGCCAAACCACGGAACCAGCTTGTGATGGACCCGCACTCGCATTTGCAGGGTCTGCTGTGAAGCGAGTTGGAACTGGGCGACGCCTTTCTGGGGGGCGTCAGTCCCCGACGCGCGAAACTCGAAGGTACATCCAACCGACTGTCCGTGCACATGCACCGTGACAGCCCGATTGCTCAGGTTTGTCACCGGGAGGGCGAAGGTCGCACGCGGCGCAACCACTCCTACCACGGCTGTTTGCGGCTGAATCCGCCCCACTGCCAGTTCCGTGTAGGGATGGACAACCAACACAGCGCCCAATCGCGCCACATGATGGGGATAGTCGGCTGAACGCACAACCACGGCGAAAGGGTGCTCGCCGGCCGGGCTGGTTGCCCGACGAGGAGGCGCGATGGTCAGGTTGACCTTTGCCCGTTCCGCAGGGCGCAGTTGGATATGCTGCGGGCCGTCCGTCAGCCACTGCTCGTCGATCCAGCCCTCGACATAGACGCGAAAGAGAGCGGGATGCTGCCCATTGTTGAGCAATTCGACGCTCGCAAAGGTCGTTCCACCTGGGTGCACCGACAGGTGACGCTCCATCATGCTCACCACGATCAGGTCATCTTCGTGGTCGCGGATCGTATGTTCTTCGGGTTGGTCGGCCGGCGGCGCACTGTCATTCACCAGGCGCGCTTCGCCTTCGATCTCCATCGCGGCAGGTTCAAGATCGGCTTCGCGCGGCGCCATACGGCGCACAAAAATGGGCCAGATCGGCGTGGATTTGGATCGTTCGGACGCGGATGGGCGCTCCTGTGAATTCATGACCGTAAGTATCCAGGCGAGAGGCGTTCGTGTCAAGTCGCGCAAATGTGCAATTGCTGACCGGTCATGAATTTGATTGACAATCCGCGGCCATCATGACATACTGCACCCATCGGCAACCACCTTGTTCCACGAGTTCTCCGGAGGGTCATCATGTCTCTACACACTGCCTTGCGCTCACAGACCATCGAGACCGGGCGTCTGAAAACCCACTTCATCGCCTGCGGCGCCAGCGGCGGAATTCCCGTGATCTTCGTTCACGGCAATCTGGCCTCCTGTCGCTTCTTCGACGAGACGCTGCTGGCGCTGCCCGATGGCTATTACGGCGTCGCCCTCGACCTGCGCGGCTTTGGCGAGTCGGAAGCCAAGCCGGTGGACGCCACACGCGGTCTGCGGGATTTTTCCGACGATGTGCGCGACCTTATGGAAGAACTGGGGCTGGCTTCAACGCCGATTCATCTGGCCGGTTGGTCCATGGGCGGCGGCGTGGTCATGCAATACGCCATTGACCACCCCCAGCACGTGGCGTCGCTGACGCTCATTGCGCCTGTTTCGCCCTTTGGCTTTGGCGCCACCCACGGGCTGGATGGGCAACTGAACACTGATGACGCAGCCGGCAGCGGCGGCGGCGTGGCCAATCCTGAGTTCGTCAAACGTCTGGCTGCTAGAGACCGAGGCGATGAACCGAATCTCTCGCCGCGTGCAGTCATGAATAGCTACTACTTCAAGCCGCCCTTTCGCGTGGCGCCCCCGGTGGAAGATCGGCTTGTCGACGCCATTCTGCTCGCAGCCGTAGGCGAGGACAACTATCCTGGTGATATGAGCACTTCGCCCTATTGGCCTGGCGTTGCGCCGGGCAAACGAGGCGTCCTCAACACCATGGCGCCCACCTACTGCAACCTGAGCATCCTGGCGGAGATCGACCCTAAGCCCCCCATTCTTTGGGTTTATGGCGACAGCGACCAGGTCGTTTCGGACTTCTCGCTTTTCGACCTGGCCGCGTTGGGGCAGTTGGGTGCAGTGCCGGGCTGGCCCGGCGCGGATGTCTGCCCGCCTCAACTCATGATCGGCCAGATGCGCACCCTTCTGGATCGCTATCGAGCAAACGGCGGCAGCGTCAAGGAAATTTGCCTGGCTGACTGCGGCCACTCGCCCCACATAGAGAAGCCGGACGAGTTCCAGCATCACCTGCGCCAGATGCTTGCCGGAGAGTGATGAACCCGGGAGTTGATCATGGCCGATACGCTGCGCCTTTTCTCCGGCGCCAAGACGCCTCTCTCGTTGACTTTCTTTTCGTTGGAGGATGCGTGCATGCGCTACCTCCTGGCGATCTATCGCCGCTGGTATGGATTGCCCTTCAAGAGCACGCGACTGCATCTGGATGACCTGCGCGCAGCCCTGGCTGCGGCTCTGCGCGACCCAGCCGCGGATGCCAGCGCGGCAATCCGCGCATTTGTCGCCGCCGCCGAGAAGTTGCCCGGTGTGAAGGATGCGCTGACGCAATCGCCGCTCCAGGCTGATCTGCGCAGCGCGTTGGTCGATTCGCTCGACGGCGCTGCGCCTCTGTCGCTGGATGCGCGCCAGCGCCTGGCCCAACTGGCCGCTGACCTCACCCCCGCCCATACCGCCATCCGCCGCCTGGTGTATGATCCGGGCCTGACGCGGGAGAAGTTGCCGGATCTGCGCGAGCAGCTGGCGCGCCAGGCGATCCGCCTGCCTGACGATGTCAATTTCGAGGTCAATGTCATTTGGTCGCACATGGATGCCGGCCTGGCGCAGAACTCGGCTTGGGACGCGGTCAATAGCGTCATCTTTGATGCGCTCGATCAGCTGGCAGCCATCCCTCTGGCTCTGCGCGTGCTCTGGAAGTCGTTTCTGGCGATCAAAGTGGAATCCATCGAGCAGATCAGGAGGACGCTGGGCGGCGGGTCAACCGCGAAGGGGGCCGCAGCAGAGCTTATGATCGACCCAAACATCGCCTTTGGTCAGGAACTGTTCATCTCTGAATCCGCTGGGGCGGAGGCGGCGACGCCTGTGAACGCGACCCTCTTCAGCGATGTGCGCTTTCCCGCCATCGTCCCGGCCAGTCGCACGGTCTACGAACCGCTCATCGTGCGCCTGACCTCTGAACAGCAGGCCGAGTCCATCGCGACGGCGGCTGTGAATGTTTCGTTTGTGCAACCGGATCAGCCTGAACTGGTGGATGTGATCGTGACGGCGCCGGGCTTTGAGGAACGCTTCGACCTGTGGCGGCGCACCATCGTGGTCTACAGCGACCGCGACTCTCAGCCGGCCATCTTTTTGCTGCGCTCCGCTGAGTTGGGGCCAAAGCGCATCACCGTGGATTTCTATCACGCTGAGCGGCTCATCGGCAGCGCGGCCTTCGAGACGCGGGTCGAGAATGCAACAAGCGCAGTGGAACGGGCGTCGCCGATTTCCCCCGCAGTAGAGATCGGCGGTTTTCTCGCCCAACCACCGCCGCCCGCAGACCTGGAGCTGCGCATTGTGCGCGGGGCCAGCGAGAACACGCTCTTCTTCACGCTCCATTCCATCCGTTCTGGGCTGGGCTATCACTGGACGCCCCTGGGAGAAACGACGCTGGCCGTCGAGAACCCTTTTGCCCACCTTGAACACAAGTTCGAGCGCCTGAACGACCTGGCTGCCCAGGATGTGGTGGGGCTGGACCCTGGTCAGGTGGAAGACGCGGTGCGCAAGATCACCGCCATCGGGGAAGAGTTGTGGGAGGAGCTACTGCCGGAGAACTTCAAGAACGAATACTGGCAGCGCATCAAACCCCTGCGCGACGCTGGCAAGCTGCGCTCCTTGCTCATCACGAGCGACGAGCCATGGATTCCCTGGGAGCTGGTCAAGCCCTTCAGGATCGACCCTCTCACAGATGAGATCAGCGAACAGGATGGCTTCTGGGCTGAGAATTTTGAGCTTTGTCGTTGGCTGGCCGGGCGCGGGCCGGCTGATCGAGTGGATGTGGCGGCTGCGCGACTGGTGGCGCCGGACTTGGATCTGGCCTATGTGGAAGAAGAAAAGAGATGGTTCGACCAACTGGCAGAAAAAGGGATCGAGGTCGCCCCGCCGCTGCAAACGCGCCAGGAAGTGCTACAGATTGCTGACGCGGGCGGCGTCGAGCTGCTTCATTTCGCTGCCCACGGTCTATTTGACCCGCAGAACCCCAATCGCTCGCGCGTCTCCCTGGCCGATGACGCCGGATTGACGCCCGAAGACCTGTCGGGTACGGCGCTAAAGGGATTACGCAAGTCGCGACCGGTGATCTTCATGAACGCGTGCAGCTTGGGCAGCGTAGGCTTCGCCCTGACAAAGCTGGGCGGCTGGGCGCCGTTGTGGATCAACGACGGTCGCGCCAGCGCCTTCATCGGCGCGCTGTGGGAGGTCAATGACCAGCTTGCCGCCGAATTCACCCGCCATCTCTACACCCACCTCTTTGCGGACAAAACTCTGGGCCAGGCAGTTCACGCCGCGCGGCTGGCAGTGCGTGCAGCTCAACCGGCTAATCCCACATGGCTGGCGTACACGTTGTATGGCGACCCTAATGGTAGGGTATCGGTCAAGACCAGATCTTGACATCAGATGTATCGATACTCACATGCGATAGCTCGAAAGACTTATCCCAATGACTACACCCATGCGCCAGCAGTACCTCTCCATCAAGGCGCAGCATCTCGACTCCATCTTGCTCTTTCGTCTGGGCGACTTCTACGAGACCTTCGATGAGGACGCCAAGATCGTCGCCCGCGTTTGCGATGTGGTGCTCACCAGCCGTCCGGTGGGCAACGACCAGCGCGTGCCCCTGGCCGGCGTGCCCTATCACAGCATCGACGGCTATGTGGCGAAATTGGTGGAGGCCGGCTATCGGGTCGCCATCGCCGAGCAGATGAGCGAGCCGGGTCGCGGCCTGGTGGAGCGGGAGGTGCGCCGGGTCGTGAGCAAGGGCACAGTGGTCGATCCCGGCATGTTGGACGCGCGGCGCAACAACTACCTGGTCGCAGTCACCTTCGACAATCGAGGCCTGACCGCGGGCGTAGCCTATTGCGACATCACCACGGGCGAGTTCGCCGCCGCCGAGGTTACCGGCCTGAGCAACCAGGAAACTGAACAACGGGTGGGCGAAGAACTGAGCCGCCTCCACCCCAGCGAGCTCATCCCGGTGGACTGGCAGCCGGCCCAGTCGAGCATCCACGGCTTGATCAGCGCGCTGGCGCCCCTCATTTCCTCTGTGGAAGCCTGGCAGACCGCACGCGACACCGCGGCGGAGTCGCTCAAGCGCCACTTCAGAGTGGCGAGCCTGGATGGCTTTGGCCTGCGCGAACGCCCCGAAGCCGTGCGCGCGGCGGCCAGCCTGTTGGCCTATCTGCGCGCCATGCAGCCGGCGGCCCTGGCCCAGCTCACTCAGCTCCATTCCTACACGCTCAACGAGTTCATGACCCTGGACGAATCGACCCGGCGCAACCTGGAATTGGTGGAGACCATGCGCGGGGGCGAGGTGAAGGGCAGCCTTCTGGCGGTGCTAGACAAGACCTTGACGCCCATGGGCGCGCGGCTGCTGCGGCGCTGGCTCAGTCAGCCGCTCCTGGACGTGACTGCCATCAACCGCCGACTCGACGCAGTGCAAGAACTGTACGATCAGACAACAGCGCGCCTGGCACTGCGCGAGCATCTGCGCAGCCTGGGCGACCTGGAACGCTGGGTCAACCGCGCTATGCAGGGCATCGCTCTGCCGCGCGACCTCATGGGGATCCGCGAGGCGTTGCGCAAAATACCCGATGTCAAGCGCGTGGGCGAAGAAAACGCCCGTGGGCCGGTTGCAAATCTGCAAGCGCACCTTGCCAGACTGCCCGATTGTGGGGAGGCGTTGACGCTGCTGGAAGCGGCGCTGGCCGATGAGCCGCCGGCCAACCTCGCCACGCCCGGGGTGATCCGCCCAGGTTACAGCGCCGAACTCGATGGCCTGGTGGAGCGCAGCCGCCACGCCAAAGACTGGATCGCCAACCTGGAACGCAACGAGAGGGAGCGCCTGGACATCAAGAACCTGAAGGTGGGCTACAACAAAGTCTT
>CAZLMM010000028.1:0-70034 GCA_964560495.1 uncultured Caldilineaceae bacterium
GGTGATACAGACACTCTTTGGGGGGCATGACGGAGACGTACTCAACGCCTTACGCTATGGTTGTCTGTATGGCGCACGTTGCTCCAGCGGCCCGAAACGCCCGCGCAACACGCCCGGCGTCATCGGGCGCAACCAGCGCGATGACGTTGCCGCCGCGCCCGCCGCCGCTTAGCTTAGCGCCCAGCGCGCCTGCTCTGCGCGCCGCATCGATCAGCCGATCCAGGAGCGGCGCGCTGACATCGAGGCGCATCAACAATTCGTGATTGCAGTCAAAGATGCTCCCCAGAGTCAGCCAATCTCCCGCCTCGATGGCGCAGCGAGCGTTGCGGACAAGGCTGGCGATTTCATCGAACCAGCGATCATAGGTCAGCGGATCGGCTTGCCAGGCGCGGCGCACTGCGCCCACGGTCTCTTTGGTCGGGCTGCCCACGCCGCTGTCAGCGATCACAACGGTGAAAGGATGAGGGGAAGTGAACGGCTGGGGCGTCTCGCCTTTGACGAACCAGATGGGAACGCCGTGGGCAATCACTGTGTTGTCGATGCCGCTCGGCGCGCCATGATACAGGCGTTCGCTTTCAAAAACCAGGCTGCTCACTCGCTCCGGGGCGACCGTCTGGCCTACATGGGCGAAGATGCTGCGCACCAACGCAGTGGAAAGGGCCGCGCCGCTGCCCATCCCACTGGCAATGGGGATATCGCTGTGCAGGTTGATGCACCAGTCGGGAATAGCCTCGATGCCCAACGCGGCCAGGGTCAAACGAGTGACAAGGGCCAGGGGCTGATCGTCTGGTGCTGTGGCGAGCGAAAAAGAAAGGTCGGTGTCGTGGGCGATAATGGTGCATCCGCTGCCCGGCGCAGCGTCCGTCACCGTCGCCTGTGCAGTCATCTCCCACACCGGCGCAGCAATTGCCGGCCGGCCATAGACGACTGCGTGCTCGCCCACGAGGATAATTTTGCCAGGCGCAATCCCAATGGTCATGTCTACGTCCCCGACGTGTATGCAACAAATGGCAGGGAGAGTACTGTCAGCCTCATAGCCCCTCCACCGTCTGACCCACACCCAGGGAGACGGCGCGTGCATAGACCACACTGGCGGTGACGGCGTCTTGCATCGCCAGCCCCACTGACTTGAATAGCGTGATCTCCCCAGCCGATGTGCGCCCAACCAGCTTTTCGGCAATGACCTCGCCTAACTCGCCAATGACATGTTCCGCTGAAATTGCGCTTTCTTCCAGAGGAATGAGAATGTCGCCTGCCTCACTGAGGGCGGCCTGGCGGCGGTCAACAAAAATGCGGCTGCGTTGGATTGTGGTCGTGTCTAGCTCGCGCATGGCGCGGGTGTATGCACCCACCGCGTTGATGTGGGCGCCGCTGCGCAGCCAGGCGCCGTCGAAGAGAGGCGTCTGGGCGTTGGTCGCCGTGCAGATGACATCAGCTTGTGCAACAGTGCGGCGTACATCGCCGGCCGGCTCAACGGGAATGCCCAGGCGTTCGCTCATGGCCGTGCAAAAAGCGAGATCCTTTGCGCCGCTGCGGGTGCTCACCCATACCCGGCGGACGGAGCGCACAGCGCACACCGCCTCTAACTGATAGGGAGCCAGTGCGCCGGCGCCAAAGAGCAGCACAGTCGAGGCGTCGGGCCGCGCCAGGTATTTTGTGGCGACGCCGCTGGCCGCGCCGGTGCGCACTGCCGTCAGGTGCTCGGCGTCCATGAGCGCCAACAGCCGACCCGTCTGCGGGTCATGGAGCAACAACACGCCCTGGATCATAGGCGCGCCAAAGCGGGCAGCGTTTTCGCGATAGACGGTCACGATCTTGACAGTGAGCGCGCCCGGATCGCCTTCCACAAAGGCAGGCATGGAAAGGTGCAAACCGGCGTGGGGTGCAACAGACAACGCCAGGCGTTGGGGCATGGTTACTTCGCCCAGGGAAAGGCGGCGAAAGCCATCTTCCACTGCGGTCAGCGCGTCGGTCATTGCGAGAAGCGACTCGACATCACGGCGGGTCAAGATGATCATGATGAGTTCAATTGTCAACGATCGCTGGTTAATTGTCAATCAACAGCGGGCCTGTCTCGTTTGGGCGGCGGAAAAAGGTGAGGATCACGCGGATCTTGTGGGGTTACGCGCCGGGGACGGGCAGGCTCGCATGTGCTCAGCCAGATTACTTCTCGCCCGTCCCTGGCGCGTGAGACGCGACCACCTGAATTCCGGTTGACCAAAGATAGGATGATGTGGCGCTACACAGAGTTTTCAGAGTCTCAAATAGCGAGCGAGTCGCCAATACGCAACATAGCTATCGCCATCGAGCCGAAAGAACCTGGCCGTTTGTTCTGTACCTTGCCCATCTGCTATACTCACCTGCTGGAATGAGGAAAGTTTCGCTACCATCGAAGGATGTCACTCGAATGCACCGCCTTTTTCACACCACATCTTTGTCCATCTTGTTCGTGTTCATGGCGATTCTCGCCGTTGGCTGCGTTGCACAACCTCTTGCTGCGCCAGGCGCCCCACAGGCCACTACAGAGGGTCCCCTACCGCCAGCGTCGGCGGGGCTGCCGGCGCTTGGGGATTCGTCTGCGTCCCTTGCAGCAGACGAGTCGGTTGCGCCGTCAGCGACGGTAACGACCACAATGGTGATGTTACCCACCCCCACACCATCTCTTCCTGTCAGCAACAATGATCAGTCCGACCCGCTGACTGTGGCTGTGGATCGCGCCATGCCCGAAGAACTCGTCAGCGCGGCAATCCTCGCATTGAGACGCATCCCAGAGATAGCCGGGATCAATGGCGTGCGACCAGTGATCGCCGTGGATCAACTGGAGCAGGCAGATGCGCGCATCTTTCTTGGCGCGCAGGGTGGATCTGGCCTTCCCCTGGTGGAGCGTTACTTTAGCGTTGTGACGCCCTTCGACACCATCCAGGATGACATTACGCTGGCCGACCTGCAAGCGCGTTGGCAGGGAGCCGGCCCCCTCTACACAACGGAGGAAGGCGCTCAATTTCTGCCAGCCATTCTGGGAGATGGCTCAGCCCAGGTCGTCCCCCTTGTCCAAATGAGAGAGAGACTCGAGACCGACCGCTCCGCTCTGGGAATCGTGCCTTTTCATCAGCTCGACCCACGCTTCAAAACGATCACGGTCGATGGTGTAAATGTGCTAAGCAATCAGCTCCAATTCGACCAATATCCCCTGGCCGCCCAGATCAAGATCGACGGACTTGGCGCAGAGGAGATGGCTCCAGCGCTCCGCGATGGCTTGCGCCCATTGGCGAACCGCGACCCTGGCAAACTCACTACCCTGGTCATGACCGGCGTCACGGCCATGTCGCGCGGTACAGCGGCGCGCATGGAGCAAAAGGGCTACACCTATCCGGCGGAGATCATCGGCCCCGAACTGAGCCTGGCCGACATTACCCATGTGAGCAACGAGGTGCCGTTCCTGGATGACTGTCGGGTCAACAACACAGAGAACAACTTGATCTTGTGCAGCCACACGAACTACTGGGCTACGCTGGAAGCTATCGGAACAGACATCGTTGGGCTGAGCGGCAACCATGTCAACGATTTTGGCCGCGACGGTGCAGAGCGTTCGCTCCAGTGGTACAAGGATAACCAGATTCCCATTTACGGCAGCGGCTTCACTGAGGATGAGGCGTGCGCGCCGCTGCTCTGGGAACACAACGGCAACACCTTTGCGTTTGTTGCGGCGCTGGCTTTTGACCCGCCCGGCGCGTGGGCCACCTCTGAACTCCCAGGCGCATGTTACTACTACAACAATAAAGAACGGCTCATCGAGACCATCCACGCCCTTTCGGAACGTGTGGATGTTGTTGCCGTAGAACTGCAATACCTGGAGACCTATGCGCCCTATCCCACCGGCGAGCAAGTGCTCGAATTTCGTGAGCTGCGAGACGCTGGCGCAGACATTGTCACCGGCGTGCAAAGCCATGTGCCCCAGGCGCAGGAGCCATACGGCGCCTTCGACCCGGGCGGACCGGGAATGATTTCCTATGGGCTTGGCAATCTCTTCTTTGATCAGATGTGGAGCTGGGCGACGCGCACCGAGCTGATGGCGCGCCACACCATCTATGACGGCCGGCTGCTCAATACCGAGATTCTGACTGGGGTGTTGGAGGATTATGCTCAACCGCGTTGGGCTACGCTGGCAGAACGCGCCGACATCTTGAGCACCATTTTCGACGGCGCGCCGCAACGACCCTGAATGAACATGATGGATGAAGTAGTCTACGATTGTGGAGACGCTCACGCCGTCCACGGTGACCCGGCGCCGCTGCTCCTTACCCCTCTCTCCGGCGAAGACAAACGCCTCCTTCTGCGCGTTGCCCGTATGACGCTGGAAGACTATTTGCGCGACGGAGCATTGGCGGAAATCGACGTTGAATCACCGGCTTTGCTGGCGCAGCGGGCAGCCTTTGTGACGCTATGGCGGCGGGAAACGGACGAACTACGGGGCTGTCGCGGCGAGTGCATCCCCCAGCGCCCTCTCATCGAGTCCGTCACTCTCATGTCTATTGCGGCGGCGGTGGATGATCCCCGCTTCCCGCCCGTCCAATACGACGAGCTGGCAAACCTGCGCATCGAGATCAATGCGTTGTCGCCGCCACACCCGATCCGCCCGGATGAGGTGGTGGTGGGACGACATGGATTGATGATCGTCCGTGGGCGACATGCGGGCCTGCTGTTGCCCGAAGTTCCTGAGCGATTTGGTTGGGAGCGAGTTGAATTTCTGGATGCGCTCTGTCACAAGGCAGGGTTGCCCCATAGCGCCTGGGCCATGCCTGATACGCATCTATTCGGTTTCGAGTCGGAAGCCTGGGCTGAGGAAAGGTGAGATGACCCGAATTGTGGTGACGGGCGCTGCCGGTTTCATCGGCTCCCACTTGTGCGAACGGCTCATTGCCGACGGCTATCATGTGGTCGGCGTCGATGCCTTCATTCCCTATTACCCGCGCCCGCTCAAGGAACGCAACCTGGCCGACCTCCGCAAGTCGGAACAATTCACGTTCCACGAGATCGACTTACGCACAGCGGACCTGACGCCGGTCATCCAGGACGCCGACGCCGTCATCCATCTGGCCGCCATGGCCGGCTTGCTGCGCAGCTGGCAAGAATTCGACGACTATATGACCTGCAACGTTCTTGCCAGCCAACGCCTCCTGGCTGCGGCGGTCGATGCAGGCATCGGCCACTTTATCCATGCCTCTACATCGTCGGTTTATGGGCGCATTGCCACTGGCGGCGAAGACGCCCCGCTTGCGCCCGTCTCCCCCTATGGCATTACCAAATTGGCCGCAGAACATCTCTGCCGCGCCTATGCCCAGCAGTACTCCCTGCCTATCACCATTCTGCGCCTCTTTTCGGTCTATGGGCCGCGTCAGCGGCCCGACATGGGCTACAACATCTTCATTCGTCGCATCCTCGCCGGCGAAACAATCACCGTGGATGGCGACGGCACAGACAGCCGCAGCAACACGTATGTGGCCGATTGTGTGCAAGGAGTGATGTTGGCGCTGCAACAGCCAGAGAAAAGCGTTGGGCGCACCTTCAACATCGGCGGCGGCGAAGAAGTGACCGTGAACGAAGTGCTCACCATGCTGGAAGAGTTGAGTGGTCTTCCTGTACACGTCGTCTACGGTCCGCCCCGCCCCGGCGACCAGAAGCGCACGGCAGCAGACACCGCGCACGCACGCTCGCTCCTCGGCTACACGCCCTCCACTCGTCTGGTCGATGGGTTGACCGCCCAGCTCGAGTGGCAGCGCCGTCGGAGTTAAGCCTGGCTTCAACATTTCCATGAACTCGCCTCCAATTGAGGGTTTGACAGCCCCCGTTTTTTGAGATAAAAACAACATAAATTCTCAAAATCCGTTTGCAACGAAACCCAGTATCGATCAGGTTGCCAGCAGGATCGGGATAAGCATATGTCTCCACGTTTGGCAGATCGTTTGGCCGCCGCGCGCCAGCGACGCTTTGTCGGTAGAGAAGCAGAGAAGTCCCTGTTTCAGTCTGCCTTGAGTGCGACCGAGCCTCCGTTTTATGTGCTCTATGTCTGCGGACCCGGCGGCATTGGCAAGACATCCCTCCTGCGCGAGTATGTGTCGCTGGCCCAGGAGCGGGGCGCACGCGCGCTGTACCTGGACGCCAGGAATATCGAGCCGACGCCGGAAGCCTTTCTCACCAGCCTGACGATTGCCCTGGGGGTGTTGCCAGGTGAATCGCCGGTGGACTATCTGACCACTGATGCGACGCGGACGGTGTTGATCATTGACACCTATGAGACGTTGACTCCCCTGGAAGTCTGGCTGCGCGACGTCTTCCTGCCCCAGTTGCCCAGCAGCGCTCTCGTCGTTTTCGCCAGCCGCGTCTCTCCTTCCGACGGGTGGCGCGCCGAGCCGGGCTGGAGCAGTCTTCTGCGCATTCTCCCCTTGCGCAATCTCACACCAGATGAAAGCCGGGCATTGCTCAAACTGCGCACTGTGCCGACCACAGAACACGACCAGATCATCGAGTTTACGCACGGTCATCCACTGGCCGTTTCCTTGGTGGCGGATGTATTGGATCAACAGCCCGATGTGCAGTTTCAGCCCCAGAACGCGCCCGACATCATGCGCATGTTGCTCAGCCGACTGGTGCAGGATGCGCCCACAACCGATCATCGTGCGGCGCTGGAGGCGTGCGCGTTGGTGCGTCACATGAACGAGGCGCTCCTGGAAGCCATGCTGCAAAGATCGAATGTCCATGCGCTTTTCGAATGGCTGCGCAGCCTCTCGTTCATGGAGACGGGCCGCTACGGAATCTTTCCCCATGATCTGGTGCGCGATACACTGGCGGCTGATTTGCGCTGGCGTCATCTAGATTGGTTCAACGAACTGCACCGCCGCGCCCGTCACTATTTCCATGACCACTTGCGCCAGACCCAAGGTCAGAGCCAGCGGCGTATTCTCACCGAGTTGGTCTATCTTCATCGCGACAATCCGGTCGTCGCCCAATTCTTCGAGTTCAAGGTCAACGATGCAGTGTGGACGGACCTGGCGCATGCAGAGGACCTGCCAACACTGCTTGAGATGGTGCGCACCCATGAGGGGGAGGAGTCAGCGCATTGGGCCGAGTTCTGGTTTCAACGGCAGCCTGGCGCCATCCTCGTGATCCGCGACAACCAGCGTCTGCCCATGGGCTTTATGATGAGTCTGTCGTTGAGCCGGGCGCAGCCCCAAGAGATCATGCTCGATCCGGCCACACGCATGGCCTGGGAGTATTTACAGCGCAATGGACCGCTGCGCGCCGGTGAAGAGGCGCTCTACTTTCGTTTCTGGATGGATGGCGCCGCCTATCAAGCGCTCTCCACGATACAGAGCCGTATTTTTCTCAACATGGTGCAGCAGTATCTGAATGTTTCTGGCCTGGCCTTCACGTTTCTCCCATGCAGCGATCCCGACTTTTACGCTGCGCCTTTTGCCTACGCCGACCTGGCGCGTCTGCCCGACGCGGATTTCGCCAGCGGCGGCAGACGTTTCGGTCTCTATGGACACGATTGGCGCGTCATGCCCCCAGCGGCCTGGCTGGAGATGCTGGGCGCACGAGAGATCGCCGCGCCCACGGCGTCGCCCGGACAACCCATCCCCGCGCCAGCAATGAGTCAGCAAGTGTTGGTGCTCAGTGAGCCTGATTTTGCCGAAGCAGTGCGCGATGCGCTGCGTCACTTCACCCGCGCCGACGCCCTGCGCGACAACCCCTTGCTCCGTTCTCGCCTGGTGATAGACCGCACGGGTGCAACGGCGTCGGCCTCCACGCGCGCGCAAGCCTTGCAGTCGCTGATCCGAGAAGCGTTCGATCTGCTGCAAAGCAATCCGCGCCAGGCCAAGCTGCACCGTGCGCTCTACCACACCTATATTCAGCCTGCCGCCACCCAGGAACTTGCCGCCGAGCTGCTCGATCTCCCCTTTAGCACCTATCGCCGTCATCTTAAAGAGGGGATTGAGAACGTGACGGAAACGCTGTGGCAGAGCGAGTTGGGCGCAATCAACGTGTGACGTCCTCTCACCCTGGGCGTCAAGCGCCATCGTTCGCTGCGTCCCCGAATCACTTCGCCCAAAATCACTCACTGCAGAGAGCACAGAGAACGCAAAGGAACGCTGTGGAATTTTCTTCGCGGGGGCGGGCGCTGAGCGCCATTGTTCGTTGCGCCCCATTGCTGATTTCTGGGTGATGAACTCATGCTGGCACGCAATCTTCCAGGAGGCTCTCTAGCTTCCTGGAAGATGCGCGATTTGAATGTTTCACCTGGAGACCAGATTGAGCGGGGCCTGCCGCGGAGAAATTCGCTCAAATGTGGGCTAATATATTGGAATCTATGGAAATCTATAGTAGAGTAATCTTCCATGAATTGGCGGAGACTCATTCAACTTACTCTCGTTCATGTGGGCGTTTCCATCACGGTTGTGCCGGTGACGAGCACGCTCAATCGCGTGATGATCGCTGACCTCGGCTTCTCGGCTTTCTTCGTTGGATTTCTGGTTGCGCTGCCCTACCTGCTCTCGCCCTTGCAGGTGCTCATGGGCAGTTGGAGCGACCATCATCTTGTCTGGGGGCGTCATCGCTCGCCGTGGATCGTGTTGGGCGGCTTGATGGCTTCTTTTGGCAGCTATCTCACAGCCCACGCCGCTTATCTCATGGTGGACGATCCGCTCCTCGGTCTGATAGCATGTCTCGGCGCCTTCAGCGTGTGGGGAATGGGCGTCAACATCGCCTCGGTGAGCTATCTCTCCCTGCTCAGCGAGTTGAGCGAGGGGCATCCTGGTTGGCGCAGCCGCACAGTGAGCATCATGTGGACTTCCATGATTCTTTCCACCATTTTTGTCTCCATCGCTCTGTCGCGCATGCTGCAAGATTACAGCGTCAATGCGCTCTATACGGCGTTTGGCGCGGTGTGGATGGTTGCAACCCTGCTGGTGCTCGTCGGTTCAGCTGGCGTGGAGCCGGCCGCAGACGCCAGCCGAACTGTCAGAAATCAATCCAACAATCCCCTCTCTGCCTTTCGGGTGGTGGCGGCAAACCCCACAGCGCTGCGCTTCTTCGTCTACCTGCTCCTGGTCCTCGTCAGCATCCATGCGCAAGATGTGCTGCTAGAGCCTTACGGTGGAGAAGTGCTGGGCATGTCCGTATCGCAAACATCACGTTTGACCACCATTTGGGGCGTCGGCGTCTTCATCACATTGTTGGGCGGGCTGCCTCTTGTGCGTCGGATCGGCAAGAAACCCACCGCAAATCTGGGGGCGATCATCGCGGCAACCGGTTTCTCTCTGATCATTGGCTCGGGCGTCATACGCGCCCCGATGGGTCTCATGACGGCTGTCCTGATCTTGGGATTAGGCGGTGGGTTGATGACGGTGAGCAACCTCAGTTTTATGCTCGATATGACCATTCCCCAGGCCGCCGGCCTCTACATGGGCGCCTGGGGCGTAGCGAACTTTGCGGGGCAGGCGCTGGGCAACATTATCAGCGGCCTGCTGCGCGATGTCATGTATGCGCTCACCGGCGACGTTTTCTATGGCTATGCCCTCGTCTTTGGACTGGAGATCGTCGGCTTGTTGGCGGCTGTCTGGCTCTTTGGCGCCATTTCAGTGCAGGCTTTCCAGCGCGATGCACAGATCACTCTGAACGATGTGCTGGCAGTAGCCGGGGATTGATGTTCCGCGAGACGCGTTGGGGATTACAGATTCCGGCGACATGACCGTTATAATCATGTTCAATCATGTTCATCGTCGAAACTACTGCCGGAGGATGTCCATGTTGAAAGTGATGATCAGCTACGACATGCAAATAGGGAAGGAACAAGAGTGCCAGGAATACCTGGTCAACAAACTTGCCCCTGGCTTGGGGCGTCTTGGCTTTCGTTTCTCCGACGTCTGGTTCACCATCTGGGGGAAGTCGCCGCAAATTCTGGGTGGCGGTGAACTGCGCGATATGGCCCAAGCCCAAGAGATCTTTCAGTCGCCCGCCTGGGAAAAAATGGAAGCCGACATGCAGAGACTGACGACAAACTTCAAACTGCGCGTCGTCCAGGGTCAGAATGAGTGAGCCAAACGTCACAGCCAAACCGTTGGCTCTGGTCGTGTTTCTGGAGAATGTCGGCCGGTTGCACGGGGTCTCGCTGCCAGGCCAGGCTACAACCCTTATCGACTTCGTGGCTGAAGAGTACGCCAAACTCATTCTGCGGCTGCACGGGGTCTATCGTCGCTATGACCGCGTCGTCATCTTGGAAGATGAGCGAGCCAACGGCGCCGACCTGGCTGCGGTGCTCATCGCCGCCAGCCGCACCCACTGCGTCGATCTCCTGATCCTTGCCCACGGCCTCCCCGGCCAGATTGTCGGTTTCCTGGACAATGTGCGCATCGGCAAGGAGACGTTCGCTCCGCTCCTTAACGCCTACCGCCAACAGCCCGACTTGCTCAATCTGCGCATGGTCTGGCAGATGAACTGTTATGGCGCATCCCTTGTGGAGACATGGCGCGCCTTGGGCGCCCAGGCAGTCAACGGCAGCGTGGGGGTCAACTGGCTGCCAGAACCTTCCCTCTCCCTCTTTCTTCGTCGCTGGCTGGCCGGACAGCCCTTCAGCCACGCCGTCGCTCACAGCAACCGCCTGGCGGAGCGCCTATGGAGTCTGGTGTATCGAAGCGGGGAGACAGGAGGCAAACATCCTCGTCTCGCCAGCAGTGCACAGATCATCTGGGGCGAATGCGATGTAACGATCCTCGACCACATGGACGCCACGCTTGGTGCGTGATAAAGCTGGCCGGGGGGACAGTCTTGACCATCCGTCTCCATCCCTCTCATGTGATACAATTCGACAAAATTACACCCATTCAGCCAACGGAGCGTGTCCCATGAGTTCTCAACTGACTTCTACTGCTTCTGCGTTGCCCTCGCCTCTGAAGATCGTCATGATTGCATCTGAATGCGTTCCCTTTGCCAAGACCGGTGGACTGGCCGACGTGGTGGGCGCGCTGCCTCTCATCCTGCGCAAACTCGGCCACGAGGTGATCGTTGTCATGCCCCGCTATGGCAGCATCGACCGGGCCAGGTTTGGCCTACGCCGCTTCTGGAATTCCTTGGGGGTGTGGATGGGCAACGCGCTGGAATGGTGCGCAGTCGACATCGCCTATAGCGAGGGCGCCCCGGTCTATTTCATCGAGCACGAGCGCTATTTTGGCCGCTCGGGGCTCTATCACGATGAGCAGTTCAACGACTATCAGGACAACCCCTATCGCTTTGGCTTTTTGACCCGCGCCGGCCTGCAGCTCTGTCGCGACCTGGGATTTGCGCCTGACATCGTTCACGTTCACGACTGGCAGACCGCCCTGGCTTCGGCCTATCTCAAAATCTGGCATTGGAACGATGCCACGCTCGGCGCATCCGCCAGCGTGCTCACCATCCACAACATCGCCTATCAGGGCAAATACAGCGCGGCCTGCTATCCCTACCTGGGGTTGAACTGGAGCAACTTCACGCCAGAGAAGTTCGAGGATTTCGGCGCAGTGAGCTTCCTCAAGGGCGGCATCGTCTACGCCGACATGGTCAACACCGTCAGCCCGACCTATGCCAATGAGACGCGCACGCCCCAGCTTGGCTATGGCATGGCGCCCTATCTCAACAACAAGGGCGGCGACTATGTGGGCATCCTCAACGGCGTGGACTACAGCCAATGGAATCCAGAGAGCGACCGGCTGATTCCGGCGACCTACTCGGCGGCGGACCTCAGCGGCAAGGCCACCTGCAAGCGCCAGTTGCAGCGGCGCTTGATGCTGGAGGAGAGCGCCGACACGCCGCTCATCGGCGTGGTGAGCCGCTTCGCCGACCAAAAAGGGCTTGATCTGTTGGCAGCGACCATTGACGGCATCCTACAAAACATGCGCGTTCAATTCGTCATTCTTGGCTCCGGAGACAAGGGGCTGGAGTCGTTCTTCGGCGGCCTGCCAGCGCGTCATCCGGGCCGAGTGGGCAGCTTCATTGGCTACAGCAATGAGCTGGCCCACTGGATCGAGGCCGGCAGCGACTTTTTCGTCATGCCATCCATCTACGAGCCATGCGGACTCAACCAGATCTACTCGCTCAAGTACGGCACGCTGCCCATTGTGCGCGCCACCGGCGGGCTGGACGATACGGTGATCCAGTACGATGAAACGACGGGCGGCGGCACAGGCTTCAAGTTTTGGGACGCCAGTCCGCGGGCGCTCTATTACACGGTGGGCTGGGCGGTGAGCACCTATTACGACCGACCACAACACATCGCGCAGATGATCCAGGCGGCCATGGCCCAAGACTATTCGTGGGAGAAGAGCGCCGCCGAATACGAAGCGCTCTATGCCCGGGCGCTGGCGAAGAAGGGGCGAGCGCCCGCCCCATAATGAAGGCTGCACTATTTGCACCCGAAATCTTCTCATTTGGCATCCCACTTACGCCCCAATGGGCAAAAACTGTCTATAATTTTTCCTGCATCTTGATGAACTAAACTGCGGTTGCTTTGAAACCAGGAGTTTTCACAGTTCAAAAACTCCTGGTTTCAAACAGAGCGAAGTATAAGTCAGCGGGCGAGCCACGCTCATCAAACCGCCCAAAGGAGTGTAGACCATGCAATTCGAGAATCCCTTCAAGCGCGTCGAGCGCCTGAAGCGCGTGCAGAATCGACCCGGCGTCGATCAGGGCGAGCGCGTGCCGCCCGGCCAATTTCTGACAGAACGCTTTCCTGTGCTTCATTACGGCAGCGTTCCGCGCTATGACAACCTGAACAACTGGACCTTCCGTGTCTTTGGCCTGGTGGAGGAACCAAAGACCTTCACCTGGGACGAAATGATGGCCCTGCCCACCAACACCGAGACCGTGGACATCCACTGCGTCACCCGCTGGAGCAAGCTGGACACAACCTGGACCGGCATCCCCTGGCGGGAATTCCTGAAGGTGATCAAGGTCAAGCCAGAGGCGACCCACGTCATGGTGCACGCCGATCACAGCTTCACCACCAACGTAGCGTTGGATGTGCTGGACGACGACGACACCATGCTGGCCTATCTTTACGAGGGGAAGCCGCTCGAGCCTGACCACGGCTACCCCATGCGGCTGTTGGTGCCCAAGAAATATTTTTGGAAGAGCGCCAAGTGGGTGCGCGGCGTGGAATTCATGAAGGGCGACCGCCCCGGCTTTTGGGAAGAGGCTGGCTATCACATGCAGGGCGACCCGTGGCAGGAAGAGCGCTTTGGGTGGTGAGATGGGGACGTGATCAGATCTGGCGTTGTCAGACACAATAGCCAATCAAATGATCAAAAAATTGAGGTTCTTTCGGAATTCATGTGGTTGACAGGAAGTAGGTGCGGTTCCCATACCGCACGAACCCGATTTGCTCATATGTACAAAGAACGTGCGGTATATCGCCAGCCTATTTAGGCCCTTGTGTGCTACGCTGATCGTAGCGTGGCCCGGAACCACAGATCTGACCAGGCTGCCAGGTAGAGAGAGATGCATCCCAACCCCACCTACGGTTAGCCAGCGTGGGTGGGGTTGAGAATCGCACTTTCTGGATGCTCGTTCAATCAAGGAAGATACTCATAGGCGATGAGCGTCAAAAACTCGACGAAGGTGTCGTTGAGGATCAGCCGGTCGAGAATCTCGGCGGCGTTTTTGTAGTGATCCACATCCACGCAGCCCAATTTTGCCAACTCCTCGTCCCGAATCTGGGTGTACAACTCCCGCGTCACCATGCGACCGTCTTCCAACGTGGCCTCGTGACGGATCCACTGCCAGATTTGCGAGCGGGAAATCTCCGCAGTCGCCACATCCTCCATGAGGTTGTTGATGGCCGCCGCGCCATTGCCGCCCAGCCAGGCGTTGAGATATTGGAGCGCCACGCTCACGTTGAGGCGCAACCCCGCCTCTGTGATCTTGCCGCCAGGCACGCCGGGCCGCACGATCTGGCTGTCCTCTACGTGCACTTCTTCGCGCAGACGATCCTTCTGGTTGGGACGCTCTCCTAACACAGCATCGAAAATCTCCAGCACCGTCGGCGCCAGGTCGGGGTGGGCGATCCAGGTGCCGTCGCAGCCGTCGCTGGATTCGCGCAGTTTGTCCTCGCGCACTTTGGCCAGCGCGTTCTCTGTCACCAGTGGGTCCCGGCGGTTGGGAATGAAGGCCGCCATGCCGCCGATGGCGTGCGCGCCGCGTTTGTGACAGGTGCGGATCATCAGCTCGGTGTAAGCGCGCATGAAGGGCACGGTCATGGTCACCTGCGCCCGGTCGGGCATGACAAAGTGCTCCCAGTTGCGGAACTTCTTAATGATGCTAAAGATGTAATCCCAGCGTCCGGCGTTCAACCCGGCGGCATGTTCGCGCAGCTCGTAGAGGATCTCCTCCATCTCCAGCGCGGCCAGCACCGTCTCGATGAGCACGGTGGCGCGGATGGAGCCGTGGGGGATGCCAAGTTTTTCCTGGGCCGCGACAAAGACATCGTTCCACAGGCGCGCTTCGCGGTGGCTTTCCAGCTTGGGCAGGTAGAAATAGGGACCGCTGCCCCGCGCCAGCAGTTCTTTGGCGTTGCGGAAGAAATAGAGGCCGAAGTCGAAGAGGCTGGCGGAAATGGGTTCGCCATCCACCGTGACGTGCTTTTCCACCAGATGCCAGCCACGTGGGCGCACCAGCAACGTCGCGGTGACTTCGTTCAGTCGATAGACGCGGCCATCGGGGTTGACGAATTCGATGGCGCGGCGGACGGCGTCAGAGCAGTTGATCTGCCCCAGAATGACGTTTTCCCAGGTGGGCGAGAGCGCGTCCTCGAAGTCGGCCATGAAGACCTTGGCGCCCGAATTGAGCGCGTTGATCATCATTTTGCGCTCGGTGGGGCCGGTGATCTCGACCCGGCGGTCATCGAGGTCCGCCGGCGCCGGCGCCACATGCCACACGGCTTCGCGCACTGATTCGGTCTCTTCCAGGAAGGTGGGCGCAATGCCCCGGTCGATCTCGTGTTGACGTTCGGCGCGGCGAGCAAGCAGTTCTTGCCGCCGCGGGTTGAAGGCGCGATGGAGGGATGCGACGAACTCCAGCGCCGGACTGATGAGCACTTCTTCGACTACAGGCGTAACCGGACCCAAAATCTTGACGCCGGCAGGTGGATGGTCAGACATGAGCAGCTCCTCTGTTCAGTATAGATTGGCTGATGGAACGCAATTCAGCGGGTGTATCTTGCGCCCGCACGACAAACCGTCCCATCGTGAAGTAGACCCCCTTACAGCCTCTACGTATACACCCAAGGGGTTGCGTACAAATTCAGAGTATGATGTGTCACCCTTCCAACGTGCTCGTATCGCCCACCGGCTGACCCAGGGCCTGCGCCTTGAGCAGGCGGCGCATGATCTTGCCGCTGCGCGTCTTGGGCAGGCTGGGCGTGAATTCGATCTTGGCCGGAATGGCAATCGGGCCAACTTCGTTGCGCACATGCTCCTTCAGCTCTTTCTCCAGCGCGTCATTGCCGTTGACGCCAGCGTTGAGGATGCAGTAGGCGTAAATGACGTTGCCCTTGAGCTCATCCGGCACGCCGATGACCGCAGCCTCGGCCACAACGCGGTGGCTCACCAGCGCGCTCTCGATCTCTGCCGTGCCCAGGCGATAGCCCGACACCTTGATCACGTCGTCCATGCGCCCGATGATCCAGAAGTAACCATCCTCGTCGCGACGCGCGCTGTCGCCCGTGAAGTACCAGCCGAATTGACTGAATTCCGCCCAGTAGGTCGCGCGATAGCGTTCCGGGTCGCCCCACACGGTGCGCGCCATGCCCGGCCAGGGGTGTTTGAGCACCAGGTAGCCATCCTCGTTGGCGTTCGCCGAGGAGCCATCTTCGCGCACCACGTCGGCGAGGACGCCGGCAAAGGGCAAGGTGCCGCTGCCGGGCTTGAGGGGCACCACCGGCGTGGGCGTGATCATGAAACCGCCCGTTTCGGTCTGCCACCAGGTGTCCATGATGGGGCAGCGCTCATGGCCGATGTTTTTGTAGTACCAACGCCAGGCTTCCGGGTTGATGGGTTCGCCCACAGAACCAAGAAGACGCAAGCTGCTCAGGTCGTGGCGTTGCGTCCACTCATCGCCAAAGCGCATGAAGCTGCGAATGGCCGTGGGCGCGGTGTAAAGGATGGAGATGCTGTACTTCTCGATGAGCTGCCACCAACGGTCGGGATAGGGGTAACCGGGCGCGCCTTCGTAGAGGAAACTGGCTGCACCCAGAATCAACGGCGCATAGACGATGTAGCTGTGGCCGGTGATCCAGCCTGGGTCCGCCGCGCACCAGTAGCGATCTTCTTCCTTCAGGTCGAAGACATATTTGAGCGTCGTCGCGATGTGCACCTGGTAGCCGCCGCAGGTGTGGAGCAACCCCTTGGGCTTGCCGGTGGTGCCCGAAGTGTAGAGGATGAAGAGTGGGTCTTCGGCATCCATGACTTCGGTCTCACAGTAGGGGCTGGCGATGGGCAGCTTGATCAGGTCGTGCCACCAGAAGTCGCGCCCGGGCTGCATGGTCACCTCTTGGCCCGTGCGCTTAAGCACGATCATCTTCTGGACAATGGGGCTACGATTGACCGCCTCGTCCATGATCTCCTTCAGGTTGACCGTCTTGCCCCGCAGCCAGGCGCCGTCGCAGGTGACTACCACCTTGCTGCGTGCGTCGGAGATGCGGTCGGCCAGAGCTTGTTCGCTAAAGCCGCCATAGACCACGCTGTGGATGGCGCCGATCTTGGCTGTGGCGAGCATGGCGATGGGCAGTTCTGGCACACGCCCCATGTAAATGGTGACCGTGTCGCCCTTCTTGACGCCCATGCTCTTGAGCACATTGGCGAAGCGATTGACCTCCTTCCATAGCTTGAAGTAGCTGTAGGTGCGCTGTTCGCCGTCTTCAGCTTCCCAAAGCAAGGCAAGTTTGTTCTTGCGCCAGCTCTGGGCATGGCGATCCAATGCGTTGTATACGATGTTGGTCTTGCCGCCGACGAACCACTTGAAAAAGGGCGCGTTGCTAGTATCCAGAACCTGGTTGTATGGTTCATACCAGTCGAGGAATTCGCGGGCGCGGGCATCCCAGAAGGCTGTGGGGTCCTCCAGCGCCTGTTGGCGCAATTCAAGGTAGTCGGGCACATTGGCTTTGGCGACGACTGCTTCGGATGGATGATAGATTTCGCTTCTGGCGGTTGAAATCGTTTCACTTGCGTTGGTCATGCTCTCTCTCCCGATTTGATCAGCCGTGGCTTGTAAGCGGAGGCGTCCACCACAGCTCACGGTCTTGTTTGGTCACAATGAAATGGGTCAACTGTCCGATGTGGATAATGGATTGTCGGATACTGTACATTCTTGCGTTGATTTTCGCAACCCGCCTTCGGTCGATTTGAAACATCTCTACAAAGATATGACCAACTCTATGGTATGATTCAGGCAGACCAAACGGTTCGGCTTTATCCACAGCAGTTGTAGAATCAGGACAGCAACATGAGCGAGCGAACGAATTCCACCCAGTGGCAGGCGCTGATCAGGCATCATGGCGAAATGGTCGGGATACAGATGCGCGACCTTTTTGCTCGAGACGCACTCCGGTTCCAGCGTTTTTCTCTGCGTTTTGATGACATTCTCTTCGATTATTCCAAAAATCGCATCACGGAGCAAACGATGGACCTCCTCTTCGATCTGGCCAGGTCAGCACACCTGTCTCACGTCATCGAGGCCATGTTCAACGGACATAAGATCAACAACACCGAACGCCGCGCCGTGCTCCACGTGGCCTTGCGCAATCGCTCCAATCGGCCGATCTTTGTGGATGGGCAGGACGTCATGCCAGGCGTCAACGCGGTTCTGGCCAAAATGGGTGATTTCAGCGCACGGGTGCGCTCGGGCGAATGGCGAGGCTTCACAGGTAAGCCCATCACCCACGTGGTAAACATCGGCATTGGCGGCTCTGATCTGGGGCCAAAGATGGCGGTCAAGGCGTTGACACCTTACATTCATCCCAATCTAAAATTCCACTTTGTCTCCAACGTAGACGGGACGGACATTGCCGAAACACTCAAGGTTACGCCCCCGGAAACCACCCTCTTTCTTATCGCTTCCAAAACGTTCACCACCCAAGAGACCATGGCCAATGCTGGCGCGGCGCGTTCCTGGTTTCTTGAACACACTGGCGACCCGGCGACGGTCGCCAAACACTTCATCGCCATCTCCACCAACACAACCAAAGTGACCGAGTTTGGCATCGACCCGGCCAATATGTTCGAGTTTTGGGATTGGGTGGGTGGGCGCTACTCCCTATGGTCTGCCATCGGCCTCTCCATCAGCCTGGCAATTGGCATGGATCGCTTCGAGGAGCTACTGACCGGCGCGCATCGCGTAGACGAGCACTTCCGCACGGCGCCCCTGGAACAAAACATTCCGGCCATCATGGGATTGCTGGGAATCTGGTACAACAACTTTTTTGGCGCCGAGACGCACGCCATTTTACCCTACGACGAATACCTGACCCACTTCCCGACCTATTTTCAACAAGGCGATATGGAAAGCAACGGCAAGAGCGTGGACAAAGAGGGACGGCCGGTTGAGATGAGCACCGGGCCCATCATCTGGGGACAGCCGGGCACCAATGGACAGCACGCTTTCTATCAGCTCATCCATCAGGGCACGAAGCTCATCCCCTGCGATTTTCTGGCGCCGGCGCAATCCCACAATCCCATCGGCGAGCACCACACACTGTTGCTCTCCAACTTCTTCGCCCAGACCGAAGCCCTCATGCGTGGCAAGACTCCGGAAGAAGCGCGCGCAGAGCTTACAGCCCAGGGCGTTGCGCCCGACCAGATCGACCTACTCACGGCGGCCAAGACCTTCACTGGCAACCGACCGAGCAACTCCTTCCTCTTCAAGCAACTCACCCCACAAACGCTTGGCTCACTCATCGCCTTCTATGAACACAAAATCTTCACTCAGGGCGTGGTCTGGAACATCAATTCCTTCGACCAGATGGGCGTCGAGCTGGGCAAACAACTGGCAAACGTCATCCTGCCGGAGCTGCGGGGCGGCGAAACAGTGACTTCCCACGACTCATCGACCAACGGATTGATCAACTACTTCAAGGAGCTGCGCTGAGCAACGACCGTGCGACACGAAATCGTACCCACGGCGTTTCATCGGTAGCCGGCGGTATGGAGACCGCCGGATGTCTTGACCAATACACAATTCAGTGCGATCGGCAGGTCAAGGTGGTGACATTTGACACAGGAAAGATCGCGCTTGCCATGCTATCCTAGACGACAGCGGGACACGGTAGCCCGCTTAAAATCGGCGTAACGCACCGGGGTGCACGGCGCCCCACGTTTGACAGAAGATGCAAATGGACGATTCTTATCCAAAGGAGAAAGCGCATTATGCAGGAATTTAGTCCACGTCCACACAGCCCCGTCAGCGTCGAGGCGCAAGGCCTCACCAATCTCAAATCTGTCTACTGGAATCTGCCCACGCCAGCTCTATACGAAGAGGCTCTGAAGCGGAATGAGGGCATCATGAGCCACCTGGGACCGCTGGTGGTGCGCACCGGACAATTCACCGGACGCTCACCCAACGACAAGTTCGTTGTGGATGAACCATCGAGCCATGACTATATCTGGTGGGGCAAAGTCAACCGTCCCTTCGACTCCGAACGCTTCGAGGAAATCCACCGCCGCATGTCCTCTTACCTCCAAGGCAAGGACGTCTTCGTACAAGACCTTTGGTGCGGCGCAGACCCCCAATATCGCATCGCTGTGCGCATCATCACCCAATACGCCTGGCACAATCTCTTTGTGCGCAACCTCTTCATCCAGCCCACACCAGAAGAACTGGCCGTCATGACGCCCCAATTCGTTGTCATCGACTGCCCTGGCTTCCATGCCTACCCGGAGATCGACCACACCAACAGCGACGTCTTCATTCTGGTGAATTTCGCCCAACACCTGGTGTTGATCGGCGGCACCGAATACGCCGGAGAGATGAAGAAATCCGTCTTCACGGCGATGAACTACTTCTTACCTTTCCAGAATGTGTTGCCCATGCACTGCTCCGCCAACATCGGCGTCAATGGCGACACGGCCATCTTCTTCGGCTTAAGCGGCACAGGCAAGACGACGCTCTCCGCCGACCCCAAACGCACACTTATCGGCGACGACGAACACGGCTGGAGCGAAAACGGCGTCTTCAATTTCGAGGGAGGCTGTTACGCCAAAGTCATCCGTCTCTCGCCGGAAGGAGAACCCGAAATCTATCAAACGACCCGGCGCTTTGGCACGATTCTGGAGAATGTGGGCATCGACATGGCGACGCGCCGCTTGAACCTGGATGACGGCAGCCTGACCGAGAACACGCGCGCCGCCTATCCCATTTCCCATATTCCCAACGCCACCCGCGACGGGCGCGGCGGCCATCCGCAAAACATCGTTTTTCTCACCGCCGATGCTTTTGGCGTATTGCCGCCGATCTCTCGCCTGACGCCCGAACAAGCCATGTTCCATTTCATCTCGGGCTACACAGCCAAAGTGGCCGGCACGGAGCGCGGCGTCACCGAACCGCAGGCCACCTTCAGCGCCTGCTTTGGCGCCCCCTTCATGGCGCAGCACCCCAGCGTCTACGCCGGGTTGTTGGGCAAGAAGATCGCTGAACACAATGTGGATGTGTGGTTGGTGAATACAGGCTGGACAGGGGGGCCGCACGGCGTGGGGCGGCGCATGAAACTGGCCCACACCCGCGCCATGGTCAACGCTGCGTTGGATGGCAAGCTGAGTGATGTAGAATACGTCAGAGATCCTATTTTCGACGTGATGATCCCCGCTTCATGTCCCGATGTGCCGCCAGAGGTGCTGATTCCGCGCAACACCTGGGCCGACCCTGCCGCCTATGACGCCCAGGCCAATAAACTGGCTGCCATGTTCGTCAAGAACTTCGAGCAGTTCGCCGCCCAAACGCCGCCGGAAATCGTTGCAGCCGCGCCCACCCCGAAGGCATAGCGGGACGAGCAAAAAGGAGAGAGGAGATAGGGGGCAATGCCCCCTATCTCCTATTTTCTAACTTCTAACTCCCGATCGCGAATCCCGATCAGATAAAGCAATCCGTCCAACCCCACAGCCGAGATGGCGCTGCTGGCTTGCTGACGCACCACCGGCTTGGCGTGAAAGGCGATGCCCAATCCGGCGATGCTGAGCATGGGCAGGTCATTAGCGCCGTCACCCACGGCAATGGTCTGTTCCAGATGCAGCCCTTCCGCCGCGGCGATCTGGCGCAGGATAGCCGCCTTGCCTGGCCCGTCGATGATCGCGCCCAGCACGCGTCCCGTCAGTCGCCCATCAGCGATCTCCAGCCGATTCGCGTGCATATAGTCAAAGCCAAGCTGTTCTTGCAGCCGCCGGCCGAAATAATCGAAGCCGCCCGAGATGATGCCGATCTTGTAGCCCAGTCGTTTGAGCGTGCTGGTCACCAGCTCGGCCCCCTCGCTCAGCGGCAGTGACGCAGCGATCTCAGCCAGCACTGTTTCGGGCAGCCCTCGCAGCAACGCCACGCGCTGAGTCAGGCTCTGGCGAAAGTCCAATTCGCCGGCCATCGCGGCTTCTGTAATAGCCGCCACCTGGTCGCCTACGCCGGCAGCCGCAGCCAGTTCGTTGATCACCTCCGTCTGGATCAACGTCGAGTCCATATCGAAGACCACCAACCGACGATTACGCCGATAGATGTCATCCACGTGAAAGGCAATGTCAACGCCTGTTTCCGACGAAATGCGCAGAAGGTCGCCGCGCATGCGCTGTTCCTGTTCGGCGTTGAGCCTGCCGCTGGCCGTCATCTGTACGCTGGCGCGCGGGGATCGTGTGGGATTGCGCAGGGAGATGCGCCCCGACAGCCTGGTGATCACGTCGATGTTGAGACCATTGGCTGCGCACAGAGCCGCGACGCGCGAAATCTGCTCTGCCGTCAGTTTGCGCCCCAACAGGGTGATGATGCGCCGTTCCTTACCCTGCTCAAGCACCCAATCCTCATATTCGGCCAGGGTCGTGGGACGAAAGCGCACCTCCACACCCAGCTCGTGTCCGGCGAAGAGCAGGTCCTTGAGCGCAGGCGATGATTCGTGTTCGCTAGGAATTTCCACCAGCAGCCCCAGGGAAATATAGTCATGGATGACGGCCTGTCCCATGTCCAGCACATTCACCCCATGCTGCGCCAATACGCCGGTCACTCTCGCCACCAGCCCTGTGCGGTCCTTGCCGGTGACATTGATCAAAAAGACTTCAGACATCAGGCAGCGGCCCCCATGAGTCAATCACATTTTTGTGCATCAGCTGCGCGCCTCTGCTCCTGACAGCGCGCGGATTCACGAGTATCACACACACGGGGCAAATAGGCCAATGAACACACCCTATTGACTTTAGCGGGCGCCGCGGAAGATCAGCTCCTCCGAGCCAATTTTGATGCGGTCACCGTCAGCCAGGCGCTGCTCCATCACCCGCTGTCCATTCACCCATACACTCGCCTGTCCCAGCGGGCGGATGGTGTAGCCGTCCTTTCCACGCTGCACCTGGGCGTGACGCTCGATGACATCGCTTTTGCCGTAGAGAGCAAGATCGCAACGCTCGCTGGCGCCAATAACCGACGCCCGCTTGTCCAGCAGGATCTCTTTGCCCTCGTTGCGCCCGCTGGAAACCACCTTGAGACGACCGAGAAAGCCGGCGACCACAACCGGCGCCAGCCCCACGAAGAGACCGATGAACGCGCCCAACAGCGTAAAACCGAGCGCGCGGCTGAATTCCGGCATATCGAGCCGGGTGCGCACGAAGGAGAAAACTGCGCCCCCGATGACGCCGCCCAACAGACCGCCGACCACTCCCAGCACCACCCGGCGCCAGGAGCGCGCTGTCAGCCCCTCACCCGCACCAATGGCCGCGCCAAAGAAGGCCCAGCCCAACAGCCGGGTCCACGCCAGTTGACCGAAGGATTGATAGACGATTTCGGCGACGAGCAGACCGATGACGCCGCCAGCCAGCCCGGCCGCAAAACCGCTCAGCAGTCTGCGCCCCAAGGCAGTCAGGTTGCGCTCCATAGCGCCCTCAAAGCCCATGATCAACAGCCCGATGGCGAGGCCAACGATTGCGCCGTTGACCAACGCATCCGCATAGATGCTGCCCGCCTGTAGCTGCAACAATGGATCCAGAAGCAGCCACGCGATATAGCCGCCCCACGCGCCAAAGCACATGCTGTAAACCATCTTCAAACGCAGCGACATGGAAGAATCTCCTTCTGCTATCTTGTGATGCCTATGGGCGCCACCTGAATTGTCTGCGTTTCTGCGACGCCTTCTGGCAACAATGTCACCGTCACCAAAGCCAGATCTGTTGGCTCGAGGGCGCGCGCCTGCCAGGAAACCTGCGTGAAATCGCCTTCCGCCAACAGGGGTTGTTCCCCAGGGAAGCCTTCCACCAACTCCAACTGCGGCGGCAGCTCCAATCGCACCGATTCCCCTGCCTGCGGCCCAGTCGCCAGCGCAGTGATCCACACCAGATCGCCCTGCCTGACCGAGCGGTTGAAGGAGAGCGCCAGGCGCGCCCCTTCCTGACCGGCGCTGGAGATGGCGCCCAGGCCATAATACTGGACGATCTCGCGCGTTGCGCCCGGGGCAAGTGGTTGCGACTCGAAATAAAGCCCCACTGCACTATCACGTTCGCCATCGGGCTGACCGCAGCGCGTCAGCGGTTGATCTGGGCCGCCCACAATATCGAGATATTCCCACGGCATATCCGCGCCGCACCAGCCCGATATGACCACCCGGTCGGGCGGCGTCGCATCTGCGCCCCGCAACGTCAGATTGACGATGACACCCGGATTTGCCAGATCGGTCTCCTCCAACGCCTGAATGAAGTCTGGAATATCGCCATCTCTCAGCTCGACTGCGACATCGGTGACGCCGGTGCGCCCTGGCACGACAAATGGAACGCCGTCATTGCCGCCGATGAGGGTATCGATCATCAGACGCAGCCCAATGGTCTTGGTCAGCGGCGTCGTGTTGGTGAGAAAGTAGGCGATGCGGATGGTGTCGGCGCGCCCGGTGTTGGACCCATTGGTGTAGGCCACCTCTTGCAGCGCGCTGACTCCATCTTGCGCCCAAAGAGTGCGCATGACATTGCCGACCCATGCCGGACCTTCCGCCAGCTCTGCGCCCGCTGCTGCATCGGGCGCGCCAAAGTTGGGCGTTGCGCTGTCGATCCACAACCGCGTACTGTTGGTGCCGCCCCTGGGATCATAGGTCAACTGTTTGTTGTCATCCAGCGGGGTGGTCGGGTCGCCGCTCAGGCTCACCAAACCAAAGCGGCCATCTTCGCTGAAGTTGAGTTCGACCACAGCCAGAGCCGGGTCGATGGGCGCAATCGCCGGCGTGCTCGTGGGCGGCGGTGTGATGGGAATGGGCGTGGGGACGACAGCGACGCTGCGTGTATCATAAATGTAGGCTGCGGCCAGCGCGCCAATCAGGGTGACGATGAGAATTGTGATCCACAGGCCGTGAGTCGCATAGTAACCGCAGCCTGGCCCTGTCGAGGACGTCTCTTCCGACGCAGGCGCAACCATGCCGGATGACGCCGGCAGGGGTGGCGGGGCAGTCGAGGAGATGGCAGGCGCCTGGGGTGCGCCGCATTTTCCGCAAAAGCGCGCCCCGGGTCGCACAGGCGCGCCGCACTGACCGCAAAACTGGGGCGCGTTTGCAGTTGGCTGCGGCGCGGACGTGCTCTGCGCCAGGGTCGCGCCGCAACGCCGACAGAAGCGTGCACCTGGATCGTTCAAGTGACCGCACTGGGGACAGTTCATCAGGGGATCTCCTTTCTGAACTCAGGGCGCAATTCGCTGCCGCAATGAGGACAGACCGCGCCCAGTTGAAATGGCATCCTCGTTGATTGGCCGCAGCGACCGCACAAACCGTGTAGCCGGCGGTCAACGCGCCAAAAGAGCAAACTGGCTAACCCGGCCAGCAGCCAACAAACCGCAACCGGAATGAGCGTCCTGACATCCGGTGTAAGAATGAACGGAAAGGCAATGAGTTCTATCACAGGAGAGACGCCCCAAAAGAGGAACGCGCCGAGACTTAGAGTGACAGCCAGGAGCACTGATTGGGGTCGGCGTCGCACACGCTCTGCGCCGTACCAGCCCAATACGCGTTGTTTCAACCACACGTCGAGCCGCAGAAAGAAAGCGAGCAGGAGCGGCGTTGCCACCAGATAAACAAGCATGGCGCCGGCCAACGCCTGCACCATGTAGCTCAACGGGTCATCGACAACCGCCAGAAGCGTGGCAGGGGAAACGCCGGCTGCACCGTAAAACACAAGTTGCAGCCATTCAGGATGGAAGATGACGACCCCAACTTCTGCCAGTATCACCAGACACAGAGGGAGAGCAAAGACCAGGACAAAGCGCAAAATGGCGGAGCGCGCCTGATCGACGACGACGCGGTGATCCGGCAGGTGGGCAATGACAGCCGGGGCCAGCCCCAGGGCAAGAAAAATAAGTCCTACTCCCAACGGAACCGCGCTGCCAATACCCTGCTGTGCGGTTGGCGACAGGAGCGACGCGTTCATGATGAAGATGAGCAGGATGAGCACGCCGACGCGGCGACCGATGGCAGGGGCGTCGCCGGCAATGGTTTCGGGCCGTCGCAGAGCCTGACGTCTCGTCGTTTTGGTTGGATGGGGGCCGGGCATCAATGTTTTCGAGATCTCATTCGCTACGGGCCAGCTCAGGGGCTGGGGCTGGCGCAGCCCAGACAATCGGGCGCGCACTCGCTGCAATGGTCGCTCATGGGTGGAACTCTCCTGCTGACCTGTCGTGCGAAGAGCAACGCGTACCGTCGGAAACCAGTGCAACGTATCCTCGATCAGCTTTGGGTCACGCAGCCATGTTTCCACCCGCGCATCGACATACAGCTCGCGCACCCGCAACAGCAGCGGCCAATCGCGCAGCCACAACACCACCGCGCCAGCCACGATGGGCAGTAACGTCATGGAAACCTCCAGCCCGTTGATGTAGGCAAACGAACTGTTGGGAATCGGTGGGTTACGCACTATCTCTTGAACTTGTTCCGGCAGCTTAGCCAAAAGAAAAGGAGGCGCAAGACGCTTCAATTCGGGAATGGTCTGGATCCCACTAACATAGACAATGGGTACCCATAACTGGGCAAACCAATAAGCCAGCAGAGTCAGCACGGTGATCTTGAGCAAGCTGCGGGCAAACATGGTCAGCCAGACATCCTGGTTAACGATATGGGCAAGTTCATGGCGCAAAACAACATCCACGTGGTTTCTGTTTGGATCGTCCGGATTCTCTAGCACGCGGGTAAATTCCTCAAGCGCCCAGGCTGGCAACAGCAGAAAACGCCTTCGCCATGTTCCAAAGGTGACTGGCGTCGTCAATGGTTCGAGCGTTTGCAAGACGACTGGCGGATGCGCCAGTCCGACGTCGTGACTGAGTCTGTAGATGTGGAGCTCCAGGGTCTGCGCCGATGGCGGAAGTGGCTGGGCATGGAAACGCGCCTGCATGCGTAGCGGCTCTGCGAGAAAATCCCATACCGTAAAGAGCAACACCACCAGCGGCAGAAACGGCGCTGTTATGAAGAAGCGCAGGCTGGTCAGGCTGTAGAGAAGCGGCGCGGCGATCACCACCAGGATGCCGGCAAAGATCACCGTCGTCTGGCTGGGTAAAGCAAACACATTGAGCTTTGGCGCCTGCGCCTCAAGATTGCTCATTCCCCCTCACTTTGTCGTACTCGTGCTCGTACTCGTGCCCGTTCCTCCTCCCTCGCCTGGGGGCGCCGACCCGTCTCTGCCCATTGCGACCACGCCCGCTCGGTCTGCTTCCACGCTCTTGACGAATTGTTCTACGAAGCTCCGACGCGCCCTGCCAGGCATCTCTAGTTGGCGAGCTGTCGCCTCTGCTACTTCTCTAGCCCGATTCGCAAGCTGCCTGGCGCTCGCCAGCGCCTGCAGCTCATCTGTCGTGTATGTATCGGCCAACTTCTCTGCGGCGAACCAGGTTGCCAAGAGCAGTGGCGTCTCTTCGTCTTCGCCGTCGAAGGCCAGAGCCATCTGCCCGGTCGCCAGCGGCGCCGGCGCGGCGGGAAGCTGGGGCAGGCGCTCCATCAGCGTACTGAGCATCCCCTCCACATCGTCGGCGCTGACCTGGAAGCGATCGAGCATCTGGCGCAGGGTCGCGCTGACCCAA
Source organism: uncultured Caldilineaceae bacterium (assembly GCA_964560495.1). GTDB lineage: Bacteria > Chloroflexota > Anaerolineae > Caldilineales > Caldilineaceae > UBA5069. The sequence continues at coordinate 27,295 of CAZLMM010000028.1, forward strand.
TTGCGAATGCGCAGGGCTATAGTCAGGCGGGGCGGTAGGATGGGCGGCGCAACGGCCGCCGCCTGGCCCACTGCGGCCTCCATCTCTGTGAGCATGTCAAGCAGCTCGGCATATTGCAGACTACATTCTTCACAGATGTCCAGATGCGCATAGGATATAGGAAAAAGACGGACCAGCCGCTCACCGGCCAGTTCTGCCTGGGCCATGGCCGGCATCTCGGCGCGGCAGCGTGCACACGCTTCGGGGGGCGGCGTCTCGGCCGTGAGAGCGCGCGCCAGACGCAGCAGCGGGGCCATTTCGGCGTCTTCGATTCCTCTTGACTGCGCGTGCACCAGCTCGCGCAGTCGATCTAGGTCAGAATTCGAGTCGTTCATTGGAATTTTCATTTTATTACTTGTCAAGTCCGAGCGACGACAGTGCAGATTGAGCGAAGTTCGTTATATGTCTATCTTCCATTTCTGACAGCTGTAATAGCTGCACCACTCATGGAGCGAGCATTAGCAGCAATTCTTTTACAACATCAGGACAATTCCCTTTCATGTGACCTAGCGCGCGGTGTGTCTCTTCATAGACCCGTTTGGCAGTCATTGACAGATGTGCGGCGATTTCAGACGGGTTGAGCTCCCCGAAAAAGCGCGCACGAACTATGAATTCTCTTTGCGCGTGTTGGAGACATCTGCGCAACCCATCGAGCAATGAATCCCGCGACAACTGACGCTCGATCTTGGCAAAGACGGTCTCGTCCGTCGAGCGAGTTCTATTGAATAGCGCGTGAAATTCAAGCGGGCTTATCTCGATGTCATCCTCCTGCTGGGGAACAGATAAGTCTATCTCGGATATTTCAGCGGCAAGACGATCCCGCTGTCTGAATTCTTGACTAATCTCGCGCTGGAGGATCCTCACAAACCAGGCGAGAAACCCGCCCGGCTCATGACAGTCGGCAATATGCACCCAAGCGCTGTTGATCGCACGCAGGATTGCTCTCTCCGTCATCTCTTTATCGGCGCAGCGTTTGAGTGCAACCGGCCAGGCATACGCTATCATCTCTTCCAGCGCGATGCTCTGCACCCGGCTGCCGTTGCGGCTCATGGCCTGGTGGAGCAGATGACAGTATTCATGGATGAATGTATCGTGCACCAGTGTTTCATCGCGACTGCGTCGCCTTTCCACCTGCCACCCATTCACCCGCCGGATGACCCGCTCTGCAAACGATTCGCCGGGGCCGATCAGCTCGGGCTGCGTCGCCAGGGTCCATTTTCGCCGCGTCAACTCCTGTTCTACGAATTTCGCTATGGCTGCATCATCCAGTTCTTGCATCCTGAAATCTCCTCGTAACATGGCTTCAGTTCACACCCGCCCGCTCCAGGAGCCTCCTGGCCTGGTCGATAGGGCGCACCAAGCCGATCTTGCCCGGCAGGCGCTCATCACTCACTTCTTCGCTGACGCCCGCGCTCGGCACGCCGATCAGGCGACCGGCCGCGTCGATGGCCGCGCCGCCGCTGTTGCCGTGGTTGATCTCCGCATCGGTCTTGATCCATCCATCCACGAAGCCGGAAACGGAACCGCGAGTCAGCGTGATGGTGTCGCCGCCCAGACCAGGATAGCCCAAGATCGTGATCGCGTCGCCGATAGCCACGCCGGCGGAGTCGCCCAGCGGTGCATCGGTCAACTCCAGGCTATCGGGCAATGAGCCGCCATTGCGCCGCGCCGTGATGCGTAAGACCGCCAAATCAAGACGGTTGTCGGCCTCGACGACACTTGCCAGGTAGAGCGTCTCAGGCGGCTGATTGGAGCCAGGGGGTGTGACGGCGATCTGAATCGTGTTTGGCTCCGCTGCTTCTGCTGAACGTGGATCGCCAATGACGTGAAAGTTGGTCAGAATGATCCCTTGCGCCGCGTCCACGACTGTTCCCGACCCGGCGCTGAAACCGCTGGGCGATGTCGGGTCAGGCGCGATCACCTGCACCGTCGCCTGAATCGCACGCTGCAACGCGTCGGAATGAACGCTCGCTGGAGCGGGCGCATCGCTTTCGGTTGGCATAGGCGCAGCGACCCATGGCGCCAATCCCCTGCCAGCAATCACCAGCACGCCGACAACGATGATGCTGGCAATCAGGGCCACAGGCCAGAATCGCCCCGATTTTGTGCCAGTGACAAAGGTATAGCCGCAGGAACGACAGGTGCGGTCGCCCACCCGGCTGGGCGATTGACAACGGGGACAAACCTTAACAGTGTATCCGCCCAGCATATTCGCAGCCGGGCTGGATGGCGTATTGCCAGGCTGCGCGCCGGCCAACGTTGCTCCGCACCTGGCGCAAAAGCGCGCTCCTGATCGATTCTTGTGACTACATTGGGCGCAGACCATCATTTTGCAGTCGATTCCCGATCAACAAACGACAATCCACATCACAATCCGTAGCATACGCTCGCCGACGGATGCAGACTGCCTCACTTCCATAGGATGCTTCCACCTGCGACAAGATTGACGCCAATTGGTGGGTGCTGCAATGATTGGCGATATTACAAGGCCTTCTGGTCACCGACCAACGCCAGTGATGGCATTGACGCCTGCACTAATGAACAAACTTATGACGAGCGTTACAAGAAAAGTGACGCTCAAATAGAGGATGGTTTGCGTGTCAATGGTCCAGGCGTACAAGAGAGCCAGTGACGCTGCGACCGCGGCCGCGCCAGCCAACAACAGCAAGCCCAGTTGACGTGTTCGCCACACAGTCAATCCCAGAACAAATTCCAGGGCGATGGCGCACAGAAGCGTCTGCTCCACAAAAAGCCAATGGCTGTCGAAAATGGACAACGCCGCAAGGGAGGCTGTGGCCGCCGCAAACAAAATCGCCCCGGGGCGGTGCGTCAGCAAATAGGCCAACAAGAGGATAGCAAGGTTCAGCCCCCAGCGCACACCTTCATTTTCCAAGAGAGGAAATGCAAAGGTGCGCAGGGCTTCGTCGAAGGCTGTCTGATAGAGCGGCGACGCCAGAAAGACGCCAACGCCCACAGCCACGACAGAAAACCAGCCGATGCCCGCTCGCCTGATGTCTCTCCTGATCGGCGGCTGCCCAGTCTTTGTCGGCGCCGGCGGAATCGGCGTAGTAACAAAGGCCGCGGGAATCTTTTGAGGAGCCGGCGCCGACACCGGATTCGTTGCCGCCGCTGCGGATGCAGACAGGGGCAGGGGTTGGGTCATGGCGGCCTGAAGATCGCGCACGCTCTTCCAGCGTTGACTGACATCCATCTGCACTGCACGCATGACCACCATCTCCATGGGCGGCGGTACGCGGTTGTTGAGCGCCCGCACCGGTGGAAACTTGAACGGTTCCTGGCTTGGGTCGCGCCCGGTGAGCATGTGGTGCATGGTCGCGCCGAGGGCATAGATGTCGGCGCGGGCGTCGCTTTGCCCCTTGCCATACTGTTCGGGCGCTGCGTACCCTGGCGTACCCATGGCCTGCGTATCTTTGGCCTTGCCCGGCTTGAAGTGGCGGGCAATGCCAAAATCGATGAGCTTGAGCCGACCATCGGGCCGCGCGATGATGTTGGCCGGCTTCAGATCGCGAAAGATGATGGGCGGCCTCTGGTCGTGGAGATAGGCCAGCACGTCGCACAATTGCTCCACATAGTTGCGCACCTCCGCCTCAGGCAAAGGCCCCCGCGCGGCCTCCAGACGCCGTTCCAACGTCTGTCCCGGCACATATTCCATCACAAGGAACTGGTTGCCATACTCGCTGAAGCGGTCTACGACTTTGGGCAGGTTGGGATGTTCCAGCCGCGCCAGCAATTCCGCCTCCTTGTTGAACGCATCGATGGCCGCCTGGCGTTCGGTCGGGTCGCTGATGGCCTGGTCGCTCATCTCCTTGATAGCCCACTGCTGACCGCTGATGCGCCTGTCGCCAGCCAGATAGACCGCGCCCATGCCGCCTTTGCCCAACAGCCGCACAATGTAGTAGCGTCCAGCAAGTATCGCGCCCGGAGTGAGCCGTCCGGTGAGGGCGGGGACGGCCGGGCTGGGCGTATTGACGCCGGCGCTGGTCAGGGGGTGTGAGCAGTGGGAGCAGAAACGCGCACCCAATGACACGCTCTGACCACAGCTTGGGCACTTCTGGGTGAGCGGCTTTCCGCAGTGTCTACAAAAACGGGCGTGGTCTACGTTGTCTTGCCCGCAGAATGGACAGTTCAGTGACATGTGGCTTCTCTCATGGCGTTGCGCCCGCGTCTTCCTCTGCGTCGTCGGGTACAACAGGCGCGCCTTCTGGCGCGGTGAGGGGTGCATTACCCTCGCTGTTGCCGGCGTCAGGCGCATTCTGTGGCGTCGGCGTCGGCAATTCAACGGTCGGCGCGCGCTCGGCTGGCGTCTCTTCTGTCGGAGCAGGCGCAGGGGTGGCCGCCACGGTCGGTGCAATTTCTTCCAGAGCAGGCGTAGGGGCGTCGTCGTCAGTCGCTTGTAGCTCCATCAGGCGCGGATAGGCCAGTGCGCCGCCTGCACCCAGGAGCAAGCCGATGACCAGGCCGGTGATCAGCCAGAGCCAACCCGGCAGCCTGCGCCGCTGAGCCTTGGGCGGCGCAGGTCGTGACTGACCGGCAGGGATCTGTACAGGCGGTGATGATGGCATCGGCTCTGGCCGCGTCACTGTCTTGTCTGGGACAGGCGCGGCCGCTGGCGGCGGACCCACCGTTGCCGCCGGCGCGGGAAAGGTTGACGGCGCGCTCAGGCCGCCGCCGCAATAGCGACAGAAGCGTGCGCCGGGCACAGTCTCTTTGCCGCACACAGGGCAGAACTCCTTCACCGCAGGTTGAACAAGGGGCTGCGCACTGGTCAGCGGCGACGTCGCAGGCTTTTGCGCGCCTGGCGCGGCGCTGGCAGCATCGGTCGCAGTCGGGGCGGAAACTCCAAAGTCATGGCCGCAGCCCCCGCAGTAGCGTGCCGTCGCCCGATTCGAGCGCCTGCAATGCGGACAGATTTTTTGCTCATCCATCGCCGCCGCCTCCATCGCATCCCACATCACTCATCCGCCAACTTCTGCGTCAAACGGCGCGTTTCGTAGCGCAATTGCTTCGTCCCCGCAGCAGAAAGCTGCCCTTCCTGCGCCAAGTGTGCGATCTCGGCCTGGACTGTGGCGGCCAGTTCTTGATTGCCGTCGGCCAACAGCCGGGTGACCGCGGTCTGGAGCTTACGAGTTGCCGCGGCTGTGTCGCCCGCAGCGGCGTCGACCAACGCCCTTGTCTGCAAACGAAAAGTGTTGACCGTCTCCACCAGCTTCATCACTCGCGGCTCTGGCGGGGACGCGGGCTGACCGGGGAACGTCGTCTGCAACACCACATCGCGCCGCGCCAGGTCGCGCTCGCCGCCCAGGGGCGCGGCGCCCGTAGCGACGGCCTGCGCGGCGCGATAGACGCCCGGCGGACGCGGGGGAAAGATAGCCTCGATGAGCACAGCCACTGTCTGGTCGCGCTCCAAATCGCCCAGGCGCAGGGTAAAACTGTTGTCCGTCAGGTCACTCTGGTGTAGCTCGCCCAACACAGGCTGCACGCGGTGGATGCGCCGAAGTTCCACGCCCGGGGTGAGGGCAATGCGCAGTTCTACGTTACGCATGATCACCCGCTGCACTGCCTCGAACTCAGCCGCAAAGACTCGGGTCAGCTCGTCTGGGTGAAAGACCAGGTGCGCGTTGCCGCCGCTCGATTCGGCCAGACCGATGAGAAACCCTTCGTTGAAGGCGGTTCCCAGCCCCACAGTCGTGAGGGCGAAACCACTGGCGGCTGACTGTCGCGCAACCTGCATCGCCTGTTGCTCATCGGCGGCAAAGCCATCTGTCAGCAATAGTAGACGCGTCAGATGGTTTTCGCTGTGACCCGCCTGGGCCTCTCGCAGGGCCAGTTGCAGCCCCGACGTCAGGATGGTGTCGTCGCCCAACTCACCCTTGCCCAGGCTCTCGAGCTGGGCAAGGATAGCGCCCTTCTCCCTTCCGGATCGGTTGCGGATGAGCGTTCTCGCTTGTGCGGCAAAAGCGGTCAGGGAGAAGCGGTCCTCTGGCCCAAGCCGCTCCACCAGCAGCCGTAAAGCCTGTTGGGCAAAATCCATGTTGCGCACAGGCTGCGCCCGCGCCTGCAAATCCGGCGGCATCTGCATCACCCGGAACGCCGGCACCCCATCGGCGATGGTTTCCACCAGCAGGCCGCGCCGAGCCAATTCTTCCACCAGATCGTCGTCCAGCGCAGGGATGAGCATGGACTTGCTGGCGTCCACCACCAGCGCCAGGTTCACCGCTGCGCGACGGACGGGCGCCTGGGGATTGGCCGTGATCTCCACCAGCAGGTAGAAGAGACGCGGTTCACGCGTTGCGGGCAGCGCCTGGCTGCTGAGGGTTGTGGAGAGGGTAAATAGGCTGCTCATGAAAAGCCTTTCGCGATTTGCCGCTCAAGCAGCGGCAAGAGTGACCGCCCGCACCGTAGCCAGCACAGCGGGAACGCCGCCGTTGCTCTCGATTGCCAACAGCCTACGCAGCGCGTCGCCATAAAAACCCCTGGCCGTGCGCTGCCGTTCTTGTGCAAACGCGGCGTTCAACGCGCCCAATACATGATACGCCACCCATTCGCAGAATCCTTCGCGCAGACAGGCGTCGCGCAGAAAAGGCGCGTTTTCGGCCAACCAGGCGTGACCGTATTCGTGGGCGATGACCTTGGACATGAGCAGACGCGGCAGCCCGGTTTCCACAACAATCTCGCGTCGCCCGCTCAATTTGAGAAACGCGCCCAGGAGATGACCCCGTTCATAGGGCGTGTGAACATCTTCCGTAATCGCTTTGCGCAACCGCTCCATGTCACTGCGGCTGTAAAGGCCAAAGCCCTGATGCAACCGTACAACCAACCCCAACCGATCTACAACGATGCGCGTGACCTCATCGTAGATCGCCCGCGCGGCCAGAGGGTCGTCGACGGCTGTAGCCCGGCAGATGGCGCAAATGGGACGACCGTCGCTCAGGCGGGTTGGCGTTGCCGCAACAGGGGCGCCACAGAGGGTGCAGCGTTCTGCTGCGTCAGCGCAACGAGTGCACATGATGATGCGACGTCCTCCATTGACCTGCTCGAAGACAAGATACTCCTCTCCCAACGCTGCGCCGCACATGTTGCAGAAGGCGCTTTCGAGCAGAGACTGGGCCATCAGCCCGCCTGAAAGGTAGCTGTCCACTTGCCCAGGCGGATGGTGTCGCCGGTGTTGAGTGGTTGCGATGTGTTGGGCGCAACCCGTTGATTGTTCACCCATGCGCCGTTGACGCTGTTCAGGTCCTTGATAAACCATTGGACTCCCTGCTGGAGAAGCTCAGCATGACGCCGACTCACCCCGGCCTGTAGGCCCGCGTCGCCCGTATCCACATCGGGATAGACGCCGCTCATTGCGTCCTCGCGCCCGATGAGGTAGGAGCTCTTGCCGCTGAGCTGATAGCTCTGTCCGGTGCTGGCGACCAGCCGGCCAGTGGCAGCGGGGCTGGCCAAAGGCGGTATGGCCGGCGGCGGCGCTGGCAGAGGCGACGGCGCTGGCAGAGGCGACGGCATGGGCGCTGGCATCCCTTGTGGGGCAACGGGCGCTGCTCCAGTCAACGCCGCTCCGCAGTTCTCACAGAAAAGCTCGCCTGGCGTGTAGGGCGCGCGACACTGGGGGCAGAGCGGACCGCCGCCGGCGAACGCGGCCGGCGCGGGCGCTGCGGGCATTGCAGCTGGCGCCGCGCCGCCGAGTTTTGTCCCACACTGGTCGCAAAAACTGGCGGATAGATCGTTAGGGGCGTGGCAATTTGGACAATTGACCATTGATTTTTTCTCCTTTACGCTGAAGCAACAACATCGACCATCGTAAGCGCGGCTCGCAGCCGCGCGGTTTTATCCACCCCTCCTTGTGCGATTGCGAATCGCACCTACGAAATCCTCAAGACCTCAGTTGTCGAACTCATCCAGGCGCTGGGTCAACTTACGCGTGCCGTACTGGATCTTCTTCGTGCCGCCGGCGCTCATCTGACCGCTCTGCTCTAGATTGGCCGCTTCGGCCTGGGCTGCCTGGGCCAGCTCCACCTCGCCGAGGTTGAGCAGGCGCGTGGCGGCGGCGCGCAACTGTTGCGTCGCCAGGGCCACATTACCAGCCTGGGCTTCGTTGAGCGCGCGCGTTTGCAGCTTGAAGACCGACACCTTCTCCACCACGCTCATCACCGCGTTGTTGAAGGGCGCAACCTGGGCCGGGTTGTCTGTGAGCGCCAGCAGCACATCGTGGCGCACATGCTGCCCAGCCAGGTTCACGCCGGGCACATCATATTGCACGTCGGCCTGGGCGACGCGATAGTTGCCGGCGTTTTTAGGCTGCACCACCAGCTCCACCAGGAGCGATTGACCCTTGCCGCGTTCCAGGTCACCCAGATACAATTGCACGTCGCGGTCGGAAAGTGCGCGGGTGTTGAGCGGACCGATGTCCGGCAGCACACGCCAGGCTGCTGCCGGCGTCACGCCGGCGGCCAGGCGCAATGTCAACTGGGCGTTTCGCACGACAGCGCCCCGCATGCTGGCGATGGTGCGCTGGAACTCGCCGATGATGCGGTCGGGAGTCTCCAGGTGATCGGCCTTACCACCGCTCTGCCCGGCGATTGCTTCTAGCAACGCAGTGTTCCAGTCTGCGCCCAAGCCCAGCGCGCTGACGGCGATGCCATACTGACCGCACTCTGCGGCCAACTGTTTGCACTGCTCCTCGTCGCCATACGTTTCACCGTCGGTGAGCAGCAACATTCGGCTCACCCGATCCTGGGTCAGCCCTTTACGCAGTTCTTCCAGGCCGCGGCGCATCCCCTTGGAAATGGCGGTGCCGCCCCGGTCGGCGATGCGATCGACCAGACTAAAAAGAGCCTGGGCGTTGGCGACCGGCTGCGAAGGAACAAGGGTGTCTACGTTGTCATCGAACAGGACGATGGAGAGCATGTCCTGGGTGGTCAACCGGCGCAACACGAGCTTGACGGCCTCGCGCAAGTCGCGGATTTTGTCGCCGGCCATGGAGCCGCTGCGGTCGAGCACCAATCCCACGTTCACGGGCATTTGCGCTGGCGCGCCTTCTCCGGTGGGGAGTACGTTGAGCAGCAAGAAGACTTTCTGGGGCGTGGGCAGCGCCTGAAAGACCTGCCGGTTGAGTATGGATTGTAGATTCACTTCACCTGACATCATCTCCTCCTGTCCAAAAAATAGTGGCTCGTGACTCGTAACGAGTGATCCGTCACTTGCGCCGTTATCATCTGTTACCCGTGACCGTAGGTCATGTGACCGAATGGGAAAGTCATATAGGCGTCATCAGGCGGCAGTCGCTGATGGAAGCGACTGTCGCCTGATGCACTATTACACGACGGCGTAAATGACTCGGTGATATGTCATTCTGAGTTTCCAATGCCCCGCGTGGCATAACGTGGACAAGAAACACCGCTCTTGTCATGCTGAACGCCAGTGAAGCATCTACGTAGTGAAGCATCTACGTGTCGGCGAGAGTTTCTAGGGAGAGCGCCTGTACCAAACAGCATGACAATTCATTGGCTTATTTCCGCCCACGTGTACTAGCTCATGGGCATCCGCGTGCCGCAGCCGCTGCAAAAGGCTGCGCTGCTGCGCACGCTGCGGCCACAATTCGGGCAGATGCGGTTGGCGACGCCTACGGGCGTTACGGCTGGCTGAGCAAGCGCCGGCGTGATCTTTGCGCCGCAGCCGGGGCAGAATGTGTCATTGGCGCTCAGCTCTCGCCCACACGCCGGGCATTTCGGCGGCTCAGGCGGCTGCTCCTGTTTGATCTGTTCGATGGCAGTCTCTTGGCCGGCGATCTCCTGATTGACCGCTTGCACCTGCTGACACACTACGATCAGTCGCGGGTCGGTCACCTGTCCGGCGATATACATCTCCCACACGATTTCGCCCAGGTTGCCCAAGTGATCGCGTTTGGCCGCCTGGAGCTGGCTCAGCTTGCTCTGTTCCCGTTGCAAACGCACCAGGCGGGTAGCCTCAAATTTTGCCCGAACTGCTTCATCACGGATTCGGTTGACAAAACTGCTCATGGGTTGTTGTCTCCTTCACTCCATCGTGGGAAATTACAACCGTCACACCCCGGCGCGCACGACGATCACGCTGATGTTGTCATCGCCGCCTGCCAAATTGGCGCGCTTGATCAATTCATCGCAAACTGCCTGGGGGTCGCCATAGGCTGCCAGAAGCACATCGGCAATGCCGTCGTTGTGGAGCATCTCCCACAGACCATCGCAACAAAGCAACAGCATGTCGCCGGGCAAGAACTGATGGCGAAAAAGATCAACTTGAAGTCGCTGCCCAAAGCCGATGCTGCGCACAATCTCGTTGCGCCGGGGGTGGGTGTAAATCTCTTCCTCAGCCAGAAGGCCCTGGCGCACCAACTGAAAGACGGCTGAATGGTCTTCGGTGAGCTGGGTGAGCATTCCGCCGCGCCATAGATAGGTGCGGCTATCGCCCACATTGGCCACATAGACTTCTGTATCAACGATGAAGGCCATTGTGACCGTGGAACCCATGTCGTTGCCCCGCACCCGGGCGTTCTCAATGACGCGGCGGTTGGCCGACTGCAACGCAGCGTCGATGAGCAAACGAATGGTCTCGTCGGGGAGAGTGTTGCCTTGCAGCAGGGGAAGAAGCAACGATTGGATCAACCCCGCGCTGGCAACATCGACGGTGATGCGGCTGGCGACCTCGCCGTCGCCGTGTCCGCCCATGCCATCGGCCACCATATAGAGGCCCAGGGTTGGTCGAGCCTGGGATTCGTAAATGCTGGTCATGGTCAAGGCGAAAATGCTGTCCTCGTCTGGGCGATCCGCGCGGGCGACGCCCACATCGGAGCGTTGCCCGGCCAGGAGCGTCACCCCATGGGTGAATGTGAGAGGGGATTTCTGTAGTGTTGCATTCAAGGCCGACCCTGCTTCTTCCAGAAGATCGAAACGTTGCCCCCCCCAAACGACCTGCGCCGCCGTTGCAGCATCCGTGATCGGGCGCAACCGGCGTCTGGGCCAGGGCGTCTCCGCGTCGAGCAGGTGCGCACCGCACTCGAAGCAATAGGGTTCCTCTTCCGAAGGCTGCACTTCAACGCCGCATGAGCGGCAGACGCCCCGATCTTCGACGACGTATTCGAGCGCGCCGTCGGGCAACGTCTCGACAGCGATGACGTGGAATCGCCCCGCCACGACATCGCCTATTGCCAACATGACGGACTCGTGGCTTTCTTGCGAACTGAAGACATCTTCATCCACTCCAATGCCAGGCTCGGACGGAGCCTGCATCTGTTGGTCGCTGCTCCCAACCATCTCTGGCAACTCGACGCTCGTTTCGTCAGCAGGAGGGATGATTGGCGGGGCAGCCTCTGGGGGATGATCCTCGGTTTCGACGTTCTCGTGACCGGCCTCAGAGTGCGTGTCATCGACGCCAGGCGATTCTGTCCTGATTTCAGTCGCAAGAGGCTCAGCCGCGACTGGCGTCTCTGTATTTGATTGCAGCCGGTTGCCGCATTGGTGACAGAACTTTGCTGTGGGGCGGTTCTCTGCGCCGCAATTGGGACATAGGTGCACCATAATGCTCTCCTGCAAGTTGGGTCCATGGGAAACTTTTCTATTGAGAATAATGCAGAAGTCGGGCAAATTCTTTCAATTGGCGTCGGACAATTTTTCCATGGGGTCAGGATCCATCTTGCGCCGTCGCAAGCGAGGCAGATACCCTCGCATATGAACCCAATGCTCCTTCACGGCAGCCGCAGCCGCCGCGCGCGCAGTCTCCGGCGCAAAGAGCACCTTGCTCATGGACTCGGTCAAGCCGATGATTTCACGGCCCACAATGCGAGCTGCGTCAGGCGTCCGCTCGCCCCAATGGACGACAAGCCCCGCCAGCGCCCGACCATATTCCAGCACTGTCTCGCCGGGCTGCAAAATGCGGCCCGATCGTTCACCCCAACGCACCAACTCCTGCCACGGGTCGGCGCGCCCCAAGCGCCAAGCGCGCACGCCGATCACGCTGACCCCGATGAGCAATGCCAGTGGAATCAACCAGACGAGCATCTGCCAGTTCCAGACAAAGGCGCTGGCCGGCGTCTCACTGGTCAAGGGCGTCGGCGTTCCGATGACAGGCGCAAAGGAGGTAACGCCGATTCTCTCCAGAGATGGCCGCCCTGCGGTCGGCTCGAAGGCGATCCAGCCTACTTCGGGGAAATAGACCTCGGGCCAGGAATGGGCATTGGCTGCGGTCACGCTCCACGTCTGATTATATGGATCCCAGCCGCCGTTTGTGTAGCCGGTGACGAAGCGCGCTGGCAAGCCCGCCAAGCGCGCCAGCACGACGAAGGCTGTGGCGTAGTAGTCGCAGTAACCCGCCTGTAAGTCAAAAAGGAAGTAATCAGCGACGTCAGCCACATCGGCTGGGGGCGCAGGCACATTGAGGTCGTAGGGGAGGGTGCGCAGATAGGCTTCGATGGCGCTGGCTGCTGCAAAGGGCGAGATTGCATCCCGTTCCAATTGCGCCGCCAGGTCACGCGTGCGTTGGGTGACGGTATCGGGCAGTTGCAGAAACGCCTCGTAGCCAGGCGGCAAAGGCAACTCATCCCCCCAGAAGGGCAGACGAGCAAGGGCTTCCTCATCCAGCGCCGGAATCAACGATTGCACCGAATAGCTGGTCTGGCCGCTGGTCACGTCCACCAGATCGCCCGTGGGCAGCGTCTCGATCCAGGCGTCCACACTCACCTGAGCAAACTCCGAAGCGGCGTAGATTGTATAGAGCTGGAGAAAGGTGCGCACATTCTGGGTGAGGCCGCGCCGCCCTACAGAGGAAAGGCCGGCGCGCTGTGTGTTCGCTGTCAACCCTTCCACCATGTTGCTGGCCGGGTTGCTCCAGCCGCGACCATCGTAGGTGGCGAGAGTGAGGCCAGCCAGGTTGTGGCTGGGCGGCGCGGCATCGAAAGAGACGCTGCCCTCGCTGGTGCGCACCTCCATGACCAGCGTCTCCGCAAGCTCCGGCCCAGCGCCCAACAAAAACTCGTTGGGCAGCCCTCCTTCGCCGCGTCCCGGCAGCAGACCGGCGCGCCGGCGGATGTTGGGAAAGACCTGTTCGCGCACCGCATCCACCCGTTCATCCATGGGAGCGATCACTTCTGCATAACGGATTGCGATGGCCCGAATATAAAGATTCGGTGCAAAGGCGGCCATAATCAGGAATACTGCCACAATAGCCGCTGCGTGCAAGCCGATTTCGAGAAAGATGTCCGGGCTGTAGTCAAGGCGCAGCCGCTGCCAGCGTTCGATCATGCGCTGCCGCTCCACGGCCATGTGCAACGTCAGGATGAGGGCCAACGCAACCACAAAGAGCAGACGCCCCTCGCCGCCATAAAAGACGATGGCCGCCAACAGCGCTGCAACCGGCGCCGTTCCCACCAACGCCTGGCGCGTTGCGCGCATCAGCCAGGCAACGGCCACGCCCATCAGCCAAAGGAGCGCGCCGACGAATCCGGCAAAGACCAGCTCATCCTGGGCAGCGCCGCGCCCTTGCACCCCCTCCCACCACAGCAGGTAGCGAGCGGCTGTTTGTCCCACAGCGTTGACGATGAACTCCTGAAACGGTTGCCAGTCGCGGCTGCGCAGGCTTTCCAGCAAGATGCCCGGGCCTGGCAGCCAGCGCGCCAGCAACTGACCGAGCACCAACGCGCCGATGAGCAGCAGGCCGAGAACTGTCAGCAGTGTCCAAAGCCACGGCCACTTTCTGGCGCGTCGCGGCTGCTTCCAGCCGAACAACAGCCAGGTGGCCAACGCTGCCAACGGGCCAATGACGGCTGTGATCGTTTCAGTCTGCTGCAGACGAATCCATCGGTTGGCAGTCATGGCCGGCGAGGGCAGCGCCAACAAGATGAGTAGAAAGAACAACACGAACCAGCCAAGATATGGGCGAAAGAATGCGATCGCAGAGCGGGCCAGGCGCAAAATGCCTGCCTGGTTGCTCTTGTCCTCATCTTGCGCTGTAAATTGCACGGAATCGTCCCGCACAAGTCACCCCACTTCTTCTTCTACTTCTACCGCCACCACACCGCCAGTGGGTGTGGAACGCAGCTCGACGCGGCGGCGGCGATAGGTGAGCATGGGCCGCAAGGCAGCGCCGACGGGCAACTCATCCACCCCAATGCCGTGCTCCACGAGCAGCCTGCGCACCTCTGCGATAGCAGCCTCATCGTCATCTGTGGAAACGAGCAGCACACTGCTGGCAACGCCGCCCGCCTGAAAGTGAATCAGCTCGGCCAGCCAACGCTGCACCTGTTCTGGATTGCGCACCTGGGCGGTGATGACGAACAGTGAACGCCGCCGACCCAGGCTGCCATGAACGCTACGCAACAGTTCGTGGAGCGGCGCGTCGCTCATCTCCAGGGGCGCCAGCGCAGCCATGATGCGCCAGAGATGCGCGCGACCCAGGGCCGGCGGCACAGTGACAAGGGTGGGAGACGTGTCAGGCTGCGCCTCCATCTCTTGGCGCGCCGTTGTGGTCAGCAACCCGACGGCGCGACGCTCGCTGCCATCCACCAGCGAGGCGGCCAGGCTGGCGGCTACGGTGATGGCGGTCTCGAAAGTGCTGCGCTCACCCATGCGCCGATGACCGTCAGCGTGGGCATCCAGGGCAATCCAGACATCACCCACCGGCTCGAGCTCGAGCTCACGCACCATGAGCTGGCCGCGGTGCGCTGTGGTGGGCCAATGAATGGAGCGCAGGCTGTCCCAGTGTTGATGGGGACGTACACTGGCAGCTGGCAGCGAACCGAAAAGGGGGCGGCGCTGGCGCTCGTCGCCGCTGGCGGCACCGCGGGGCATGGCCAGGCGGGACAGTTGGACGACGCGCGGGTAGATCAGCACGGTTTCGCTCTGGCTGAAGTGGAGCGTGAGGGTGAACAGGTTCAGGGGATCGCCCGCTTCCAGGCGATGGGGTCCCAAACGGTGCACGCCGCGGCGCTTGCACGCTGCGGTCGAGCGCCAACGATTCTGGCTCAACGCGCCGCAGCTGGCGACGCGCCCCGGCTGATAGTCGGGCACAGTCGATGCGTCGATGAACTCGGCCCATAGAAGCGGCGCGCGACTCTGGTTGACCAGGGTGAACTCCTCGTGGAGCACATCACCGGCTACGAGAATTGCTCCTGCGCGCTGGCGGATCAGGCTGACATTGGGCGCCAGACTGCGCAGCCAGAGCCAACCCGTAAGGTAGACGCCACTCAGCACGATGATCAGAGTGATCCAGATGAGGTGCGGCGCAAGAAGTTGGTTGACAACGGCAATGAGCAAGACCGCCAGCGGCCAGCGTACACGCGTCTGGATGTGGGCATGGGCGGGCAATCCTCGATTGATCAGGCGGCTTGGGGAGCGGTCCGTCAGAAAGTGAGAAATGCGAGAAGCAATTTGGCGCATGGTCTGGTCTGTGACAGAATCAAGGGGAGGATGAATGTAAAATGGTTAACAGTTGATGGTTAATACTACACTACACAGCGAGCCAACGCGAAGTAGCCCATCGTCGTAGTCACGCTTGCAGCGTGACCTACATGTCCGCAGGTTCATTGCCACACGAGTTCGTCTCGCAGAAAACCTGGTGCATATGATGTGGAAAGTCGATCTTCACGCGCACACCATCTACAGCAAAGACTCGCTCACCCGCACCGAAGCGCTCATCGGGCGGGCGCGTGCGGTGGGGCTGAATCGCATCGCCGTCACGGAGCACAATCGGCTGGATGGCGCGCTGGAAGCCAAACGGCTGGCGCCCGACCTGGTCATCGTGGGTGAGGAGATCAAGACAACCCACGGCGAGATCATCGCTTACTTCGTTCAAGAAGCCGTGCCCAAGGGACTGTCGCCCCAAGAGACGGTCGCCCGTCTGCGCGACCAGGGCGCGGTGATCAGCATCCCCCACCCCCTGGATTCGCTGCGGGGGTCTGCCATGGGGCTGGCCAATGTTCTGACCATCATCGACGATGTGGATGCCCTGGAGGTGCTCAATGCACGCTGTGTACGCAGCCAGGACAATGATGCAGCGCTGGCATTGGCGCGCCAGCATGGCAAGCTCATGACGGCCGGCAGCGACGCCCATATTCCCTTCGAGGTGGGGCGCTGCTACCTGGAAATGCCGCCTTTCGACGACAACCCGGCGTCGTTCCTGACTGCTTTGACGCAGGCGACGCCCCAAGGCGCAATCAGCCCTTTCTGGCCGCACCTGGCCAGCACCTACGCTAAATGGCGCAAGCGCATTGCGCCTGTACGCCTGCCATAGAGGACTGATAGTGCTCGCTTACATCATCATTGTTGGCGCGGCGTTGCTCCCCACCCTGCTCTGGTCGCTCCTTTTCGCCTGGGCCGATCGCTATGAGCGCGAGCCGCGACGGCTGGTCTTCATTGCGTTCGTATGGGGCGCTCTCCCCGCCATCGTCCTGAGCGTGCTGGCCGAGGTGCTCATCGGCGCGCCTTTCGTTGCAGAGAGCGACGGCCTGGCCGCAGAGCTGGTCTCTGGCGCGCTGGTGGCGCCTGTGGTGGAAGAGATCGCCAAGGTGTTAGCCCTGCTCTATTTCTTCTATCGCTGGCGGCAGGAGTTCGATGGCGTGCTCGACGGCATTGTCTACGGCGCGCTTATCGGCTTTGGCTTCGCCATGACCGAGAATCTTTTCTACTTTCTGGGCGCATATGATGAAGGTGGGATGGGTAACCTTGCCTTTCTCATCTATCTGCGCGCAATCGTCTTTGGCCTGAACCATGCCTTCTACACTGCGCTCTTTGGCATGGGGCTGGGCATGGCGCGCAATAGCCGGTCGACGGCGGGCCGCATCTTGTGGGCGTTGGGCGGGTTGATCGCCGCGATCATGGCCCACGCGCTGCACAACTTCGGCGTGGGCGTCACATCGGTCAGCGGATGGGGCGCGCTGCTGAGCCTATCCGTTGCAGCGGCTGGCCTCGGCCTGTTCCTTCTGACTGTGCTTCTGTCCTGGCGCGCCGAGCGCGACTGCATCCGCAACGAACTGTCCCGTGAAGTGGGAGCGACCTTGAGTCGCGAGGAATTCGCCTATCTCACCGGGCGTTGGCATCGCCCATTGCGCCCTCGCAACCGCGCTCAGCGCGAGCAGGCAAATCGACTGCAACTCTGTGTGGAGCTTGCCTTTCGCCAGCGACGGCTACGACTGCACGGCGAAGGCCGCGAGCCAGAATTGGTGAAAGAGATCGCCGAATTGCGCACCCGGTTGGCCGCCGGTTTGCCGGCAGCCGTTTCATAGCGCATCAGAATCCTTACGCCCGAACACCCGCGCCACCTCCGCTCTCTTGATAGACCAGCCACAAGAGCGACCCGACAAAGAAGATCGGAGCGAGACACAGCCCCATCATGAGCGCCATCCACGGAATGAAAATGCCGATCGCCTCCACAGCCTCTTGTGGCGTTCCGGCAAGGGGGTCGGCGCCAAATGTTTGGGTGAGTAAAAAGATCACAATCGCCAGCGGCGTCAGGGCAAAACAAAGCAGTATGAGGTTGACGCTGGCCCAACGTCGCCACAGCAACATGAGGATCGTCCCCGGCAGCATGAAGAGGCCGACGAGATACCACAGCAACGCGCCGACGAATGCAAACGGCGAATCCACGGACCAGAGACCCCAACGCGTCAGAAAGAACGGCGCCACAGTTGCAAGCAGCAACAACCAGAAGCCCCGCCAGCTCCCAAACAGACGCGGCCACAGCAAGGGCGTGACGAACGCCGCCGCAATGGCGAGCAACGGCAAGAGATTCCCCTCCAAATCGGAGTAGACTGCAACCGGCGCGCTCAACAAAATCGCCAATGTAAGCGCCCGCACGGCAGTCCGTACCCGCAGCCACTTGGCGTTCCCCCTCATTCAGTTTGCCTCTCGCTGAAAGAATTCGCAATGAATTTGCATTATAGCAAATGAAGATACAAGATAATATGTCAAGCGAGGTGAACAATGCAAGTCATACAACCGCCTAATAGACGCGACAAATAAAGATCATGCAACCGGACAAGTGCATCCTGATTTTGATCGTGCAGGTTATCAATGTGCTCCTGATGAGCATTGTGATCGGCTTCTTTACCGGATTCGCTGTCACCATATGGGCTGTCTACGACGCTTATAGAACCGCAGAGCGCATCAACCAGCAGTTCATGGAACAGTACGCTCTTGGCTCAGGTACGACGACGGTTGGGCATCAAAGTGTTGGTCAACCATTTCAGCCAGCGCAACCAGGACAGGCAGGCAAATACACCTCCAGGGATATCGCAGTCTACAGATCCCGTCGCACAGAAACAATGTCCAAACTGCGCCGCATTTGTAAAGGCGTCGGCCAAGTTTTGTAGCTCCTGTGGTCAGCCCTTTGGCCTACAAGGCAACTACTGATTTCTGGATGATGATCTCATGCTGGCCCACAATCTTCCAGGAAGCTGGGAGCTTCCTGGAAGAGGTGCGACATGAATGTTTCACCTACACTGCGGTTGCTTTGAGACCAGGAGTTTTTGGCCTGCGAAAACTCCTGGTCTCAAACAGAGCAAAGTATAGAGATCAGTAGCTGGCGCATCGAGAACTCATACGCGAGATTATAGAAAGGATGAATACAATGAACTGCCCCAATTGCGGAAACGAAGTCTTCTCTGGCGAGGCGTTCTGCGACAACTGCGGCGCAGATTTGACCGCACTCCAGGCGCCGCCAATCGTCGCTCCGCCGCCAGTTGTTGCGCCGCCGCCTGCATTTATCACATCGCCGCCCACGGCCTTGAGGCCGCGGCTGGTCGTCAAGGATAGCGGCGCAGTCCTCGACCTGCCCCCAGGCAAGGAGATCCTCGTGGGGCGCATTGACCCCATCGACGGTATCTTTCCCGACATCGACCTGACGCCCCACGACACGCTCACGGGCGTCTCACGGCGTCACGCGACCATTCACGAACAGGGTGGTCAGTGGTTCATCCGCGACCTGAATAGCACCAACTACACGGTGGTCAATCGTCAGCGCCTGCAGCCCGGCCAGGATTTTCTCATCGAGCCGGGCGACGAAATTCGCTTTGGGCGATTGGCGACGTTCTTTCAACTATAAGGCTTTCATTTGTAGGTGGCGGGTGGCAGATAGATTGTCAACTTGCCCCTGCAACAACTCTCAAGGCCGCTGCCCACGCCGTGAGAGACGCCGCCGCCCATGAAATCATCTCTGCGCTACTCCGCTGTTACAAAACGACGACTTCGCCGCCGTTCAAGCCCCTAATACACGTGGGCTGAAATAGACCGATAGATTGTGGAGGAAAGTTGCCAGAAATGGGCTGATTGGTTAACGTCTTGTCGCTTTGGCGGTATTGAAAATAGCTGAAACAAGAAGGAGACAAGATGCCTGGTCCAAAAGCACTTCAGATCGAGTTGAGTGCGCAGGAACGCAGCAAGTTGGAGCAGTTGGTAAGGCGCCATAGCACGAAACAGCGAATTGCGCTGCGCGCTCGGTTGTCCTGGCGAGTGCAGCAGGCAAGTCGAATTGCCAAATCGTGCGGGCAGAAGGGGTGCATATCGAGACAGTGCGCCTATGGCGCAGACGCTTGCTAGAGTTGCAGCCGTTGCCTCTGGAGGAATTAAGTGCGGAGGAACGGCTTGAAGATGCGCCGCAACCTGGAGCGCCGCACACACTCACGGCAGAACAGGTCAGCAAGATCATCGCATTGGCGTGCGAGGCGCCAACGAAGTCAGGACGGCCCATGTCAAGTCTATCGAGACGCACCAGAGCGACACGAGCAAGGCGAGCGCACGGTGAGCACGAAGGAGTTGACCGGCGTGCAAGCATTGGAATCCATCCAGGATTGCCGAACCGTACTCGGGCTGACGTCCAGCCGCAGCGCCAGCCAAGACGCCGAGCGATCCTGTCGCTGCAACTCTCGATTGAGTAAGCGGGAAAATTCCGGATAGTAGGTCATATACAATGAACAGCATTTGTCATCGTGCCGGCCATCGGCCAAAGCAGGTTGGTCGAGAATCCAGTGCGTTCAAGTGCATTTTGACTTATCAGACGCCCATTTTGAATCGGCGAGTTTGGCCGATACGATGACCACCGCCGCAATCATTGTCAATCGACGATGGATGCCCATGATCACCGCCCCACCAGCGGCAGATAGACCCGTTGCTCGCCAGCCGTTTGCGCAGGCGGCGCCTCGCTCGACGCAGAGGGCGCCGTCTGCAAACTTGCCTCATCGCGCATGATCACCGGCAAGAAGATGCGCCCCGGCGCGTTGGAGTCGTTCGGCGTCTCCGGCGTTGTGACCGGCGGCGTCCCTTCCGGCGTCGCTTCTTCCGCTGTCATGGCGAAGTTCACCACCCACGCCCGCTCCTGCGCGTTCATCTGCGCCAGAGCGTCGGCGTCCTCCAGCCGACTCAACGCCTGGGCGTGGGCAGTCGCCCCGGCGACATCTCCCGGCGCGGCCTGCGCTGTGAAGTGCAGCAGCGCCGCGCTCTGCCCCGGTTGCAACGTGATCGCCACCCAGCGATAGACGAACTCGCCGCTGCCATTGCTAAACTCAGCCGCTGGCGGCGCGCTCGCACCGAGTCCCGCAAAGACCTGCGCCAGCACGGGCAGTTGTGTCGGGCCGAAGAGATCGCCGTCCACCACCGCATAGCCGGTTGCTTGCGTCAGCGGGTCGATCACCAATCGCGTCGCCGCGGCTGACGCCAGATAGCCCTCCACCGTCACCGTGATCACCTGCGCTGTGTCGCTGGGATTGGTCAGCAGTTCGAGCGAGCGCACGAGGCGACCATCCGCCGCCGCGTAGAGTTTGCGCGTGACCTGCACGCCGCTCAGCGTCACCGGGCCAAAGGCCAGTTGTTGCTCTTGCGCCGCCACGTTCACCATCTCCAGACAGGGGAACGGTTCGCCGTTGACGCGCAGCAGGTTGGTGAAGAACTGGTTCGTCGCATCCGCAGCATTGGCCGTCGCCACCAGCGCGCCCTGGCAGTCGATGGGCTGGGCTGCACCCAGCGTCGGCGTCGAACCGGGCGCGGCAGCCGGACCGGCCAACACGCGCAGCACGCTGCCGGTTGCGTCATAGGTTGGCGAGAAGTGGCGCGTCTCGTCGATCTCCGTCCCGATGACGGCGCTGAACTCGCCAGCGCGGCTGCCCGACGAGACCACCCGGAAGGTCGCTCCGACGGTCGGCAGATAGTTCGTGCTTCTCGTCGCGTTCAGCACACCATCCAGCACCGCCTTGCCGCTCACCACCAGGCGCCCGAACTGCGTGCCGGCCGCCGCGCCGCGGATGTCCACCCGCAGTTGGCCGGTGAGCGTTTGCGTGTAGCTTCCGGTCAAACTGAGCGTGCCCGGATTGGCTGCGCCGGTGTCGAGCAGGCCATTGTTTGTCAGAGCACCCTGCGCCGTGACAAAGCCGGCGCTGCCCATTTCGATCACGCCGTCGTTGACCAGCGTCGCGCCGCGCACGATCACTTCGCTGCCGCTGCCGCTGGCTGTGATCCGCCCCTGGTTGACCAGTACGAACGCCTCACTGCCGCCGATCTTGCTCGAATAGCCGACGAAGCCCTCGCCGCCGCGCACGGTGATGTTCGGCCCGATTGTCAGCGTCGTCCCGGCGGTCACGACCCGCAGACCAGCGTCGCGTGAATCGTTGCAGGCTGTGTTGTGGCGGTCCACGAACGCAATCGTCCCACCGCCGCCCAACGTCTGCGAACCGTCAAAGTCGAAGCGTCCCCACTCGCAGTCGCCGCTGATGCCCAGCGTGGCCGTCCCGTTGAGCGTCAACCCGTTGCGCACCGCGACCCAAGAACTGGCGACGCCGTTCTGTCCCAGCGTCAGGTTGAGGCTGGTCAGGTCGACGCCGTCCAGTGTGTTGCTGTTGATGAAGGTCAGGCGGCTGGCGGTTGTGCCGCTCACCACGCCGCCCACGATGGCTGAGCCGTTGAGTCGGATGAAGCCACCGCCGGTCACGCTGAGCGTCTGCCCGCTGTTGTCGATGCTGGCGCCGGTGATGTAAACGCCGCCCACGCTGGCGACGATGCGCCCGCCCTCGTTGCGCCAGTGCTGCCCTTGCAGCAGCACCTCGGCGTCGCCGATGTCGCTCTTGAGCGTGCCCTGGAAGACCACGCCCACATCGCTGGAACCGCCGATTTCGCCGCTATAGCCGATGAAGCCCTCGCCGCCGCGCACGGTGATGTTCGGCCCGATGGTCAGCGTCGTCCCCGCCGTCGCCACCCGTAGGCCGGCGAAGCGCGAGTCGTTGCAGGACGTGTTGTGGCGGTCGACAAAGACCACCGTCCCTGCGCCGCTTAACGCCTGTGAACCATCGAAGTCGAAGCGTCCCCACTCACAGTCGCCGCTGATGCCCAGCGTGGCCGTCCCGTTGAGCGTCAACCCGTTGCGCACCGCGACCCAAGAACTGGCGACGCCGTTCTGTCCCAGCGTCAGGTTGAGGCTGGTCAGGTCGACGCCGTCCAGTGTGTTGCTGTTGATGAAGGTCAGGCGGCTGGCGGTTGTGCCGCTCACCACGCCGCCCACGATGGCTGAGCCGTTGAGTCGGATGAAGCCACCGCCGGTCACGCTGAGCGTCTGCCCGCTGTTGTCGATGCTGGCGCCGGTGATGTAAACGCCGCCCACGCTGGCGACGATGCGCCCGCCCTCGTTGCGCCAGTGCTGCCCTTGCAGCAGCACCTCGGCGTCGCCGATGTCGCTCTTGAGCGTGCCCTGGAAGACCACGCCCACATCGCTGGAACCGCCGATTTCGCCGCTATAGCCGATGAAGCCCTCGCCGCCGCGCACGGTGATGTTCGGCCCGATGGTCAGCGTCGTCCCGGCGTTGACCACCCGCAGACCGGTGAAGCGCGAGTCGTTGCAGGCTGTGTTGTGACGATCCACGAAAAGCACCGTGCCAGCGCCGCCCAGCGTCTGCGTCCCCTCGAAGTCGAGACGCCCAGTCTCGCAGTCGCCGCTGCGCCCCAGCGTCGCCGTGCTGTTGAGCGTCAGGCCGTCGCGCACCTTCAGCGCCACATTCTGGCCGTTGACCGCCAGGCTCAGGTTGGCGTTCATAGTCACGCCACGCATGATGCTGGCTGTGCCCTGCACGGTCACGCCCTGGCCGCCGCTGCCCGGCTGCACCGTCGCGCTGATCAGCGTTCCCCCTTGCAGATTGAAGCTGCCATTGACCTGGGCCGTCCCCGCCACCCGCAGCGAACCGCCGCTGAGCGTCAACGCCTCGTCACTGAGCAGGCTCTGGATCACGTCGTCGCCCTGGCTGTGGACGATGGTCGGGTTGGTCGCCGCCGAAATCACCACATCGTCAATGGGGCCGGGCAACGTATCTTGACACCAGTTGGCCGCGTCGTGCCAGCTTGTCCCGTTGCCGCCGCCATCCCAGCAGACGTTGGCGCGCAGCAGCACGACGCCCAGATTGGTCACGCCGCCGCGCACGGGCTGCGCCGCCGACGAACTGCCCTTCACCGTTGCGCCAGAGGCGTCGCCTACGACATCGGCGCGCAGCGGGCCGGCGATGGTCGAGACGCCTGGCAGGCTGAAGACGCCGGAGATGTTGGTTGTGGTTGTCAGCGGGTGTTGCGTGTTGCTCGTCGTGTAGATCACCTTGACAACCGCGCCCGCCACCGGCGCGCCGAGCGTGTTGACAGCCTGGCCGCTAACCGTCGTCAGCGGATCGTCGACCGCGTTGGCGAGCACATCCGTCGCCTGCACCCGGTTGCCCTCCACATCGTTGGCGAAGGCGCTGAACGTCAACGCCGTAGCGTCGCCGGGCACGAGATAGTCGAGGCCGTAGGGCGCGCTCTCATCCACGAACAGCAGGCCGCCGTTCACCCAGAATTCCACACTGACCACCCCCAGGTCGTCGCTGGCGCTGGCGCTGAAGGGGATCATCTCCCCGCGCGCCAGCACAGCATTGGCCGCTGGGCTGGTGATTGCCACCAGCGGCAGGCCGCTCACCTGCACGTCGAGCGTGACCTGCACGTCGTATGCGCCGACGACGCCATCGACGCGCCCGTTTTGGCTGGTGGCCGGGTCGACCGCCTGCACCGTCACCGGCCCAGGCTGCGCGACGCCCACCGCATAGCGTCCGTTGGCGTCGGTCGTCGTAGCGAAGACGCCGTTGACCGCTGTCACAGTCACCTGTGCGCCGGCCACCACCTGGTTTTGTACATTGGTCACCACGCCCACCACGCGCGCGCCCGGCTCTACCAGCGTCAGCACAAGCGGCGCAGAGAACCCCTGATTGTTACTTGTATCAGTAGCGATTGCACTAATGGCAATCGTACTGCCCACGCTCGCAGTGGCTGGCGTGCTGACGACAAAAGCGGCGCTGCCTGTCGCTGCAGGTGGATTGACCGGCTTGCTGCCGGCTGCGCTGACCGCGCCGCTGGCCGTGAAACCGATGGCGCCCAGCGCCACCTCGTCGCCAGCGTTCACCGTGACCGTCACGCTGCCGCCCCGCACCACCTGGGTAAAAGCTGGCGTCACGGTCACATTCACCTGCGGCGCAAGCACGTCTGCCACCCGCAGCGTAATCGAGACGGGCTGGCTGGCGTTGGCCGATGGATCTGCTGACTGCGCTGTGACGAAAATGAGATCATTGCCCGTGGCTGCGCTCGGCACGGTGACGACAAAGGTCGCCGTCACCGGCGATGTGGGCGGCTGGATCGAGCGCGTTTCATTCGTCGTCAGGCTGCCGCTCGTCGCCAGCGCGACCTGCGCCACGGCCAGATTGTCCTGCGCCGCAACGACCACGCTCACCGCCTGCCCCGGCTCGACGAAGCTGTTGGGCGGCGGGCTGACGATCTGGACGCTCGGCGGCGTCAGGTCGGCCACCAGCAGCGCGAGCGTCGCCGCGCCGCTGCTCTGGCCGCGGCTGTCGACGGCGTCGATCTGCACCTGAATCGTGCCGCCCAGCGGCGCATCCGCTGGAATGGGCAGCGCAAACTGGACGACCGCGTTCTTCTGGGCGGGCGTCAGCGGCGCATCGAGGCTGGCCGTGACTGCGCCGCTGCTGGAGAGATGCACGTGCGACACCCCCACATCGTCGGCGGCCTGCACGCTGATCTGCGCAACCTGCCCTACGCCGACAACCGCGCCATCCGCCGGGCTGACGATGGCAACCTGGGGCGGTTGGTCTTCGAGCACGGCGACCGTCAGCGCGCCGGACGCGCCCCGGTTGCCCGTCGTGTCGGTCGCCGCGCCGGTCACGGTGATGCTGTCGCCGGCGGCGAGCGATGCCGGCGCGTTCAAAACAAAGCTGGTGGATGCACTGGCCGGCGCGCCGGCGATTGGTTGGCTGGCGCTTGTGACGAGCGCGCCCTCTGCGGCGTACCCCAATCCGGTCAACCCCACATCATCGGTGACGCTGACTGTCAGCGTGATGCTGTTGCCGGGGACGACTGCGTTGGCGCTGCCGGTCAGCGTCACGGCGGGCGGCGTCACGTCGGCCACGCGCAGCGTCAACACGGCAATCGGAGAGACGTTGCCCAGGCTGTCGGCGGCGCGACCCTGCACGGTGATCAGCGCATTGGCTGGCGCGGCGGGAATCGTAATGGGCAGGGTGATGGTCACAGGCGTGCGCGCGGGCGAAATGACGCTGCTTTGCGACAACGTGACCACGCCGCTGGCGGTCATCTCCACCTGCGCCACCAGGCTGGGGTCGCTGGCGACGAGCGCCACGTTCACCACGCTGCCCGGCTGGACAAAGCCATTGTTGGCCGGGCTGACAAAGCGCACGAGCGGCGGCGTCAGATCGCCCACGCTGACCACCACCACGGCGACGGCGCTGAGCTGGCCGCGTGTGTCGCTGGCCTGGGCAGTCAAGATCAGCGGCGTCCCCGGCGCAATGTTGGCCGGAACATTTACCACGAAGTGGGCCGTGTGAGTGCGTTTGGCCGGGATGATGAGCGCAGTCTGGGTTGTGCTCAGCGCGCCGCTGGAGTCGAGACGCACCTGGGTCACGCCCAGGTCATCGGCAACAGAGAGAGTGACAGTGAGCGGCTGTCCCACGGCGACGGCGCTGCCCGTGATGGGCGCCAGGATGCTGACCGCTGGCGGCCCATCGGCCAACACAGTCAGCGAGAGTGGAGCGGATGCGCCCACGTTGTTCGCCGTGTCGGTGGCGACGCCTGTCACCACGATCACGCCGCCGGGCGCAGTCGCCGCCGGGACGCTCAGCGCAAAGTCGCTGGAGGTCGGCGTCTTGGGCGGGCTGACCGCCTTGCTGCTGCTCGTAATCAGTGCGCCGCTGGCGCGATAGCCCATCCGGTTGATGTTCACGTTGTCGCTGGCAGCCACGGTCAGGCTAACTGTATCGCCCTGCACCACAGTCGTGACGCCGCCGCTCGCCTGCACGCTCACCGACGGCAGGAGGACATCGGCGATCTTGAGCGTGATCTGCGCCGCCGTCGCTGTGTTGCCGCTGGTGTCGTGGGATTGGGCGATGACGGCGACGGTCTGATTGGCCGCGGCGTTGGCCGGGATGGTCAGGCTGAAGGTCGCGCTGACGGCCGTCTGCGTCGGCGAGATGAAGCGGGTTTCGGCCAGAGTCGCCGCGCCGCTGGCGTTCAGGCTCACACTGGCCAGGCCGTGATTGTCGCTGGCGTTCACCACCACCGAGACAATCGAGCCGGGCGCAACCAACGCGTTGTTGGCCGGACTGGCGATCTGCACGCTGGGTTTGGCTGCGTCGCCGGTCACAAAGAGGGTCAGCGCCGGGCTGGCGCCGCTCTGCCCACGCGTGTCGACCGCGCCGGCCTTGAGCGTGATTGCGCCGCCCAAGGGCGCAGCGGGCGCAACATCCAGGATCAGGGTGACGACTTTATCTTGCGCCGCCGGGGCCACGGAAGTCGAGTTCGAGGTGGTCATCGCGCCGGTCGCCTGGGCCACCACTTGCGCCACGCCCACATCGTCCTGCACCTGGGCGGTCACAGTCAGCTTGCCGCCAGCCGCCACGCCCGCGCCATTCGCCGGGCTGAGAATCGTCGCCACGGGCGGCAGGTCGCTCTGCACATTGAGCATAAGCGTGACATCCGGGCTGACATTGCCGGCGTTGTCGGTGGCGCGCGCCGCCACGGTCACCGCCTGGTTGCCGCTGGTCGGCGCCTGATAGACAAAGCCATAGGGCGCAGCCGTGTCGGTGCGCACCAACTGGCCATTGACAAAGAACTCGACAAAGGCGACGTCGGGCGCGTCCACGCTGGCCTCAACGGTGGCCGACTGGCCTTCGAGCACCGTCGTGCCGGGCTGTGCGATCAGGCTCGTGATCAGCGGAATCTGCACATCGAGCGAGTCGAAGGTGTAGCTCGTGGCGTCCGGCTGCTGGTTGCCGGAGAGGTCGCTGGCTGGCTGCACCGTCACCGAGTAGCTCTGATTGGCAAGCAGCGGGCTGTCCGGCGTAAAGATCACCACGGTGTCGGCGTTGATCCAGGCGATCTGCCCGCTCACCCCTGCGCCGTTGCGACTCAGGCTGATGACCGGTCCGGCGAACTGGGCCAGGTCGATGGGTTCGCCAAAGGTCACACGCACCACCGACTCCAGCGCCACGTTGGTTGCGTCGGGCGCCGGGCTGAGGCTGATGATGCTCGGCGGGATGATGTCGCGCGTGGTGAAGGAGGCGACGCGCTCTGCGCTCAGCGGCTTGCCCACCAGATCGGTCACGCCGGTTTTGACCTTGACTGTGACCTGACCAAACGAGGGTAGGGGCAGCGTCGGCGTGAAGAGGGCGCGTGCGCCGGTCGCATCCAGCGCCAGGAGGCCAGCGATCTGGGTCGCGCCGGTCGTCACCACGATGTTCGTGCTGTTGACCGTGCTGGCCTTGACTGGCTCGGAGAAATCAATCATGATCGTCTGCGTCACCGGGATGTTCTGGCTGCCGTCGGCCGGCGAAATGGCGACCACCTGCGGGCTGGCCTCGTCGAGCACGATGTCGCCCAGGTTGAGCATCTCGCCAAGATTGGAGAGCGATGCGCTGCGGTTGGCCGTGCCTTCGCCCAGCGCATCGTTGACGAGTAGCGTGTAGCTGCCCAGCGCGATGTCGGTGAAGGTGAAGAAGCCGCTGGCGTCAGTCAGGTCGTAGCGGTGTTTGTTGCCGCTGGTCAGGTCGAGCGTCATGTTTTCAGCGGGCGTCACACCGTCTTGGCGTACTACGCGCCCGATGATCGTCCCGGCTGCCTGGAGCGTGATGGTGACGTTGGCCGTCTCACCGGCGGCGAGCGCGGACGATGTCGATCCTCCCAGGCTGGTGGCCGGTTGTTTGGCGCTCAGGCTCAGGTTGCCAGCCAGTACTTTGGTGAAGGTGAAATGGCCGCTGGCGTCGGCGAAGGTCTGCGCCTTGTAAGGGACGGGACTCTGCCCCTGGCGCGTCAACTTCACTTCGGCGAAACCGACCGGCGCGCCGCCGCCGCTGCGCACCACGCCGTAGATCACGCCGACGCCCAGCAGCTGTAGATCGACCTGGAGCGCCTCGCCGTCGTAGCCCAAGCTGGCAGTAGCTGCGCCGGCGTCGGGCGGAATCGGCGACTTTGCCAGCAACGTAAACGCGACAAGCGGCACGCCGTCGAAGAAATAGAAGCCGTTGTCGTCCACCGTGGTGTTTCGCTGCGTTTTGCCGTAACTGAGTGACACCTGCGCGCCGGCGACGATCTCGCCCTCTGCGTCGCGCACGAAACCCTCGACGCGCCCGACCGGCGTCGGCGGCGGAACCGCCACCACGATGTTGGCCGTGACCACCTGGCTTTCGCTCACCAGGTTGCCGGACGCCTTTCCGGTTGCGCCGCTGGCATTTGCCGTCAGGTTGAAGCCGCCCGCCGGAACCGATGGGAAGGTGTAGCTGCCGTTCAGCCCGCTGGTGGTGACCATCTCGAACGCGGCGCTCTTGAGCGTCACCTCTGCGCCAGCCACCGGCGAGCCGTCGCTGGCCGCGGTCACCAGGCCGGTGACGGAACCGAGCGCCTGGGCAGTGATCGTCACTGTGACGGTCTGGCCGTCGGTCGTGATCGCGCCGCTGGCCTTGCCCGTGCGGTTGGTGACGAAGTCATAGCCGGTGAGGCTGAAGCCAGCCTTGGGTGCGCCCTCGAAGATGAACGCGCCGGTCGCATCGGTGGAGGTGAAATCCTCGCGTCCCTCGAAGCTGGAGCGCAGCTCGATCTGCGCGTTGACCGCTGGCGTCCCGTCGGGCAGGACGAAGCGCCCGTTGACCACCCCCGCCTCGTCGAGGATGGTGATGCGCACGGTTGCAAAGCCGCCCGGCGCGGTGATGCGACCGCTGCGGCTGCCCTTGGCGCCGTTGTCCGGGTTCGTCGCCCGCACGCTGAAGCTACCCTCGGTCACGTTGTCGGTGAAGGTGAACCAGCCATTGGCGTCGGTGAGACCGGCCAGCGTCTGCGCCGGGAAGCCGCTGCGCACCAATTGCAGCGGCGCGTTGGCGATGGCCGCGCCCGACGTACCCTTGACTTGCACTGCCGCGCTGCCTTTGCCCAACAGACGAATATTGACCACTGCGCTGCGACCAGCGTCAACGCTGCCGCGGCTTTGGCCGCTCAGCCCGCTCGCCGGATCTTGGGCGGTGACGCTGAAATCGCCGGCGCTGACCAGCGGGAACCAGTACTGCCCGTTCTCATCGGTGACGACTGTGACATTCTTCAACTTGCCGTTGAATTCCACGGTGACGTCGGCGCCTACCGGCGTCACCCCGTCGGGCTGATAGACCGTGCCGCTCACCTGGCTCGTGCCTTTGAGCGTCAGCGAGATGATGGCCGTGGCGCCCGGCGCGGGTACAACGCCCGACCCCTGCGCGCCGCCGTTGAAGGCGTTGGCGCCCTCGACGCGCACGTCGCCCACGATCACGTCGGTGAAAGTGGCCTCGCCGGTCGCCGCGTCGGTCTGGCCGCCGCGCGTGGTGGGGATCAGCGCAAAGCCAGTGACGATGGTCTTGCAGGGCGTCATCTTGATGACCACGTCGCCGACCGTGATGTCGGGCAGGCATTCGGGGTTGTCCGACGGGATGAGCTGGTCTTTGAGCACCTTGACTTCGGAGAGCAGCAACTGGCCGGCGATGGGCGTCGCGCCGTCGTCGTCGAACATGCGCACGATGACGCGCCCCTTGCCGCGATAGCGAATATCGGCGCGCACTGTCTGGCGGTGCGCCACCAGCCGCGTCTCGATGACGTTGGCGTCGCTAAAGCTGGGCAGGAAGCTGCTGATCCTGTAGATGCCGGCCAGCGCATTTTCCACGCGATACGCGCCGGCGGCGTCGGTCTCGGTCATATAGGATCCGCCGCCCTCGCGCCCCAACAGGATCACATCCACATTGGCCGCGGGCGTCACGCCGTCGGCCAGCGTCACCCGCCCGGCGATCACCCCATAGGCGGGAAGTCGGAACTGGACGGCGACGCTCTCGCCGGGCTGGGTCAGGTTGACCTTGAGCCGGGCGCTGATCTGCGTGCCGGGAACGAGCGCCGCCAGGTCGCGTTCACCCAGCGGCATGTCGGGCAGAGTGAACTGACCGTCGGCGCCGGTGGCGA
The DNA here is from genome assembly GCA_964560495.1 of uncultured Caldilineaceae bacterium. Classification (GTDB taxonomy): domain Bacteria; phylum Chloroflexota; class Anaerolineae; order Caldilineales; family Caldilineaceae; genus UBA5069. Next base: position 57,858 of record CAZLMM010000028.1, read on the forward strand.
CCACCTGCCAGCCACCGTAAATCTGCGCGCCGGCCACCGGCTGGCCCGCTGCGTCGATCACTGACCCTGTGACCGTCCCGCTGCCGCCAAAGAGCAGCAGGTTGGCTGTCACATCCTTGCCCGACAAAATGGTGGTGTTGACCGACGCCGACTCGAAAAGCTGCTCGTCGAAGGATTGCACCTTCACCGGGCCGGGCTGCAGGCCGTCGATGCGATAGCGCCCGACATCGTCGCTGGTCGTCACGCCGCCCTTGTCGGTGAAGACCGGTGCGCCGGCCACTGGCGTCACGCCGTCGCTGCGCAACACGCGTCCGACCACGCTGCCGGGTGGCGGCAGGCCGGGCCGGTTGACCGGAAAGAGCACCAGGTCCTGGGTGACGACTTCGCCGTCGCGCTCGATCAGCCCGGCGGCGACAAGCTGCGACGCGGTCGGCCTGTGGACCGCGACGATGCTCAGCGGGCCAACCGGCACGCCGCCGATGGCAAAGACGCCGTTGGCGTCGCTGGTGGCTGCAAAGCGCGCTCCAAACCGGTTCAGGCTCTCGACGCCGATCTCGGCGTTGGGCAGCGGCGTCACGCCATCTGCCGCCAACACGCGCCCCACCAGCGTGCCTGTGCCGGGCAGGATGATATCCACATCCAGATGCTGGCCGGCGTAGCGAATCTGTGTGAGCACCTTGCCGCTGGCGCCGCTGGCTGGGTCGCTGCCGGCAAAGCTCGACGGCCAGCTAGAGACGAAATCGAAGCTGTAGCGCCCGTCGGCGTCGGCCTGTTTGCGGGTGATGGTCTCCCATTTCAAGACATCGAAGACGACGATCTTCTGCTGGAAAACGATCTCGGCAAAGGGCACGGGGGTGCCGTCGGCCTTGCGCACCTGACCGGAGACCGTGCCGCCGCAGCGGATCAGCCCACTGTTGCACGCGGTGGGTGAAATGGGCGCAGTCACGCTGATCGGCGTCATCAGGTTGCCGTGGATGTCGGCCACCTCGCTGATGGTCGCGGTGCGCTGGATGAAGGGGCCGAGTCCATCGCGCAGGCGCAGCAACGCCACGCGTCCCGACGGTTGCAGCGCCACGCCAAGCGGCTGGTTGGCTTCCACCGAGTAATGAGTGATCGCGTCGCCCAGCGCGCCGCTCTGCGCCGACGCTGGCGAGACCTCCTCGTCGAAGAGCACGGCCATGATGCGGCCAAAGCTGTCGAGACTGCCCATCTCCCAGGCGGAGATGACCTGGGGGCCGCTCTCGGCGACCGGCTCGTTGAGCGTGGGCGTGACCTGCGTCTCGAATTGGCCGTCGCCGTCCAAATCGAGCCACAGGATGAAATCGTTGACGCCGCCCACATCGAGCAGCAGCCGGCCGCGACCGCCAACGGTCATGTTCACCTGCGGGTAGGTGAGGCGGCGCAGACCGTTGCCATCGGGCAGGACGACGCCCAGGTCGAATTTGCCCGTCGCCGCGCCGCGCAGATCGACCACGTGTAGGCCGTTCTGCGGCGTGGAGAGCAGCGCCATCTCCGACGGAACGCCGGCGAAGTTGAAATGCGCGCCGTAGGGAATGGCGTCCTCGCTGGCGTTGAGCCGATTGTTGGCCGGGTCGGTGAGGGAAAGGAGCACAGGCGCAGGCGCGTCGCCGCCGGTGATGATGGAAAGATGGGGCGAGCGGGAAACCACCTGCTCGGCGAACTCCGCCTGAAAAGCCAGCGGGCCACTGTTCTGCACAGCGGGCAGGAGCAGGCTGGCGAGCGCATCGAGAAAGGCCGCGCCGCGCCGCGAGGTGCGCAGCAGCCGGTCGAACGCGGCTTCGTCGGCGGGCGTCACCTCGCCGTCGGGCGCCAGGCGCGCCAGGTTGCCGCCGGTGAAGTCGAGGGCCAGGTCGCGCAGCACCGCGGCAAGCGGTTCGCCCAGGGAGATGCGCTGGCCGGCCACAGCCAGGTCGATGGTGCGCTGGTAAACGATCTCCTTGCGCATGGGCAGCAGACCGGGCGGCGTGAAGGGCGCGGTCGCCAGGGCATAGGCCTGCCCCAGCAGCGCAGTGGCGGCCGCACGCAGTTCGGGCGGCAGGCTGTTCACTTCGTGGGGGAATTGGAGCGTGTTGGGCGAGAGAGGAATGCCCAACTCGCCCACGGCCAGGCGAAACTCGAACTTGCCTGGCACATCGGAATCGAGCGAGGTGGCGATCACCGAGCCGGTTTGCAACGAACGCAGGCGGAAGACAGCAGTGGCTGAATCGCCCGGCAGGATCGTCTCCACAGGAACGTTTTCGTCCGAGAGCAGCTCGGCGCCGCTGATGCTGCGCTTGAGCAAGTTGAGCGAGACGAAGTTGGCCGGCGTGTCGGAGATGTTGCTGACGGTGATGTAGAAATCATATTCCTCGCCGGTCGCCACTGTACGCGGATGATTGAAAGTGAGGGCGAATGTTGGGTCGCGCACCTCCAGCACGCCGACGGCGCGGCCCTGCAACTGCACCGGTCCGCTTGGCAAGCCGTTGAGCGTGGCGGTGATCTTGACATCGACCGTGTGGATGCCCTGGCGGCGACCTTCAATCAGGAACTCGGAGTTGCCATCCTGGCCGGGCGCCAGCGTGGGGATGTCGTCGGCGGTGCCCAGCTTGCCGTCGGGGCCGGGCTGGGCGACGGGCTGAATCTTGCTCTGCTCCACCGGCGGCGCGCCGAGCCTGGCCATGCGCAGCGGGTCGTCGCCTGTGTTGGCAACGGTGTCCTTACCGCTGGGCAGGATGATCTCGGCCTGGACATTGCTGACCACCAGATTGGAGTAGCCGGGCGCGACATTGGAGACGAGCAGGAGCGCGCTGAAATATTGGTTGAGATAGGCGATGTTGCCGGGGAAGATCAGCACGCCGGGGATGGGCGGGATCAGCCGCGTCGCTTCGGGGTTGCACTCGGAAACGCATTCCAACGAAAAGCCCGACACGGACAGATTGGTCAGATTGAAGCCCGGCAGATTCATGAGCGGCTGGTCGGGTGGGCGCGGCGTGCCGATGCCGTTCGGCGGGCGCGGCACAAAGCCCGGGCGTTGCGATGGGCGGCTGGGCGTCCTGGGCAAGAGCATGGGGAAGCTGACGGGAATTTTCTGACCTTGCACGCCGATGGCGACGGTGAAATTGACCGCGCGGAAGTTGTCCTCGTCGAAGTAGATGCCCTTGTCGAGGATCTCCTGCGCAGTCAGTGGGCGCGTCGTCACCTGGGACGCCAGCACGCGGTCGATGACCTCGATGGTCACCGCATCGGGGTTGCCTTGCAGGACGACGCGACCGTCGGCGACCAGGCGGATGTTCTCCAACACGTAAAGACCTTCCAGTGGCAGGGGCGGCAGATAGAGCAGTTGGTTGGGGACGCCGCTGACCTGGATCGGCGCGGCGAAGGCTGGCCCGCGCAACTGCGCGACGACGGCGCCCTGTTCGCTGCCGGCAAAGCTGGCCGGTTGGCCGTCAGGCGTGAGCAGCGGCGCGTTGATCGCGGTGACGGTGTTCTTGGGCACGACCTGATGGCTGGGGCCGGGTTGCAAGCGCAGGCCGTAGATCAGAATCTGCTCGCGGTCGAGGGGCGTGGTCGGCGCGGGCGCCTGGCCGCGGGCAGGCTGGACGCCGGTCAAGATGACCAACACCAGCAACAAGAGCGATGCGATTGCACTGCGCAGCCGTTTCATTATTTCACCTAGGATTGCTATCTGCTCGCGATGACATTCAGAATTCGTCGTCTTCGTCCTCAGGCTGAATGTCCAGTTTCACCAGTTCTTGCCAGACGGACATCGTTTCAGAATCAGCGCCCAGAGAATTGAGATGATCCGCCACGGCGCCGGACATTTGCTTGAGTTCAGGAAACGTAAGCAGCAACATAGCCAGGTCGCGCCAATCGGTGCCTGACTTGGGTTTGCCGCGGCGTTGGCGGTAGCCAATGACCTTGCTGGCGATCAGCTCAACCGGAGCAATGATCAACACGCCTTCGATCCGGAGAGCGGAGGGCATCTTGTCCACCGGTCTCAGATCGACCAAATGGCGATTCCCGCTCTTTTGCACCTGGTAGAGCCGATAGCCGCGGCCATCGCTGACTTCGCGTACACGCACCGCAATTTGGAAACGCTGGCTCAGATAGGTTCGCAGGTCTTGAGCAAGCCCTTCTGCCCGTATTGACAATAAGTCGATGTCCTGCGTCATGCGCGGCTCGGCCACATAAGCATTGACAGCCTGCGCGCCAAAGAGCACAACATCATCACGACCACGGACATATTCCAGCACGGCCTCGTGAATGATCGCCAAGGGCAGTGATTCGTGCATTGCGTACTCCCGAAACGTCAAAACGCCAGCGTTAAGCATGGATGATTTCCTTACCTGCGTGAGCGAACAACCATTGCTGATGCACCCCATCATCGGTCAATGGACGATTGGCTTCATCGCCTGAGACTGGCTCTTTCAGCAAGCCATTGAACATATCAGGCCTCAGTCGTTCCAGAGCGATTTGCACGCACTTCTCATCATTGTCGAACCCCACGTAATGCCTTCCCAAACTCCTGGCTGCCAAAAGCGTCGAGCCGCTGCCACAAAAGGGATCGAGAACGATCTGTCCTTGCAGGGTGGTCAGCTCAATGAGAGCTTTGAGAAGTCGTAGCGGTTTCTGAGTGATATGTCGTCCACTTTCTTGTGGGGCGAAACCAGATCGCACAACGTTATCAGGCGCTTGTTCATAGCGGGCAAAGGCGCTTTCATTATATGCGCCAACGCCGTGCGTCAACACGTTGTCGGCAATGGTCGCACCGATAGGATATGGTTTGACAAACCACAGGATCGGCTCAAAAGTAGGTCGCAGATTGCCAACGCGCCAACCCTGCCATCGTTCAGCATTGGCGTGATCGCCGCGCCGTTCAAAGACGACGCTGATCCGCTGCGCCCGGTGCGGTGCGCTTTCTCTCAACCAAGCAATCGAATCCTTGAAGGTGAATCCTGCATCTTCAAACGCCACAATGCACCGATGAGCAAGACGACGACCAGCAAAGACCAGAGCTGATCCGCCCGGCTTCAGCACGCGCAGCCACTCCCCGGCAAACGAAGCGCACCACCGCTGATACTCAACCGGAATCTGCCGGTCGGCTTCCGACCAGCCATTCAACGGCTTCCCCCGGCGCTTGAAAACCGCGCCGGCTTTGAGCTGCGCAGGGCTTGCGCCGAGCAACGCAGAATTCGTGTTGTTGTGGAGCACATCCCATTCTTCTACGCCAATCCCGTAGGGAATATCGCTCAAGATCAGATGCACGCTGGCTTCAGCGAGGTTCCTGACAGCTTCGATGCCGTTGGTGCAACTGATGGAATCCAGATAATATGTCTCATTCACAGTGCTATGTCCCCAGAAGGTCGCCATGCTCAATGCGTTCTACTTGCCGAATCCGTGAATCGATGCCGGCCAATTTCAGCAATTCCTCAAGAGCTTGTTGATGCGAGAGACCCAGTATTCGATTCCTTTCCGTTCGCAGATACCGCAGTGATTCCTGTTTTGCGGCGTTGAGAGCCTCGATTGAGACGACCTTTTCTCTATGCCAGAGAGCATCATGTGTTCCTAACGCATTGATAAGTTGCTGATTGATGCCCATCCAGTAATCGACGGCGCTCTTACTTGGGTGAAGAAACGCGATACACTTCAATATGTCATGAAGACCTGTCTCGGCGTGTTTGATTTCCTCGTGCTCAGCCAAGCAAACAAGGGCAGCGAGGTGAGAATAGCTCAAGATACAAACATTGCGAACAATTGCCTGTTGGTAGATCTGACTGGTTCGCGTTGGCAACTGGTAGATAGGGCAAACAAGGAGTGCATAGTCCAATCCTGAGCGCCAATGATCCATTGCTTGAATCTTGAAGTCCTTCTGATTTTTGGCAGTACGACTCAAACGGAATGCCTTTGCGTCTACGACGAGTGAAAAGTCCTTGGCTCTCGCCTGAACATCTGCAGAATCCCCGCGTGCATCGACCACAACAGATTGCAGACCGATAGTCTTCAGCGACTCACTCACCACCACATCTGTGTATTTCGAGTATAGCTTTTCCTCTGACGAGTCGCGCGCATACTGCTCTGGTATGGCGCCACAAAAACGCAAGTGATCGACGATTGCCGCCCGCCCATCTGAGGCAATCTCAGAGCGCAATTCTTCAATGAGTTTGCTTGTGTCGTCGCCAAACGAGCCGCTGAGCTTCGCCAGTTCGGCTACCCAATATGCACGTCGCCTTTCAGCCTCTGAATTCATCGACCCCGCCTATCCTGCCATCCTGTCTATTTGTTTGTGTTCGTGACAATGTTCGGGCATCCCGTGCGACGCAGAGCGTCGATGCTGCATTCCCACACCGGAGCGTGGGAACGACAAAGCCAGCAATCAAGCGAATTCCAGCGCCCTCTGTGTCTCGCTCTGTACAACCTTGCCATAGCGTTCGCAGAAGAAGCGCACACATTCTGGCGCAAGATCCACCGAGTGTTCATCAACTTCACCTGTCGCTGGATTCGGCCAGATCAGCGCGTAGTCTCCATGTGCGGTGCGGAAGTGTTTTGGATCCTGCAACGGCTCGAAGACGCCGCCTGGATTGTCTTCGACGACGAGAGGCCAGAAATCCAGTTCGTAGGCCGACACTTTTGATTCGTTCTTGAAATAGAGGCGCAAAATATGACCCCGCACATATTCTGCGCTGAGCAAGCCTTGCTCTACATGATCCTGCCAATAGGCTGCATCATCAGCCAGTGCTGACCATTCTTGCCAGTTCATTATGTGGCTCAGGGCCTCACCGTCACCTGGACTGGGAAGGGCAGCGAACTGGCGCCCTTGTCGTCGCTGACGGTCAGATCGAAGGTCAGCGTCGCCGTGTAGTCGATACGCGGCGAGATGAAGTGGGGCGTCGCCGTGTTCGCGTCCACCAACACCACCACCGGACCGCCGGTCTGCTCCCAACGATAGCTGAGCGGGTCGTCATCCGGGTCGCTGCTGCCCGTCCCATTGAGATAGGTGAACTTCTCGATGGGCACGGTGGGCGTGACCGTCGCGCTGGCGACCGGAATGCCATTGGCCTGGCTCTCCGGGACTGTGACCTCGATGCGCTGCTGTGCGCTGACTGCCCGACCTGTCAGCGGGTTGCGATTGACCACGCGCAGGATCGCCACGCCGTTCTTGCGCGCCTGAATGAGTCCGTTCGCTGTGACGCCCAGAATGGTCTCATCGGACGAGGCGTAGGTCGTACCAGCATCCGCAGAGGTGATATCGCGCTGCACGTCGTCGGCGTAGTCGCCCAGGATGCGAAGAGGCAGCACCTGTCCGGGTATGCCCAAAAGCGGCGGCGCGCTGACCGCGATCGAGCGCAGCCGCCCGGGATCGACCAGCACGTCGATGGCGTTGCCGTAAATTGCGCCGTTCTCACCGATGACCAAAACGGTTATATCCTGCGTCCCGACGGCGTCGACCGGTACAGTCACGATCGCGCTCAGGCTTGGCGTGACCGCTGTGCTGGCAGCCAGATTGACCCCGGCAATGACCTCGACCGGTGTGGAGGGGGGCGAGATGGCAAAGTGCACCTCGATGCGCTGACCAGGGCGCACGACAGCGCCCGCTGGCGGCGAGGTGATGGTCAACACCGTGGTTGCGGTGAAGTCGAGCGTTGTCGTCAGCGACGGCGTTGATGCAATGCCCGGCGCATCGATCTGCGAAACGGACAGGATGGCCGATTTGTCTGCCTCAACCGTATCGCCTGCTGCAAGTGGTGCAGCGCCAGGGCCAGGTTCTGGACCATAGCAGTCAGCGCCCGGCTGGCAGAAGAACGAACTCTCTGTGTATGCTTCCAGCAAGAAGACCGCCAGGCACGCCACCTGGTTCTTGTCCGTCAGTGTCCGATTCGGGCGATGATTGGGTGACGCCCAGGCGCTGTCGATGAACCGATTGCACTCCGCAACAGCGCTGTCCTGGAACGCCTCCACATTGGTCTCTTTGATGTCCAGGTGGTCGGTGTTGCCGCGTATCACAGTCATCACTTCTGCCTGCGGTCCCAACCAGTCGCGCTGACTGACGACATGGACGACCCGGTCGTTGCCGATGGGCAACAACGGTTCAGGAGACTCTGTTGCGAACTCCAGGATGTCCTTGACCAAACCTACGCCATCCAACAGTTCACCTGGACCGAAGGCGATCAGGCTGGCGGCTCCGTAGATCGCCGATCCAGATGAGCGAAGAGCCTGTGTCGTATCAACGGTGAGCGGATCTGGCGTCCAACCACAGAAGATGCCCAGACCCAACCACATCAGGGCGATTTCGCTTGGCCAAACTCCGCCCTCACTGATGGCTCGCGCCGCCAGATTGGCGTTGTCGATGTCACCGACGATATAGTGGCTGGGGATGAGTACGCCAGCGCCCTGCAACTTCAACACGGCCGCGCTGCCCATCTGCAAGTCGACGGCTGCGCCGGAGTACATGTTCAGGCCCGCAAAGGCCGGCAATTTGCCCGACCCCAATGCTTTGAGCAGGACAGCACACTTGTTGACTTTGAGGAATTTACTCATACTGGGCGTAAGCTGTTTGATCTGACCATCAGGCGTTTCGTAGAGAAACCGCAGCGGGTCAAACTCGAACTCGATACCCAATGAATCTCGCACCTCGATCACCTTGTTGGCGACCGGCGAGCCGAGATGCGGCGTGCCGATGGTGATGAGCTTGTGGATGGGCGTCGGCAGGTTCAAGTCTTTAACGAACTGACGGGCGATCTCACGGGTGATCAGACCGCCCATGCTGTTGGCGATCACATCCACGCCGGCGATGGCGTAATCTCTCAACGCGTCGTTTTGCAGCGCCGCCGTGAAACGCCAGTAGTTGCCTTTCGCTTCATCGGCGATCGACTTGATCGTCGGCGAAGAGCCGGCGGCAAAGACCATGAAACGACTGTCATAGCCGGGCACAAAGCGGTTCGGTTTCAGGCTGACGCCGCCGCAGCCGATAAAGACGCCGGTAGGTGTAGGCGGCGGGCTGGTCGAGACTGCGGTGCAGGGCGGCGGCACGATGGGGCGGAACTTGTTCCACACAGTGGGGTCGCCGCCATAACCGTGGAAGAGGAAGACCGGCGGCCGTTTGAGCCGGATGCGCTGTGTGGCGTAGCCGGTGCGCTGTTGGTCAAAACGCACATCCACCTCGCGCGTCAGGCGGGGCGGGCGTTGCGGCGCGTTGACCGCGGCTGGGTGCAGATAGGTGTCCTGCAAGTAGTGGTCGGGACGCACGAAGCCAGAGGGCGGGCGGTAATAGACATCGCCCTGCACGCCGAGGATGGCCGGATTTGCCACGACGATAGTCAGTCCATCGCTGATCACCCGCACGCCCTGGCTGATGGTGGCGCCCATGCTGTCCAGCACCTCCAGCTTGCCCAGGCCGTCGGTCGCGCCGCGCACGGTCACGTCCTTGATCGTCACCGTCACCGGTTCGCTTGGTTCCAGCCCCTGCACATCCACGCGCAACAGCGCTGCGCCATCCGTCACAGCGCCCACCACGGGCAGCGTCGCGCCCGTTCGGTGATCCCAATGGAGGTTCCAGCGCGACCACGGGTGCTCCTGTTTCGCGAGAGGTGACGCATCGTAGAGTGTGATCTCAAAGGCCTGACTGTTGCGCAGGCCGTTGATGATCGCTTTGTCGCTGGCCGGGCCCACGCTGTTGCCCTCGTCGTCGATGCCCATGATCTCGGCGACGAAGGTCTGCGGGCCACCCTGTTTTGGCACAATCTCTTTGGTTTGGATCAAACTGCCGCCCGGCGTGATGACCAGATTGGCGGCGATCTCCTCGCCGTTGACCAGAAGCCGGCCGTTGCGCACGGTCTCTGTTCCGCGGTTGGCGATGCGGATGATCTGGGTCGCCGGGGTGAAGACAGGCACGGAGAGGTATTGCGCGCCCGGCTGGCTGATGTCGCTGCCCGCCGCCAGGGTGAAGTCGATCTCGAGCGGCGAGGTAGGAACCAGACAGATGTCATTTGGCTCGAATTCGGCGATGACGAAGGGCGCCGGGTCGGGCGTGGTGGGCAGCGCCGACGGCGCAGTGCGGGTGATCACCGAGTAGTAGAGCGTGGCCTGGTTGTTCTGCTTGTCGATTTCGGCAAAATCCTGGTCGGGGTCGATGACGAAGGCCAACGCGCCGAAGCTATCGGCCTCCGTACCCAGTTGATCCAGCATGATAGGCGGCACGAAGAGCGCCGGGAAGAGGTTGACGTTTTCCTTCTTCTTGGGCGCCCCCAGGAACTCTGCGCTCTCGGTGAGCGGGATGGTGGCGCAGATGCCCGTGATGGGTTCTATGGCGATCGGCTTCTTGTCAACGGTCTGCACATCCACCAGCGTGCGCCCACCCGCCGGCAGATAGGGCAGGGTGTATTCCGTCTCCAGGCCGTAGTCGCCGGTCGAGCGCCCATCGCCGGAGTAGAGACCGACGGTCACGCTGTAGAGATCGAGCGCGCTGATGTTGCTGGCGCGCACGCGCAAATTGTGCAGCACATAGTTGCGCACGCCCAGATCGGCCTTGAGCTGGTTGAGCGTCTCCTTGTCGGGGAAGAGCAGATAGTCGTCGCCCAGGTGCTGCAAGGCTTCGTCCCGGTGCTTGCCGTTGATCTTCTTGAGCACCGATTGCAGGTTGCACAGGCGCAGATCGTCGCGTGTGCTCTTCTCCGTGAAGGGCTGACCGGTGATGTTGGCGCACACCTGGCAGATGTGTTTGATGAAGGGGTAGGTCGTCATCGCCTGCGGCATGGTAGTCATCAACGCAGTGATGGTGATCGAATCGGTGGCGCGCGTCTGGTAATAGACAGGTCGAGAGTCCTGCTGCACCCTCTCGACAAACTGGATGACGTCCTGGATGAACCTGAGCGCATCGGCCTCGGTCTGGATCGGCTTGACCGGTGTTCCGTCCACCTCGCAGCCGCTCCACACCTTCACACACCAGAAGCGCCAGATCAGCGGCAAGTCGGAAGGGCTGAAAACGGTGAGGTTCATGCGCACACTCTCGATGGCCATACTGGCGATGAACTCCTCGAAGCCCTCACAGCGCTTGTCCAAATACTTCAACGCGTCTGTGTGTGGATTCGCTGCGTCTCCATCCGGCCCCAGTTCGGTCAGGCAAAAGCGTGAATTCGGCCCCATCACGTTGTCGCGGGTGAAGTCGATGCGTTCGTTTGGCAGCAGGCGCTGCGTGCCGTCAGGCAACGTCTCGGTCTTGGCGCGGCCATCAGTGACCAGGATGTTGCCGTAGTCATCGGCCAGCAGCCGCGCCAGCGTGGTGCGGATGGCAGCTTTGGCAATCGTGCGCAATTGGCTCTTGCACTGGCTGTTGAAGGCGTCGCTGTCGTCGAAGGCGCGATCGGGGTGATTCAACGCCACCATTTCGTCCACATTGGGCGCAACGAAGGGCGAATCGGTCTCATCCTTTTGGCTGGAGAAGTCGCACGCACCCTGCAATTGGACCAGCGCGCCGGTCTTGTAGATGTTGTACTCCTGGAGCACGCTCCATTCGTAGCCCTCCAGGCGGGGGATGCCGGTCGGCTCGCCCACGTACATGGGCGGCGTCCCGTCGCAGCCATTCTGCGCCACGTCGAACATCTCGTTGCGCGCCACGCAGTCGAGCAGTCCATCCAGGTCGGGCGCGCTTTCCCAGCCGCGATAGGCGGGCAGCTCGGCGTAGCCGCCGGCGGTCATCAGCCAGAGCAGCAGCAGCGTCTGCCGCCCCATGCCCAGGTCGCCGGCAGTGTCGCCCTCTTTGTTCATGGGCGGCGAGTTGAGCAGCAGCCCCGACTCGAACGGCTCTTTGGGCATGGCGTAGAAGGAGAGGTCATCCAGCTTTTTGAAGAGCGCCTTGAGATGGTTGGGCGGATTGCGCACATAGGCGTCCAGCACATCCTGCGCGCGCTTGACGTGCACGGTGGGCACGAAGACCTCGAAGTCGTGGTCGCTGGAGCCGGGGTTGAAGGAACGACAGACCGCGGTCGGGTTGTCGTCGAAGGCGTCGTTCCAGAAACAGCCGCCGCTGCCCTGCTCCATCATGTAGAAATCATTCCCCGTCATCGTTGGAATCAGCTGGGTCATGGAGATGGCCGCGCCTTCCAGCAGCGCTAGCAGGACCTGTTTTTCCTCCAACAGCCCGCGGCGCAGCTCGTTTTGCGCCTGTTGCGCCGGGGTTTGGCT
>CAZLMM010000029.1:0-68064 GCA_964560495.1 uncultured Caldilineaceae bacterium
TTCGCTGGCGCTCAGAATGACAACCATTGGTTTACTTCAGCCCATGTATACTAGATCCAACTTTCACGGATACTGTGGCCGCAATTGTGCGCTTGGGCGCACTGACAGAAGCGCCGGTTAACGCTGTTGCAGTTTTTGAATCGAGAATTCCAATGCATACCGAACAACGCGCCCGCGGCCACGCCCTGCTTCAGGAGCGCGGGGTCGACTGTGCGCTCTTTGCCAGCCCGCACAGCGTCACCTGGCTGACCGGCTTTTTTGCGCCGCCGCAACTGGGGCAGAATCCCTTCGCCGGCGCGCCGCCCCTGCTCTGGTATGAGGAGGGACGCTTTACCCTCTTCGTGGTGGAAGGGAGCTATGCCGGGGCCGCCGCGGCTTTTGGCGCAGAACCCGACGGCGAGGTGGTCGCCCACCAGGGCTACACGCTGGATCGACCTCTGGACGGGTTGGGGCATCTCCTGGACAATCTGCGCCAGCGTTGGGCAAAGAGCCGCGCTGCGGTGGTGGGCGTGGAGACCGCCGACGTTCCCACCGCCGTCACGCTGGCGCTGCACGACGCGCTCAAGCCGGGCGGGCTGGCGACCATCGACGGCTGGCTCAAGCCGCTGCGCATGGTCAAGACCGAAGAGGAGATCGTCAAGTTGCGCGCCAATTTTCAGCTCACCGATGTGGGACATACGGCGGCGCGGCAGGCGGCGGTTGCGGGTGCACGGGAGATCGACGTGTGGACGGCCATCCACTCGGCCATCCAACAAGAGGCCGGCTGTCGCGTGCCTCTGGGTAATGACTGTGTGGTCGGCTCGCGCCAGCAGAATATCGGCGGCTGGCCGCTGGATCACCGGCTGCGCGAGGGCGACTCGCTTATCGTTGATCTGAGCACGCTGCTCCACGGCTATTGGAGCGATAGCTGCGCAACATACACAGTGGGCGAGCCATCGGCGCAATTCGCCGAAATCTACGCCTTAGTGAGCGACGCCCTGGCCCTGGGCGCATCGCTCCTGCGCCCGGGCGTGGCCGCAAAAGAGATCGACCAGGCTGTGCGCCAGTTCATCGCCGACGCCGGCTATTCCGTCTACCCACATCACACCGGGCACGGCGTCGGCGTGAGCGGTCATGAAGCCCCGCGCATTGTCCCTTACAACGACGAGCTGCTGCGCCCCAATATGGTGATCATGCTGGAGCCGGGCGTCTACCTGCCCGGTCGCATGGGCGTGCGGCTGGAGAACGCCTATCTCATCACAGACGATGCAGCCGTCCTCCTGACCCATCATCTGGCTTGAGGCTGTTGACTGATTCCTTCAGTAGGTGCGACAGCTGGCGCGAATCTGAGGGCTGGCTGCCCATCATGGCTCAGCCCGCACCTGGGCGATCACCGGATCGATCTCCTTGATCCTGGCGTATTCAGCGTCCCAAAAGTCCTGGTCGCCCATGCTGCGAATGTACTCGGCGCTGTAGCCAAAACGCGTCCAGAGACTCTCTTTCATCTGCTGTAAACGGACGTGCTGGCCGGGCTGGTTTAGGTCGACGATCTCGCCCAACGATGCGCCCAAGAACGCGCTTTTTGCCCACAGTTCCAATTGGTCGTCATCTGGCTTGCCGCCGTTGCGTTCATAGAGCGCCTGGCTGACCGATGGATAGCGGTCGTAGGAATCGGTGGCGATGGTGACCACGTTGTCTTGCGGCCCCAGCCCCAGATACCTGGCGGTCTTGATTGCGCCGACGATGTTGCAGATGCAACTCGGTCCGAATTTGCCAGACAACTGGCGGGCGGCGGCGCTGGGCACGCCCAGACGGTCGACCAGAACATGGGCGCCCGACTGCACCACTTCCATACCGCGCACCGTGTCTTCATCGTGGATGAGCATAAGCAAATCGCTGTTGAAGACATTGTGGATCAGCGTCACCATTTTGTCGCCGATGCCTTCGATGCGGTGTTGACCCTGTCCGCCGTCGTACAGGGTGCTGCATTGACGCGGCTCCAGCGCGACGATCTTGCAGTCGGGCCACACTGCCTTGGCAGCGTCGCCGGCCGCCAGGGTGCCGGCGCTGCCGGGCGCGCTGACAAACGCCGCGACGCGGCCATTGCCCAGGCCGCGCGCCGCCTGCATCACTGCCGCCCCGGTCACGTGGCGATGAAAACGATAGTTGGGCAGCAGCTCGAACTGGGCGAGGACGACGTATTTCTCTGGCTTGCTCACATACTCGCTGTGAGTGCGCTCCAGGGTGAGGATGACGTCCGATTCGGTGCCGGGGGTCAGATCGAGTTCGCCTTTGTATTTGCGGATGCGTTCGTAACGTTCCTGGCTCATGTTGTCGGGCATGACGACGATGGCGCGGTACCCCTTGAGTTGGCTGACGTAGGCTGTGCCAATGCCAAAATTGCCGGTGCTGGGGCCAATCACTGTGCGGTCGCCGGGGCGCAGGTGATGGAGCGCCTCAGCTTCGGCCAGGGTGGCGTAGGCCGGGCCCACCTTCATGCTGCCGCTGGGGAAAGTGCGCCCGCTGAGTATAATGATGTTGGCCTGCACACCGGTCAGCTCTTTGGGCAGAACGATCTTTTCCACTTCAGCGCCGGTGTTCATCCAATTGATGTTGTAGAGGTTGAGCGGGTCAAGCTCATTGCTGCGAGCCTGATTGGCCGCGTGGCGCAGGTCGTCCGCCAGAAGCAGCGGATTGCGCATTTCGGCGTAGGTGGGGCCGGGGATGATTGCACGGGACATGAGCGCCTCATTTCTAGTTGAAACTAAACTGCGGTTGCTTTGAAACCAGGAGTTTTCACAGTTCAAAAACTCCTGGTTTCAAACAGAGCGAAGTATAGGGTATAGATTGCGGGTAGTGTATGCCAGGGATGGGAGGGCGTCAAACAATGCCGTGAGTGACTCTCGAATCAGTGTTCCCCTCATGGAGTTCTTTCTCATGGACCAATGTCCAGACGATTGGCGCTCCTTCGACCTGTACCTGGCGCGCGATGACGAGGTGACGTTCTACGTGGGGCAATCGCAACTGGCTTTTGACCGGGTGTGGCGACATTTGTTGGATGGCTTCAAAGGGCGCTCGGTGATCGGGCGCTTCATCTTGTGCAACTGGCCTGTTTCTCTGCGTTTCACCATCGAGTTGCTCGATTCAAGCTCGGAGCAATTCTGTCATGTGAATCACGATCTCAACGCAGCCGAACGCTGGCTCATCGAACAGCGGTCGCCTTGCCTCAACGAGGCGTTGAATCGACGCCCGACGCCGTTGCCAGCCAGGTATGCATCGCCGACAGCGCCCCTGCGCTGTTCGCGTAGTCTGTTCAAGCTAAAGCACGAGGCGCGCAACATGGTTCTGCAAGTGCAGCGTCAGCGATGGCGTACAGAGATCGACTCACCATGATGTCTCGACTCGTGACGGCTCTTCCATCGCCCTGATTGCCGCAAGGAGAGCAAGCGGCGCGGCGTGCATGACATAGCGCTCGATAGAGAAAAAGGGACGCACGACGTAGATGAGCACATAGAAGGCTACCGTGAGCAGTGTGGCTGCTACGAGAAACAGGAACGGCCCATTTCGTCTTTTCTGCCACCCCTTCGCCAGAATGATTGCCACGCAGATCGGCCAGAGTAATAGATACTCTGCCCCCAACAGGCTCCATGTGGAGTTGTTATCGCTGAACAGCAGCTCCGAGATGAGCACCCGCAACCCACGCTCCAGGTTATCCAGCCCAGTCACGGCGAGCATGGTTGTCGCTGGCGTCTCTGCAGCGACGCCAGCATTGCGGGTCAACCATAGCCAGGGAGCATACAGGGCGATCAGGGTGAGCAGTGCAAAGGCCGTCTGCCCCACAAGGTCACGCGCTGAGAGGTTGCCACGTGAACGATGGTACAGCCAGCGCGCTAGCGCCGCGCAAGTGATAAAGGCCATTCCCAGGTAGATTCCATCCAGCTTGAGCCAGGATGCTGCGCCCAGGCTCAGCACAGCGCCCGCCAGCTCACGCCGGTCGCCCGCCGCAATCCAGCGCGTCAACGCAACGGCAGCCACGGTCAAGGCCACTGTGAATGGCAGGTCTGCGTTGCCCAACGTTCCATGATCGAGAAAGATTGGCGTTGTCGCCGCCAACAGACACAACCCCACTGCTAACCAGGTGTTGGGCAGACGGCGCGCTTCGCACCAGATGAGACCGATCAGGCTCAGCCACCAGAGAGGCATAGTGAGCTTTGCGAACCGTTCGCTCACGCCGCCCAGGGCAAGGTAACTCCAGGCATTGAGCAGCGGCAACCCCGGTGGATAGCTTGGGTGGTTCATTTTATCCCCGGCGTAACGGTCAAGAAAGCGCAGCACACTACCTTCTGAGTAAAGAGCGCGGCTGTTGAAGCCCCACGTCGTCCAAGAATCCTGGTCGCCAAAAGGAGACACGCCTGCCTGCACGATGAGGCACGCAAGAAGAAAACCGATCACGCCGATGCCAGGCAACACCCCCAGGTGAATGCGCGGCCGCATTTGGGGTAGAGCGGGTGGTTCAATCGTGGACGGGCGGTTTTGCCCGCGCCGTGCAAACACTATCAGGCTGCCTCCCAATACTACCAGTGGAACCCCGACGCTTGCCAACGACCAGGGGATCGCTGCCAGCGAGAGCAGCGTCATCCACCAAGCCGTAAGCAAGGCGCCGAAGGTGAGTGCGCTCGCCAGGCTGCGCAGCTCCTGCCAGCCCAGACTGCTGCTCACCCCAAAGCCAGTGATCGCTACCATGAGCGTCGCCAGCAGCCCCCACGGAAACTGGCCCAATCCAGCCTGGGGGATGCCGGCGGGCAGGTCGCCCGTGGGCGCTCGCCATGCTTCCAACCCGGCCAGCGGCCCCGCCGCCCGAATCCAACCGGGCGCCGGCGGCCGGCCTGTCGCTGGCTGGATAATCCCAACAGCAGAGGAGGGCGGTCTGCCGGGTCGCGGCGCGGCAAAACTCACCTGGCGCGAATAGAGCAGATAGAACGCCCGCACTTTGAGATAGCTTGTGGCCGGGCTTGCGTCGAATACGATGACCTCGCCCTCTGGCAAGATGCCAGAGGCTTTCACGAGCAACTGATTTACCTGGGCTGATTCGGCATAATGGGGAACGTAGAGGGCCGCAGTCGATTCATCGAGGCTGGCAAAACGTTGCCACAGCGGTGGGAGGAGCCGCGCCTGTTCTATGACGACACCCACCGCCGCTATCGCGCACACAGTTGCAAGGGATGCGATCAACACTCGGCCCGGCATTGCTCCACTTATGGGCAGCGCGGCAACAGCCAGACAAATGCTCACGAAAAAAGCCGTAAGCAAGATCAAGTATCGGAAGTCGGGAAGGGTGACGGCAAGGGGCGTCAGAACTCGTCCCAAAAGCGCATCGAGTGCAAACGGAGGCCGCTTGAGTAATGATGCCTGGGCGAGGAAAACATTGAGTTCATTTTGTCTGGGGAAGACGATTTGCAGGTTTTGGGGATCGCCCATCCACTCTGTGTGTAACCCTATGGGGATGACAATTGTGTGGATGCGCCCATCGGCAACGACCGAGAAAGGCGCGCGCGCAATCTGTTGATCTACATGCCAATGGACGACGCCGCGCTGCTCCTGGATCGCCGTGTCGGTGATGGCGATGCGCACGAGCAGAGCGTCACGCCAGTCAGGCGCTGCTGGGATTTCCAGTTGTGTGGGATCAACCGGAGAGGGGCTGACAGGTTCGAGCCAGACAAACGCGATCGAAGACAGCCAGAGAAGGGCCACCGCTGCGCCGAATAGCAGGGGCAGCCAGCGCAGCGTTGAGCGGAGAGCAGATAAGTTCAATGTGTAGTGGCCTGCTGAAACAACACTGGGATCACCTGACGGTTACGGACGGATGGCCTGGTCAAAGTCGAGTCGCTGCACCCACTTTTCTTCCACAAAGGTCTGGATAAGCTGGCGGAAGATGGTGCGGTTGGAAAAGAGGATCTTGTAGCCGCTGTCATGGATGTTCATGGCGCCACTTTACGTACTTTGCCGTCAGAAGTCAAGCGGATGGGCGTCCATCTTCCAAGAAGGTGGGCGCCCATCCGCAGCGCGTCTATTTCGTCACAATCGGCAGGAAGACACTGTTCAGAGTTGCGAAAGGCGTCGCTGCTGTTGTCGGCGTCGCTGTGACCGTGGGTGTTGCTGTGGCCGTGGGTGTTGCCGTGGGTGTTGCCGTGGCCGTGGGTGTTGCTGTAGCGGTTTCGGTCGGCGCCGCTACAGTTGTCTCCGTTGCCATCGGCGTGGGGGTCGAAGTGGCAGTCGGCGTTGGGGTATGCGTTGCCGTCCCTGTCGCCGTAGCCGTCGGCGTCGGCGTTGCGGTGGGCGTCTTCGTCGCTGGCGGCGCGTTCACCACATAGGTGACGACGTTGCTCACCCGCACTTCGTAACTCTCGCTGTTGAGCAGGCTATAGGCTGTAGCAGACATGGGCTGGGTCGTCAGCGCGTCCCAGGCGATGGCGACGGGCGCGCCCGGCCCTACCACACCTTGCCAGGTGACCACAGGATGGTCGGCGGTCAGGCTCAGGTCGAGCGTTCCGCCGCTGGCGCTGCCGGTCTGAGGCGCAAGACCTTGCTGGCTAAAGGGGAAGGAGACCATCGCCGTAAGCAGCTCGCTCGACGTGACCACCGTCTGCACCTGGATTCCATCGCCCACCATGCTGGCCAGGGGATTCAGACTTAGCATAAGTCCGTGAGCTGGCTCGGCGACCACAATGTCCGACGCAATGGCCGCATTGCCAGCCTGATCCACCGCTGTGGCGCGCAGGAAGTTCGCTCCTGGCGTCAGCGTAATTGGCGCCGACCAACTGCCGCCGCTCACCGTGGCGGTGATCTCGTTGAGGAAGACATTCGCCAGGCTGACGTCTTCCGTCACCAGCCCGGTGACGATGATGGACAACTGCTCTGGCGCGCTGTATTCGATATAGACGGCGCGGCCCGGCTCGACCGGCGTCGGAGTGAGAATGGCGATCTGCGGCGCGCTTGTGTCGAAACCGCCCGCCACTTTGTACGGCCATTGCAGGCTCGTCTTCAAGCCTTTGTTGTCCACTACTTCGCCAATGAGCACCTCGTCCATCACACTACCCGTGGGCGGGACGAAGGGCAAGGCCAGATGTCCTTTGTCCGTTACCACCTGGCTGAGCAGCACGCTCCCGCCCGATGTGCGCACAGTGACCGTGGCCGTCGCTCTGTTGTAGATCGTCACTTCTCCCAGAGCCGGGTCGCCCGGCGCGTAGACGCCGTGATCCGTAAACAGGTCAGTGATAGTTGCGCCGCCCACATCCACAAAGCGCGCCTCGCCGCCCAGCTCGGCAAAGCTCGTCCCATCGCGCACCTTGAAGATCAGCTGGTGTGCGCCGGCGATTTCTGTGGTGAAGACGCCGCTGAGCGCAAGCTCATTCACACCGGCTGCGAACGAATAGGGAATCAGCAGGCCGAGAGAGCGGTAGTCGCCCCGGGGCGTCAGCGCGTACAGCTCGATGAGCGCATCGGACAACGCCTGATTCAGCCGCACCGTCGCGCTGATGGTCGTCGCCACATCCATCACGCCGTCAGGATCGAGACCGCTTTCGTTGGTTGCGGCATCCATGCTCTCCACCAGCAGTGAGACGCCCTGCACGTCGATGGGCAGGGTGCGTTCCTCGCCTTCGTAGAGGAAGATGAAGAAGTAGCGCCCGGTGCGCATGGTCGTCGGCAGCGTGTAGGTCGCCGGGAAGTCGCCGACAATGCTGGTGATGACATTGGTGGCGCTCATCACCTCTAGCGCCGACCAGACGATGGTGTCGTCGGTGACAGGCGCGTCGATGGGCGCAAGCACCATCCCGTTGCTCACGGGCTTAAGCAGATGAATCGTCAGGTTTACCGTTTCGCTGGCCTGATAGCTGTTTTTGTCGCTCTCCAGCCAGGCGCGGTCATCTTCGAGCACCCGCACCCATGTGCTGTCGATGATGAGCGTGTATGGTTGCTCTGTGGGCGAATTGGGATGCGAGCGCAGCAACGCGGTCGCGCGCTCGCTCACCTGGCCCACGTCGAAGGTCCACGACACGCTCACATCACTGCCCGCGCCGATGTTCACCGTCTGCATGAATTCCTGGCCGGCATAGCGCAGGGTGAGGTCATAGGGCCTGGGCGCGCCGCTGAGACCGATGAGACGCACGGTGTAAGTTGCGTCGTCGAAGGGCAGATAGACCGGCGCATTCAGACTTTGGCGCAGCTCGATCTGCGGCCCGCTGACCGTCATATCAGTCTTGGCGCTCTGGTCGTCCATTTCCACCACAGCCGGGAAGACGCCCGTGATGAGCGCCGCAGGAACGTCAACGACCTGCGTCACCTGAACCTGGCTGTTAGCCGGCAGCGTTGCCATCTTTTCGCTCATCTGGTCGAAGGCAATGAAGGTCAGCAGCGTCTCACCCTCCGGCCCGGGATTGTCCACGACAGCCGTGAGCGTCAACGGCGCACCCGGCGCACCCGGGCTGGCGCTCAGGCTGACGAGCCGTGCGGCGGGCGCCTGGCGCGGCGCAGCGTTGACTACGAGCGTCCGTTGCTCGACGATAGCGCCATCCGGCCCGATGAGCGTGATGACCACCGTCTGCGGGCCGGCGCGGTCCGCAAGATTCAGGCGCGGCGCAAACGAGTGAGTTGCTCCCGGATGGACAGTGAAGTCGCTGCGTTCGCTGAGCGCGCCTTCCACCACCAGGCTGCCCTGCCACGGCAGGTCATTGGCTGGCCCGCTGGTCACGTCGATGGTGATAGGAACGCTCACATCCAGCGCCGGGTCGCCCACCTGCGCGTCAAGGCTGATGATGTACTGCGGCTCGACGATGGTGAAGGCCAGGTTGGCGACGCCCAGGACGCGCCCGGAGGCGGCATGGGTGACGGTGAAGATCGCGCTGTGGGGGCCAGGCGGCAGGCTGTTGAGCGCCACGTTGATGCTTTGCGAGCCGAAAGGCGTCAGCGTCAGGCCGGCTGCGCCTTGCAGCGACGGGCTGTTGACAATATAGTTCACCGTCGCATCGAATTGCTCGCCGCCCTGATTGCTTACGGTGGCGCTGATGGCTGCGTCGCTGGTCAGCACTAACGTCGCGGGGTCGCGCGTGACGCCTCCCAGCTCCGCGGCGACGTTCGCCGTTTCGTTGCGCACAGTCACGGCGACCGCCGCGTGGAGGGCCTCGGTTGAATCGCCGCTCAGCATGATCGCCGGATCGAAGCTGCCGATCTGCGTGGGCGTGAAGCGATGGGTCAGCGTCACGGTCTCGCTGTGGTCAAGGATGATTGTCTCCTGGCTGTCGCCCCAATCGACCGTCGTCACTGCGACCGTGTCGTCATGGCCGTTCGTCAACGCCAGGCTGGCTTCAGTCGCTTCGCCCAGCGCGATGCTGGTGGGCGTGAAGCTGAGCGACGCGTCCACATCGGGCGGGCGCACCATGACTTGCGTCGTCGCCAGGCCGCCCAGATTGGTCGTGGCCGTATAGCGCGCTGTCCCCACAGGCGGCGCAGCGTCGCTCAGATTGAAGGCGACGGTGGCGCTGGGTGCAATGCTGGGAGAGATCTGATTGAACAAAACTGCGCCGTCGCTGCGCGTCACTGTCACCGTGACATTGCTGCTCAGCGGGCTGGTGTTGACGGCCAGTCCGCTGAGCACCACGGTGGAGAGCGCATCATCCGCCGCGTAGCCTGGGATATTTCGACGTTGGGCAGCGCGGTCTGCCACGAGTGTGACCGCCGCACTGCTCTCGTCGATGCGGAAGCTGGCGCTGTTGCGGCCCAGGAACTGGCGCTGTGTGGGGTCGGCGATGCCCTGCGGCTCGCGGCTGAAGAGTACGCCTTCCAGCACAAGCTGACCGCGCGCGGCCGGGTTGTCCGCCAGGCTGGGGTTGATCAACGGCAGGTCGAGGGTGACCACGCCGCCGCCGTTCACGGTCAGGAGATCTTCGCGCAACACCTGGTCGTCTGTGGCAGCGCCGCCCGCACCGCCTCCTGCGCCGAAGACGACGGCGCGCGCTTCTGTCACCACCACTGGCCCGCTGCGCCCGATGATCAGGCTCGCTAATTGAGCGTCGCTGAGACCGCTCAGATCCGTATCGCTGAGAGATGCGCCGGTCGTCGCGTTAAGCGCGCTCAGCATGCGCACGCCTTCTTGCAACAAGAAAAGCTGTGGGCCGGCGCCGACCATGGCAACGAAGTTGTAGTTGTCAGAGTGGAAAATCTCTTGCTGGCTTCCATCTGTAAGATCCACCCGAAACAGACCAAACCCATTGCTTCCCGAACCAGGGAAGATCGCTGCGTAGTGAAAGGTCGAACCATTGAGCACGAAGTTTTGATTGGGGAAGCCCAGGAAGTAATTGATGTCGAGTTGCACGTTGCGCAAGAAGGCGCCGTCAACTGCGCTGAAGACATGTAGTTCGTTGATAGTCGTATCGAGCGCCAGGAGATAGTCCTGGTTGGCGGCGATAGCCTGAAGCTGCGTCGCTACTGGCGTCGCCCAGGTCAGACTGCCGTCCGTCGCATCATAGGCCGCAATGGACTTTTCCCCTTCGATATTGCGGTAGATGTAGAGCATGTTATCTACCAGGAGCGCCGGCGCCGTCTGGGTAATGACGCCGCGTTGCGCGCCTGTGTCTGGGTTGAGCAGAATATAGCCATTCCCTGCGCCGATTTGCGGCAGAGGCATGGCGAGACCGGCTTTGCCGCCTGGCTGGGCTGCTGTGTCGCCAACAAGGAACAAGACGGCCAGTGCATCGTCGGAGGCCAGGAGAGGTAGATTGGCGCCGCTGCCGATCGTCTGAGTCCAGGCGACATCCCCTGTTTCCGCGTCCAGAGCTACGAGCTTGCTGCTGACCAGGGCGAAAATATGGGTGCTGTTGGCAGCCAGCCCAAAGACGCTGAAACCGTGACTGCTGTACGAAGTCTCCCACACCAGCTGCCCTGTGCTGGCCTCACGGGCTTGCAATCTTTCCAGAGTCGAATCGACGGTGATGATCAGTCCATTGACCGACAACGGGTTGCCGCTTGAGAAGAAAGCATGGTCACTCGTCCAATTTTGCTGATAGGGCGCAGTGAAGTCTGCCGCCGTGTAGTTGCTGGCGCCGCCGTCAGCCAGGTTTGCTCGCCAATCCTCAGACAGGCCGGCCGGCGTCCCGGGTTTGATCACCCGCAGCCGCAGCGTCGCCGAGATCAGCGCCGGGTTGACGGTGATGACGCTGTTGGTCGTGATCACATCGGTGGTGAGATAGGCCAGCCGTTCGGTCTGCACGTGCAGGCTCGTCTCCAGGCCCGTAATGGCGACCTTTGTCGTGAGCATGACCGGCTCGCCCAGGTGATCGACGCCCTCGGCGCGCAGGCGATAGACGCCGCTGCGCAGTTGAGTGGGCGTCGTCAGTACGCCGGTGATAGATGCGCCGACGGCGACTGGCGCGTTCACACTGACCTGCGTCAAGGTGACGCCTTTACTGTCAGTCAGCCTCACCACGCCGGCGAAGCTGGTCTGCACACCGCCGCGGTTGCGCAATACGAAGGGGAGAGTCTGCCCGGCGTCGATGGGGTCGGGCAGGTCGAGCGTCAGGGCGCTTTTGGGCACGATGAACGATCCCAAGAGTTGCTCTGGCGCGCCGCTGCGCTGCAAATGGGGCGCGTCCACTCTCACCGAATAGACGCCGCCGCGAGTCATGGAGAGCGGTGTAGTTACAGTGAAGTCCAACCGGCCTTCAACGGAGACTGGCGACACGCCTACGGTCTGGCTGAACGTGTTCTCTACAGAGAACACCGTCACTGTCAAGGGGCTGGCAACCGGCGGCAGGATCAGCGCGTTGGTCTCGACCAGTGCAGGAGGATTGAGCTGCATGCGCAAGGGTTCGCCGGCATAGCGCACAGGGTCGAGCACGGCCAGCGTGGGTGGCTCGATGGTGGAGGGGAGCGTCAAAACGGTGGTCGTATCCACCGTGGCGCCAGCGGCGCGAGCGTCCAGCCGGGCGGCGGCAAAGAGCGACTGATCCAGCGGTAGTGGGTTGGGGAGCGGCAGATCGAGCGACGCGCTCGACAAGCCGTCGCTGACGGAGCCGGTCAACACTGCGCTCGATGCCAGAGGCGTCGGCCCATTTTTTAAGGCGGACTGAAGCTGGAAGGTCCCGCTGAAGGGTGAGCCGTTGAGCAGAGCAAAAAGGCTGTCTGGGTTATTCTGGCCGATGGTCAGCGGGTCGCCTGTGTATTCCACCGACGCCAGAGCCAGCACAGGTATCACTCGCACCGTCTGCTTGATGGCGCAGGCCACGAAACCGCAGCCTGGATCGTCCAATTCGCTGCGGATGCGGTAGTCCAGTCCGGGATTGGCGGGGGGAAGAATCAATGTGGTGGACGCCATCTGGAAGCCGTCTGCCGACGACAGCGGCACGGTGGTCGAATAGACAAAGGTCGGCCCACGGCGCACCTCGAAGATGACCGGCGAGCCGCTGGCGGCGCTGCGAGCCGTGACGCTCACCTGGACAGTAGAGGTGACATTGGCTGCCACTCGTAGCGGCGTCATGGTCACGCCCAGCTGCGGTCGCTGCAGGCGCAGCGTCGTTGCCAGGGTGTTGATGAGCCTGCCTTCTGCGCCGATGCGCAGACGCACATCGGTGAAACGAGTGACTGCCCGCTGATAGACTTGGGTCGCCGTCGAATTCGCCGGAATGTCGAGCGAAACCACCGGGCCGGTCAGCCCTACTTCGGGTGTGATGACAAAGGTGCGCGCAACCAATCTGTCGTTGCGCAGGGTGACAGTGAGGGTGGCCGTCTCGCCAAAGCCATACTCCGGCTTATCCTGAGTCAAGCGGGCGTTGAAGAGATCCACGGCCACGATGCCGGAACGCACCTGGTAGAAGGGGCCGGAGATGCGTAGGCTGCCGGGGAATGGACCGCTCACCACCCCGCCGGTGCGGAAGATGCCGCCCACCGACGGCGCTGTGAAGTTGTAGGGTACGTTTGTCGATTGGCCAGATGGCAGCGGCGGCGTCAATGGGATGGATTGCGCAGCGGGTCCGCTGGGGAAGCGCGGCGCGTGGGCGGCCCAGCGCCAGGCGTCCGCCACATTTGTCTCATAGACATCGCGGCTCAGGATGGCCTCGGTCATGGTGCTGGCCAGGGTGTTTGTCACCGGAATGTTGATGGAGACCGCCGCATTGGGATTGACCGTCGCGACGACCTGTTCGTTGTTGGCTTCCAGATAGGCCGTCGCGAAGAAGCTGCGGGCAAAAATGATGTCGTCCAGGCTCTGCATGCCGTTGATGTAGAAATCGGGATAGGCTGCAGTCGCCACCACCTGGCCTGCGCCATAGCTATACTCGATCATGGCCGGCATCTCGTTGCCGGTGCGCCGCTGCCAAAGGATGGTGGTGTTGTTGGGCCACTGGGTGAAGGAGCCATCGATCTGGATATTGGGATAATCCCGGTCCACGCCGGTGATCCAGCGCGACGGGTTGACGATGTGCACCGACATGTCCTTGCACAGGATGTCATCCTTGTAGCCCAACCCGCGCACCTGGCCGCCGGGCAGCAGCTCCCAGTCTTCGTTTTCATACTGGGTCAACACGAGGAGCGTCCCGCCGCTGAAGACATACTCCTCCAGCCAGGCGCGCGCCTGTTCGCTGCCCTGATAGCGGTTGAAGGCGCCGGTGGGCGCGATGAGCACGGGTGGGGCGGAAAGGGGCGAGACATACTCGCCGCCGTAGCCGTTCTCCTCGTCGCCAGGGAGGATGTGGATGAGCTTGGGGCGCACGCCAATCGTGCCGATAGCAGCCAACGCCCAGGAGTGGAGGCCGGTGTCCAACATGCCCAGGCCGCCATTGAGCTTGCGCAGTTCCAATTGCAGTTCCAGCTCCTGTCCGCGCAGACCGAAGTACTGGCGCTCGGCAAAGTCACGCGCGTCCGTCAAGAATTGGATTGTGCGGTCATAGGAGGTGTTGGTCAGGCTGACGGCCAGTGACGCGTAAAGCGAATCCACTGCCTCGGTGATGGTTTGGCCAGGCGGTGGCAGGATCGTTCCGCTGATCAATCCTGTGCCAGTGATAAAGGCGGTCTGATGCAGCGCGGTCAATTCGTCGATATAATTCAGGAAGGCGGACGTGTCGGCGACAAAGTTGGCCAGTTCCTGCTGGCGCAGTTGGTAGAGGAAGAGCTTCTCGGCGCGGAAAAGACCGGCGGCGCGCGCCGCGTCGGCCTGTTCTTGCAGCGTTTGAATGTCGCCGCTGACGCCCGTCGGTTGGGACAGAAACTCCAATTCCAGGGCGTCGCGGCGGTCATCGGGGCCGCCGTTGGGCGCGGGTGGGTTGCTGCCGCCGCGCCCTCCTTTTCGGCCGCTGCCGCCAGATCCGCTGCCGCTGCCGCCGCCGCCGCCGCAACCGCCGCCGATAGTAAGTTTGGTGGCGTTGGCGATGCGATAGATGAGATTGGGCACGCTGTACATGATGCGAATGCCGAGGGCCAGGTCGGTGCCCATTGAGGCCACAGATGCGACACCTTTGAGAAATTCTAGCAGGCCAGGGCTGATAGATAGGAGCAAAGTCAACTTGACGCCAAAGTCAGGTCCAAAGTCGAACTGCAGCCCGTTCTTATCGTTGGTGGCGCCTGCTTTCAATGTAATCTTGATGGCGCCTTTCAATTCAAACTTGAGGGCGTCCAATGGGAAGCTCACACCCAGAGGCGCGCCTACCTTTGCATCCTCGAACTTCTTGGCAAACCTATCGAACTGGGCCACCAGAGCCGCGGCCTCGATATCCAACGCATCGCCCAGTTTCTTGACTGCGTCTTGCGCCGCCTTGAGCGCCTGATCGTTGACGCAGCCCTGAGGATTGATCAAGTCGAGCCGATAGTGAATGCTGGGGAGGACAGATATCTTTCCTTGCACGACTTCGATACCATTTGTCAGGAATTTCAGGAAGTTCTTGAAGGCCTCATCTGGCGATTCTCCAGACGGAACAATCAGAAGTTTCTTTTCAATAAGAAACTTCTGAAGTTCTTTACTCAAGTCGGCGACAAGGTCTTTCGAGAAGATGATGCCGTCGAGTTTGGATTCACAGCGCCCACCGAATTTGGGTGTCTCACACTGCACCACTACGCTAATCACTTTGACGATCATGCCAAGCATGAGTGTGCCTTCCAGGCGGATAGCAAGGCTCAGACCGGGGCCAATAGTTTGGTTGGCCAGCCTGCCAACCATGAAATAGAAGGCCGTCTGCATTGCCACTCGCACCACATCCAGGAAGGCTGTAAAGTAGGACGGATCATGCACCATAACGCTCAACCCACGCACCTCGCCCCGATCGGCCGGCACGGTGACGACATGATGCAGCGTCTTCCCTGCCTCCAACGTGATGGGTGAGGTCTCTTCAAAGATGAGCACGCCATTGGGGCCAAACGCCTGGACGGTGATCTTGTCTTCGACGGTCTGGGTCATCAAAGACTGGATGCTGATGGTGTAGCGCCGCTCGATGGGTTCATAATCGAAGCCTTCGAGCGTCACCAGCTTCTTGCCGTCATCGACCAGAGTTTGGATGGCGGCGTTCCATTCCACAGTCTGCCAGCGGAACGCGCCCTCGCGCCAGCTTTGGATGATGGTGCGCTGGGTGGTGGTCGGTTCAGCCGAGGCCTGCAACTCAGGTGAAGTCTGGGCGCCTGTCTCTTCGCTGGTCGGCTGTTTGCCCACGATCGCCGGCACGGTGACGAGAGCCGGCGCGGTGACGGCCCGTGTTTTGTCGCCGTTGACCTTTGCGATGAGCATGTATTCGCCTGCCTCCAGCGCGACTTCGACGCGCGCGCGGTGATCGTCTACGCGTTCCCCCACTTCGGGCAACATCATCTCGATCTCAGGAGATTCGCTCTCATTTTCTGGGCGCACGATGCGCACCATATGTAGCTCCACCGCCAGAGGGTTCCCTTCGTCAATGACGGTGGCTGTTTCCACATCGGCGATGAGCCTGCCGTCGTCGGCGATATGGGTCTTGAGCTGGGCCGCGCCCAACTGCATGTCGCTGAGGATGTTCGCCGCATCGACCCGGAAGCTGCGCAGGGGCGTCTGGCCATAGCCGGGCGCGCTGACCTGATAGAAGTAGTCACCTGGCGTCATAGTCTCAAACGCTGTGCTGGCTGCGCCCCAGGCGTCGCCGCGTACGGTTGTGCGCCAATCGACCGATCGGTCGGCATTCCACAGATGGAATTCTACCTGGACGCCGGCCGGGTTCTTGTTTTCATCATAGGGCGTCACTTCCACGCCCAGGGTCACTTCGGTCAGGAAGAACTCATCCTGGGTGAAGGGTGAGCCAACCCGCACTACGCCCACCGATTCCATTTGGCCGGGGTTGGTGAAGGGATCGTTGTCGGTTTCCAATTCCACGGGCAGGCGCAGCACGCCGAGACTGGCGGGCGGCTTCATGATCTCCGCGCTGACGGCTGCGGGCTGACCAGCCTGGGTGGTTTCAGTCTCTTTCATGTGGTTCGTCGCTTTTGCGCCTGCAATAGCGACGGCGCCGGAAGCTACAGCGGGTGGTGGAGCGGCCTGCACAAGAAGCGAAAAGATGACCACGAGGCTGAGAAGGGTTTGCCTGGACATTGATTCCTCCACAAAGTTTGGAACAGAACAATACAGCAACGAGGGTTGCGAGTCATGCGCAAAGCGCGTCGACTCTGGGGGAGAGTCTACTTCCGGGTAGACAGGAATTCCAGTCTATTTCATGTTCACTTTTTGCCCAAAATTGGGACGACGGTGTGCCAGACAGATCGCCAACCGGAGGATTTCGATTGTCGGCGCATCTTGTTTCCAACCTTCCAGGAAGCTCGAAGTTTCGTAGAAGGTGCAGTGCAGCGCGTTGGTGAATCCTAATTGCGCAGCAGAGCAAAGATAGCCGTCGTGGGGCGCAGGTTCTTGAACTTGCGCACATGGATGCGCCGTCCCCGCGCCAGGTAGATCTCGTGTTCGATGTGGACGCCGATGGTGTCGCAGAAATGGGCGAAATCGGTGACGGTAAGGGCCTGCCAGCGGGGCGTTTCATACCACGGTTGGGGCAGGTCAGGCGCCTGGGGCATGCGCCCCGTCAGCATGAGCTCCAGGCGACAGCGCCAGTAGCCCCAGTTGGGGAAGCTGATAATGGCTTTCTTGCCCACGCGCAGCATCTCGCGCAGGATCATGGTCGGGTTGTCGAGGAAAGGCAGCGTTTGCGCCAGGATGACTGCGTCAAACGAGGCGTCAGGGTAATCGGCCAGGCCTTCCTGCAAATTGCCCTGGCGCACGCTTAGCCCGCGGCGCACGCACGCCAGCACACCTGCCTCGCTCAGTTCGATGCCGCGCCCTTTTGCCTGTTTGCGACGGGTCAGGTATTCGAGCAACGCTCCATCGCCGCAGCCCAGGTCGAGCACCTTGTCGCCGGCCGTCACCAGCTCGGCGATGGCGAGCAGGTCAACGCGCAGATCGGCGGGCGTCGTCAGCGGCGTCATCGCAGGGGAACCCAACGCGCTCATGCGATGGCCTCGATGTGCAGCCGAGGCTCCACGGGGCGTCGGCGCCGCATCGGTTCGTATTCCGGTTCCGATACGCTTTCCTCGCGCACCAGGCGATCTAGAAAACTGCCAAGCAGGCGCGTCATTGTGTCCACCTCCAATAAGAATGCATCGTGGCCCCAGGTGCTTTTTACATCCACATAGGTGGCGTCTGCGCCGGCGGCATGGAGCGCGCTGACCAGCCGTTTGCTGTGATAGGAGGGATAGAGCCAGTCGCTGGTGAAGGAGACCACCAGGAACTTGATGTGCGTGGAATTGGCGAAGGCCGATGTGAGCGATCCGCTGGGCTGGCTCAAATCGAAGTAATCCATGGCCTTGGTGACATAGAGATAGCTGTTGGCGTCGAATCGTCGTGTAAACTTGTCGCCGTTGTACTTGAGATAGCTCTCGATCTCGAACTCTGTCTGGAACTCATAGCCGTATTTTTCCAGCCCGCGTAGCCGCCGACCGAACTTCTGGTGCATGGATTCTTCGCTGAGATAGGTGATATGGCCCACCATGCGTGCGACGGCCAGGCCAGCGTCGGGTCGGCAGCCAGTGAGATAATAATCTCCTTGATTCCACTTTGGATCGGCGTATATTGCCTGACGACCGACTTCGCTAAAGGCGATAAGCATGGGGCTGTGATGGGCTGTCGTGGCGATGGGCATGGCCGCCTGAAGGCGCTGGGGATGATGCGCCGCCCATTCCAACACTTGCATGCCGCCCATGGAGCCGCCGGCTACACAGAGCAGCCTGTCGATGCCCAGATGGTCGATCAGCCGCGCCTGGGCGCGCACCATGTCGCCGACGGTGACAACAGGGAAGTGCAGACCATAGGGGACGCCTGTGGCCGGGTTGATGCTGCTGGGACCGGTGGAGCCGTAGCAACTGCCCAGGACATTGCTGCAAATGACGAAGAAACGGTCGGTGTCAAAGGCTTTGCCCGGCCCGATGCAGTCGTCCCACCAGCCGGGCTGGGCGTCATGCTCGCTGTGATAGCCTGCTGCATGAGCGCCGCCGCTGAGGGCGTGACAGATCAAGATGGCGTTGGAGCGATCTGCGTTCAGGCGGCCATAGGTTTCGTAGGCAATTGTGACCGGGCTGAGGCTGGCGCCGCTCTCCAAACAGAAAGGTTCATCTTCTGCAAAGGTGAATGACTCGGTTTTGACGATGCCCACAGATGTTTCTGTACTCATCTCTTCTCCGGTCTTGGGTGTGGGAAGTCTTCCGGGTTGGGCAGGAATGAGGTTTTGAGGTTTTGGGATTGGACAGCCCTAAGACCTCAAAACCTCAAGAACAACAACCCCGCTCTTACAACAAGGCGATCTCCGTGTTCACAGGCAGAGCGCGGGTCAGGATGCTGCCCACGGGTGACGTGCGCAATACGTGGTCGTGTAGCGCCTGGATTTCTTCGGCGTTAGCGTCAGCGTCGATTCGCACGTTGGCGCGAATGGCGGAAAAGCCGGCGGGCGTTTCGGCCGAGAGGCCAAAGAAGCCGGCCAGGTCCAGGTCGCCTTCCACGTCGATCTGCAAGTCACGCACCTGAATGCCGCGCACGGCTGCGTTGAGCGTGTAACCCACCATCAGGCAGGAACCATAGGCAGCCAGCACCATCTCCACCATGTTGGGCGCGCTGTTGGCGCCGCCCAACTGGGTTGGTTCATCCATGCACACGGTATGGCCGCGAATGGTGGATTCGCAGCGAAAGCCGCCGTTCCAGCGCGTCACTGAACGCCACTGGGTCTGGCCTGCTTCGGGATTGGCCTGAACATGTTTGACAAGGCTGATGCAGTCGTCCACCGGTACGCCGTTGATCATCGAATTTGTTGTCATCATTGTTTCCCCTGTGCGTATTAAAATAAAAAGGCGTAGGGTCGTGAGGTTTTGGAGTATCTGAGTTGTCACAAGGCGACATCGGCACCCCAAAGTCCCCACAACCTCAAAACCCCATTACTTCAATTCCTTATGCCGCAGCCGCCAGCGCCTGATCCAGGTCCCACAGAATATCCTCAATGTCCTCGATGCCGATGCTCAAGCGCACGAAATCGGGCGTGACGCCAGCGGTGACCATCTCTTCTTCGGTGAGCTGGCTGTGGGTTGTGGTGGCTGGATGGATCGCCAGGCTCTTGGCGTCGCCCACATTGGCCACATGGCTGAAGAGTTGGAGGTGGTCGATGAACTTCTGCCCAGCCGCGCGCCCGCCTTTGATGCCGAAGCCCAGAATGGAACCAGGGCCCTTGGGCAGATACTTTTTGGCGCGCTCGTGGTCGGGGTGGCTCGACAGTCCGGGATACATGACCCATGTCACATCTTTGTGGCCGGCGAGGAATTCCGCTACTTTTTGCGCATTGCTCACGTGCCGCTCCATGCGCAGGCTGAGGGTCTCGACGCCTTGCAGGGTCGTCCATGAGTTGAGCGGCGCCTGGCACGCGCCGATATCGCGCAATATCTGTACGCGGGCCTTGATGATGAAAGGCGGCAAACCCATGCCGAGCACGTCCACATAGCGCAGCCCGTGATAGCTGGGGTCCGGCTCGGTGAAGTTGGGAAAGCGTCCGCTGGCGTAGTCGAAATTACCGCCGTCCACGATAGCGCCGCCGAGGGTGGTGCCGTGTCCCCCCAGGAATTTGGTGGTGCTATGGCAGATGATGTGCGCGCCCCACTCGAAAGGCCGACACAGATAGGGTGTGGCGAAGGTGTTGTCGATCATGATCGGGATGTTGTAGGCCTTACTGATGGCCGACACCTCCTCGAAGGGAAAGACAGCAATGTCTGGGTTGCCCAGGGTTTCGCCATAGAGAATTTTCGTGTTGGGGCGAATGGCCTTCTCGAAGTTACTGGGGTCTGTAGGATCGATGAAAGTCACGTCGATGCCGATGCGCGGAAAGGTGTAATTGAACTGGTTGAAGGTGCCCCCGTAGAGCCGGCTGCTGGATACAATGTGATCCCCGGCGCCGCACAGCGTCAGGATGGCCATCGTCTGAGCAGCATGGCCGCTGCTGGCCGCCAGCGCACCGACGCCGCCTTCCAGATCGGCCAGGCGCTGTTCCAGTACATCAGTGGTGGGGTTCATGATGCGGGTGTAGATGTTGCCCAGCTCGCGCAGTCCAAAGAGATTGGCTGCGTGTTCGCTGCTGCGGAACTGGTAACTGGTGGTCTGATAGATTGGCACCGCGCGGCTGCCCGTAGTGGGGTCGGGCGCTGCGCCAGCGTGAAGCTGGCGGGTGGCAAAACCGAATTTCCGTCCGTTCGTGCTCATGGCGTCCTCATGTCTCCTTTGGAACTTGTGTGCGGCGCTGCCGCTCTTTGAGAAATAAAACACCCTCTCGTCTGGTCGATGAGAGGGTGCTGCTTTTTGTTCTTTTCCGCTTGCTTTACACAAAACATCCCCACTGTTGGGGATGAGTCGAAAGCGTGCGTCAGCTCTCTCTCATCTTCCAGAACACGTCTGCCGGAGTTGGCACCCTCTCCACATCGGGCGGCGTCTTCGCTGCGTCGATGCTGGGTTGCCGAGGTTTCATCGGGCCGGTCCCTCCACCTCTCTGGATAAGAGTCAAACCTATTTGATTGTGCGGCGGATAATACAACAAGGGCGCGTCAGTGTCAAATATGGGCGTGTGACTGTTTGGTGCAGCGGTTTACTCGTGTGGATACCACTTCGAACAGTTGATTCAACCCAAGGGGCTTCCAGTCCACGTGATTCAGAACGTTATCAAGTAGCAGATCCATATCAGCATGACAAAGCGTAGTGTTATTTAGGCTGAACTGTACTACATCGTTGGCAATGTGCAGATCGACCTGGCGCGACGATCGGTGACGCGCAACGGGGAGGCGGTTAAGCTCACGCCGACCGAATACGCGCTGCTGGTGCAGCACAGCGGGCGCGTGTTGACCCAGCGGCACATTCTCAGAGAAGTATGGGGAGCGGCGTATGTGAATGAGATCCACTATCTGCGCGTCTATTTTGCTCAGTTGCGCCAAAAGCTGGAGGAGAATCCGGCATTGCCGCGCCTGATCGTGACCGAACCGGGTGTGGGCTACCGGCTGGTGGATGAGTGATGAAAGATCACGCCCCGATGACTGATCGCAAGGTCGCCAGGCTGATGTTGGCGCCGCACAACACCACCGCCACACGCTTGCCGGCCACAAGGTCGGCAACCTTGAGCAGGCCGGCGACAGCCACGCCGGCCGCGCCTTCCACTAGCAGATGATGGCTCTCCATCACGCGGCGCATTGCTGCAGCGATTTCTTCCTCGCCCACCAACACATACTCATCTACCACCTGGCGGCACAGGTCGAAGGTGATGGCGTCCGCCTCGATGCCTCCGGCCGTGCCGTCGGACAGGGTGGGCAGCGACGGCAGGTCGAGGATGCGCCCAGCCTGGATCGATGCGGCCATGACGCATGAGTTCTTCGGTTGGCAGCCAATGACCAGCAGACCTGGATGATGCGCCTTGAGCACAGCCCCTGCGCCGCCGATGAGTCCGCCGCCGCCCACTGCAATGAAGAGTGCGTCCAGCCGGTGGAGCTGGCGCGCCAGCTCCACCCCAACTGTGCCCTGCCCGGCGATCACGTCCGGGTCATTGTAGGGCGAGATGTAGGTCAAGCCTTCAGCCTGGGCATAAGCGCGGCCCGCCAGTTCGCTGACCAGGCTGTCATCGCCCACAGCATGCACCTGCGCGCCATAACGCTGCATCGCGGCCAGCTTGGTGGGCGAGGCCCTTTCCGGCGCAAAGATGAGCGCCGGAATGCCCAACCGCTGGGCGGCGTAAGCCACCGCTGCGCCGTGGTTGCCCGACGAGGCTGCCACGACGCCGCGTGCGCGTTCTTCCGCGCTCAACAAGAGCAGCTTGTTGACCGCGCCGCGCAGCTTGAACGAGCCGGTGTATTGCAGGTTTTCCAGCTTGAGATAGACTTGAGCGCCGGTTTGTTCGTTAAAGATGGGCGATTCATCCAATGGCGTCTCGCGCACGAGCGGGCGGATGCGTTGGTCTGCCTGGGCGGCCGCCGCGGCGATCTGGGAGAGGGTGATGTTCATGGAGAGAAGTAGACCATAGGCAAGGGCGCATTTGCAAAGGAGGTGCAACATGCCAAAACGACAGGCATTCTCTGCCCTTTCGTGGTGATAATCTTTTCCGGTATAATTTGGATAATCTGTTGCTGGTTTGCTATTGACGATGTGCGCATTTTGCTCACAACGATTCTTTGAAATCGGCGCTGAAATCATGGACAATCTTACGCCATCTGTAATGCTGACAGAAATACGATCAAGGGCTGGGCTATCCCAACCTGAAATTGCACAGATCCTTGGCGCCTCCTTTGCCTCGATCAACCGATGGGAACGAGGCGCAAGCAATCCGAGCCCAACTCAGCAAGAGCAAATCCGTGTGCTTTACGAACACCTGCTCGAATCACCTAATAGTTCGTTTGCACATCAATCACTGAATTCATCGTTTCAGTCGAAAGGACTCCGTCGTCAGCCGACCCCTGTGTCTCTATCGTACCGATTTGCCGACACAAGTCTATCTGCATGTAGGTCGTGATGCGGAGATCGACTATCGCATGTTGTATAGCGAATGGCTCTCAGGCTCGCTTATGGATCAAGCTGAACTTGTAGACTTTGCAGAGTTCAGAACGATCGCTCAGGCTGCTCTATCTGGGCCATCACAATCCACAGATGCACCAGGATGAAAATAGAGAGATGCAGCGACCACGAATTCTTCAGGCTTTCACAAGAACCGAATACGAGAAAGCTCACCAATTTCTTGCGACCAAGGTAGCTTTCATGATGGGCAGAAAATTCGAGGAGGGCGATTGGGCTGAGGTTTACTGTGGGGCAAAAAACATCCCCAATGTTGGATGGAGCAACCTCAACATCGACGTAGTGCACGACTGTATTGGCGTCGAGCACAAAATGCTTCGTCCGCCAGGTGACAGGCCTGTTCGCACCGTCTTCGGCACGCGGCTGATGCACCCATCCGCTACACGTTCGATACGGATTGTGGATGGAGAACCCAATGAGGTGATGCGAACAGTGCTGGCTCAATATGCTGACTTCATTGAACAACGTCGTGAATTCGTGAGACAGAAATGTTCAGAAGGCGAAGCAGAACTCAGGACTGGCTGGGTTCTTTCTTACTTCGACATTCCCCCGGCCAGTAACCCCAACATATATCATTTTCGGGTGCAAGGAGAAGAGTTCAAGCCGGGGTATGTCCGCATGTGGATCCCGGCGGCTACTGCACGTGAACTGGAACGGCTAGTAGGCGAACTGTCCAGCGAACAGCTCGATATAGTTATCCGGCGTTCCAGAGCAGCGTTCAAAGAGTTAAGAGTAACGTACAATGTGCATCCCGAAGAAGCGAGGGTGATAACACTCGCAAGGGAATCATACATATTGCTTGGCGACATGTTTCCCAATGCCGTCAGCGACGCACATCTCATCCAGTTGTTGATCGCCGAGATAAGCCAGAAGATCTCTTCGTGAGTATCATCCACATGCTCAATGACAACCAACTCTACGAACATCTGCCCCATGCTCTGGCCGGCGTCGATCTGCCCTTCTTGGGCGACAAGGCCCAGGGTAAAGTGCGCGACATCTACCGCCAGCGCACGGCAGAGGGCGAACGCCTCGTTCTCGTCACCACCGACCGGCTGTCAGCTTTCGACCGCATCCTCGGTTTGGTTCCCTTCAAGGGCCAGGTGCTCAACCAGTTGTCTGCTTTCTGGTTTCGGCGCACCCAGGACATCGTCGCCAATCACCTGCTGGCAACGCCCGACCCGAACGTGACCATCGCCCGGCCCTGCACACCGCTGCGCGTCGAAGTCGTCGTGCGCGGCTACATCACCGGCGTCACTTCCACCGCGCTTTGGCAGCGTTACAGCCAGGGCGAACGGACTATCTACGGCATCCGCTTTCCCGACGGCCTGGCCAAGAACGACCCGCTGCCTGCGCCCATCATCACGCCGACAACCAAAGCGGCTCACGGCGGCCATGACGAGCGCATCACCGGCCGCCAGGTGGTGGAGATGGGGCTGGCAACCGACGCGCAGTGGGAGGAAATCCAGGCTGCGGCGTTGGCCGTCTTTGGTCGCGGTCAGGAGATCGCCCGGGCCGGCGGCCTGATCCTGGTGGACACCAAGTACGAATTCGGCGTCGACGCGGACGGCGCCGTCACGCTTATCGACGAGTTGCACACGCCTGATTCCAGCCGCTTCTGGGTCGCTGAGAGCTATGAGGAACGCCGGGCCGCCGGGCAAGAGCCAGAGAACTTCGACAAGGAGTTCGTGCGCCTTTACTACGCGAGCCGTGGTTATCGCGGCGAGGGTGAACCATTTCCTTTGCCTGCTGAACTGGCGGTGCAGGCTGCGAGCCGCTACATCCGCGCCTATGAGCTACTGACAGGCGAGACCTTTGCGCCGGGTGAATTGCCTGCCGCGCCGCGCATCCAGCGCAATTTGCAGACGTTTGTGACTCGTGACGAGCCAAGCGTCACGGAGCCGAACAAGTGACAACAACTGACGAACGCCCCCTGGTAGGCATCATCATGGGCAGCGCCTCCGACTGGGAGACCATGCAGCACGCGGCCATTACACTGCGTGATTTTGGCGTTCCTCATGAATGCCGCGTGGTGTCAGCCCACCGCACGCCCGATTGGATGGTGGAATATGCAGTCAGCGCGCAAGAGCGTGGATTGGAGTTGATCATCGCTGGCGCAGGCGGCGCGGCCCACTTACCCGGCATGACGGCCGGGCATACGTTGTTGCCTGTCATTGGCGTGCCGATCCAGAGCCGGGCGCTCAATGGGCTGGATTCGTTGCTCTCCATCGTGCAGATGCCGGCCGGCGTGCCTGTCGCCACCATGGCGATTGGCAGAGCAGGCGCTATCAACGCGGCGCTGTTGGCGATTTCAATTCTGGCTGCGTCGCGGCCTGGGCTGCGGCTGAAGTTGCAGGGGTATCGTGAACGCCGCGCGGCAGAGGTGATGGAGCAGGAGTTGAAGATCGAGGGGTGAGCCGAGTACGAGTATGAAATGGGGAATGGATGGAGTTTGAGCCGATTTTGCCGCCGGCGACGATCGGGGTGTTTGGCAGCGGACAGTTAGGGCGTATGCTGGCTCTGGCTGCACGCGCCATGGGTTATCGCATCGCCGTCTTTGCGCCCGATCAGGATTCCCCGGCGGGCCAGGTAGCCGATGTGGAGGTAAGCGCGGATTATGACGATGAAGATGAGGTGTACGGCTTCCTTGATCTGGTTGATGTAGCAACCTTCGAATTCGAGAATGTGCCCGTGCGCGTGGCGGAGCTGGCCGACGAGGTGGGCGTCCCAGTGCGACCTGGCGGCCACGTGCTCCACACCGCTCAGCACCGCTTGCGGGAGAAACGCTTCCTTGCCAGCGCCGGGCTGCCCACGCCCCGTTTCTGTGCGGCAGCCAGTGCAGAGGAGTTGCGAGTCGCTCTGGGGCAGCTTGGCTGTCCGGCTGTTTTGAAGACAGCCTCATTCGGCTATGACGGTAAAGGACAAATCAAGATTGATCGCATCGACGATGCTGCGACGGCGTGGCAGGCGCATGGCGACGGACAGGCCATCGTAGAAGAGTATGTCGCCTTCGCAGGTGAGGTGTCCATGGTGGCGGCGCGTGGGGTGGATGGTAGCTTTGTTCACTACGGCCTCATAGAAAACAGCCATCGCCATCATATCCTCGATGTGTCGCTGGCGCCGGCGCGGGTTTCTGCGCGAGTCGTACAGGATGCAGTCGAGCTGACCCACGCCATTTTCAGCCAACTGGACGTAGTGGGCGCCCTGTGCGTGGAATTCTTTGTCACCCAGGACGACCGATTGCTCATCAACGAGCTGGCCCCGCGCCCTCACAACTCTGGACACCTGACTATCGAAGCTGCCGTGACGAGCCAATTCGAGCAGCAGGCGCGCGCGGTGTGTGGGCTGCCCCTCGGCTCCACAGAGATGCGGCGACCCGCGGCCATGGCCAATCTCCTGGGCCACCTGTGGCAGCGGGGCGAACCCAATTGGGCGGCTGCGCTGGCCGACCCGCGGGTCAAGCTGCACCTCTATGGCAAACATGAAGCGCGGCCTGGCCGCAAGATGGGTCATCTCACCGCGTTGGCGAATATGGTGGACGAGGCGGAACGGGTCGTGCGTAACGCCCGCGCAGCTCTGGCATGAATGCCTCAAGGCGGCGCGTCGGCTTATTCCTTCACCGAGCCCAGCATGATCCCACGCACGAAGTAGCGCTGCAACAAGGGATAGACGAACAGGATGGGAATCATTGCGACAAGGAGCTTGGCAGCGTTGAGCGTGTTGTTGGAAAGCTCCGCCAACATGCGCGCCTGTCCCCCCTGGAGGGCAGGTCGGTCGGCGATAACCAACTGCTGGGTGTAGGTCTGAATTGGGTAATTGCTGCGGTTGTTCATCCGCTCAGGATCATGCCAAAGATGAACAGCCACATAAAGACGTTGCGCCCCGGAAAGGATTTACTGGTGCGTGAAAGCGGAAACCCGGTGAGCGCGGCGAGCGTGTAGTGTGGCGGCGCGCCGTAACCAGAGCTGAAGTTGCTGTGACCGCCCAGAGACCCCAGACAGCCAGCAGACCCTGGTCCAGTTGAGGTAAAGGGATGTCAAGCGGCGTTGGCAAGCTGACCGAGACAAAAGGGGACGGCGGACCCGACAGGAAACGGTGGCGCAGGTCGCTTACGGCCGGGAAAAATGCGCTGGGAACATGCTGCAGTCGGCGCCGCAGCGAGTGGCAGCAGCATCGCCAAGACGACCAACAGAACGGTCAGTCGATAGAATGTGCGCGAATGTGTGGATTGCCTGTTCATGGAGCCGCTCCCGAAGATGATTGACGGTTTGCAAAATGCAAGTGACTCGTCACTCGTGACAAATGAGTCGTGACGAACTATAAGTCAGGGCGAGGCGACCGCCGGTTGGCTTGAGTCGCACTCTGCGCAGGCATCGCCCTGTTCCGATACTGCCAGCGCAGTAGGCCAGTGTCAGGGCTGCTCGTCGATTTCAGTTTCGACGCGTCCGGGCGTCACCGGCCCCACCATGCGCTGCACAACTGCCCCGTCAGGATCGATCAAGAATGAAATAGGCAGGCCGCGCACATTGTAGGCCAGCAAGGTGGCATCGTCCGGCGCCAGCAGAACCGGCAGGCGCAGGTCAAGTTCAGCGACGAATGCGGCGACTGCGTCTTCAGACTCACGCATGTTGACGGCCAGCACGGTCAGCCGGTCGGCATGTTGGGCGGCCAAGCTATCGAGATAGGGCATCTCCTCCCGACAGGGCGCGCACCAGGTCGCCCAGAAGTTTACCAGCACCCAGCGCCCGCGCAAAGTGGAAAGCTGAACCGTAGCGCCGTCGAGGGTCGCCAGCGTGAAGTCGGGCGCCAATTCGGCAGGCGCAGTTGCGCCTGCCGCCGGTTGAGGCTCTGCTGTCAGGTCAGGCCGCTGACAACCGGCGAGTGCAAGCATCAAGACCATTGCCCACACGACGGCTTTGCTCATGACGGGAAGAGCTTTTCGACGACATTGACGCGATAGGCCTGCCAGGCCGGCAACAGCCCCGCCAGGATGCCGAGCGCCAGCGGCGCCAACCACAAAGCTGCCTCAACATTCCCCAAATAGGAAATCGAGAGCGGAATGGCCGACTGGCGCGTGATCTCCGACGCGATCAGGGTCGCCGCGCCGTAGCCGAGCACGCGCCCCAAAAGTGCGCCCAACAGCGCAATCAACACCGTCTCGACCAGCACGACGAGCACGACGGTGCGCCGGCTGGCTCCCACCCCGCGCAGGATCGCCAGCAACTGTTGGCGCGACTCGGTGGCGCTGTAGATGGCGAGAAAGAGCGTGAGCGCCGCCATCACTGCGGCCAGATAGCCGACGACGATCAGAATCTCCTGGCCCTGGTTGAGCAGGTCGAAGAGGCTGCCCAACTCACGCCCCGGAAAAACGGCCTGCGCCTCGGCGCCGGTGTAGAACTCGCGCCAGAGTTCGTTGGCTTCGATGAAGCCGGTCGGCTGCACAAGCACCGCCGTCACCTGGCCGTCGGCGACGTGGTCGTGATCGGCGTGCTCTTCTCCTGTATGCTCAGAATCGGCCTGTGCTTCGTCGTCGTGGTCGTGATCGGCGGTTTCGGTGGTGACGGCACTGGCGACAATGGTGGTGGCGTCGTGATCGACTTCTGCACCTTGCTCGGCTTCTTCGTGGCCTCCAGGCTCATCGTCGGTGGGTTCGGCATGCATCAGCACCACACTGTCCACCGTCGTGAATGCGGCGTTGTCGAAGGGCGTGCCGCTGGGCTGCAGGATGCCGACCACGGTGTGCACTTCGGCGTGGTTGTCGCCCTCCAGCCCCTGTGCCACGCCATGCTGCGGCTGGAAGCGATCGCCGATGCGCAGTCCAAGCTCCGCTGCGGCGCGGCTGCCGAGCACCGCCTCAAAATCCGCCGCGAACAAACGCC
Organism: uncultured Caldilineaceae bacterium; assembly: GCA_964560495.1. Lineage (GTDB taxonomy): Bacteria > Chloroflexota > Anaerolineae > Caldilineales > Caldilineaceae > UBA5069. The sequence continues at coordinate 28,972 of CAZLMM010000029.1, forward strand.
CATTCGCCAACACAAAGGAGGGCGGCTCCTGCCGCGACGGGCGCAAGTCGAAGAAATGCTGGTCCGTACCGATGAGGCGCGCCCCGCCCACGTTGTCGCCCATGGCCACCGGCACGGCCAATGCTACGCGCGGGTCATCGCGCAGTTCCTCATAGACGTGCCCGTCGATGTTGCCGACAGGAAGGCCCTGCAGCAGCAGTGTGCTCAGCACAAGCTGCTGCCCGCTCCCTTTGGCGCCAACCACCAGCACGCCGAACGGGTCGCTGGCGCGGATGATGCCGCGCTGCAGCGCGTCGTTGAGATGGGTCACGGTCACGGCGAGCGCCAGCGCCAACGCAATGACGGTGATCGTCACCAATGTTTGCACCGGCCGGTTGAGCAGGTTGCGCCACGCAATTTTCAGTTCGTACATTATCGGCCTGGATTTCTCCGCGTATCCTTTGTTTAGTGGGCAGGCGCGGCCATGTCGCTACTGAAAAACATTCGTCGCGCCGACGGCTTCACGCAAGACACCGTTGTGTAGATCGGCGACGCGGTCGAAGCGGTGCGCCAACGCTGGGTCGTGGCTTGCCACGAGCAAGGTGGCGCCGTGCTGCCGGCAACTCTCTTGCAGCAGGTCCATGACTACGTCGCTGGAACGTTCGTCGAGGGCTGCGGTCGGCTCGTCGGCCAAGACGATGGCGGGACGCGCGGCCAGGGCGCGGGCGACGGCCACGCGCAGCCGCTGTCCTGTGCTCAACTGGACCGGTCGGTGGCGGTCGAACTCGCTCAGCCCGACGCTGGCCAACAATTCGCGGGCGCGCGCGCGGCGTTCGCCTGACTTGAGCGTGCGACCGAAGACGAGCGGCATCTCGATATTTTCGAGGGTCGAGAGCATCGGCGCCAGGTGGTGCATCTGGAAGATGTAACCGATCGTCGTGGCGCGCAGGTGGTCGCGCTCACTTTCGCGCAGCGCAAAGAGGGAGTGACTGCCCAGCCACACCGTGCCCGCGGTCGGCGGCAGCAACCCGGCCAGGATGTTGAGCAGCGTCGTCTTGCCGCTGCCGCTGACGCCGCGCAACAGCACCTGGGCGCCGGCGGGAACATGCCAGACGTCGATGTCCAGGACGGTGCGCGCTTCCAGGTCTGGCGCGGTGTAGGTGTGGCGCAGTTGTTGGACCAGAATGTCCATTACAGCAACTCCAGTTTATCGGCGTAGATGCGCACCAGGCTGAGCATCCCGGTCTCTGGATCAATCGAGGGACCCACTTCGAGCGTGCCATAGAGCCGCATGGGGCGTTCGGTCGGGCGAATGGCGCCATCCGCCAGATAGACCAGAGCGATATCGTCGGGCCAGTCGGCGGCGGTGCTACAGAAGGGACAGTAGGCGAGCTGGATGCGCGTCAGCACAAACCAGTCCAGTTCCGCCTTGAGCGGCGGCGCCATGTAGCCCTCGATCACGACCTGCTGGCCGTCGAGCGCCACCAGCTTGTCGGAGAGGATCAGGCCCGTGCGCACGTTGTAGCCGTCGTAGAATTCGTCGAAGGCGAGCCTGACCGGCCTCTCAGCGAACGAAATCGGCGTGCGCGGCGTCGGGCGCATGGCGGCGTCCGTTGCCTGCGCCACGGCCAGCGCGCTGCCGGCAGGCAGATTGAGATTCAACGGGGTCGGTGTGGCCGCGGGCGTCTGTTCCGACGGTGTGCTTGTCGCTGGCTGTGCAGGTGGCATGGTTGGCGTCTGTGCGGCATTGAAGGTGGCCGGCAAGGGCGTCACGGCGCTCAACTCGCTCAGACGCGTCGCGCTGCAGCCGACAAACAGGAGCGCAGTTAGCATGAGGATCGGCAGCGGGCAAAGAGAGGATATGGTCTTCATGACATCTCGTATGAACTTGGGAACGCAACAAGCAGGTGTGGGGACGCGGCGCGCCGCGTCCCCACTGTTCCAAGGCTGGTGCAAGTTAGGAACAAAGCTAGCGCACGTAGCAGCGGCCGTTGAAGACCACGCCTGCGCACTCCGCATCATCGCCCTGATCGGCGGCCATGCCATCTTCCGCCAGCGGATCGAGACCCAAGGCGTAAGCCATGCCGAAGAAGGTCTCAGTGTTGTCCATGACCTGGCCGAAGAAATCAGCGCCAGGGCCGGCAGCGAAGACCGGCACATCCTGCAGCGTGTGGACGCCGGTGCTGGAATTCAGCGGCAGGTTGCCGGTGAGCAGAATACCATTCGGGTCATCGTCCGGGTTGTCCACGTAGTTGCCGTCGGCATCGGCCACGGCCGGCACGCGCGGCGTCACGCTGACCTGGAAGTCCTCGGTGTAGTCCGGGTGATTGTTGACCAGGCCGGCAAAGACGATTGGCACGTCCCAGGTGTCCGGGTAGGTGTCGCCGTCGGCGTCCTCATAGCCAGGGAAGCCAGCGCGGTCGTAGATGCGGATCGCCGCGCGCTTGCCGGCGTCGTCTTCGGCAGCGTTGAAGATTTCAGTATTCACCGTGCCGTAGACTTCGTAGCCGTGGCCGTGGTCCGCGGTGGCGACGATCAGCGTCTCTGGCGCGTTGACAGCGGCCCACTCGATGGCGGCGGCAAGCGCATTGTCAAACTCGATCAGGTCCGAAAGCGCACGTTCCTGGTCCAGCGGGTGCAACTGCTTGTCCACACTGCCCGACTCGACCATCAGGTAGAAGCCATTCTCGTTTTGACCGAGCACGTCGAGCGCACTCAAGGTCATGTCGACCAAACCTGGCTGATCCGGGAAATCCCCCAGGTTGTCGGTGTAGACGTTGCGGTCGAGCCAGACATTCATGTCACCCGACTGGAAAATGCCGAGCAGTTTCTCGGGCGTCCCCTCGCTCATGGCGCTGGCCAGTTCTTCGGCGGTGGTGACGACTGTGTAGCCTGCCGCTTCGTATTCATCGAACATGTTGCGACCGTCGGTGCGGCGACCGCCGGCGACAGCTTCCGGCAGCATGTAGCGACCGTCGCCGCCCATGATCACTTCCGGCATGAGCCCCTCATCCAACGGCGCGGCAGCCAGGAAATCGCGGTCGCCGCGACGGCGTGTATGACCGAAGACCGCGGCCGGTGTGGCGTCGGTCCAGCCGGCCGTCGTGACGATGCCGACCGCCATACCGCGCGTGCGCTTGAGAATTTCGGCCAGCGTCTCCTGGCGCGGGTCGTCCAGCGTATCCGGCGAGGTGTCGGCGTAGACGCCCAGCGCATTCACCGAGGACTTGTGACCGGTGTTGAGTGCGCTGGCAGTGTTGGCGCTGTCGGCCATGATCGAATCGACGCTCGAGGTCTGCAAGAGGCCGATGGCTTCCATCTGATCCATGGCAAAGTACCCGTTCGTCTTGCCCTGTGTGTTGCCGCGTGAGGCAACGCGAGCAGCAGTGATGGCTGGCACGCTCATGCCGTCGGCCACAAAGAGGATGACGTTCTTGGCGCCGGCGCCGGCCTGCGGCTGACGCGCATACCAGTCGACGCTCGTGGTTGCGCCGCCCGCCGTCACCTCGACGATGTAGAGACCGGCTTCGGGCAGCGTCACCTGGCGCCAGATGACCGACTGCGCAGGGGTCGGGGCATTCTCGTCGCCGAAGGTCCAGCTTTCAGCTTCCGGTTCAGCGCCGAAGAATGCGGCGGCGTCTTCGCCGTTGATCGTTACGGCGAAGTCATCGGGCATCGCTTCTGCGTGAACCTCGACGCGGAAGTCGAAATAGGCGCCCGGCAACATGGTTGCGCGATCGATGGGCAGAATGAGCACGGGCGGCGCTTCGTCCTGGGCGGCGGCGGACAGCACGGGCAGCGCCGTCACCACGAGGATGAGCGCCAGCAACATGCGAGCAATAACACCCATTCCTTTGTACACTTTGCTTTTCACCTTGTTTATCCCTTCTTGTTCACAATGACCATAGTGCTTGTTGTTCAGTGGCAGACCTGCCGCGGCAATTATGAAGGCCTTGTATGAACGTTCCGTGATCGGGCGTTTATCACTTGCCTTGCAAATGGTTAGCAAACACAACAAGGCAAGAGATGCGCACTACCGATTATTAACGCCACATTTACACGCCTGAAATCCTTCCTTAACACGCTCTGCTTACCCTTCTAGTGTGTGGTTCCTCAACGTTGTTCCAAAGCCGAAATCAACCTCTCCCACATGTAAAGGAGTCAAAACCCGTATGAATGCATGGAAGTCCTTGTTGGCGGGTGCGCTTACCGCCGTCTTGCTGGCGCCGTCCCTAGCCATGCCAGTAGCACGCGCCCAAGACGCAGCGCCACCGATCACGATCAGCGTGCTGGGCACGTACAGCACCGGCCAGCTCGATGCCGCCGCGGCCGAGATCGTCGCCTACCACGCGGCGACGCAGCGCGCCTATGTCGTCAACGGCGGCGACAAGACGATCGATATCCTCGATGTGAGCGACCCGACCGCCCCGACCCTGGTCAGCCAGATCGACATGACGCAGTTCGGCGACGCCGCCACCAGCGTCGCGACGTTCGAAGATGTCGTCGCCGTGGCCGTGCCCGCCGCCGAGAAGACCGACCCCGGCGCGGTCGTCTTTCTCGACCCGGACGGTGCACTGCTCGGCCAGGTGACGGTCGGCGCGCTGCCGGACATGCTCACCTTTACACCCGACGGCCATTATGTGGTCACGGCGAATGAGGGCGAACCCAACGCCGATTACTCGGTCGACCCGGAAGGCTCGATTTCGATCATCGACGTGAGCGGTGGCATCGAGGCGTTGAGCGAGGAGAGCGTCAGGACGGCCGGCTTCAGCCAGTTCAATGACGCCAAACTCGACCCACGCATCCGCGTCTATGGCCCTGACGCCACCGTTGCGCAGGATCTGGAGCCGGAGTACGCTGCCATCTCAGCGGACAGCACGACGGCCTTTGTGACGCTGCAAGAGAACAACGCCCTCGCCGTGGTCGATTTGGCCAACGCCGAAGTCACGGCGCTGCTGCCGCTGGGTTTCAAGCACTTCGATGCGCCGGTCGCCACGCTGCACGCCTATGACATCGCCGACCGGCCGGTGTTGGGCACGACCGCTGCCGGTCAGGAAATTCTGCTCGGCGGCTTCTCCGGCCTCTTCTACGAGGGCATGGACGACAGCGGTCGCATGGTCTTCGTCACGCACACCGACCGCGGCCCGAACCCGGAACCGGTGGACGTGGACGGCGACGGCGTCAACGAGCGCCCCTTTGCCCTGCCCGACTTTCAGCCTGTGATCGTGCGGCTGGCCGTCGATCCGGCGACGGGTGCGGTCGAGATCGTAGAGCAGATCGGCCTGAAGCGCGCCGATGGGACGCCGCTCACCGGTCTGCCCAACCTGGCCGGCGACACAGGCATGGCCTATGCCGACGAGGAGCCGGTCGATCTCACCGGCGCCCCGCTCGAACTCGACCCGCTGGGCGCCGACCTGGAAGGTATCGTACGCGCCGAGGATGGGACCTACTGGATGGTGGACGAGTATCGCCCCGCCATCTATCACTTCACGCCGGATGGCACGCTGGCCGCCCGCTATGTGCCGGAAGGCTCCAACAGCGAGGAGACCGGCGTGGCGGTTGGCGAAGAGGCGATCCCGGCCATCTATGCCCAGCGCCGCGCCAACCGTGGCTTCGAGGCGGCCGCCCTGCGTGACGGCATCCTCTACGCCTTCATCCAAAGCCCCATCGACAACCCGGACGGCGGCAAGGACAGCAGCTCCAGAGCCGCCACGCTGGTGCGCATCCTGGCCTTCGACACGACGGCAAAAGCCGCAGTGGGCGAGTACTTCTACCGGCTCGACGGCGCCGGTGTGGACAAGATCGGCGACGCGGTCGTAATGCCCGATGGCACGTTCCTGGTGCTGGAACGTGACGACGCCACCGGCGGCGCCGCGCGCAAGCTGGTCTACCACATCGACATCGACGCCGCCACCAACTTCCTGGGCTATGAGCTGCCTCTCGGCGTCGAGCTGCAGAGCGACGCTGGTCTAGCTGCGCTGGGCATTACACCCGTTGCCAAGACCTTGTTGGTGGACCTGGGCGCCCTCGGCTATGACATGGTCGACAAGCCGGAAGGGCTGGCGCTGATCGACGAGAACACGCTGGCGGTGATCAACGACAACGACTTCGGCACAGGCGGCGTCTTCGACCCGGCCACCGGGCTGATCGAGGAGAACCCGAATCCCACGCCGGTCGTACTGGGCATCGTTCATCTGGCATCGAACGGGCTGGACGCCAGCGACGAGGACGGCTCTATCAATATCGCCAACTGGCCGGTGCAGGGCATGTACATGCCAGACACCATCGCCGCGTATGAAGTGGACGGCGCGACCTACCTGGTCACGGCCAACGAAGGCGACGCCCGTGATTATGATGGTTACAGCGAGGAGAAGCGCCTGGCTAGCCTGGTGCTCGACGCCACGGCCTTCCCGAATGCCGCCGAGTTGCAGCGCGCGGAGAACCTGGGCCGCCTGCGCGTGAGCACAGCCAGCACCGACACGGACGGCGACGGTCTGGTGGATCGCATCGCTGCTTACGGTGGGCGTTCGTTCTCGATCTGGGATACGGCAGGCAACCTGGTCTTCGACAGCGGCGACGCCATCGAACGGATCACCGCCGAGCTGCTGCCCGATGGCTTCAACAGCAGCGGCGAGAACGAGAGCTTCGACAGCCGCAGCGATGACAAAGGCCCAGAACCGGAAGCGTTGGCGCTGGGCGAGATCGACGGGCGCACCTATGCCTTTGTCGGGCTGGAGCGCATCGGCGGCGTCATGGTCTGGGAGATCACCGACCCGCGCGCGCCGGTCTTCGTGCAGTACGCCAACAATCGAGACTTCACCGTGGCGACCGAGGAAGCCGGCGACCTGGCGCCCGAAGGCATCGTCTTCGTGCCGGCGGAGGATAGCCCCACCGGCGCCCCGCTGCTTATCGTCGCCAACGAGTTTAGCGGCACGACCACGGTGTGGGGCATCACTCCAGGCGAGTAGCGCACGCAGCAGCTGACGGAAACCAATGAAGATGACACAACACGAGTCAGCCTGGATTCCTGGGGGCTGACTCGTGTTGTGCATGGCACGCTTGGAACGAATCCACAACATGATTGGACGACAATCTGGGGGTATACTATTGGCATTCACCTTGCGCGAGTAGGGGCCAGTGCATGCCCATTCCGGGTCGAGGTTGTGGCGACTCGGTGCACTGCGTGCATCGCGGTTGGATAGACAGCACCATGAACGGAACAAAACCGCAGGCGCAGAGCCAAAAGCTCATTCCTTCGGTCGAGAAGCTACGCAACGAGGCGCTGGCGCTGGCAGATCAACATGCGGACCGGCTGAACCGCATGGGACATCTGGAAGGCGACAGCGCGCGCAATCTGCTGCACTATCTGGCGGTGCGCCAGAATGATCTCCGCCGGCTGCAGGCAGACCTGAGCGCACTCGGCCTCAGTTCTCTGGGCCGGATGGAAGCGCATACCCTGGCGACGCTCAATGCCGTGATTGTCGCTCTCCACGGATTGGCCGGCTGCACCTTGCCGGATCAGCTTCTGGAGCCGCCTGTGGATTTCGTCACCGGCCCGCTGATCCTGCGCGAGCGGACGTACTCGCTGCTGGGCATGCCATCCGGCAAGCGCTCGGTGCGTATCATGGTCACCATGCCCAGTGAAGCCGCGCTCAGCTATCCGCTGGTGCGGGATCTCCTGGACGCAGGCATGGACGCCATGCGCATCAATTGCGCGCACGACGAACCGGACGCCTGGCTGGCCATGATCCAGAATCTACGCCGCGCTGAACGCAAGCTGGGTCGGCCCTGCAAGGTCTATGCGGACCTGGCCGGACCCAAGCTGCGCACCGGTCCCATCGATCCCGTGGGCCGTATCCTCCGAGTGCGCCCCGCGCGCAGCCTGCGCGGCGACGTCGTGGCGCCAGCCCAGGTGCGCTTCGTGGCGAATGAAGGGCAGATCGCCTCCGTCGGGACCGCACCGCCCCAGGCGCCCCTCGCCTCCCATCTGCTGGCTAAGGCGCAGGTAGGCGATTCCCTGGCCTTCGTCGATGCACGCGGACGACGCCGGTCGATGACCGTCGCGGAGAATGATGCGGGCGGATGTCTTGCCGAGTCGGATCGCACCAGCTATCTGGAGAGTGGCGCCGTGGTGCATCTGATGCGCGGCCATGACGAGATTGCCGCCGGTGAGCTTGGGCTGTTCCCGGAAGTGACACCGGCCATCCCGCTGCGCCAGGGTGATTTGCTGCACCTGACGCCAGATACGATCCCCGGTTGTGCTGCCATCCTCGACGACCAAGGGCAGACCGTTGAACCCGCGCATATCGGCTGCACCCTGTCCGAGGTCTTCCAGGCCGTGCGGCCGGACGACAAGATTTGGTTCGACGACGGCAAGATCGGCGGCGAGATCGTGGAGGTTGCCCGCGACCATATCGTGGTGATGATCACGCAGACAAGCCTTGGCGGCGGGCGCCTGCGCGCCGAGAAGGGAATCAATCTGCCGGATACAGATCTCCCCATCCCGGCGCTGACCGACAAGGATCTGGCCGACCTGGCCTTCCTGACGCCGCATGTGGACCTGATCGGGCTGTCCTTCGTCCGTTCCGTGGACGACTTGCGCCTGCTGCACACGGAACTGGAACGGCTGGACGCGGCCAGTCTCGGCGTCGTGCTCAAGATCGAGAATCGGCGTGCGTTCGAGAACCTGCCCTGGCTCCTGTTAGCCAGCCTGGAGCGCCCGCCCGTGGGCGTCATGGTGGCGCGCGGCGATCTGGCGGTCGAGGTCGGCTTCGAGCGCCTGGCGGAGGTCCAGGAGGAGATCCTCTGGCTGTGCGAGGCTGCCCACATCCCTGTGATCTGGGCCACACAGGTGCTGGAAAGCATGGCCAAGACGGGCCGCCCGTCGCGCGCCGAGGTGTCTGACGCGGTGATGAGCGGGCGCGCCGAATGCGTCATGCTCAACAAGGGCGCATTCATCACGGAGGCGACGCGGTTTCTCGCTGGCGTGTTGGAGCGGATGGAGGCGCACCAGTCCAAGCGGCGCGCCCTGCTGCGCCGTCTGGCAGTGTCCCAGATGTGAGGTCGGCGGCGATGTTGGAATTCGACGACACGCTCTTTGCAGAGACCACCCATTCGCCCTCGCTCATCGACCTGGTGGGCTATGACAACGCGCAGCAGGTAATCGACTTCTGCTTCATCGCCAACCCCTATTACCCGACGCCAGCGATGGTGGACGAGCTGGTGCGCCATCTGCCGGCGCTGATCAAGCACTACCCGTCGAGCAATCCACTGGTGAGCGCCCGCCATCTGGCCGCGGTCTTGCACGTGGACGCCAACAATCTGATCATCGGCAACGGCGCCACGGAACTGATCGCGGAACTTTGCCATCGCCTGGCGCCAAGCCTCGGCGTGCCCATCCCCACCTTTAGCGAGTACATCGAAAAGATCGACCCCGACCGCCTCCGTCTCTACCCGCTGCAAGTGGCGGAGAATTATCAGCTTGACCTGGACGCGTATCTGGCCTGGCTGCGCGCCGAGTCTCTACGCGCTGCGTTGGTGATCAACCCGCACAACCCCACGGGGCAACTGTTCCCCCTGGCCGCGATGCATGCGTTCCTGGCCGCAGCGAGTGACCTCGACCTGGTGATCGTGGATGAGTCGTTCATCGACTTCGCGGATGCAGAGGCGCCGTCGCTTCTGCACACAGCCGACCGCTATCCGAACCTTGTCATCGTGCGCAGCATGAGCAAACATTGTGGCGTGCCTGGCCTGCGCCTCGGCTATTGCTACAGCGCCAACGAGCAGATGATCGCCGTGTTGCGCCATTCGTTGCCGACGTGGAACCTCAACACGCTGGCGGAGTTCTTCCTGAGCCTGTTGCCCGCCACCGACGCCGACTATCACGTCGCCCGCTTGCGCGTCATCGAGGATGTACGCTGGCTGCACTCGCAGCTTTCCCGGATCGACGGCATCACTGTCTACCCGACCGGGGCCAACTTCGTCTGTTTTCGCATCGACACGGGAATCACGGCGCGCCAGCTGCAACGTCGCCTGCTGGTCGAGCATGGTCTGTACGTGCGCGATTGCTCTAACAAGGTGGGCATGGATCACTACCACATCCGCGTCGCCACACAGGGGCGCGAACATGACAGCATGTTGGTCGCCGCGTTGCCCAAGATGTTGGGTGTCCCGGCTGAAAGGCCTATCAACAGTCGCTCAGCGCGCAACAATGATGCAACAACAACGCACAAGTAGAAGCTCTGTGTACTGGATCGCTGTACTGGCCGCACTCGTGACAGGAGTTGGCCTGTTGATGCTGCCTGCCCGCTGGGCTTTGCGTGGTCGTCGCGCAACTACCCTCCAGGCGATCGAGACGCTCGACGACGCCGTTCTCGCATGCCAACACACCGGTCTGGTCGATTGGGCGTTGGTGACCTTTGCGCAGCAGTTGGTCTATCGCAAGTTTGTCCACTATTCCTGTCGCAACTTGTGGGACACGCCCGCACAGGCATTCCGCTATGGCATGGGCTATTGCACGCAGTACAACCTGGCGTTGAAGCAGATTCTGGATCAGTTGGGCGTCGCGACGCAGGCCGTAACGTCTTTCAAGGTGCGCGTGCGTGACAACGCAGATTGGTCCATGGGGCACACCTGGCTGCGCGTCGCGGTGCAGGGAGAGGTGCGCGACGTCTGCGCTGGTCACGCCGACAACCTGCCAGGCAAAGTTGACTTCAGCCCAATCGCGCCGGTCTGGCCGGTCAGCGCGCCTGTGCTTTTTCTGCTCCACCTGGGGATGATTCCCTTCTGCGGCTACTTGGAATGGCGGGCTTTGCTTACGCGACAACCGCTGCCCGACTGGATGTTTCAAACAAGGGAATCTCCTGCCGTGGAATGATGCTGATGTTCCGGCGCAGTCCTGGGATGTGCGTGCATCAAGAATGAAGCAATGAAGCCAAAGGAGATACAGGGTGACAACTCAATCGCTCGAAGCAGAGCTTGCAGCGCGTGACCGTCTCTACAAAGCGTCAGCGAAAAAGGTGGAGATCGTCGATGCGCCGGCGATGGATTTCCTGATGATCGACGGCGTCGGCGACCCCAACGGCAGCCAATCCTACATGGATGCAATCGAAGCGCTCTATTCCCTGTCGTATACGCTCAAGTTCGCCCTCAAGCAGGCGGAAGGGGTGAACTATCGCGTGGCGCCACTGGAAGGGTTGTGGTGGAGTGAGACAATGGATGTATTCCTTGCCGGCGCGCGTGAGAAGTGGCAATGGACGATGATGATTGCGCAACCGTCGGTCGTCACACCGGAATGGGTGGAGCGCGCCACCAAAGAAGTGCGGCGCAAGAAGAATCCGCCAGCCATTTCGCTTGTCCGCTTCGCATCCTTACACGAAGGGCTGGCCGCGCAGATCATGCACATCGGCCCATACGCCACAGAAGCGCCGACGATCCAGCAGTTGCACGACTTCATTCACGCCCAGGGCGGCGTCTTCGATGGCCGCGTGCAGAAGCACCATGAGATCTATCTCGGAGACCCGCGCCGGGCCGCGCCGGAGAAGCTCAAGACGGTAATTCGGCAGCCGTTCGTGAAGTAGGCGTCCCATCCATCTGCTGTTCCTGACCGCTTTGACTGTATCTTGTTGTGGAGGTCGTGGCTGAAGCCCGTTCGGTTCGGGAGATGCAGGAGGAGACAATGAATCTGAACCGATGGATGTATCGCAATGGTCGCCCGAACTGGCTGGCTAAGATACTGAACGCAGCTTCGGCGTTTGTCTACGCACGCGGCGTCTCGCCGAACTACCTTGTCACCCTGGAAGTGGTTGGGAGACAGTCGGGCAAAGTGGTGAGTTTGCCGCTGGTGATGACCGTGGTGGACGGCGAACGCTATCTAGTTTCCATGTTAGGCGAGGGAGTGAACTGGGTGCGCAACGTCAAGGCGGCCGGGAACAGGGCGAGGCTGCGCCACGGTGTGGCTGAGGAGGTGGTGCTGGAAGAGGTGGCGATCAGCCGGAGGGCGCCAATTCTCAAGGCGTATCTGCGCCATGCGCCGGGCGCGCGGGCGCATATTCCAGTCAACATGGATGCTCCGGAGGCTGAATTTGCGGCGGTTGCGGCGGACTATCCGGTGTTCCAGGTGGTGCAGGCAGTTGCATACCAACGCAGTACGACTGCCAGGAGCGACGTTGAACCATCATAGCGGCCTCTCCCAGGTGGTGGGTATGCCCCCGCTGGCCGGGTGCGACGGGATAATGCACACAGTACGACCTGGCGCTCAAAACGACGTAAGCGAAAGCAGCATCAAGACCATCGGCTTGCAAGGGCCATGGGCAGCGGGTGAGGTTCATCATGAGTAGTCGAAAGCCAATCGAGATTGCGCCGGGAGTGCACTGGTATTCTGCTGGCGCCCTGGCGGGCAACATCTACTTTGTGCAGTCTGCATCGTCCTGGGTGTTGATCGACACCGCCACCGCGGGCAAGGGCAGGCGGATACAGAAAGCCGCCGAGACGCTATTCGGGGTGGGCGCGCGCCCCGCCGCGATTCTGCTGACGCACTTTCACCCCGATCACGCCGGCTCTGCGCTCGAACTGGCGCGGGCCTGGGAGTGCGCCGTCTATCTCCACCCGGACGAGATGGAGCTTGCGATCACGCGGAATCTCGCAACCGTGGCGCGCTATGCCAATCCACTCGATCGCGGGATCATCCTCCCGCTGCTGCGCCTGTTTCCGCGACGGTGGATCGAGGCGATGATGGAGAGGGAGAGCCTTGCAGGAGTGGCCCGGACGTTTGAGCCAGAGGCGGCCCCTCCAGAGTTGCCCGAGTGGACGAGCATCACTACGCCCGGCCACTCTCCTGGGCACACTGCGTTCTTCCGGCGCGACGATCGCGTGCTGATCGCCGGCGACGCCCTGCTGACAGTCGACGCTGGCTCGATCAGGGGCCTGTTGTCGTGGATCTTGCGTCCCAACAAGCCGCAGGTCTGTGAACCGCCCTGGTATACAAATTGGAACCATAACCAGGCGCTTGATAGTGTCTGTGCGGTCGTTCGCTTGCAGCCGCAAGTCCTGGCGACCGGGCATGGCCGCCCACTTTCGGGCGATGCGGCCGCAGCCGGCCTACGCGCCTTGATGAAGGAATCAAGATATGCGAGCGCTCGCATAGAACGGTGACGGATCGCCACATGTCCTTGCACTCACAGCAGTGGCCACGCCATCGATCAAGGCGATCATCACTGTGGCATCGTTGCGACAGGGAGGAAGAGAATGGCAACAGTTTCGATCAATTTCCCGCTAGCCGCTGAAATGGGGAACGTAGACCCGGCAACCATCCAGGAGGAAGAGAATGGCAACAGTTTCGATCAATTTCCCGGGTGGAGAACTCGCCACCTATGTGGCTACCCCTGACGGCGCGGGACCCTGGCCTGGCGTCGTCGTGATCCACGATGCGCTGGGGATGAGCCAGGACCTGCGCGCCCAGGCCGACTGGCTGGCCAGCGCAGGTTATCTTGCAGCAGCCCCGGACCTGTTCGAAGGCGGCACCTTGTTCGGCTGTTTGCGCGCAATCATGCGCGACTTCAAGCGTGGCGAAGGACCATTCTTTGATCGGATCGAAGCGGTTCGTCAATGGTTGCTTCACCATGAGCATGCCAACGGGAAAGTCGGGGTGATCGGCTTCTGCTTTGGCGGAGGCTTCGCGTTGCTGCTTGCACCGCGCAACGAGTTTGACGCTGCCAGCGTCAACTACGGCGGCCTGCCCAGCAACCCCGAAGAATTCCTTCAACAAGCCTGCCCGATTGTGGCCAGTTACGGCGCCAAGGATCGCACGCTGAAGGGCGTGGCGGCGCGGCTGGAGAGCATCCTTGCTGCTGCCGGCGTGGATCACGATGTCAAAGAGTATCCGGACACCGATCACGCGTTCATGAACGACCACTCGCCGGACAGGATACCATGGTTCATCCAGGTGATCGCCTTCGTGTTTGGCGGCGGAGAGTACAACCCAGAATCAACCGCAGATGCCCGCAAGCGGATCGTCGCCTTTTTCGCAAAGCACCTCAATTCAGACCCAGGGAGATAACGATGGCAGATTCAATCTTGATTGCTTATGCGACACGATCCGGTTCCACGCAGGAGGTCGCCGAAAAGATCGCGGCGACGCTGCGGGAGAGCGGCTTGACGGTGGACGTGAAACCGGTCAAACAAGTGCAGACGCTGGATAGTTACCGAGCAGTTGTGGTTGGCGCGCCGCTGTATATGTCCAATTGGCTCAAAGAAGCGCGCAACTTCCTGTCACGGCATCGCGCGACACTGACAACGCTGCCGGTGGCCATTTTCGCCCTTGGCCCGACCGAGGACAAAGAGAAAGATTGGACGGAAACGCGCAAGCAGTTCGACAAGGTGCTGTCTCAGTTCCCCTGGCTGACGCCGGTGGCGGCCGAGCTGTTCGGCGGCAGGTTCGACCCGGCCAGGCTGACCTTCCCCTATAACCTGATTCCAGGGCTCAAGCGAATGCCGGTGAGCGACATCCGCAATTGGGACGCCATTCAGACTTGGGCAGAGAACCTCGCCGTGCAGCTTCAAGCCGCACGCTAACAGAGAATCGTCACTGTTCTGCCTGAGTGAAGGGGCGCCTGGAAGACCGGGAGGCATGCCTTGAAAGCAGTTATCTGTACAGCCTATGGGGCGCCGGAGGTTCTTCAACTCCGGGACATCGCAAAACCTGCGCCGAAGAGGAGCGAGGTGCTGATCAAGATTCATGCAACCGCCGTGACAGCCAGCGACTGCATCGTCCGGGGGTTCAAGCTCTCGCGCTGGTCTCCGACCGGTTTCATGATGGGGCTGTTGTTAGGGTTCAGGCGGCCGCGCAACCCGATCATTGGGAACATCCTGGCGGGCGAGGTGGAAGCCACAGGCAGAGATGTCTGTCGTTTCCGGGCAGGCGATCAGGTCTATGGGTTTACCATGTTGCGCTTCGGCGCCTACGCCGAGTACATCTGCCTGCCGGAAACCACCGTGATTGCACCGAAACCGCGCACTTTGATTTTTGAGGAAGCGGCTGCCATCCCCTACGGCGGGCTGATCGCACTGCACTACCTGCGGAAAGGAAACGTTCAGAGCGGACAGAAGGTGCTGATCTACGGAGCTTCCGGCGCCATCGGCTCCGCTGCCGTGCAGCTTGCCAGGTGCTTCGGCGCCCATGTCACTGGGGTGTGCAGCACGGCGAACTTGACATGGGTGCAAGCGCTGGGCGCTGACAAAGTGATCGATTACACCCAGGAGAACTTCACGGACAGAGAGGAGCGCTACGATTTGATCTTGAACGCCGTTGGTAAGAGGAAAGTGCAGTTGTCGTGCCAGCAAGCGCTGACCCCTGCGGGACGACACATCACCGTCGACGACGGAAGTCCAGAGATGCGAGTTGAGGGCCTGCTCCTGCTAAACGAGTTCATCGAGGCGGGTAGGATGAAGCCGGTCATCGACTGTTGTTATCCCCTCGACCAGATCGTCGAGGCTCATCGCTATGTCGATCTGGGACACAAGAAGGGAAATGTCGTGATCACGGTGGTGCGCGCCGGTGAATGACAGACCGCATAGTCGCAACTTCACGCTGACACAAACCGTTCAGGGCAGGCCACGGCCTCACGCCACGTCAAGGATTGCACTTCGAATGTCGACAGATGCAGCACACAAGCGGTGGTGGCAGGTTTTCGAGGTGATATTTGGTGTGCCTTTTCTTGTCGGCATTGGCCTGCAGTTGGCTGCGCCTGGCGCGCGCCCCCACGGGTTGTTTGCATTCGTCATCGTTTTGGGAGGCGTTATCCTCGTCGTTCTGGGCTTGACGTTCATCGTCCTGGCGCGCCGGGAGTTGGCGCGACATGGCCAGCCGACCGACCCCGGACTGCCTACGAGCAAGCTCGTCACAACAGGTGTCTTTTCGATCTCCAGGAATCCTCTCTATCTTGGCGGCATTTGCCTTCTGGCGGGGATTGCGCTTGTGCTCAATCTCCCGTGGTCATTGCTTTTTCTTATTCCGGCTACCGTCGGTTGCCACTACCTGCTCATCGCGCCGGAAGAGCGCTACCTCGCCGCCAAGTTCGATCGGGAGTACGCCCAGTATGCGGCCTCAGTTTGCCGGTGGCTTGGCCGCGTGCGACACGGATGAAGGGATCAAGAACAGGTGAGGCCAAGGCAATGTATGGCGGGTGATAACAATGACAGACGTGGGTGAATTGCACAACAAAAGGGTGGAGAAGTAGCACAAACGAATGAAGTACAGATCTCTAGTCGCCACCCGGCGCGGCGGCCCCGAGGTGCTGCAAGTCGTCGAGAACGATCTGCGGCCGCCAGCCAGAGGAGAAGTGCGCATCAAGGTCCTGGCCGCGGCGGTCTCGCGGCCGGACGTGACGGTGCGACGCGGCGAGGCGCTCTACAGCGGCACGTGGCTGGGGCAGAAGTTCCCCTTCACGCCCGGTTACGCCGTCGTCGGCGACGTGGAGGCCGTGGGCGAGAATGTGCGCGGGGTGGCCGTGGGCGCACGCGTCGGCGTGTTGACCGTGATCGGCGGCTACACCGAAGTTCTCTACTGGCGCGCCGACCGCCTGATCCCAGTCCCCGCCACGCTCGATCCGGCGCTGGCCGTGCCCATCATCCTGAACTATATCGTCGCCTACCAGACCATGCACCGCGTGGCAAAGGCGCGCGCCGGCGAAACCGCGCTCATCATCGGCGCCAGCGGCGGGATCGGCACGGCGCTGCTGCAACTTGGCCGGCTGGCGGGGCTAGAGCTGTACGCCATCGCCTCGCAGCGCAAACATGCCATCCTGACAGAGTACGGCGCCACACCCATCGATTACCGCACGCAGGACTTCGCCACCGTGATCCGTGCGGCCGCGCCGGGCGGGCTGGATGTCGTCCTCGACGGGATGATGCGGCTTGAGGCGATGCGCAGCGCGCTGTCGCTATTGCGGCGCGGCGGACGCATGGTCAGCTTTGGCGAGCCGGCCAGCCGCCGCGAACTGTTCCACATCCTGGGGCTGGCGCTGCGCACCAAACTGACGCCCAATGGGAAAACCCTGTCTCTGTACGGCACGTCGACCTACTTTCTCTTCGACCAGAAACCTTACCTGGAGGACTGGGCGACCTTGTTCCAGTGGCTGGCGCAGGGCAAGATCCAGCCGGTGATCGCGGCCCGGTTCCCCATCCTAGAAGCCGCGCAGGCCAACGCGCTGCTCGAAAGCGGCCAGGTGACAGGGAATGTGGTATTGAGCTCAGATGATGCATGAGAATCATCCGACCCACTATCGGCACGCACTACGATGGGGGCATCGAACCAAAAAGGAAGAACATTCATGAAACTACATTCACAGGCCACCAAAGGACATTTGATGGTTGGCATCGCCCTCATCTTGCTCTCGCTGGGCAGTCTGATTGCCAATCTCATCCTGGATGCCGGGGTCCTGCCCTTCTCGATCTTCTTTTTTGGGGTTTGGGGTGGCGTCGAAACCGGGCGCTACCTGGAATCCTGGATGAACAAAAAGGCATGAGAAATTGACCGCCGCTCTTCCTGGACCAGACCGCACAGGCGCGCCGCTGCTTTGAATCCAGGCAAAAACTGGGAAGCGTAGTCATCACGCTGGAGACGTTACACAAATACAGGGAGAAAACAATGCCCGACGAGATGATTGAAGTCACAGCCCTCGACCCGCGCTACATAACGCTCTACCGTCTTGGCGGCATTGCCGGCATACTCAGCGCTGTTTTCATCGTCCTTGCTATCGCCGCTTACTTTGTCTGGCCCTACACAGGCAATACCACTTCCATCGATGCGATCCTCAGTATCCTGCAAACCGACCGGTTGGGCGGGCTGATCTCGCTCGATGTTTCGATGCTGTTGATTGCGCCGATCACTGTCGTGATGTTTCTGGGCTTGTACGCAGCCTTACGACGATTAGACGAGTCGATAGCCCTGATTGCCCTGGTCCTGACGCTGCTGGCGGTGGGGTTGGTGATCGTCTGCCGCCCGTTGGTGGAATTGGTGACGCTCAGCGACCAATATGCCGGCGCGACGGACGCCGTCGCGCAAATGCGCATCCTGGCTGCTGGTGAAGTGCTGCGCACCCAGCTGGATGGCACCGCCTGGGCAACGCAGACGGTTTTCTTTATGCTTGCTGGGCTTTTGAATAGCTCGCTGATGCTGCGAGCCGGTTTCTTTAGCAAAGCTACTGCCTGGCTCGGCATCGTCATCAGCGCGGTTGGGCTGGGATTTTTCCTGCCCACCATTGGCCTGCTTTTTCTGTTTCTCAATACCATCGGCAGCGTTCCCTGGTGTCTCCTCGTGGCGCGGGATCAGTTCAGAATCGCGCGGGCGGTCTCGAAACCTGCATGAATCGTCGCATTTCTTGCAGGGAACTTGAGGGGCGCTTGAGGTGCACCCCTACCATGAATCATTATCTGAACAGACGCGGTTATTGACTACACCCAGGAGGATTTCACTCGACGCCGGGAACGCTATGACCTGATTTTCGACGCAGTAGGCAAACGTTACAGCCAAAAGGTCGCCTATCACAAGGCACTGGCGTCGAACGGGAAGTTCATCTCGGTGGACGATGGCACGCCCCGGTTGGGAATCGAACCTTTGATGCGGCTCAAAGAACTCGTCAAGGCATGGCATCTCAGGCCGGTCGTTGAGCGGGTCTACTCGCTGGAGCAGATTGTCGAGGCGCACCGCTACGTCGAAACCGGGCATAAGCGCGGCAATGTCGTCATCGCGCTGGAAGACTCATCCGGGAATTGCTGGCAACCGGCAAACTTGTCCCGGTGATTGACCGCACCTGCCCGCTTCACGAAACCGCCCAGGCTATCGCTTATTTGAAGTTGGAGATGAGTGATGAAAGCAATCGTCTACACCCAATACGGCCCGCCCGAAGTGCTGCAAATGGCGGACCTGCCCAAACCCACCCCGCGCCCGAACGAAGTGCTGGTCAAAATCCGCGCCACCACCGTCACCATCGGCGACTGCCGGATGCGCAGTTTTACTGTCCCGCCCGAACAATGGCTCTTTGCCCGCCTTTACCTGGGCGTTTTCAGGCCGCGCCGTCGGGTCTTGGGCATGGAACTCGCCGGGGACATCGAAGCGGTTGGCGCAAACGTGACCCGCTTCAAACCGGGCGACCCTGTTTTTGCCTCCACCTTCGATGCTGATTGGGGCGGCTACGCCGAATACAAATGCTTCGCTGAAAACGGCACGCTGGCGCCCAAGCCAGCCAACCTGGATTACGGAGAAGCCGCCGCTGCGATTGGGGGCGGGGCGACGGCGTTGCGCTGTTTGCGACAGGCGAGTATTCGGCCGGGGCAAAAGGTGTTGGTCTATGGCGCGTCCGGCGCAGTGGGAACGAACGCCGTTCAACTGGCGCACAGACTGTTTGGCGCAGAAGTGACCGGGGTGTGCAGCGCCGCCAATCTCGACCTGGTGAAATCGCTGGGCGCAGCGCACGTCCTGGACTACACCCGCCAGGATTTCACCCGCCAGGAACAGCGTTACGCTGTTGTATTTGACGCGGTTGCCAAGTTCCCTGCCGCGCAGGCCCGCCAGGCCCTCAAACCCGGCGGCGTTTACCTGAACGTCCATCGGGATTCTGACCGCGCCAAACCCGGCCAGACGCGGCTTCAGGAAATCCTGGAACTCAAGGACTTGCTCGAAGCCGGCCATTTCAAGCCGGTCATAGACCGGGTCTATGCGCTGGAGCAGATTGTCGAGGCGCACCGCTACGTGGAACAAGGCCACAAGAAAGGCAATGTGGTCATCGTCATTGCCTGAAGTGACCCCGTTTTTTGGAGAGAAGAACGAGCAGTGTTACTGATTGACGGTGTCGGTTAAGGGCTGCAGTGAGAGGCGGTGATCATGAAAATTCTTGCCCTTGAACGCGAACTCCCCCATGCAACGTACGCCATCAGCGGTGAGCGCTTGGCGATTGGTGATGCGGAATTGGATGTCCTCCTGGCCCACCTGGATGGCGGCGCTGATTGCGTCCACCTGGTCTTCCACCGCAGCGCCAAACATCACCTCAGCGACCACTGCCATGGTCAGGCGCACCATTTCGGCGCTCACGTCCACCGGCTTGTCAGGAGCAGCAGCTACCGCCTCGTCCCAGCGCGCCAGCATGCGCACCGCCTGGTCCGTCATCACCTGGCCGAAGGCAGCAATCCGTTGGCGGTGAAAGGCCGGCTGCATGAGGCGCCGTTGGCGCAGCCACAACTCGCCTTGGGCGTGAAAAGACTGTTGCCGGCGATAGCCCGGATCGGGTCGAAGACCGGTCCCTTGACATAGTTGGTGTGGTTGTCCTGCAGCACATGCTTGACGCCGTCGGGATGGTACACAGCGTAGATGCGGCGCCCAAAGATGCGCAGTTGAGCCACTTCTCCGTAGGCATGGAGGTTGCGCAGCAAGAAGCCCAGCCGGTCGGCCTGGAGCTCCCGCACATTGCCCAAGAGGAAGTGGCCTGGGACGACAGGCGGTTCGCGCAGGGTTGGTGGGGTGGGCTGGGTTTGTGATTGTATGGCTGTCATCGTTGGCTCCTATAGTACCTTACCTCTTGCGCAACCACACTTTGACGTCTTCCGGCTCCAGCGCCCCCTGCACCACCCGCGCCAATTCTGCGGTCAGCGCATTCATGTCCGTCTCGTCGCGCGCCGTAATGGCGAACGCAGCCAATACCTGCTGCGCGTCGTACTTCTTGCGGTAGAAACGGCGGTCGATGGCGTCCTGGATGCGCGTACGGAGCGGTGTGAAGAGCGCCGCAATCGCCAGCGTCGACAGCACGATCGCAAGCTGGGATTGCTGCCCGGTGACCAGCACGAACAGGCTTTGCAGGAGCACGACCGCGCCGAAAAAGACCAACACGAGCAGCGCGCTCAACACCGAGTAGACCAGCGTGCGCCGCACTACCAGTTCTGCGTCCCACAGCCGGTAGCGCAGGACGGCGACCGCGATGGCGAAAATCAACGGCAGCCAGACCAGCCCGATGGCGACGTTGACGAACAAGTCGTACCACGAGATCGCAGCCACACTTTGGAACAAAATGAAGGGCGTCACCAGCAGCAGAAAACCGCCCAACGAGAGAACGATCCCAACCATGACCCACTTGGTCTGCTGGCGCTGCACGGGCGTGGACACTCGGCGATAGCGGTGGACCTGGGCAACCAGACACGAGGCCACCAGGCTGGGAAAGATGATGCTGCGCAGGAGATCCACGGTGCGTCCTTCGTTCGCACCCAGCTGCCAGGTGGTGTAGAGCGTGTAGCCAACCGCCACCCAGGCCGCGATCTTCGTCCAGGACGGTACAAAGCGGCCATCGGGGAAGAGATAGAAGAAAAAGAAGAAACTCACCTGCGCCAGTCCGAGCAGACGATTCGCTGCGGCCCAGAGTGGGGAAACCTGGGCCAGCGCGGCGGGAACGTCGCCAAACTGAAAGCCGAAGCCGAGCAGCACATAGGCGGTGAAGATGGCAAAGCCATCGGCGATGCGGCTGGCCATGATCAGGACGCCGACGGCCAGACAGGCCGCAAAGAGGAGCGTGGGCACAAGCAGACCCAGCCAGGCGTAGATGCTGACCGGCAGCTGTGCGGCATCCAGGGCGGCAAGATCCGCCGCGCTCACCTGGGGATAGGCGCAGGGCGTCGCCGCCGCGCAGACCGTCTGCGCCTGCTGAAGGTAGACGGGAATGCCATAGAGATAGACCAGCGTCAGAAGCACGGCCAACGCAATCCAGCCGCGGGCGGACCAGCGCTGCCAGCGCCTGTCTGCGTGCGGTTGTCGGCTCTGTGCCAGTGACGTCGATTTCATGTCATCTCTTGCGCAGACGCAAAGACCCTCGCCTCAAAGATTCCCTGTGACGGTCTCTAGCTCTGTTTCATGTCCTGCCTGCGGAGCCAGACAGCGACCCGCTCCGGCTCCAACGTTTCCTGCACCACCCGCGCCAGCTCCGCCGTCAGCACGTTCATGTCGGTTTCATCGCGCGCGGTGATGGCAAACCGGGCCAGCACCTGCTGTGCGTCATACTTCTTGCGGAAGAAACGGCAGTCGATCCAATCATGGATGCGGCGGCGCACCGGCGTAAACAGCGCGGCGATGGCCAGGGTCGAGATCACCACGGCCAGCGTGGATTGCTGGACGCCTGCCAGCCGGCTGAACAAGCCCTGCAACAGCACCACGCTGCCGAAGTAGACCAGCGTTAACAGCACGGTCAAGGCTGCGTACACCAACGTCTTGCGGATGACAACGTCGATGTCCCATAGCCGGTAGCGCAGGACGGCCATGCCGATGGCGCTAGCTAGAAGTACGAGTGGAACGGTCTCCTTGAGTGCTTCCCACGGCTGCCTGGGCTCCCAGAAGATGTCAACGATGAACTCAACGATAAACAAAGCAGCAGCGTAGGCGAACCACTTGTATTGCTGTCGTTCAACCCCCGTAGAACGCCAGGCGTTAACAATCAGAGAGACCGCGCTGGCAACGATTAACAGGAACATAACAACGACAGCCAGAATCACGAGTGTCTCGGCAATTTGCCTGGCATTGCCAGTCAAAGCATAGGGGTTGCTGACAGCAATCCAGCCGATGGATGCATCGATCATCCAACCGGTGCAGACCCCGACAACAAAGGCTGTCAGAAGTAGTCCTATGGCCGGCTTCCAGCGCGGTGACCTCAAGTGGCCGCTCGGGTAAAGCAACAATAGTAGCGGCAAGGTACACATGAAGAGCAGCCAGCCAACAGCAATCACCTCGAACGCCAGCGCAGCCAGCGGCAGAGGTTCAGGAGCGACGTGGTATGAATAGATCCCGTAGCTTGTCCAGAATCCCTGAATACTGCCTTGTCCAACGCCGTTTGCAAGCATCACCCAGCCATACGCGTTGCGTGGCCGCTTCACAGCGATTAGTCCGCCTATCGCAACAAAGGCCGCCGGAGCGGCGAGGTAAATGAGGTTAGCTGGCCAAAGGGCGTATTCAGGCGGCAGGCTGGCCAGGCGGCCCAGGTAGTCGAACAGCACCGCGGCCAGCATCAGCAACATCGCGAGGGCTGTTAGGAGGAGAGCCAGGCGAGATAGGCGCTTGTCACTCATCGGAGCTTCCCCGCCAGGTTGCTTAGCCCGCCTGATCCAGGGTGATCAGTGGCAATGCCCCCGCCGCTCAACAACGCCTTCACAGTGAGCACGGCATCAACGGTCCACCCTTGCCACGACTGCCAGGTTTCCAGTAGGAAATCACGCGGCAGGCTGGAGAGCATCAGGACGGCCAGAACCTGAAGCGCAATGCCCGCCGCTGCCCACAGCCAGGCCAGGATGCGATACAGCCGCAGTGTCACCGCTCGATCTTGTGTGACCATTGCCCGTGCCTGCTGATCAGTTACTGCTTGCGGAAGACGTCCTGCACCAGCGCCGCCGGCATGTACAGCGCCGACCGGATGCCGGCATTGTACCAGATGTTGCGCCACTCCGCCCACTGCACGCGGGGATCGACCAGCACACGCGCCAATGTGGGCTGCGGATCGGCCACGGCGAAATGCCGGGCCAGGTTGACCAGGGTCGCGCGCCAGAACTCGTCTTCGGCCACAGGGCCGAAGCCCAGGCGAAAACTCGCCTCGTACAGCGGGTCGTTGGCGCGGATCAGCGCTTCCACCTGGACGACGGTGACTCCTGCCTCCTCGCGCGCGCTGAAGGTGATCATGCCGGCGAACATGTGCCCTTCGGGGGTCATGAACGAGAACGAGGCGTCGTCGGCGTAGACGACCATGACGCCGGTCGAGAGCTTCATGCCGCCCGGCGCAGCCAGGTTGATCACGCCTACCTCACCCGGTTGGATGCCGGTCAACGGCACGTACAGGGTATTGCCTGTCGGCCAAAACTCGGGAAAGCGGGCTTTCCACACCCGGATCACGCGCTCAGGGGTGCAATCGGCCGCGGTCCCGTTCAGCCGGACGGCATACGTCTTGCGCCATAGTTGCCCAAAGCCGTGCGTCAGCCCGGACAAATGCCGCCCCTGGACATTCAGGTTGATGGCCTCTGGCGAGATGACGCCAACCTCGAGGGTATCCACCGGCTTGGCCCAGCCGGGGGCGGAAGAGGTAGGTAGAGTATTCATGGGGTTCTCCTCGTAAGTATCGTGTCGTTGTCCTGCGTCACTGCAAACGAACGTTGATCTGCCCAAGATTATTACGTCACCATCCAAAAAACGTTACGAAAGGCGTTACGAAGCTATCGAGCGCAGGATCCCGACCATTTCGCGCGCCCAGGCATCATCTGCAACGGTGGTTGTGCTGCTTCCGAGCCTGGAGCAGCTATGCTATAATGGCACTGAAGTTGCAGTGTACCAGTACTTGGGAGAAGGAGTGAGACCCTATGTCCTATCGCTACCAATCGGATGTGCGCTTGGATACTGCCGACGCTCGACGCCCGCAGTTAGTGGTGGCTGTTCCGCTCGATCAAACGGACATCATCCGTGACGCGCTGGCAAAACTGGCAAGCAGCGGCGCGCCCGGGGCTTCCGCCCAAGAGGTAATCTTGAATGCACTGCGCACCGCGGCCGAGCAAGCCTACTTCTGGACGCCGCAATGGCAGGAGAAAGAGCGCGCTGCAGACTTGGCTATTGCTGAGGGACGTGTCCAAACCTTTGACAACATCGATGACATGGTGGAGTTCCTCGACCATCAATGAAGTTTCGTCCTGCCCAGACCTTTTGGGAAGCATACGCAGCCCTACCGGCTGATATCAAGGAGAAGGCGCGGGAGGCGTTCCAGCGTTTCCAGGACGGCGCCGAGCACCCGCCCTTTCATCCATCGCTGCGCATCCGCAAGATGCAGGGGCATGCGGGCATTTGGGAAGGCCACATCACCCTCCAGTACGTCTTCACGTTCCACATCGAACAAGATGCCGAGACGGGGGAGCTCATCTACGTCTTTCGTAACATCGGCACGCACGATATCTATCGACGTCCCTGAGTGGAATTCGGGCCGAACAAGACCACGCTCACATGCTCCGGCTGCAACGTCTCGTCTACCACGCGCGCCAGCTCGGCCAGCAGCGCGACCCATGCTTGCTTTCACGCCCAGAACTCCTATGCTACAATGGCGCCAGTTTCCCTCGGCGCCCTGAACCTTTGGAGAGTATCATGTCATCATTCGCAACGACGATCGCTGTCGTGGAGCCAGATCGCACCGTCAAGGCGCCGCCGGGTGTGGAAGTCGGAGCCATGGTGCTCGTGGCGCCGATGCCATCTATGGCTGAACTGCTACATAGCGCTGCCCGCCGCGCCCGTTTTGCGGCGACACGTCGCGCAATCCAGGAGGCTATGCGCGTTGGCTCCGACATAGGATCTTTGTCTGACGAAGACATCGTGAGCCTCGTCCGCCGCGCCAGACAAGCGACAAGCGCCGATTAGCGTACGATGCGCGTGGTCCTCGACACCAACCAACTGGTGGCTGCGCTGCTGAGGCCGCCTGAACTTGCCACGTTCATGATGGCCTGGGAGTCGGGGCGTTTCACGGTTGTGGCATCTCCTGCCATGATTGGACGAGTATCGACATGTGCTCGCCTATCCTGAAATCGCATCATTGATCTACCCTGAGCTGCTGCGGGCATTCACGAGCCATTTGCTCGACGATATCGAGTTGATCGAACCGTCGGAGACGCCTCGTGTCTGCCGCGATCCCGACGATGATAAGGTGATCGCAGCAGCCGTCTACGGATTGGCCGACTACATCCTCACGGTCGATGAGGATCTCATGGCTCCAGAGGTGAAAGATGCCTTGGAGGAGATGGGTATTGCGGTCATCTCAGGCGCCAACCTGCTGCGGGTCCTCGACTCTACAGGCAAACCCTAATTTCGACCGGGGGGTCACTGCTTCTTCAGCCAGATGCTGACGTGCTCCGGCTGCAAGGTCTCCTGCACCACGCGCACCAACTCGACCAGCAGCGCGTCCAGGTCGGTCTCGTCGCGCGCGGAGATGGCGAATCGGGCCAGCACCTGTTGCGCATCGTACTTCTTGCGGAAGAAGCGCCGGTCGATGCCCGCCTGGATGCGGTTGTGCAGCGGGTTGAAGAGCGCAGCAATCGCCAGCGTCGAGAGTACGATGGCCAGTTGCGACTGCTGGCCCGTTGCGCCCTCAAACAGCCGCTGCAAGATGATCACGCTGCCGAAAAAGAGCAGCGCCAACAGCACAGTGACAACTGTGTACTGAACCGTGCGCCGGATGATGAGGTCGATGTCGAACAACCGGTGACGCAGAATCGCAATCCCCATCGCAACCGGAAACAACAGGTAACCGATGCCAAAGACAAGATCGATCAACGGCTCATAGAGGGGGGCCTTCTCCACGCCAAGCCAGGGCGCGAACAACTGTATGACCGTCCCGACAACTACAACTGCAATTGGCAGCAGGAACCACTTGATCTGCTGCCGCTCGCCGACATCGCCGCGGCGATAGCGCAACACCAAACCGGCAATATTGACCAGCAGGATGGCGATCAACCCCGGACCTCCCACCGCGTCGATTGCTGCTGGCGGGATCATCAAGAAAGCAAAAGGGTTGGGGATGTCTGGCAACCCCGGCCCAAACATCACCGCCGTGAGGAATAGCGCCAGCCACGCGCCCTCCAACCCTGCGATCACCCGCCAGCGTGGGGTAAGCAGGCGTCCGGTCGGATAGAGCAGCAACAAAAGGGTGACGAGCAAGCCAAGCGCCAGAACCCAGGCCCATTGGGCAAGCCACAACAACGCCGCTGCAACCAGTTCTTGCGCTGGCAGCGCGCCAAGGATCCTGGTCGCGGCAAGGTACGCAGTGCCAGAAAGCATCGCACTGAAACCAATGACCAGCAGGAGCCAGCCCAGCGGCTGGGCTGGCTTGCGCACAGCCACCAGCGCGCCGACGGTTGCCATCCCAAACATGGCAACGCCAATCAGCGGATCGAGGTCTTCTGCGCCGTGATTGGCTGTGAACCAGAACAACAGCAAGAAGACGCCGAACAGAGCTGCCGTGCACAGCCATAAGACCAGCGCCGGAATGCGAACCAGCGTGCGCATCACCCCTGCTCCTCCTCCGTCCCAGACCAGCGCCGCTCCTATGCCGCCTCTTCACCCACCAGGATCACAGGCGCTCCACCTGAAGAGAGCCTGGCAGCATCCGCCGCCACTTCCTGCATCTCCTGCATGCCGAAGGCCTGCTGCAATGCCTCGGCCGATGGGAACGGCATCGTGAACATCTGTTAGTAGATGGAGCTGCCCTGCGGCATCTCGTCAAAGCGCGTCACGGTGTAGGGTTGCACATCCTCCGGGATCTGCGTCTTCTTGTGCAACAGCTTGAGGTGCTCCTGGTAATCCCGATCGAACTGGTCGATGTCGGTCGGATAGGGATAGAGCACGACGAGTTTCACTTCAGCCATCTTTTCCTCCCATTTGTCAAATGTAAAACAGGCCTTCTGAGCGGCCCAACGGTTGATCAATGCGCAACAATCGGCACGTAGACGCACGGGCATGTTAGCGTCGTTGTTGTCTGCGGCGTTGTTGTCGCTGTTGGCGTTTCTGTTGGCGTCGTTGTTGTCTGCGGCGTCGTAGTCACTGTCGGCGTCGCTGTCGCCGTCGGCGTCGCTGTTGCAGTCGACGGCGTAGGAGGCGGCCCGAGTTCGTAGCAGGCGAACCCCATAGAGACTTTGCCGCCTGCGTAATTGAATCTGCCACCTACATAGAGCGAGTTCGACGCGACAGCCATCCCATTGACCGAGGTCGACTTGAGGTTGAACTCATTGCCGCGCACACCGCTGCCAAAGCCCGACCACTGATTCGCCAACGGATCGTAGCTGGCAACGAAGCGCGCATCTGTGTCGCCAGCAGAGCTGAAGGCTCCGCCAATATAGAGCATATTGCGTGCGGCAACAAGTGCGTCGATCTCAGCGCCCCACACGCCCACATCTGTGCCGCTCACACCGCTGCTCACAGCGTACCAGTGGTTTTCATTCACGCTGTAGCGCGCCAGATTCGACGCCGATGTTCCGCCCGCCGCGCTGAAGTCGCCGCCTGCATAGAGATCGTCTCCCACCAGCGCCAATGCATGAACGACCGGGAACAACCCGTTGCTGCCGGTTACTCCTGGGTTGGCTGGTGCGCCAGCCAGAAACCACTCCTGTGTCGCCCTCTCCCAGATGACCACGTTGTTTGCCAGTTGATAACTGGATAGAAGACACGGTTGGTTGACGTTGACGAGCACCAAGGGGAACTTGCCGCCGATATAGAGATAGCCGTCACGGACGGCAAGGGCGTAGACCTGCGTCCCTGCTTCCCTACAGTTGTCGAAAACGAGGACTCCAAAGATGCGCACCTTGTCGCCCAGGTTGTGCCACCCACCCTGCTCCCAGTAGGCGACATCATAGGCCGTGACATTGCCCGCGGCATTGAAATCCCCGCCAACGTAGAGTGCGGCTGCGTCGTAGGCCAGCGCAAAGACAGTGCCGTTGACCCCGCTGCCCAACGGCGACCAACTCTGCGTAACGCGGTTCCACCTGGCAATGTGCGCAGCCGCTCCGGCGCCCGCGTTGGTGAAGTCGCCGCCAGCATAAAGGTCATCGCCGACCGCCAGCAGCGCCCGCACTGCGCCATCGACGCCAGCCCCAAGCGCGTGCCAGTTACTGCCATCCCACATGGCGATATTGCTGACCTTCTTGCCGCCCGCTGCGCCAAACTCACCGCCCACATAGACGCGCCCGGCGGCGTCGGCAGTCATTGCATAGATCAAACCCGACATACCGGAGAAGTCGTCTTGCGACGAGAGCCCCTGACCGAATACTGCCCAACTTCCGTCCCAAATGGCGATGTTGTTCGCCAGAAGGCCGCCGATCTTCCCGAAATTGCCGCCGACCAGCAGACCGCCGCCAGACGCCGCCCCCAACGAGTAGACCTGAGCAAATTCGTCCAGGCCGGCGCTGACATCTTCCCAGCCAGCGCCGTTCCAACGGGCAAGGCTGGCGATGTTGGCGCCGCCTGCCGAGGTGAAATTCCCTCCCACATAGAGCGCGTTGTCCGCGACATGTAACGCCGAGACTTTCGCGTCGAAACTCTTGCTGACGCCTCCCGCCATGTTGCTCCACGCGCTGCCATCCCAACGCGCCACATTGCTTGCGTTCAATGCGCCGGCTTTGTTGAACACGCCGCCCACGTAGACGCTCGACCCGCTGATGGCAATTGCCTTCACTGTACCGAGTTCGCCAAAGCCAGAATAGTCCGTGTCAGAGACTCCCCCACCCAGTGGGCTCCAACTTGCACCATTCCAAACGGCGACCGATCTGGCTGCGCCAGAACCAGCCAGGTTGAACACACCGCCGGCATAGAGCGAATCGCCCACGGCCTGCAGGGTAAGCACCTCGGCGATCTCCTCACTCTCGAAGAAGGTTTTGCGGATGCCTTGCCCCAGCGCGCTCCAGGTTGAGCCATCCCATCGCGCCACGCTGTTGGCGGCGACGCCATCCACCAGATTGAATGCCCCGCCAACATAGAGGCTGTCGCCGAGCGCCTCGGCCGTCGCAAAGCCTGGAGTGGAACCGCCCTCAGGCCCAATCCCGTTGCCCACCTGCGCCCAGGCGCTGCCGTTCCAACTGGCAATATTTGTGATGGGCAAGCCATTCACCTTATCGAAATCGCCGACCACATAGAGCTTGCCGCCCCACACGACCATGCCGCGGGCGTCCCCTTCAAAAATGCCCACTTCCACCCAGCGACTGCCCGTCCATTTGACGACAAAAGATGGGAAGATGTCGCTCAGGGCGTAGACCGCACCGTCTGGCATGACAGCGGTTTTTTTGACACTTTCATAGCAAGTTGCGTTTACCGAGAAGCAGCCGAGGCCGGTCGGCACAAAACGATCATCCCAGAATTCGTCGCCCGGCTCCGCTGGGGGCAGCGCTGCTTGCGCCCCCAGCGCGCCAGTCATAACGAGCAGAATGACGACTACGCATGTGCGCCAGGCGGCCTTGAGGACCTGGGCGCGACGCCAGTTGGTTTGAGTGGTTAGGCGTTGCATGGCTCCATTTCTCCCCTGTCGTTGTGAAAATCGGCTCAAATTGAGGTGGGTCGACAAACGTGTATCGAAGTGTTACCGACCGCGCCTTCAGGTTCTCCGACGCATCCGTTGTCTTGCCCCCGGCCGCCAGCATAGCACCCGGACATACCAAAAACGTTACGAAAAGTGTTACGGACTTTGCGATCTCTGTGAACTTACGTCAGATGATGACCTGGCAAAACCCAACTTCACAAGCGGTGACAGTCACTTGGGCGCGACTGTCACCGCTTGCGCGCAGCCATCCTCTTCGAACCCTCAGCGACGCAGCAAGGGCAGGGGCGAGCGCCGCCAAAGCTGCAATGTGTCAGTCGGCGCCCTGCCCACAACTTGCCAGACTGCCACGGGTACCGGGCGCCTACTGCTTCCGGCGCCATTGTCTCCTGCACCACGTGCGCCAACTCCACCGTCAGCGCATTCATGTCCGTCTCGTCGCGCGCCGCGATGGCAATCTGCGCGACCACCTGCTGCGCGTCGTACTTCTTGCGGTGGAAGCGCCGGTCGATAGGCCAAAAACAGCATTGCGGCAGCGTAAGCGCTGAACCGCAGCCGGCCCGCGGCGATCGCTGAGGCGCCGCGGGGTTGGGAGAGAACTGGCATAGTTGTTGCCATAGCCTCCATCATAGCCGCGCGTCGTTTGGGAAACGTTACGTTAAGCGTTACGCAATCGGTCCGGGGTCATGCAGGCATGGCGGGTTTGCGGCAGATGAAGACCATCGTCCCGGTGTGCTGCGGTCCAAAATCTTCGTCGGTGTAGTCGCCCTTGACCTGCACGTCCGCGAAGCCGGCCAGACGCAGCAGGAACAGCATCTCGTTCCTGAAATACCAGTGGTTCTGGCCGGCGTGGACCTCCTCTTGCAGCAGATCGTCGCCGTCGTACAGCCGATAGCGCCGCTGCTCGCTCACCACCTGCTCAACCGGATCGACGCCGGTGGTGCGGCGCTCGACCACGAGCCGCCCCACGCCGCCCAATTCCTTGACCACGTGTGGCCGCCACTCGGTCGGGTAGGCGCGCGCCGTGGCCGGGTGATTGTAGTCGAAATCCTCCCAGTCGCCGACATAGATGTTGAAGGCCAGCACGCCGCCGGGCAGGAGGTGACGGTTGAAGCGGCGCAGGGCCTCCAACGCGTGCTCCTGGCCCATGACGCAGGTGAAGCTGCCGCAGGGGATGTAGATACAGGCGTAGCGCTTCGGCAGGTCCAGCGCCTGCATCGGTTGGCAGTAGAGGAGCGGGGAGAAGCCTTCCGCCGCGGCCTTTCGCTGGCAGACCGCCAGCATGTCAGCCGAACTGTCCACCCCCTCGACCGCCAGCCCGGCCTTGAGGTAGCGGCGCAGCAACCGCCCCGCGCCGCAGGCCACGTCCAGCGCCAGCCCGCCCGCCTGCTCCACGATGCGCTTGTAGAAGTCGTGATCCCAGGCCGGATCGTCGTAGGCCGCCCAGTGCTGCGCGGCCAGGCCAGAATAAAGGTCGATTTCGTCGAATGTCATGGCATTTTTCCTCACCGTTATTTTTCGCGCCGCCAGCTGTTGACGCACTGCGGCTGCAACGTCTCCGCCGTCACCGGCGCCAACGCAGCGGTCAGCACTTTCATATTAACATGTTGCCACTCGTCTGCACCCAGGCCGGTGCATTCGTCAGCCCGCCAAAGACGAATCAGACCGTGAAATAGAACACCAGAAAAATTAGGACGTTTGCCCTGGTAAAGCCAGACTGCTATACTAATTCCATGTTGAGCAAAGTTCCGAACGCGGCAAAAGCTCGGATCGACCCGAGAAAATTGCACGAGTATGCGCTCAACCCGAACCATGAGACCGGGCGTTTCAAGGCGATTTTCTTCGCCCAGATGGGATATAGTGCCGAAGCATGGGAAAGACTCGACCAAGATATCCGAACCCAACATCTTACCCAGAATGCTACGCCTGGCCAGTCCTCTCCATATGGCGTCAAGTACACGATTACGGCGCCCTTGCTTAGGCCGTCGGGCGAGCAGAGATGGGTGACAACGGTCTGGATCATAAGAACTGGTGCCGATTGGCCTGAACTTGTGACGATCACGCCTGCGGTGCGAAGAAAGGAGTGAACAGATGAACACCACTATCGAACTGCTGGAAACTGTTATTGCCACGGCGAATTTTCCTGGACAATCTGTTTTGGCCGGTGACCTTGGCACGATCGTCGAAATCTACACGGCGCCTGGATTGGCCTATGAGGTTGAGTTCGTAAACCCAGATGGCTCAACCAGAGCGCTGTTGACCTTGACGCCAGCCCAGATTCGGCGCCTGTCGGAGTTCGATGTCTTGACGACGCGTCAACTTTCATTGGCGGCATAGACTCTTCAATGGCGCCAGAGAGATGGACATAAGCGAACGCAGACGCTATGAACGCAAATAATCCAGACAGAGACCCGATCCCTGAGGAATTCCGGACGCTGGCAGACGCCGCGGACTTGTGGGACGCACACAGTCTGTCCGATTACTGGGAAGAAACCCATGAAGTCGAGATTGAGGTGCGGGCGATCAGGCGTCAATGGGTCCCTCTGGCAACTCATGTAGCGAGCAGGGCATTCGAGCGCGCGCGGCAGGAAGGTGTTTCGGTCGAAACACTGGTCAACCTTTGGGTGGCTGAACGTCTCGAAATCGCTGGTTGACAATGCGCTGGGCTTTGCATGGTTCTACTGGGCCTCCTGTTTGCGCAGCCACACCCGCACTGCTTCCGGCGCTAACGTTTCCTGCACCACGTGCGCCAACTCCGCGGTCAGCGCATTCATGTCCGTCTCGTTGTGCGCCGTCTGGGCGAACTGGGCCAGCACCTGCTGTGCGTCGTACTTCTTGCGGTAGAAGCGCCGGTCGATGGCGTCCTGGATGCGGTTACGCAGCGGGTTGAAGAGCACCGCAATCGTCAGCGTCGAGAGCAAGACGGCCAGTTGCGACTGCTACCCGGTCACGGCCTCGAAAACGCGTTGGAGCAGAATCACGCTGCCAAAGAAAATCAGCGCAAGCAGCGCGGTCGTCGCGGTGTACAACAGCGTCTTGCGGATGATGACATCAATGTCCCATAGATGGTAGCGCAGGATGGAAAACACCACAGACAGCGGAAACACCATCAAAAATGCCAGCCACACGAGAAAGCCGAGTTGACCTGCCAATGTGTCCGCCGCAAAGAAGTCCGTTCCGGCAAAAAACACAAGCACAATACCCAGCGGGATCAGCGTCACGGTAAAACCAAAGACGACCCACTTGATCTGCTGGCGTTGCACAGGCTCTGAGCTGCGGAGATAGCGGTAGACGAGGGCCACCACAGCCGAAAGCATGAACAGCCTCATCAATGGGAAGCCGCGCGCCATATACGCATCTTCGAAGAACAAGCGCCAGAGTTGGACGCCTGCTACCGCCACCGCAGCTACGCGCGTCCAGCGCGGTGTGAAGCGTCCGTCGGGAAAGATGTAAAAGGTAAAAAAAGCCCCAAGACCTACGCAATCTTTCCTGGGAGCGCGGGCGTCTCGCACGCTGCCGCCAGAGAGGACAATCCATCAGTCGCCTGTCGGCATCCGTTGCCCGCTTTCGATTTGCTCACATCGTTTGGCGAATCCTATGCCGATAATGTCTATTGGCGCGCGCCGCTCAGCCCGCCGAGGCGGTGTGCTTCCTGGCGTCTGATCGTTGCACCTGCATTACGGGTCACACAATCGTGGTGGATGGTGGGCTGTCGATTACATTCTGATGGATGGCAGGGTGCCTGCTAGTATAGGTGGCCTTAAATAGGGCCAGGGTATTGTCATGCTGAGTTTCCAATGCCCCGCGGGGCATTGGAAACTCAGCATGACAACCATTGGGTTACTTGCGTCCACGTGCACTAGTCCGGGCGCAGTACAATTTTGGGAATACTTATCGCCCCATCCACCAGCCCGGCGAACGCAGATGCGCCCGCGCTGAGGGGGCGTTCTTCGATCCAGGTGGGCGAGGGCGCAACGATGCTGGCAGCCAGCAAAGCAAAGGCATGGGCGAAGTCTGCTGGCGTGTAGGCAAAACTGCCTTGAATCGTCACCTCCTGGCGCACCAGGTAGTTGGCGGCCAGCGGCGAGGTCTCATCGTGCAGGCCAATGTAGACGATGCGTCCGCCCGGCCGCACCAGTTGCAGCGCCAAAGCTCGCGTCGTGTTCGAGCCAACCGCGTCGATGACGCTGACTGGGCCGTCGGGCAGGGCTGCACGCATCTGCTGTTGAGCGTCAGCTGCACTGGCGTCGATGAGCGCTGTTGCACCCCATGACTGGGCAAGCCGCAGACGCGCTGGCGTCCTGTCGCTCACTACGATGTCGCCGGCGTTTTGCGTCCGGGCCATCGCCAGACAGCACAGGCCGATGGCGCCTGCGCCCAGGATCAGCAGCGGCCCGTTACCATGCCACTGAGCATGGAATACGGCTCGCACTGCGCAGGCCAACGGCTCGGCCAATGCGCCGGCAATGTCGCTCATGCTGTCTGGCAACGGCCAACATTGGGCTGCGGGCGCAACGACATAGCGTGCGAATGCACCTGGGCGATGCGCGCCGATGATCTGGCGGCGCAAACAGAGGTTCGGGAGGCTATTTTCGCATAGGATACATGCGCCGCAGTTAACCAAGGGATTGACCGCCACCCGTTGGCTGGGGGCAGGGAGAGATCCGTCCGCCAACGCGCCGCCGCCGACCTGGGCAATCGACGCGCTGAATTCGTGCCCCATGACAAGCGGCGGCTTGCGCAGACTATTGTGACCCAGATAGCCGCTCAGCTCCGAGCCGCAGATGCCTACAGTCGCGACCTCCAGCAGCACCTCATCGTCGCCAGGAACAGGCAACGGCATCTCCTGCATCTCCATCTGGCGAGGGCCAGTCCAGACCAGGCTCTTCATCACGGTGGGCAGATGTCCAGTCATCGACGTTCTCCTCTTTGTCAGGCGACGCGAAAGCGCGCAATCACATCTTCATCCAGGTCGACTCCCAGGCCAGGCTCTTGCGGCACAAGGACGTATCCATCCACCAGGGGGAAACGCTGGTGCGTCAGGGTTTGGCGGAGAGCAGATTGTTCCACGCAGTATTCCAGCAGCGAGGCGTTTGGCAGCGCTGCCAGGAAGTGGAGAGAGGCCGCGATGCTGACGCCAGTCTTGTACGAGTGGTTGACGCAAAGGCGGCGGCGCTGCGCGGTCAGGCGACCGATCTCGATGGCGCGGCTGACGCCGCCGACCCGCGCCACATCGGGCTGAAGCACGTCCAGGCCAGCGTCGAGCAGCGCGATGAAACCCTGGATCGTTGTCTCTTGTTCGCCAGCGGCGATGCGAATGGGAGACGCCTGGGTCAATCGGGCATAGCCTTCCAGGTCGTCGGGGTGGAGCGGCTCTTCGAGCCAGAAGGGGCGGAATTCGGCGAATTGGTGGGCGCGGCAGATGGCAGTGCTGGCGTCATAACAAAGACCGGCGTCGATCATCAGGTCGGCGGCCTCGCCCAGTCCTTTGCGCGCGTGACGCACCAAATCGACATCGAGCGCCGCGCTTTGTCCCATTGGCCCCCAGCCGAATTTGGCAGCGCTGAAACCCTGGTCGACCAATCCCCGCGCCAGATCATAGGTGGCTTCCGGGGTGTCGCCAAAGAGAATGGAGGCGTAGGCGCGCAACTTGCTGTGGAACGCGCCGCCTAGTAGCTGATAGACAGGCAGCCCCAACACTTTGCCCATGATGTCCCACAAGGCCATATCCACGCCGCTGATGGCTTGCTGGGCGGCCCCGCCGCGACCAAAGAAGATCGTGCCCTGATACATGCGTTCCCAGATAACCGCAATATCCAGCGGGTTCTGGCCGACCACGCATTGGCGCAATCCGCGGGCGATGGCGTGGGAGACGGGCGCTTCGATGACAGCTTTCGCCACCATGGGCGACGAATCGACTTCGCCGACGCCAACTACGCCGAGATCGGTGTGCACCCGCACAATCAGCGTATCTTGCGTCCCGTCGCAGCGTTCATCTACGACGGGCAGTTGCAGCCAGATGGCCTCCACATCGGTGATTTTCATGGGCGAATGACAACTTCTTGTTTGCGGAGGGATCCAGGTCGCTCAATTGACGACGATCGGGACGACCGAACCCGGCGCTGGCTCTGTGGGGTTTTCGCAGAGGAAGGGTGGCTGATTGCCTCCGCTGTGATACTCATAGACCTCGCCATCCACCTCCAAGCGGATGCGCGCGCCGTCCACGAGCACTTGGGCATAGGCCATGTCGGGCTGCGGGCAACCCAGGCTACCGTCGGGCCAGGTGACGGCTTCGAAGGAGACCACGGTGATCTCGCTTAGCGGAGCGCCGCTCTGGTGAGACAGGTCTGCGGCAGCGGCCTTGATGTTTGGATCAGTCATTGGGCTGTCGGCTGACATCGTTTCTTCCTGGGTAATGGTTTGCGATGCGTCCACCGTGAGGGAATCGGCCGGCGTCCGGGTTGTGGGTGTACTCGACATAGGTGTGATGGGCTGGCAGGCCGCCAGGAGCAGGGTAAGGGTAGCGATGAGGGCAAGTGAGATGTGATAACGCAGCATGGGCGAATCCTTTCAGCAGGGGAAGACAACTTCCAGTACAAACCTTCTGAGGCTTATGATCAAGTGTACCAGCATCGAAACGGTTGGCAAAGTTACAGATGTCGCGCAGTTGACACACCAATGGGTAGGTGCTATTCTTGCCCTGCGCGGAAGCATGGAACGGCGTCAGGGTCGCTGTTCCAGAGGACACGCAATAATGGATTCACAACATCATTTAGCCAAGGCGGCTGAGAGTCCGCCTGAACCTGACAGTATAAGGCCCGGTCCTGTATGGCGTCCTGGTGCAGCATTATGGCCGCGCCAGGGATTCCGTGGAGGTGTGGGCGATTGTACTGTCGAACGACAAAGGCGAGAGATCTCGCCTGCATATCAACCGTGGCGGCCACACTCTGTTGTCATCATGCGACGTGCGCGCGTTTGGCGTCGATGGTGGGCGGCGCGACGCGGCAGTCCAGCGGGGCCATCTATGTGATCGATCCTTCACCGCGACCGGCTCTGCGCTGATCGCGTGCTCTTCCCATCTCGAAAACGCCGTCCGCGCTGCGGGCGGCGTTCTTTTTCTCCCATGGACGTCTCTCACCGTGGCTGCCGCTGATTCCTGGCATCTCAAGTAAGTGGAGGTGTAACATGGTGGACCCGGTGAAATTCCAAGATGTGGGCGAGCGCATCGGTGATCTGTTGGCGATTGCCGACTACGATGCGGCGGCTGCCTTGTTGCGTGAACTGCATCCGGCAGATGCGGCTGAGCTCATCGCTGAGCTTGAGGCTGAAGAGCAAGCCGAGTTGGTGCGCAGGCTGGAGACAGAACAATTGGCCGAAGTCTTCGGGCAGATGTACGAAGACGACATGGCCGAGGCGGCCCAGCATCTCGACAAAGAGACCCTTGGTGATGTGCTTGATGAGATGGAGCCGGATATTGCGGCTGACCTTCTTAACGAGTTGCAGCCAGAGGATGCAGCGGAGCTCCTGGAGGAGATGGAGGAGCCGGAACAGGTCGCGTCGCTGCTCAAGTATCCTCCGGAGAGCGCCGGCGGCATCATGAATTTGCCGCCGCCTTCCCTTCGCCGGTGGATGAAGGTGCGCGAGGCGGTGAGCTTCCTGCGTGAGCACTATCAAGATGCAGAGGATATCTATTATCTATACGTCCTGGATCGCTACGGAAAACTGATTGGCCTGGTCAATTTGCGCTCTATGGTGCTGGCCGACCCAGATCAAAGCATCGAATCGATCATGCGCAAGGATATTATTGCGGTGGATGTAGATGCAGATCAAGAGGCTGCGGCGCAGGTCTTGGCAAGATACGACTTACTGGCTGTTCCGGTGGTTGACCATGAACAGCGGCTGGTGGGTATTATCAGCGTGGACGACCTAGTGGATGTGCTGGAAGAAGAGGCGACAGAGGATATCTATCGCCTGGCTCAAGTCAGCGCCGATGCAGAGATCTTTAGTCCGATCTCTCAATCAACCCGTGCGAGAGTCCCCTGGTTGATTGTCAACCTGGGGACTGCCTTTCTTGCTTCTGCCGTTGTTTCTCAATTCGAGAATGTCATCGCCCAGGCCGCTGTGTTGGCCGCTTTTATGCCGATTGTCGCCGGGCAGGGCGGCAACGCCGGCACCCAAACCATGACGATTGCCGTGCGATCATTGGCTTTGGGTGAAATTGAATTAGGAGATACGCTGCGAGCACTATGGCATGAATTTCGGGTCGGCATTGTCAATGGCTTGGTGATTGGGACTTTGGTGTCGTTAGTCACTTTACTGTGGAAGGGGAACCCAGCCTTGGGATTGGTGATTGGCCTGGCAATGTTCGGCAACATGATTGTTGCGGCAACCTTCGGCTTACTCACCCCAATGACGCTAAAGGCGTTGCGGGTCGACCCGGCGTTGGCCTCCAGTATTTTCGTCACGACTGCCACCGACTGTTTTGGCTTTTTATTGTTTTTGGGTCTGAGCGCCATCTTCTTGCCCTGGCTGACCTGAAGGATGCGTTCCTGACGAACTGTCTCGAAAGACAAACGGCCTTCGCCATAGGCGAAGGCCGTTTGCTCCATGCTCCGGCAGCGTCTAGAGGTTAACCCTCAGAGGTGACGCTGCCGGAGTGGATTGGAAACTGTTACAATCCATAAGCATCACCTCCTTTTGAGTGGGATAGCAAGGTAATTCTGGCGCTGACGTTCACCAACCATCAAGCGCCGGATTGACGCCAAGTATTCCACACTTTTCACATGGTGTCAAGTAGGAAAACGAAGCAAAAAAAGCGCAAGAAGCCGAAGCGTAAGTGGGGCGCTTGATGGGGCTCGAACCCACAACATCCAGATCCACAATCTGGTGCTCTGCCATTGAGCTACAAGCGCCACGAAAACAAGGGCAGCAATGTTACTGTTGAAGTCACCGGGGCAGGAAACCCGCCCCGGTCTTGGCTGGGGGACAGGGATTCGAACCCCGATTAACGGATCCAAAGTCCGTAGTCCTGCCGTTAGACGATCCCCCA
>CAZLMM010000030.1:0-61728 GCA_964560495.1 uncultured Caldilineaceae bacterium
CATCTACGTAGTGAAGCATCTGCGTGTCGGCGAGAGTTTCTAGGGAGTTTCCAATTCCCCGCGGGGCATAGCGCGGGCAAGAAACACCGCCTTTGTAATGATGGGAGAGAACATGAGTGAGAGTGTGAAGACATGCGTCGATGTCTATCCGCCAGGGTTCAGCCCGGCGGACAACCCCGAGGCGTTGGCTGCGTTGCGCAGCGGCGCAGGCAAAGCGGCCATCGTGGAGGCCAAAAGATGGAGCGACCGAGATACACTCCACGTGTGCTTTCTGGATGGCGAGCCGGCTCTCCAGCGCAAAGT
This sequence comes from uncultured Caldilineaceae bacterium, assembly GCA_964560495.1. GTDB lineage: Bacteria > Chloroflexota > Anaerolineae > Caldilineales > Caldilineaceae > UBA5069. Next base: position 304 of record CAZLMM010000030.1, read on the forward strand.
CGAGCAGTTCGCCCGCCAATGGTGCGAATACGCCAACATCAAACTGGTCTTCGACAACGCGCCCCACGCAGAAATCCGCATCTCGTTTCGCTACGCCGGTTCGTGGTCCTTTGTGGGCGTCGACGCACTCGACGAGAACATTCCCCTCGATCAGCCCACCATGAACTTCGGTTGGCTCACCACCTCCACACCCAATGATGAAGTCTCACGCGTCGTGCTCCACGAGTTCGGGCACGCGCTGGGGCTGATCCATGAGCATCAGAACCCGGCTGCCGCGATCCCGTGGAACAAAGAGGTGGTCTATGAATACTACTCAGGGCCGCCAAACAACTGGACAAAAGAGCAAATTGACGTCAACCTGTTCCAGCTCTACAGCGCCCAGCTTACCGCCTACAGCGCTTTCGATCCAGACTCCATTATGCTCTACCCGATTCCGGCAGAGTTCCTCACAGACCCCGCCCAAGCAGTGGGCTGGAATCGCACCCTCTCGGAGACGGACAAAGAATTCATCGGCCGCTGGTATCCTCGAGCAACAGACTCGGCGCTTGCATCGGACGCCGGCCCGCGCGCCGTCAATCCTGCGCTGGAGGAGGTGCGCAGCAGCGTGCGTGGTGCTGCACCGACGGAGACTTTCCGCATTGACGAATCGCTTCACCGCCTGCAATGGAACGAAAGCCCCTTCGACTTTCCGGCGGATCTCAAAGAGGAGGTCTTGCAGCGCATGGCGAACACTGATTGGGCTCGCTACCCGACCATGCTGCGCCCCTTCGACCTCATCGCCCGGGTGGCGCAACGGCTGGGCGTTCCACCAGAGTCCGTCGTGGTGAGCAGCGGCTCGTCAGAGCTGATCCGCACTGCGCTCTCCGCCTATCTCGAACCGGGCGACAATGTGGTGATGCCGTCGCCCACTTTTCTGCTTTACAAGCGCACTGCAGGCCTGCTGGGCGCCAACGTTTGGGAAGCGTCATGCCGCCCCGAGAACGGCTTCACCCTGCCAGTAGATGAGCTGATCACCCTGGCGCAGGAGAAGAAAGCCCAGTTGATGGTTCTGTGCGCGCCCAACAACCCTACGGGAACCGTCTTTCCCATACACGATTTGCGCCGGCTCGCGGCCGAATGTGGCGCGGCGCTTCTCATCGATGAGGCCTATGGCGAGTTCAGCGGCCAGGACCTCATTGGTCTGCAAACTGAACACGAGAACGTGATCTTGCTGCGCACCTTCAGCAAAGCCTTCTCCATGGCCGGGGTGCGCGTGGGCTATGCGATAGCCGCGCCGCAGGTGGCAGCGAACTTGCAAAAGCTCATCACGGCCTTCCCCATCAGCCTCTTCAGCGAGGCCGTGGCTCATGTTGCCCTGGCCCATCACGACCGCTTCATGGCATCCGTGCGGGAGGTCGTTGCGGAACGGGAACGCTTGGCCGCAGAACTCGCGGCTCTGCCCGGGCTAACAGTCTTTCCCAGCGGGACAAACTTCTTGCTGGTGCGCCCCACTGCACCGGCCCAGGAGGTTTTCCAGCATCTACGGCAGAGTCAGCGCGTGCTCATCAATGACGCCAGCAGCTATCCCGAACTGGACAACTATCTGCGCATCAGCGTAGGCCGACCAGAGCAGAATGACCTGGTGGTGCAAGGGTTCCGGGAGATGTCTGGCCTGTCATGACGGCTGAAGAAAGGGTTCAACTGGAAATTCAGGTGGTTGCGCCTCATGCGCCGGGAACAGGCGAGAAGTAATCTGGCTGAGCACATGCAAGCCCGCCCGTCTCCGTCACGTAACCACACGAGATCCGGTTGAGCCAAAGAAAGTAGACACGATGATGCAACAACCTCTCTTTGGCCCCTACGGCGGCAGCGCCCTGGCCTACATCGATCGCTTCGCCGAATTTTGCGCTAACGCCTTCTGGTTTCACGGCTTTGACGAGGCGGCCATGAACGCCTGCGCGCGTCATGGCATTGACGCCTGCGTCGAGTTCAAGACCTTCCGCGCCGATTTCGCTGCGCACCCGGAGATCATCCCCATTGGCGTCGATGGCCGGCCCATCCGCTACGGAAAACTGGTGCAGGGCGTCTGCCTTTCCCAGCGAGAATTCCTGGCTGAGACCGAAGAACAACTGCTTGCGGGACTGAATGAGTTTGCACCCGCCGGCGTCTGGCTCGACTATCTGACCTACGCCGGTTGGTTCGAGACCCCTGAACCCGACTTGCAGGAGAGCTGTTTTTGCCCAGCGTGCATCGAAGAGTTCTGCGTCGCGACCGGACTCGACGCGACAACGCCGCAACAGATTCTGGCGGAGACCGCCGCGGCATGGATGCGCCATAAGTGCGAACGCGTCGCCTCCTTCGCCGCGCACTACGCCGGTCTGATTCGGGCGCGTCACCCCGACTGCATCGTCGGCGCGTACATGTGCCCGTGGACGCCCGTCGAATATGGCGGCGCGCTCAGTCGCATCTTTGCCCAGGACTACACCCTTCTCGCGCCGAGCATTGACATCTTCACCCCGCTCATCTATGCCAATAAGAGTGGGCGATCCGCCGCCTGGGGACGTGACTTCCTGGCTCAGTCGCCCACCTTTGTCCCGTCCAACCGCAAAGTGCAGCTCATCCTGGATGCCCTCGACTTCCCCGCCAGCCTGCTCCAGACAGCGGAAGCCTCGCCGCCCAGTTGGGGCGTGCAGCTCTTTGGCGGCGCGCAAATCTTCGCCGACGCCCAGAAAGCAGCGATTTTCGCCCGCGCAGTAGAGCGAATGCAAGGGGAAACGGTTCAATCGCGCAAAAAACCAACACTGTAGGTTGGCAAGAAAGCAAAAGGAGACCCATCATGGCTGACCCCAAGATCATCAGGATCGAAATTCACAAGTATCAATATGAGCTGCGCAACCTGGGTCGCGACTATCACGGTTTCAACCTGGTCTACGAACCGGGTGGCAAGGTGATGGCCGACGGTCACATCATCCAGATTTTCACCGACGCCGGCGTTGTGGGCGAGTACGCCGGCGGCAGCGACGCTGAGTTCTCCACCCTACCGCGTTTTGTCCACTTCCTCATTGGTCGCAGCGCGCTGGAGCGGGAGCTGATCTACAGCGAGGTCAAGCGCGCGTTGCGCCAGGTGGCGCGCATCGGCCTGGCGCCGGTGGATGTGGCCCTGTGGGACCTGGCGGGCAAGCTATACGACACTCCACTCTACAAGTTGCTGGGCGGCTACAAAGAGAGCGTTCCCTGCTACGCCAGCACCTATCACGGCGACCATCAGCCCGACGGTCTCTCCACGCCGGAAGCCTTCGCCGATTTCGCCGAACAATGCCTGGAGATGGGCTATCCAGCCTTCAAGATCCACGGCTGGGGGCGCGCGCCCATCGCCCAGGAGATCGCCAATGTCCATGCTGTGGGCCAGCGCGTCGGCGGCAAGATGGACCTCATGCTCGACCCGGCCTGCGAGTACATCACCTTTGGCGATGCCGTCAAGGTCGGTTGGGCCTGCGACGAAGAACGCTTCTTTTGGTATGAAGACCCCTTCCGCGACGGCGGCATCTCACAGTTTGCCCATCGCAAACTGCGCCAGCTCATCAAGACGCCCCTGCTCCAGACCGAGCACGTGCGTAGCCTGGAACCCCACATCGACTTCGTCATTGCCGACGCCACAGATTACGTGCGTGGGGATATCGGCTACGATGGCGTGACGGGTGTGATCAAGCTCGCCCACGCCTGCGAAGCCCTGGGCCTGGACATCGAGTTCCACGGCCCCGGCCCGACCCAGCGCCAGTGCATGGCAGCTATCCGCAACACCAACTATTACGAGATGGGGTTGATCCACCCTAAAGCGCCGGCCAGCCACCCGGAACATCTCTTCGAGGGCGATTACCGCGACACACTGGACGCCATCGACAGCCGCGGCCATGTGCCAACGCCGCAAGGCCCCGGTCTGGGTGCGCCCATCAACTGGGATTGGGTGAACCGCAACCGGGTGGGGAAAGTCGTCTACGAATAGGCGCCGCCCCCTACCAGAGGAGCCTCGGCTGATGACCAGTGTAGCGGGCGCGCGGGCGGATCAATTGGCCGGTCGCAACCTGCTCACTGGCGTGGCCGATCCAGCCGATGGCGCGGCCCAGGGCAAAGAGGGCCAGCGCAGCACGGTCGGGCAACCCCAACGCTTGCACCAGGACTTCCAAAGCAAAGTCGATGGTGGGGAGCAATCCCAGTGTATCAAACACTGCGTGGCAGAGTTCATGCGCAAGAGCGACTGCGGGCGCTTGTGGGCGACGCTCCGCTGTCATGGTCAAAAGCAGGCGGGCGCGTGGGTCGCCGTCTGGATAGAGTGGGTGGCCAAAGCCTGGGAGCGATTCACCAGCTTTGAGATACTCAGCCAGCGCACCCGAGACGCCCGCTTGGCCTGCACGCAGCAGTGCAGCCACGCGCGCCGTGTGCCCGCCGTGACGATGACCCTGGAGTGCAGACAACCCGGCGATGACCACGGCGTAGGGTGTCGCGCCGGCAGAGGCGACGCAGCGCGCCGTGAAGGCTGATACATTCAGTTCATGGTCTGCGCACAGGATCAGCGCGGCTGAAATCAGGCCAACCGCTTCCGGCAGATTCGACACCCAATCCATTTGGAGCGCACGAGCAATAGGTAATCCTGTCGGCTGACCGCTGGCTGCGCCAACCAGCAGTTGAAGAATGCGTGAACCAGTGGCGGCTATGGCAGTCGCGTCCGTGGCGTGGGCCGCCAGGTCTTCCATCCCCGCTCGCGCCAGGATGATCTGAAAAAACTCAATGGGGTTCGCCATTCCCAGACCCGGCGGCGACAAGCCGCGTAACTTCTCCACCCGCGACCTCTGGCTGGCGAACAATTCCTCAGCGTCCAGTCGATCAAGCCAGACCAGCGCCGCAACTTCTTCCACCGTTCGTTCCTGCGCCAGGGCGAGCGCGTCACAGCCGCGATAGAACAGGCGTCCATCCTGAATCATCGTGATCGCTGAATCGAGCACTGGCATCCCGAAGCTCATTGCGCTCTGCGCCGCCCTGCCTGGCTCGCGGCGGTATTCCTTGCGCGCCAGCAGCGCCTCTACATCGTCCAAATGATACCGGCGCTGACGGCGGGCGCTGTCAGCCATCTCCGAACGAATCAACCCGCGGCTGACATAGGAATAGAGGGTGGCCTGGCTGATCCCCAACAGCTCGGCGGCCTCCTGTGCGCTCACATAACGGGCAGATGTAGTCATATCCCCTTCTCTCTCTGCGATATATTGATTTATTAATCAAGATTGACAATGTTGATCATTTATTTTATCCTATGCCGGGGATGGAGCAAAACACATCTAGAAACAATAGGAAGGAGAGAATGATGAATCGTGATGTGAGCGGCGGATTTGTTTCCGGCCTGGAAGGTGTGGTCGCTGCCCAGACGCGCATCAGCCATGTGGATGGACAGGCTGGCGAGCTGATTCTCGCCGGCTATCGAGTGGAAGATGTTGCGCCGAACATCTCGTTCGAGGAAATGACGCACCTCTTGTGGTGGGATCGCCTGCCCACCTGCCAGGAATTGGCCGGGTTTCGCAGCGAACTGGCAGCCTGGCGCGCCCTCCCCCAGGCGACCCTCGACCTCCTGAAGAGCGCCGCGCAGGCAGACTACCCAGCCATGGATGCGCTGCGCATGGCCGTGGGAGCGTGCGATCTGGACCTGTCGCCCGCCGAGCGTGATGACACTGCGCTGGGCCGCGTGCTGCTGGCGCGTTTGCCAACCATTGCAGCGGCGTATTGGCGGTTTCGTCAGGGCCAGGCGCCGATTCCACCCAATCCGGCGCTGAGCCACGCAGCGAACTTTCTCTATATGCTGACCGGCAACATCCCCAGCCCGGCGCGCGTCCGTGGGCTGGAGACCTATCTGAATACGGTGAGCGACCACGGACTGAACGCGTCCACCTTCACGGCGCGAGTGATCATCGCCACCCGTTCGGACATGGTCTCGGCCATCACCGGGGCGATTGGCGCGCTCAAGGGGCCGCTCCACGGCGGCGCGCCGGGGCCGGCCCTGGACATGGTCTTCGAGATCGGCGCGGCCGAGCGGGCGGAGCCATATCTGCGGGCAAAACTGGAGCGCGGAGAACGGCTCATGGGCTTCGGCCACCGCGTTTACAAGGTGCGCGACCCCCGCGCCGACGTGTTGGCAAAGGCGACGCGGATGCTCTACACAGACGACGGAGACATGGCGCTCTATACATTGGCGGGAAAAGTAGAGGAAACTGCTGTGCGGTTGCTAGAAGAATACAAACCCGGGCGCAACCTGAAAACCAACGTGGAGTTCTACACAGCCCTGCTTCTTCATGGCCTGGGCATGGAAACCGAGCTTTTCACGCCGACCTTTGCTGTTGGTCGCACAGCAGGTTGGATCGCTCACGCCTGGGAACAATTGATGACCGGTCGCCTGATCCGCCCTGCCTCCCAGTACATCGGCGCGCATGGACGCGCCTGGCCGCAGGCAGAGCGATAGCTGCCCTCACCACCCTATGCAAGACTCTGGGCCACACTCGTCTGCGCCTGTCCCAAGCGCCCTGCTGCCCAAGCCAGACCTGCCCCGACCAGCAACAGCACGATGGTGAGCAAGAAGGGTAGGTTCTTGTTGATTGTGGAAAGACTCCCGGCAATCCAGCCAAAGGGCGCGGTACAGAGCAACACGCCCACAAAGAGAATCGACTGGACACGCGCCCGTTCTTGGGGATCGATGGTCAACACGATCAACTTGTCGATCAGCGGGCTGACCGCGGCGTAGGCGCAGGCGTCAATCACGACGCTCAGCGCCAACAAAACGTATCCCTGTTCCGGAGCGGTGACCAGAAAGATTTGGCCGAGCGCATAGGCCAGAAAGCCGAGGACCATGGGCCATTTGAAGTACATCTTGCTGATACGCGGCGTCACCAGAAAAAAGAAAGCCAGTACGACAGCCGATTTGAGAAAGGCGAAGAGGGAAAGGTAGGCCGGCGGCACACCGAGCTTCTCGGTGACGAGGATCGACCAGAAGCTGCCGTTGACCAGCCCGACAATCGCCACGATCAGCATAATGCCCGCGGTGTAGAGGGTCTGCGGTCGCTGGAGGATTTCTCGCGCCACGCCTTGATATTCCCCAATCAGCGCAAAGAGGCTCTGATGGCGCGTCGCCTCGAGCCGCACCCGTCCTTGCGCCGTTTCCGTCGTCATGAAATAGGTGGTGAGAGCTTTGATCGTGAACATCACGGCGGCAAACGCGTACAAGACCCGCATGGTGGGCACCAACGTGTATTGCGCGACCAAGATGCCTGCCAACGGCGCAAAGAAACCGGCCACCAGGTTGGCGATGTGAATCCATGTGTAGATCTCCACGAGCTGATCCTGGTCGGCGTCCTCCACCAGCAAACATGTCCAGGAGTTCAGTGTGACGCGCCAGATGCTGTTGGTAACGCCGGCGGCCAGAAACCACCAAAAATTTTGCGCCAGCGCCCAGATCAGTGCAGGTACGCTCCAGGCCAGGATGTCGAAGATCAACGTTGTGCGGCGACGGCCCAACTTGTCGGTGATCGCGCCGCTGAGCAGCGCCCAAAGCACTTGGAAGCCCCAACTGACGCTGATGACGATGCCGATGTCCTTATCTGTGAGACCCAGCGCCAGCATATAGACGGATGCGTAAGGGGCAAAGAGGTTGTACGGAATACCCCACAGAGGCTCGGTGTAGACGCAACCGCGTGGGTTGCCGGTGAGGGAACGAAGCGTGACGATCAACGAATGTGACATGAATGCACCGAAATTCGATTGCTCTGCCTGCCGGCGCAGCCAAATTTTCTTCTATTTCTGGACAACGATCGGCAGAAAGAGCGTGTGTCCGGGCGATAGATTCACATTCAACTCTGTGAGCGCGGTCGTTGCCCCCAGAATGCCAACCAGCGGGCTGAAAGCCGGCTCGTATCCTGGGGCTTCCACTCCAATATACCAGCAGCCCTCGCTCACCTCCCAAAAATAGCGACCATGGCTGTCGCTGAGCTGGGGATTGATCTGAGGGTGGATCGACCCCATGATGTCGTCCTGCGGGCTGACCCACTCGCCCACAGCAATGGGCGGCGCCTGATTCCAGGCTGCGCCTTGCGCCTTCGACGCGGAAGATTCGCACGTGTCTGGCCCATTGTCAGCCGGGCCGGTGCGAGGACGCCATCCCGGCGCCCAATAGAGCGTGACGAGTGCGCTGGCGATCTCATCGCCCGTCACACCAGCCCGCACCCGACCGCTGCCAGGATCGGCCTCGGCCAGACTCGCGCCAGCGGTCGCCGGGTCGACGCGAGTCAACGCCTCGTCAACGCCCTCGACGATGGCTCCAGCGACGCTGACCTCCATTGCGTTGTTCAAGCGCGCTGCGTCGTGGTAATACTCGGTCTTGTAGATGCGACGAGCATCATAAAACCGCAGGCGATAGGCGCCAGGCGCCAGGTTGTCCAAGAGATAATGGCCAACGGCGTCTGTGTTTGTCTCGGCAAGTTGCTGCCATGTTCCATTGTTCAAGCGATAAAGGCTGACCTGAATACCCTGTAGCCGAACGCCGTTCTGGTTGCTCACTGCGCCGCTGACGCCGCCTTTGGCCGAGGGGCTTGCTGTCACAGTGGGCGTGGACGTCGCCGTAGGGGTCGCAGTTGGCGTGGCAGTGGGCGTAGGAGTAGCCGTGGATGTAGATGTAGCTGTAGGCGTAGAGGTTGGCGTGGATTCCTGGCCGACGATTGTCTTCCAGTGCATCAATAGATTCGCCAATGCCTGGGGCGGGTTGCTGGGCGCGACGTGGCCGGCCTGGTCCATCTCGCTCAAGCCGTGGCATGAGGTGCAGACGCGGATTTCGCCCGGCTGGAAGGTGAGCCAGTTGCGTTCACGCACCACCGGCTCGCCGCTGCTATCGGTCAATTGCCACGTCAGGGCGCGACGCGCCGGCACGAACGCCGCCATGGAGCCGTCGGACGCCACCGCCACACTGCTTGCCGGGTCTGCGCCATTGGGCGGATTGGCAGCCAGGGCGGCAGGGTCATGCATGGGCTGGGCCAAGACGCGACGACCGGGGCGCGCGTCGTTGCCGCCGCCCGTCCAACCCCGCAGTTGGTCGCCCTGAAACAACTGGAGGTGAGCTACTTCATAGAGCTTGCCATTGGCGCCCACCGTCTGCACGCCGCCATTGGCTACTTGCAGGTTGAAGGGCTGTTGAAGGTCGAAGTCATCGCGGGTGGTGACGTTACGGCTGACGATGAGAGCCAGGTTGTTCTGGGTCAGATACGCCTGCAATTGGGCCGGCGTCACGCCAGCTTGAGTGAACACCTGCTGCTCAGGCGCGGGCAGCGCAGGCGTCAGGCGCGTCGGGCGGGGCCGGGACCGCACCTCCACCGGCTGCCATTCCCACAGAGGCCCGTTGTACGTGACCAGAACATCCGGGTCCCAGTAGCTAACGCTCTTGGTGATGCCGGTGGTGAGGAATTGGTCTGCTGCCCAGAAGCCATTGGCTTGCTGGGCAAGCGTCTTCAGGCGAAAATCGTAGCGGGAGACAGGCAAGTCCCGGCTTCCCTCGTTGGCATCCTCGCGCGTCTCTGGGGTGTGCGCGGCCACGAGCAGACCATTCGACAAGGGTAGGGGGTCGCGATAGAGGCCGGAATGGTCGGCGCTGGGGGCGTCGCTCGGCTCGGCTGTGTCGCGGTGGGTGACATAGGTCACCGCGATGTGGTCAGCGTCCACGGTCGGCGCGGCGTCAAGGCGGATGATCTGGCCGGCTGCATGGGTGGTGAATTCTGGCGCATCGACGCCGTAATAGCGACCGGAATTGACTGGATCCTCTTTCACCTGCAACATGTTCTGAATCGGGTTGGGGTTGAAGCGCGCAAGCTGACCGTAATACTCGATGACATTGGGGTCGTCGGCGATGCTGTTGGGAATGTAACCATGCAGTTCATGGCGACCCAGATGGTTGAGGATCTCCACCTCGGTCCCGTCTTCGTTCATTTGCCAGGGAAAGAAATGGTTGAAACTGTGACCCACCAGGTTGGAGCCGGCCAGCAGATCGGTGCGCTCGGCGCGCGGCTCTGGGAAGACTTCGCTGCGATCGGCGAGGACTGGGGCGTTCGCCGCTTCGTTGGCATAGTTGAATGTGCCGTAGGGCAATGGCTGACCTGCCGGCGTCAGGGCGTCGGCGTCGGCCTGCTGATCCCGTTGAAGGTGATCCCACTGGGTGAAGACCACACGGCCAAAGCTGTCGAGGATGGGCGTGAAGTCGCCCGACGGCGCGTGGTTGAGCAGGCGCAGGTCGCCGCTCGCCGGGTCCAAGCTCCACACGCCCGTGTTGGTGGGCGCCAGCTCATATTCGTCCAGTTGGGGATAGAGATGCGCCGCGCCGTTGCGCGGTCGGTCGCTGGTGAAGATGATGCGGTCATCCGAGCCGTAGATGGGGCTGACATTGTTGTAGTTTTCGGGCTGATTGGGCACCCTGGTGATGACGGGCGTTTCATTCGAGCCCAAGCCTGTGACCTCATAGAGCTGCCAATAAAATGTCTCGAATTGGTATTGCTCAGTCCCTGCACCCACTACCATGCTGAAGAGGGCCTTGTCCCCATTCCAGTGCACAGATGGGTCGCGCACGGCGATGGCGTTTGCCCCTTGAAAGCCAGCAGCGCCAAAGCCGGCTGCGGCCGTCAGATTCCTGAGCGCGCCGTCAGGGTAGCGAATCCATAGGTCGCCGCCGCGCCCCACAGATTCCAGGCTGGCGAGATGGTTGCCAAAGACCGAGCCAATGGTGGTGAAGTCGGCCGGGATGGGGACCTGGGTGACGAAGAGAATCGGGTAGGGCAAGGTCGGGCCGGCGGCAGCCTGGGCGGCCGGCGTTGTGCGCGGGGCGATCACGCCGGCCACAGCGAACAACAGACTCGTGATCAGAGACAGACGAATGAACGAAACGAGGACTTGCTTCATCACAGTGCTCCTTGGCTTTCATCCTACACGGGCGCCGCCGCATACACCTTCCGCCCAGGCATTATATCCGTGGAAGCGACTCCATCACTCCGCTATTTTGCCAAGCGTTTGCCAATGGCCCTACCACATAGTGCTCGTCAAAGTATTACTTCGACAAATCCTAACCGACCGTCATCACCAGCCCCACCGGGCAGTGATCGCTGCCCATGACCTGTTGCAGGATGAAGGCGTCCACCAGGCGAGGCTGTAACCCAGCGGCGGCGAAAAAGTAGTCGATGCGCCAGCCCACATTGCGCTGGCGGGCAAAGGTGACTTGATGCCACCAGGTGTACTGGTCGCGCAGGTCGGGATAAAAATGACGGAAGGTGTCGATATAGCCCAACTCCACCACCTTGTCGATCCAGGCGCGTTCCTCTGGTAGAAATCCGGTGACGGTTTTGTTCTCTTTGGGACGCGCCAGGTCGATCTCACGATGGGCGGTGTTGACATCGCCGCAGAAGACCACCTGCTTCCCGGCTGCGGTCAGCGCCCGGCACTTGGCCAGGAACGCATCGTAAAAGGCCAGCTTGAAGGGCACCCGGCCGTGGTCATTGCCGCCGTTGGGAAAATAGCAATTGAGCAGGGTGAATGACGGATACTCGGCAATGATCGTCCTCCCTTCCTGGTCGAACTCCTCCACGCCTAGACCCAGCTCGACGTGGAGCGGCGGCTTGCGGGTCAGCAAGGCCGTACCGCTGTAGCCCTTGCGGGCGCGCGACGGATTCCACACTGCGTGGTAGCCGGACGGCTGGCGCATCTCCTCGGGCACCTGATGCGCCTCCGCCCGCGTCTCTTGCAGACAGACGATGTCGGCGTTGCTGGCGGCCAGCCAATCCATAAAGCCGTTCTTGTACACCGCGCGGGCGCCGTTGACGTTCCAGGAGGTGAGGGTAATGGTGTTGGTCATACCAGGTCCCGTCTTACTGATGTCTATGGTCATGCTACTTTGAAATCAGGAGTTCTTCATGCGAACACTCACCATCAGCGGCGGCGCGCAGCGCCGTCCACTGATGCTGTTGTTAGGGTGCATCGTGCGGACCTAAGAAACGTGCGCCGTTGAAGTTGATGAGGTGCGACGGCGCATCTGCCACCCACACTTCGGTTTCCCAGGCGATTTCGGCCAGGTAGCGGCCCATGATGGCCCGGTTCGGGAAGGCGGTCACATAGACCAGCCCGGCTGTCGATCCCGCGAATAGCGTCGCCAGCTCGGCGTGACGCTTGCCATCGACCGGGCCGTGACTGGTGACGGACTCGACCAGCAGCAGCCAGTTTTTCGCGGTGAAATGCAGCACCACGTCGGGCATCTTGCCGTGTGAATCCACATCGACGCCCAGGCCGGCCAGCAAGGGCGCGTCGAAGTAACCCCACTTGTCGCCCGTGTCGCCGGCATAGACCAGCACGCTACCCGGCGCGAAGCGCGGAGCGAAGTCCTCGATGATGGCCCGGATCAGCTCGCTATGTTCGCCGGGGCTGAGGGTGATTTCCTTGCCCGGTGCAATCTCGACCGGGATACGGTTCTGCTCGCGCTCCTTGGCATAGCGGGCAACCAGCGTTTCCCGCTCGGCCAGATAGGCAGTCAGGCTGTCATGCCATGCCGGCGTGCCGAAGGTACGCAGCAGGGCCAGCGCGGCCGGCTCGATCTGATAGACGGCCTTCGGGCTGTTCACCGGCCGGTCGGGCTTGTCCGGGTTGTAAAGGGCGATGCCGGCGTCGCAGAACTGGTGCATGGTCTGCCGGCGGAACGTCTCGCGGGTGTTCGGTGCGTACTCCTTGCCGTAGTGCTCGCGCGCCCAATCCATGATGGGCGTGATGCCCACAAGCGGGTTTTCCGCGTCGGCCCACGCCTTGCCCGGCGTGAGGTTCAGCAGGGCCAGCAGCGACAGCGCGGAACGCTCGTTTTGCTGCGCCCTGGGCAGGCCCAGGGCAATGATGATCTGGTGCGCGGCTTCGATGTAGTCGTTCTTGTCGTTCATTCGGTCAGGGTTTCTAGCTTGGCGTCGATCTGTTCTTGCGTGAGCGTTCCTTGCTGCATGGCCCACTCGCCAAGCTCGATCAGGGTTTCACGGCTCGGGTACTTCATCAGCTTGAGGTCGGTCGCATTGACCTGGGTATGGCCGTTGAAGCGCCTGAAATTCTCATCAACCGCGGTCGTATTCAGGAACACGGCCAGCCCACGGGCCAGCGCCTCGGGCAATCCGCGCTTGTTCTCGTGGAACAGGTTCAGGTGGTTCTCGAAGCCCAACACGGGCGCGTCACCGAAGGCGCTCGGCTCGACCACGCTCGCCACGATCCGGCGCTTTTCTTCCTTGGACGAGAAGCGGCGAACCACGCAGTAGAAGCCGCTCGGGTACAGCCATTTTTCGGTGTCGGCGTTGCGCTCGATGGCGTTCGGCTTCTTCATGCCCTCGATGGGCCATGTGGTGCCGGTGCTGCTGAAATGGCCCGGATACAGCAGGGGAACGGTGCCCTCCCCTGGCATGTCGCGCAGGTGCTCTTTCAGCCTGAAATCGACTACCGGGCCGGTGGATACCTTGATGCCCAGGTCGGCCAGCGTGCAGCGGATTGCCTCGGATAGCTCGATGGCGTTCTTCTCCGGGGACGTGGGAACGTGAATGAACCGCTCCGGGTCATCCGGGAACACGATCCGGTCGAACGGGTGTTCGTGGGTCACAAGGTCGGCAAAGGTGTCATCGGTCGATGTCGTAACCGTCACCGGCCCCTGCTGGCCGCCCCGCTCCAAGCGAATGATGATGTTCTCTTGCAGAACCTCATCGTCCTTGAATGCCTTGCTGCGCGACTCGAACAGGTGCATGTGGCGGACGGCTGCACGCTCAAGGATGAAATCGCGGAACGGTCGGTAATACGGCCCATTGCAGAAGCTGCGCGGGATGATGGCAACGATCTGCCCGCCCGGCGCGGCCTGGGCGACGGCAAGCGCGACGAAGGCGCTATACAGGTTCACCGTCTCGATGCCGACACGGCGCAGGGCCAGCCGGTGCGCGGAATTGCTGTTGATCTTCTTGTAAGGCGGATTGAGGATGGCATGGGTGTAGCTTGGACGTGACCTAGAGAACAGGTCACCGCAAAGCGCATCTGCGGCTGCGTGAATGTAATCATCATCATGAATCGCAACAGAGAGCCTGGCGTTCGCATATTTTCGTAGCGTATTAGCCAACTGGCTGTGCAGCGACCTATCGATCTCAAAAGCATCGACTTCGACACGCTGAAAGCCATAGCCACCAGAAGACCATCGCTCCAAAAAGGCAGCGGCAAGAGATCCAATACCGGCGCCGGCATCTAGGAGGCGACATGCGCCCTCGGCGAAGGGGAACAGCCCCGCCATGAAGGTCGCGGTTCTGCCAGGCGTCAAAAACTGGCCGAACTGCGACTTCTTTTTCGCATCCGTGCCCTTGGACAGACGCAACCGAGCTTGTTCAACTTCTGGCAGCAAGTGATCGTCTCCTAATCTTGCACCCTAACTATCGCTTGGTCTCAAACGAGCACCACCTTATAGACGCAACACAAATAGACTTCGTACATTGCGTAGGTGCGGTTATACGATCTTTATTTGTCGCGTCTATTAGGATCCGATGAGTGTCTTCCGCAGAGCCTGCTGCGTGGCAGAATCGATGCCCAGTCCTTCAGCGTCATTTACGCCGCCGTGTGCTAGAACCTGCTGACCAGGCTAAACAGGCGGCGGGCAGTGGGCCAGGCTCATCAGCGCGGCATCTACGACGCGTTGGCTCCAGTCTTCGGCGAAAGGAGTCGCGGCCAGATATTGGGCGTAGAGCGCTCCGACGAGCATGTTCACCGCAAGCCCGATGTCGGCTTCTGGGGTCAATTCGCCGCGCTCACGCGCTCGTTCCAGGATCGTGGTCAAAGCCTGGCGTCGCGGCGTCACCAGGTATTCGCGAAACGCGGCCAGCAACTCCGGCGTCTCGTGCTCCTCGGCCAGGACCGTGCCCAACAGCGACATGCCATTGGGACGCAGGATCGCCCGGCGAAAGTGCTCCATCTCGGCGATCAAGTCGGCGCGGGTGTCGCCGACGACGGGCGGGCGGCTGTTGTCGCAATAGGCCACCAGCGCGGCCATAGCCAGCTCGATCTTCGACGGCCAACGGCGGTAGATCGTCGGCCTGGTCACGCCGGCCTCGGCGGCGACCGCATCCATGGACATGCGCACAAAACCCTGCTGCGCCATCAGCCGCAAGGCTGCCTCAAGAATGCGTTCATCGGTATGCGGCTCGCGCGGGCGGCCCGGTGTGCGCTGGTTGATATGGTCAGCGCTGACCCCATCTTGGTAGATGCTCATCTCCTGTCGTACAGGCGAGGCGCCTGACAACGCCAGCGCAACGGCGCGGCGCAAACTGCTCCCTGTCTGGATATTATACACCACACGTTGTCTTTGGAAACTGTACGATCCATCACACAAGAATATATTTACTATACTGTATTGTATCACTATCTGATGGCGGGCTGATCCGCCACAGATGGGCGACCTGGCAAGGCGCAGAACGATTCCAGCGACCAGGCGCAATAAACACAGCTACAGGTTACGAGGAGAACCAACATGCCAAACCCAACGATTGTCAACCGCTACATCCACCCCCACGGCGCGCCGTCCAAAGGCAAAATCTTGATGGTGGCGAGCAGCCCCGCTGTTTCGGCGCAGACCGGCTGGCCCATCGGCTTTTGGGCCGCCGAATTGACGCACCCGTTGCACGTCTTCCAGGAGGCGGGTTACGAGGTCGAGCTTGTGTCCACCGAAGGCGGCGCCCTGATGATGGATAGCTTCTCCAACCCGACCGACGTCAGCGGCTATTCAGCCCACGATGTGATTTCCCTCGGCTATATGCAGCAGCCCTGGTTCAACGAGATGCTGGCCAATACCAGGAAACTGACTGAAGTGCGGCCAGAGGAGTATGTCGCGATCTTCCTGGTGGGAGGACAAGGCCCCATGTACACCTTCCAGGGCAACGCAGAGTTGGAAAGACTGTTCGTCAGCTTTTACGAAGCGGGCAAACCATCCGCGGCGGTCTGCCACTCGACCACCCTGCTGCTTGAAGCCAAAAAGAGCGACGGTGAACTCCTTGTAACGGGCAAGTCGTGGACGGGCTTCGCCGACGCCGAAGAGGAGTTCGCCGACAACGCCGTGGGCATGAAGATCCAACCCTACCGCATCGAAGACCAGGCGCGTAAGCTATCCGGCACGTCCTTCCAGGTGGCCGCGCCCTTCTCTTCCTTTGCCATCGCCGATGGCAACCTGATCACCGGACAGCAGCAAAATTCCGGCGCCGACGCCGCAAAGCTCGTGGTGGAGATGTTGAACAAGTGATCGTCAAACGCAACTTCGATCCAGTCAAAGTGACGAGCTATGTCTGGCCACAACTGGTCGTTGCCCTGGTCTGGTCGAGCGCGGTCTCTCTGGCCTATGTTGGCCTGGGCTACACGGTTGTCTCTGCGCCCTTTGGCGCGCTGGGCATCCTGGGCACGGCCCTCGCCATCTTCCTGGGCTTTCGCAACAGCACCGCCTTTGGCCGCTGGGGCGAGGCCAGCCAGGCCTGGGCCGCGATCACCGCGGCCAGCCGCACCTTCGCCCGTCTCATTGTCGCCTTCACCGACTCTCACGCGCACACGCCCCAGTATCGGGCCGAGCCGGCCGAAGCGTTCAAGCGCGAGATGATCCACCGTCATCTTGCCTGGGTCAACGCGCTGCGGTTGCAGTTGCGCGGGCAGATGGATGTGAACGAGCTGACGCCCTATCTGGCCAAGGCGGAAGTCGCGGCGCTGCGCCAGGCCGAGAGCAAGACAGGCGCGCTCTTGCTCACCCAGGGCCGTCGCATCTACGACGCCATGGCCGCTGGCATCCTGCAAGGGTTCGACAGCTTCCAGTTAGAGGGGCAGTTGGCGGCATTGGCCAGCCAGCAGGCCATCTGCGAGCGCATCAAGATGATCCCGGTGCCGCGCCAGTACGACTACTTCACCCGGCTCTTCGTCTGGGTGTTCATCGTGCTGACGCCGTTGTGCCTGGTGGGGACGCTGGCGCGCGAGGGCGTTGGCTTCTTGCTGATCCCGTTGACCTTGCTCTTTGCCTTCGTCTTTGCCATCGTTCAGCGCACGGGCGAAGTGAACGAAGAGCCGTTCGAGAACCGCATCACCGATGTGCCGCTGTCGGCCATCTGCCGCATCATCGAGCGCGATCTGCGGGCCGCCCTGGGCGAGACCGACCTGCCGGCCAGGCTGGAAGCGAAGGACGGCTACCTGTGGTAACAACCCATGTGGAGTCATCATCATGAGCGCACATCTGGTCCTCATAGACAACACAAATAGACTTCGTACATTGCGTAGTCTCTGGTCAACCACGATTGCGCGGTTACGAACCGCACCTACGGTTGTATGATCTTTCTTTGTCGCGTCTATCAGAATCAAGGAAGACAATCATGAAAATCGCAGTATTGGGCGCCAAGATCATCGGCGGTACGCTGGCCCGCAAGTGGGCGCAGGCCGGCCACCAGGTGATGTTCGGTGTGCGCAACGTGGACAATCCAGAGACGCTGGCGCTGGCTGGTGAACTGGGCGCGGCTGTGGGTTCAACCGCCGCGGCCATCGCCTTCGGCCAGGTGGTCGTCTTCGCCATCCCCGGCAACGCCATGCAGGAGACCATCGAGGCCAACGCCTCGGTCCTCAACGGCAAGATCGTGATCGACGCGGCCAATCGCATGGGCGGCGGGCCGATGAACAGCGCCGCGGCCTTTGCGGCCCATGCGCCCGGCGCGCGGGTCTACCGCGCCTTCAACAGCCTGGGCTGGGAGAATTTCGACAACCCCATGTTCGGCGACATCCAGGCCGACCTCTTCTACTGCGGGCCGGCGGGCGAAAGTCGGGCTGCTGTGGAAGGGCTGATCCGCGACGTGGGGCTGCGGCCCGTGTGCGTGGGCGACATCGGTCAAGTCGGGCTGGTGGACGCCATCGGCTCGCTGTGGTTTGCGCTGGCCTTCGGCCAGGGGATGGGGCGCAACCTGGCGTTCAAGGCGCTGACGCGCTGAACAACTGCGTTTGTCCCGCTTGCAGCGTGACCTACATGATCTGCGGGCGCGTTTGTCACGCTTGCAGCGTGACAAACGAACGTAATGTTACTGGTTCTTTCGGAATTCATGTGGTTGATGGGACGTAGGTGCGGTTTCCATACCGCACGTTCTTTATACAAGTGCGTGCGGTATGGAAACCGCACCTACCATGATCTTCTCGGTTTTCAACCACACGAAATCCTGTTGAGCCATGTTACTTTGAACTCAGGAGTTCTTCATGTAACAAAACGCCTAGTTTCAAACGAGCGCCACTATCTCATGTTGCTTGTGTAGCCTTGCTGATGCATTTCCCAGCCATGCAAGCGGCGATATTCACGCCAGTTTTGTGGTTCTTGCTCTTTCGTGATTTTCATTCCCCCTTTTACCACTAACCCACGTATCTTCTCAATATCTCGGGGTGCGGACACAATGTATCGTGTTCTCTGCACATATAGTACAATTGCGCCAGTTTCTAGAAACACCGAATGCCGCCTTCGGTGCCGCCATAGCCAGCTCACCTTCGATCTGGGAAGTCACCCGGATGAAACGGTGCTTCGAGGGATTCGTGGTATCGACGAACACTCCCCAATACAGTATGTCGTTCACTACCGGCGCTCTGCTGAGCCGCCCATGCGTGATCATGGCTGAATTGTTCGCTGAAATTGGCGACTGGAATCAAGTTCGCGCTACGGTGCTTACAGAGAATCGCCTGCAGATGCGAACAGTCAATGCGTCGCGGCGAATCTGTCGCGAGATCATTGCGCGTCTGAAACAACTCACGCTTGCCGAACTTGCGATCGTCCGCAACGGCTCCCAACACGAACAAAATCACATCCTCTGGTTGGCCGCCTGCAAGCGATATCGCTTCATCTACGATTTTGCCGTAGAGGTCGTGCGCGAGAAATTCCTGGGGCTGGACTTCAAACTTGCCTACGATGACTATGATATCTTTTTCAATGGCAAGGCCGAATGGCATCCCGAGGTGAGACGCGTGGCGCCGGCAACGCGTCGCAAGCAACGTCAGCTCCTGTTCAAGATGATGGCTGAGGCGGAATTGCTGTCGGGCGACCGGCAGATCATGCCAGCTTTGCTGTCCGTCAGCGTGGTAGATGCAATCCGCAACGACAATCCCGCCCACTTTGCGGTCTTCCCTGTGACTGAACTGGATGTGAAGCAATGGACGCAATAAACGACGAGACCAACGCCTTGACGATTCAAGAGCGTTTCACATACCTGCTGCGGCTGATCTCCAGCCAGCGATTCCTAAAGATGCAAGGACTTGGCAACGAGGCGCCGTTTTTTATCTGTCCATTTGCCGCCAACGAAGCCATCGCGATGGAACGCATGGAGCGACAACTCACGAATCGCCTGGAGCAGTTGGGCGTGCGTGTGCTCATGGTGAATCTCTATGATCTGTCAATCGGGTTGCTGCAGAAACGCGGGATCTGGGAACGAATTCTTGAAGTCGAAACGGCGGTGACCAAGGATGAATTGAGGGAACTATTGCAGGGCGTGCTCGATCCAGAGCGGCATCTCGTGCCCGCGATCGCGGAGAAGATGCAAGCGGGTGACTTCGATGTGATGTTTATCAACGGTGTGGGTGACGTGTTTCCCTACATTCGCTCACACAACGTCCTCAACAACCTGCAAAGCACGGCCAAGAATCGACCAACTGTCCTGTTCTTCCCAGGCACATACACCCAATCGCCGGAATCTGGCGCCTCGCTGGACCTATTCGGGCGGTTGCATGACGACAAATACTATCGGGCTTTCAATATCTACCATTGCGAGGCGTAGCCCCTATGAGCATGTCCGCCATTTTTGCGAGGCCCATCGACCGGCCAATCGAAGGCGTCATCAAGGCAGATGATGAAGCCAGCCTGCGCATCGAGGTCGACGAGTATGTGCTGACGAACGAGATTGCCAAACGGCTGGAGGAGTTTCTTGGCGTCTATACCCGCTACACCGGCGCCAATGGTGTGTGGATTTCGGGCTTTTTTGGCTCTGGCAAATCGCATCTGCTCAAGATGCTGGCGCTCCTCCTCGAAAACCGTCAGATCGACGGCCAACCGGCTCTGGACTTCTTTCTAGAAAAGGACGAAGTCAAAGGCAACGAAATTCTGCGCGGCGACCTCAAGCGGGCTGCAGCGATTCCGTCAGCAAGCATCCTTTTCAACATCGATCAGAAGGCCGACGTCATCAGCAAAACGCAGATCGATGCCCTGCTGGCCGTATTCGTCAAGGTCTTTGACGAGATGTGCGGCTATTATGGCAAGCAGGGCCACATCGCCCAGTTTGAGCGGGATCTGGACAATCGCGGGCAGTATACGACCTTCAGACAGGCATATCGAGCCGTGGCCGGTCGCGCCTGGGAAAGCGGCCGCGAACAGGCGCTGCTGGAGGGACACAACATTGCTGCCGCTTATGCCCAGGTTACCGGTGCGACGCCGGCCAGCGCCGAGGGCATTCTGGACAGGTATCGCGCCCAGTACAAAATGTCGATCGAAGATTTCGCTGCACAGGTCGATGCCTACATCCAACGGCAGGGCGGCGACTTTCGCCTGAATTTCTTCGTGGACGAAGTTGGCCAGTACATTGCCGACAATGTCAAGCTGATGACCAATTTGCAGACGATTGCCGAGAGCCTCGCCACCAAGAGCCGTGGGCGGGCCTGGCTCGTCGTCACGGCGCAGGAGGACATGAACGACGTCATCGGTGAAATGAACAGCCAGAAGGGCAACGACTTCTCCAAGATTCAGGCGCGTTTTGCGACGCGCGTGAAGCTAACCAGCGCTGATGTGGCTGACGTGATCCGGCGGCGTCTGCTGCTCAAGAATGATGGCGGCATCGACGGCCTGACCGATGTGTATGTGCGCGAGCAGAATAACTTCAAGACCCTTTTTGACTTTGCCGATGGCTCCCAGACCTATCGCAACTTCCGCGATCGCGATGACTTCATTCACACCTACCCATTCGTTCCCTACCAGTTCCCATTGTTCCAGTCGGCAATCCGCAACTTGTCGCAGCACAACGCCTTCGAAGGTCGGCATCGCTCCGTGGGCGAACGCTCGATGTTGGCTGTCTTCCAGCAGGTTGCCATCCAGGTGGTCAAAGGGCGCATGGGCGACCTGGCGACTTTCGATCTCATGTTTGAAGGCATTCGCAGCACCCTGAAGGCGCAGAGCCAAAGCTCGATTCTCACGGCAGAGCGTCACCTGGAAAATTCCTTTGCCGTCAAGGTGCTGAAAGCGCTCTTTCTGGTGAAATATGTCCGCGAATTCAAGGCGACAGTGCGCAACCTGACCGTGCTGATGCTGCCGGGCTTCGACGCCGACCTGCCGGCGCTGCGTGCGCGCATCGAAGAGGCGCTCAACCTGCTCGAACAGCAGACCTATATCCAGCGCAACGGTGAGGTGTACGAATATCTCACCGACGAGGAACGCGACATCCAGGAGGAGATCAAGAACACGGAAATCGCCGCCGATGCTGTGGTCGACGAACTCGAGAAACTGGTCTTTGATCGGATCATCAAGGATCGCAAAATTCGCTACGACGAGAACGCCCAAAATTATCCGTTTGCGCGCAAGATCGACGATCGGCTGATGGGACGCGACTACGAGCTGGCGATTCACCTGATCAGCCCGTTCCACGAACATTCCGGCGATCAGACCATTCTGCGCGCACAGTCCATGGGACGCGATGAACTATTGGTGATTCTGCCGCCGAATGACCGCTTCCTGCGTGACCTGCTCCTGTTCAAGCGCACGGAAAAGTACATTCGCCAGAACATTGCCACGGCGCAGCAGGAATCGGTGCGGCGCATCCTCAGCGATAAACAGGTCGAGAACGGCGAGCGCCATGAACTGCTGCGCAGGCTCGCCGCAGAACAGGTGGGGCTGGCCATGCTGGTTGTGAACGGCCAGGAGATCGAGATCGGCAGCGCGGAAGCCCAGACTCGCCTCGTGCGCGGCTTCCACGAACTGCTGGTGCGCACTTACCCCAACCTACGCATGTTGCGCGGCGTCGCCTATAGCGAAAACGACATTGGCCGCTATCTGCGCCCAGAGGCGACACTCTACGGCGACGACAGCGCGACCGTCGGCGAGGCTGAGGCGGAGCTGCTCGCCTTCATTCAGGGCAACCATCGCAGCGGGCTGCGCACGACACTGCAGGCGCTGGTCAACCGCTTCGAGCGCAAGCCTTACGGCTGGTATCTGGCCGCCATTCAGTGCACATTGGCAAAACTGTGCGCCCGCAGCAAGGTGGAACTGCATCGCGATGGCAACCTGCTGGAGAATCAGGCGCTGGAACATGCGCTGCGCAACACGCGGGGGTTCGACAACGTGGTGCTGAATCCGCAGATCGACTTCACCGCGGGACAGGTGCGCCGCTTGAAGGAGTTCTATGCGGATTTCTTCGATGGGCCGCCAACCGCTGCTGAAGCCAAGGCGCTGGGCAGAGAAACCGCTGCTGCTTTCCTGGCTCTGCACCAGGAGATCACTCGCTTACAGGGCGAGGCGGCTGCCTTTCCCTTCCTGGCCGCGTTGGACGCACCGGCAGAACAGGTTCAGGCAGTGACCGGCAAATCCTATGACTTCTATCTCACGGGCCTGACTGAACATGCGGAGAGCCTGTTCGACGCCAAAGAGAAGGCGCTCGACCCGGTTCGGCGCTTCATGAGCGGCGCACAGAAGCAGATCTATGTGGCGGCCCGAAATTACCTGACAGCACAGGAAGCCAACCGCCCTTATGTGGCAGGCGATGAGGCGCAGCAACTGCAGCGGATTTTGGATGACCCGATGTGCTTCACCGGCAACGCGATGACGCGGGCAAAAACGCTGTTTGACGCATTCCAGGCGAAGGTTGACGCCCGGGTTGCCGAGGAGCGCGCCGTTGCCGCCAACAAGATGGATGAACGTTGGGAGCGGCTGACCGGCATGGCCGAGTACACCGACCTGACAGAGGCGCAGCAAGCCGAACTCAGACGACCCTTCGACGAGCAAAAGCGGATAATAGAGCGGCAGACGCTGGTCGCCGTCATCCGCGATACGCTGCGACACTTTGACGACAACGGTTACCGACAGCAACTGTCGACGATGGCGCAGTGGAGCGCGCTGGCGCGACAGCCAGCGCCCGATCCGGATACAGGAAACAATGGCGAGACGCCGACTTGCGCCGAACCCCGCGTGGAATATGTCACGCGCGCCGAGCTGAGCGTTTCCTTCGACAAGGCCTGGCTGGCCGACGAAGCGGATGTGGACGCCTATCTGGCGGCGCTGAAGGAGCGCCTGGTGCAGGAGATCAGGCAAGGCAAGCGGGTTCAGGTATAGGAGTGATACACCCACGGCATTCTGTGGATTATTGGTCAGGCCGCGCCAATTGATCAGCCTAAGTGACAGTCACCTGGCAGGTGACTGTCACTTAAATCGGGAGGTCGTATTTGGACGAGTGCTTTGAAGGATCGGGCAATCAATTCAATGGACACACGCACGCTCGAAAAATTCGCCCGGACCGCTCGGCGCCAGCTTCATGAACAGGTCGCTGCCAAGATCGAACAGGCGCTGCGCACGGACAGCGCGACGCTGCGCGAGCACAGCAAGGCCGTGCAGAAGCTCAAGCAGGAAATCAAGGACGCATCCAGGGACGCGGTGGTGGAACGGGTGGCCTACACCTGGTTCAACCGCTTTTGCGCGCTGCGCTTCATGGATGTCAACCACTACACGCCGGTGGGCGTGGTCTCGCCGGCAGCAGGGTTCACCCAGCCCGAACTCCTGCAGGAGGCGAAGCAGGGACAGATCGACGACAGCCTGCCGGTGGATCGCCAGCAGGTGCTGGACCTGCTGAGCGGACGGCTGCCGGCGCGGGCGCCGCAGCAGGAAGCCTATCGCCTGCTGCTGGTGGCCGCGTGCAACGGCTATCACGGCGCCATGCCCTTCCTCTTCGAGCCGATTGCCGACTACACCGAACTGCTGATGCCCGACGACCTGCTCTCGGAAGGTTCGATCTTGCAAGCGGTGCGGGATGCACTGACCCCCGACGCCTGCCAGGATGAAGAGGTGATCGGCTGGCTCTACCAGTTCTACATCGCCGAGAAGAAGGAGGCCGTGGACGAGAAGGTCAAGGCGGGCGGCAAGGTGGCGGTGGACGAACTGCCGGCCAAGACCTCGCTCTACACGCCCGACTGGATCGTGCGCTTTCTAGTCGAGAATTCCCTGGGCCGCCTCTGGCTGCTCAACCGGCCCCAGTCGAAGCTGGCAGAGCGGATGCACTACTCCATCCGCCCGGAACAGGCGTTTACGGACTTTGTACGTGTGACTTCGCCGGAAGAACTACGCGTCGCCGACAGCGCGGCCGGCTCCGGGCACATGCTGCTCTACGCCTTCGACCTGCTCTACGCCATCTATGAGGAAGAAGGCTACAACCCGCCCGATATTCCGCGGCTGATCCTGACCCAGAATCTCTACGGCATGGAGATCGACGAACGGTCGGCGGCGCTGGCGGCCTTTGCGCTGACCATGAAGGCGCGGCGCTATGACCGGCGCTTTTTGCGGCGGGGCGTGCGACCCAACATCTGCGTGCTGCACAGCGTGCAGTTCACCGAGCCGGAGTTGAGCGGCGCGGCCTGGCTGCGCAAGCTGGGCGCAAACTTGATCGACCTGCCTGCGCGTGATGCGCTGCTCCACGACCTGGCCGCCGCGGCGCGGCTGAGCAGCGTGGGGTCCCTGCTGCGCCCCCAGTTGACGCCCGCGCAGATTGAGCGGGTCACGGCGGCCATCGACGAAGGGGACGACCTCTTTACCCAGGGCTTCAACGACCGCGTGCGCGACGCGCTGGCGCAGGTGGCGTACCTGGCGCGGGGCTATCATGTGGTCGTCGCCAACCCGCCGTATCTGGGCAGTTCGATGAATGATGATCTCAAGGATTTTGCCAGGGACAACTACCCCGACAGCAAGGCCGACCTGTTCGCCATGTTCATGGAGCGCAACCTGGATCTGGCGACGCACGGCGGGCTGGTCGCCATGATCACCATGCAAAGCTGGATGTTCCTCTCCTCCTACGAGAAACTGCGCGCCAAACTGCTCGACCAGCAGACGCTGCTGACGATGGCCCATCTCGGCGCCAAAGCCTTCGACAGCATCGGCGGGGAAGTGGTTTCGACAACCGCCTTTGTAGTGGAGCGGACGCACCGTCCGGACTTCAAGGGCAGCTATGTGCGGCTGGTGGATGGGAACAGCGAAGCCGAAAAAGAAGCGGCGCTGCGCAACGCACTGGCCTCGCCCCACGCAACTGGCCCCTCGCCCCTCTACCGCGCCTCCGCCACCGACTTCAAGAAGATTCCCGGCGCGCCGATTGCTTATTGGGTTACCCGGGAAACCCTGACCGCATTTGAAGGCCCCAAACTTGAGGGATTTGCGGTCTCCGCTGGGAGATGTAAAACTCATAACGATGAGAAATTTGTCAGGTTTTGTTGGGAAATTGGGATGAACAACGTAGGACCATCAATAAAATGGAAAATGCTCAGCCATGGTGGGGAGTTCAGGCGGTGGTATGGCAACCGGAATCGCGTATTTGACTGGACCGAAAACGCTCGCAATACCTATTCACAATATGGCGGTCTGAGTCAGTCTCGATACTGGAATACTGCTGCACTTGCATGGTCTGATATCTCTTCAAAGCCCATTGCTGTTCGCTTGAAGCCAGCAGATTCCGAGAATAGCTCGCTTGCACCAACCTTGATCCCAGTTACAGAAGCTCATATCTTTCCAATGCTTGGCTATTTGAACTCCAAAAGCGC
Source organism: uncultured Caldilineaceae bacterium (assembly GCA_964560495.1). Lineage (GTDB taxonomy): Bacteria > Chloroflexota > Anaerolineae > Caldilineales > Caldilineaceae > UBA5069. Next base: position 26,152 of record CAZLMM010000030.1, read on the forward strand.
TAACTGGTTCTTGGCAGCTGTCAATTCCACATTTCATTCAAATCCTGGCGATGTACTCAAGTTACCATATAGGTTAGTCACCAGCATTGATAGAATAATTGATGAATTGGTGGTCCAATCCAAGAAAGACTGGGACTCCTACGAAACCTCCTGGGACTTCACCACCCTGCCCCTGCTGCGGCCCGAGCACTGCCGGGCCACGCTGGCCGCTGCCTACGCAAGCCTGCGCGCCCATTGGCAGGCGATGACTGACGAGATGCAGCGGCTGGAGGAGGAGAACAACCGCATCTTCATCGACGCCTACGGCCTGCAGGACGAACTCACGCCCGACGTGCCGCTGCACGAGATCACGCTCACCTGCAACCCGCACTACCGGTATAGTGGGCAGTTGGCAGGGGAGAGTGGTCAATTGGAAGCGCGGCTGCTGACCGACACGATGCGCGAGTTGATCTCCTACGCCGTGGGCTGTATGTTTGGCCGCTATTCGCTGGACAAGCCGGGGCTGATCCTGGCGAATGCGGGCGAGACGGTGGACGATTATGTGTGGAAGGTTGCGAGGGGCGAGGAGCGAGAGGCGATCACCTTCATGCCCGACCGGGACAATGTGCTGCCCATCCTCGACGGCGATTGGTTTGCCGACGACATCGTGGAGCGCTGCAAGCGGTTCCTGCGCGTGACCTTTGGCGAGGCCCATTTCAGCGAGAACCTGGCTTTTGTCGAGCAGGCGCTGGGGCGGGACCTGCGCAGCTACTTCCTGCGCGACTTCTACGACGACCACGTGAAGCGCTATCAGAAGCGCCCCATCTACTGGCTCTTCTCCTCGCCCAAGGGCAGCTTCAACGCGCTCATCTACATGCACCGCTACCGCCCCGACACGGTCTCCGTGGTGCTCAACGACTATCTGCGTGACTTCCGCAGAAAGCTGGAGGCGCACAAGCGCCACCTGGAGCAGGTGAGCATCAGCGCGGCGGCCACGCCCAGGGAGAAGAGCGCGGCGCTCAAGGAGATCGGCAAGCTGGAGAAGAGCATCGCCGAACTGACGGCCTATGAGAGCGACGTGCTCTATCCGCTGGCGACGCAGCAGGTGGCGCTCGACCTGGATGACGGGGTGAAGGTGAATTACAACAAGTTGGGGCGGGCGCTGCGGAAGATTGTTGGGGTGAGTGGGTAGGAGCGCGATGTCCAACCCGCTTCAGCGGGTTTGTCGCGCCAGACGCCGAATTCATTCGGCGGGCTTGCGGCCTGCCTGCCCCAGGGGCGTTATCCAAGTTGGGGGCGCGTGCCACGTCCCCGGCACAGCGCACAGCTACTGCGGTCTGGCGACATCTCCTGCGCTGCGCCGGGGACGTTGTCTGCCCCAACGCCCCAGTTGTGGGCGCGCCATTCCGTGGTACAATTCGGATCGATGCAGCGGCAATCGTGCGAGAACATGGTCATAGAGTCCGAGGCGGAGTACGAAGCTGCACTCGCCCGCGTGGAAACGTTGATGGACGCCGCAGCCGGATCACCACAAGAAGACGAGTTGAACGCCCGCGCCATGCTTGTCGAGCACTATGAGCGGGCGCACTATCCGATTGCGCCGCCTGATCCACTAGATGCGAACCTGTTTCGCCTGGATCAGCAAGGCATAACCCGGTGAATCTACGGAGTGATCCAACCTATGAGCACAATCCAACTCGAATTGCCATTCGACACCTTGCTAAGCAGCCTGCAACAGCTAAATGCTGAGGAACTGACGGAACTCGCGCAGCACGCTGCCCGGCTAGGCGCGCGGCGTCGAGCGCCCAGCCTCACGCAAGCAGAGACCGACCTCCTCCTCAAGATCAACCAGGGCATTGTGCCGCCCGCAACGCAGCGACGTTGTGCTGAACTCACGAAAAAGCAGCGCGCGGGAGGTCTGTCGGACCAGGAGCAGGCTGAACTCATGACCCTGGTTGATGAGATTGAACTGCTGAACGCCCGTCGCCTGGGCTATCTGGTGGAGTTGGCCAACATTCGCCAGGTTTCCGTAGATGCATTGATGGTAAGTCTCCAGATCAAACCGCTTACCTATGGCTGAGTTCCCCACCCTCGCGCAACGACAAGCTGTCGCGGCTTATATAGATGTTCAGAAAAAGATCCGTACCGTAGTGACGACTTCAGTCGTTCAGCCTACATGACGACTGAAGTCGTCACTACGAATGTTTTCCTGATTCTCTATAGTATGTTCGTGTTACAATCAGGTTGCTATCCTGGGAGCATTTAGACAGTTGTCCTGGCTACGCTGATCATCACAGAAGGGAGCACCTATGGCTGTACAGCTTGACATGTCACGTTTGCCGCAAACTGCGCAGTTGGAGGTCAACATCCATCTTTCGGCGCCGCTGCGCGTGACGGCAGCGGAGGCACGCAAACGCGTCAGCAAATTGGTCATCAGCGAAATCGGCAATCTTCTCTACGGCGGCGAGCCGACGCTCTCCATCGGCGACCACATCAGTTGGCGTGTGCCTGTCTTGCTGGCCTATCCCGACAGCGGTGTAATCGGGCAAGTTGGCACACTGGATGTCGATGTAGAAACCGGTGCTGTTCTGGCAACCGAAGAACACTTAACCACCCTCTCTGATTATGCCGCCTATCTTGCTGAACGTACCGCGCCTCGCGCAGCGTGATCGCGCCGACTGCCTGCCAACCTGCGTCGAAATGGTGTTGGCGTTCTATGGGCGTGCGGTTGAGCCCATGTGGCTGCGTCGCGCATTGGATAGCAAGGCAATCGGCACACCCGGCTTCAAAGTGCGAAACCTCGAACGTCATGGCTATGCAGTGACGTATGCCTCAGCCACCGATGAGCGCATCTTGTTACAGGCATTAAGTTCAGGCGTGCCGCCCATCGCGCTGATGTTGACGGCAAATCTCAGCTACTGGGACAAGGAAACTGCTCACGCCGTAGTCGTCATTGGTATGGCTGGTGATACGGTGATCGTCAACGATCCGGCGTTTCCTGAAAGCAGTCAGCGCATCGCACACAACGAGTTCATGCTTGCATGGTCTGATTTTGACTATCTATATGCCCTGATCCGCCCGCAGGAAGTGCAACAGAACGATTGAAGACTGGCTGCTTGAATGTCACAACTCACCCAAGTGCTCTCAGCGTATTTCTTTGAACGCAATCACCGCATCGTCTTCTGGTACGACGACAAGCAGGAACTGCGCGCCGAATTCGATGCACTGACGCTGCCCGGCGTCGAGAAGATCGTGCTGGAGAACAACGAGTTCGGCGTCAAGCACCGCATCCTGCGCCAGGAAGCCCAGCGCAAGTTCCTGCTCTACCGCGCCGGCCCGCCGCCAGCCCATCTCGACAACTGGCTGCTGGATGTGCAGCTTGCCCACGCCGTCTTCCAGGCCGACCAGACCGCGCTCTGGCTGAGCGAGTTGGGGCTGGGCCAGGAATTCACGCCCGTGGTCGCGCCCCACGCCGAGTTCTTCCGGTCGGCCCGCCGCCGCGCCGAACTCAAGGCGCTGCTCAAACCCGACGATACCCCGCGCCAGGTGCGCATGAAGCTGCTGGCGGCGGCCGTCGGCGCCGAGCCGCGCCTCGACGACGTCCTGGAGACCTTGCTCGACGAATTGGCTGCCGGCAGGGAGGAGAAGATCAAGCTGGTCAACCGCTGCGGGCTGGATGCCGTGCTGTGGGAACAGGCAGAACGCAGCTACGGCTATGTTTCGACCGCGCCTGGTGTACGCGACTTTGCGGTGAGCCTCTTCAAGGCGGGCTACGCGCTGGGCCTGGGTGAGGCCGCGGCGCTGAATGCCGATGCGCTCTTCTTTCTCAAACGCTGGAAAGAGAGCGTACGCCATCAGGCGGCGTTTGCCGCGCTATCCGCAGAGTGCGCCGGCATCCTCGGCATCGAACAGGACTTGCAGCGCCGCGACCTGCGCGCCGTGGCCGGGCTGGACTTGTTCGAGTTGATCGACCGCAAGCTACTCAGCGACCTGGCGCATGCGGTGGCAGGCCGCACCCTCCCGGCCGGCGTTTGTGCGCAGATCATCCGCCAACGCCGCCAGAGCCACTGGTTCGATCGCTACGAACACCCCTACGAGGCCATCGATCTGGCGACGCAACTCCTGGAGCAGGTGAGCAAGGTCCATCTGGTCGCGCCATCGCTGGCCGATGGTGTGCGCCAGTATGCTGAAGTCTGGTATCGCATCGACCAACTTTACCGCCAGTTTATCTATCACATGCGCGCAGCGGGGCAGAGTACGTTGCTGGCCGCCCTTTATGAGCAGGTGGAGAACATCTATACCAACAACTTCCTGCTGCCCCTCAACGACCGCTGGCAGCAGGAGGTGGATGATGCCAGCCGATGGGAGGCGCCGCCGGTTAAAGCGCAGGCCAACTTCTACACGGACTTCGTGCGTCCGTTTGTGCGCAAAGGCAACAAGGTCGTCGTCGTGATCTCCGATGCTATGCGCTATGAGATCGGCGAAGAACTGCTGCACATGGTCCGCCAGGAAGACCGCTACGACGCCGCCATTGTCCCGGTGCTGGCGGCATTGCCATCATACACCCAACTGGGCATGGCTGCGCTGCTGCCGCATACCACGCTGGCGATCAATGCCGACGGCAGCGTGCTGGCGGATGGCGCCAGCACCCAGGGCACGGAGAACCGGCGGGCGATCTTGCACCAAACGTTGGCGGGCAAAGGGACGGCGCTCAGAGCCGAAGAACTGCTGAACCTGGGCCGCGACGACAGCCGCGCGCTCATGCGCGACTTCGACGTGATCTACGTCTATCACAACCGCATCGACGCCGTGGGCGATGGTCGCGACACAGAGGAGCGGATGTGCGAAGCCGCCGCGGACGCGCTGGAAGAGTTGGTGCGCATCATCAAGAAGCTGGCGAACGCAAACGCCAACAACATGATCGTGACGGCGGATCATGGGTTCCTCTTTCAGCACCGCGCGCTCGACGAGAGCGACTTCGCCAGCCAGGACGCCACCGGCGCCAACATCACCCACCGCAACCGGCGTTTCGTGTTGGGGACAGGGCTGGACGCAGCCAGCAGCTTCCGGCATTTTCACGCCCAGGATGTGGGTCTGGAGGGCAACACGGAACTCCTTCTCCTCAAGTCCATCAACCGCCTGCGCGTCAAGGGGGCGGGCAGCCGCTACGTGCATGGAGGGAGCGCGCTGCAGGAGGTCGTTGTACCCGTTGTCGCGATCAACAAGAAGCGCCAGAGCGACATTAGCGTCGTCGAAGTGGACATCGTGCGCGGCGCGTCGACGATGATTAGCGCTGGTCAACTGAGCGTTGCTTTCTATCAGACGACGCCGACAACGGAAAAGATACAACCGCGGGTGCTGCGGGCCGGCATCTACACCGAGACGGGTGCGCTCATTTCCGACCAGCACAAACTGATTTTTGACTTGACTGCCGAGAACGGGCGCGAAAGAGAGCTGCGCGTCCAATTTGTACTTACAAAGGCGGCGGACGCAGCCAACAACCAGGAAGTGATCTTGAAGCTGGAAGAACAGGTGCCGGAAACGGCGCATTTTCGTGAATACAAGTCGGCCCGCTACATGCTGCGGCGGTCATTCACCAGCGACTTTGATTTCTAGTGACCATGAACCCACTCGACGCCAAAATCACCCAGCGATTTCCTGGTCTGGTCGTGCGCAAAGACCTGGTCAAGCTGGTCAAGGGCAATGCCATCGTGCCTTCCTACGTGCTGGAGTACCTGCTCGGCCAGTATTGCGCCACCGCCGACGAGGAGAGCATTCAGTCCGGCATCGAGACCGTCAAGGGCATCCTGGCGCGCCACTATGTACATCGCAGCGAGGCCGGGTTAGTGCGTTCCATGATCCGCGAGCGGGGACGGCACAAGGTCATCGACAAGGTGAGCGTCGACCTGAACGAAAAGCGCGATGTCTACGAAGCCGCGTTCAGCAACCTGGGCATCAAGCAGGTCATGGTAGACGCGGACACAGTCAAGCGCCATCCCAAGCTGTTGGTCAGCGGCGTCTGGTGCATCGCCGATCTGAGCTATGAATATGCAGATGACCGAACCGCCGTGCCGTGGATATTGGACTCGCTGAAGCCGATTCAGCTCTCCAGCTTCGACCTCGAAGGCTATCTGGCTGTGCGGCGCGAGTTCACCACTGACGAATGGCTCGATCTGCTCGTACAGAGCATCGGCCTCAATCCAGAATTCTTTGGACGTCGCGGCAAACTCCTGCAATTGGTGCGCCTGATTCCGTATTGTGAGCGCAACTATAACCTCATTGAGCTGGGGCCGAAGGGGACAGGCAAATCGCACATCTACTCCGAATTCTCGCCCCACGGCATCCTGATCTCAGGCGGCGAGGTCAGCGTGGCCAAGCTCTTCGTGAACAACTCGAACGGTCGCATCGGCCTTGTCGGCTACTGGGATGTCGTCGCTTTCGACGAGTTCGCCGGCAAGAAGAAGCGGGCAGACAAGGCGCTGGTGGATATCCTCAAGAACTACATGGCGAACAAGTCATTCTCGCGCGGGATCGAGACGCTAGGCGCCGAAGCCTCCATGGCTTTTGTCGGCAACACACAGCATACGCTGCCCTACATGCTCAAACACAGCGATCTTTTCGACGATCTGCCCGAACAGTACCACGATTCGGCTTTTCTGGATCGCCTGTATTTCTATATTCCGGGCTGGGAAGTCGACATCATCCGCGGTGAGATGTTCTCGGCGGGCTATGGCTTCGTGGTTGATTATCTCGCCGAGATCCTGCGCAATCTACGCAACCATGATTTCTCGCATCTCTACCGTGATCACTTCGAGCTTTCCACAGACATGTCCGATCGCGACCGCACCGGTGTGCAGAAGACCTTCTCCGGGTTGATGAAGATTCTGTACCCGCACCGAGCAGCAACCGCGGAGGAAATCGAGGAATTGCTCAGATTTGCCATTGAAGGTCGCCGCCGGGTGAAGGATCAATTGCTGCGCATCGACCCAACCTATGCCGCGGTACATTTCAGTTACGCGAGTCGCGACGGCAGTGAACACACTGTCAAGACGTTGGAAGAGCAATTGCACCCTCGCTACTACAGTGGCTCGGCCAGCGACGAGGTGGTGGAATCGCCCGACGCGAAGCCATTGCCGGATTCATCTCCCTCAGCGCAGCCGTCGCCTGTTGCGGCTGAGCCGCCGCCAGTGCATCTGATCTTTCGCGAAAATCAACGTGGGGTCACCTTCGATCAACTGTTTGGCCTCTATGTGCGCGGTGCAAGACGCATCGTCGTAACTGACCCCTACATCCGCAGTTTTTATCAGGCGCGCAACTTTATGGAGTTTCTGGAAACGGTCGCGCGGCAGAAAACCGATGATGAGGAGGTTGCCGTCCACCTGGTGACTGCCGCAGACGATTTCAAGGGTGAGCATCAGCGCGGCTTCCTGGAGCAGATGCAGACGGCAGCCGCGGCCATCGGCATCCAGCTCACCTGGGAATTCGACGCCGCCAACACGATCCACGCCCGCCACATTGTCACCGACCACGGCTGGAAAATCCTGCTAGACCGCGGACTGGACATCTATCAGCATTACGAAATGAACGACGCCTTTGCATTTGCGAACCGGATGCAGCAATACCGGACATGCAAGGCGTTTGAGGTGACGTATTTGAAAGTATAGCTAACCGCCCGGTCAGAGCGTCCAACACGGCCTGCATCTCCACAGTGCGCGGCACGGCGTCGCGTTCCGGCGTCAGCGGCGCCGGTCGAGTCCAGCGGCGCTCCATGTTGAGCAGGAAGATGTTGTTGACCACCGTGGCTGCGCCGCCGCTTTCGGCGTGGGCGGAGAAGAGATACTGGTCGCGGCCGACCTGGTAGAGGTCGCCGCCGATCTGGGCCGGATGGGAAAGGGGGATGCCGGGCGCAATGGGCGCGGCTTCCAGGCTGACCAGGTCAGTCACGCCGGCCGCAGCCAGGTGGGCTTGCAGGTCATCGGGCTGGGGAGATTGGGATGGAAGGACAGGCGGCGTGCATTCAGCCGCCGGGCTTGGAGTGGCCGGCCTGGAGCTCCCCTACCAGCCCGTAGCCCTGCTCGATCAACTGCACGAAGCGCTGGGCGAAGCGGGCGGCCGGCGCGCCGTCGACGATGTCGTGGTCAAAGCTGAGGGTGACGGACAGGTGCTCGCGGGCCTCGATGCGGCCATCCACCACACCCGGCTTATGGGCGATGCCACCCAGGGCCACGGCGAGGGTGTGATTGGGCATGCCCAGCCCCCAGCCGGCGCCCTTGCCGAACATGCCCACCGAGGTGAAGCCGACCGTGCCGGCCTGCTGCTTCCACTGGGCCGGACTGCGCAGCGCGATCCGATAGACGGTGTGGCGCACGAAGCCGGGCAGCAAATAGAACCAGCGCATCAGCCAACCCCGCGCCGCCACGCTGCCGGCCGGATTGGCCTGGATGGTGCGAATCTCGTCGTGCATGCTGCGCACCGAACGCCGATTGACGGCGCGCATCGTGTGGATCAGCGGGAACTTCTCCCCGCCGGCGTCGATCTCGACCGTGATCATCACATCCACGTCGTCGAAGACGATCAATTGCCGACGCCAGTTGAGGATGGCGTGCACCCGCTTGTCCTGCTCCACCGCCTGGCCCAGGCAGGCCAGCACGAAGGCCGTGAACGAGATGGTCTCGCCGCTGCTGGCCTTGAGGTCGCGCAGGATCTGGCGGGGCAGGGTGACATCCACCTCGACCAGCCCGTGGATCATGTGGCGTCGCCGCGCCATCCAGCCGGCGTCCATCACCAGCCGGCGCATACGGGGGAAAGGCAAGACTTGATACGGTTCGGGCATGTATCACCTCGACGAGCGCGGTTCGTCAGCCGAAGATAGCATCCACGTTGACCTTCCTGGGCTGGATGCGCCATACGATGCGTGTCTCCTGCGCCTGCCTTTCCGGCGCGTAGATGTCGCCATAGAACCGCTCCTTGCCCGTGTACACTTGGGTCAGCCGGTCGGCCAGTTCGACGGCCCCATCCTGGCTGAATCCGACGGCCTCGCCGCGCATTTCCATGTAGCGCCCGCTGTTGGCCGGGTCGATCACCAGCAGTGTGATTTTGGAGTTAGCCAACATGTTCTGAGACTTGCGGCGCTCTAGCGTCGTGCTGATCAACAAATGCGCGCCGTCGTAGTCGCACCACACCAGGCTCGACTGTGGCTGGCCGTCGGGCATCATTGTGGTCAAGATGGCGTACACGGGCCGCAGCAGCAGATCGATGTGGCTGGCTGGGATCGGGCCAGACACAGGCGCGTCAAGCGTCATGCTCAAAGGGGCGCGCATACGTTCCGCCCGCAGTTGCCTGGCCTCGTCCGTCGAGCTGTCCTGCTCGACGCGCACGCGCGTGGGCAGCACCTTGCAGATCACTGGCGTGAAGCGCGCCTGGAGCGCGGCTGGCACCGCGTCACCGAAGAAATGCGGCTTGCCCGTGTACAACATCGTCAATTGGTCGTTGTGCTCGACCGCGCCTTGCTCGGTCATCTCCACCACGCGGCCGCGCACCTCGATGTTGCGCAGCGGCTCGGTTGGGTCGCAGGCGAAGATCGTGACCCTGGGGTTGCGCCGCATGTTCTTCTCTTTCTGGAAGCCGCGCATTGTGTTCAGTAACACGTGCACGCCGTCGGTGTTGCACCACACCACCGTGGACTGGGGCTGGCCGTCGGGCATAACGGTTGCCAGCGCGGCCGGGTGCGGGCCGGCGATCAGGTCCATGTGACTGCCAGGCAAAAGGCTCTGTGAGCTGCTTTTATTCATGGGAGACGCCCCTTCGATCTTGAAACATCCACTCCGGCGCTGGTTGTCGTGCGAGGAGCGCTCGCCACTCCAGGAAGCCGCAGAACAGGATCATGCCCAAATGGGTCAGCGCCAGGACGAGACCACTCCCCGGCCGAACACGCGCCAACGGCGTGAAGTTGACCTGACCGGGGAGATTGTTGGCGCGTCCGGCGCACACGGTGCGGGTTTCATTGCCAACCCGCACGGCCAGCCAGGTGTGGCCCATCGTCCACTCGAGGACGATTGCTTTCATTGTTTCTCTCCCTCCCCGTTGACCGGCGCTCGTCCGCGCGATTTTTCTGGGGAACGCATCTCCATGAGCGACACGCCCACGCCGTAGGTGACGAATTCTTTCTTCGGCGTCACTTCGATGATGGCTGCGGCGGCCACCATCTGCTCCTGATCGGCCATGCCGCGCAGCACGGCGCGCAGGATGTCGGGCGAGGCTTCCGCGGCGGGAAAGACGCGCGCGGTTCCCGAAAAGGTGATCGTGGCCGATGGAATCTTGATCCACGGCAGGAAAAAGATGCGCTTGGCGATGGGAATGGTGACAGAGACGTGCGGGTTCGCAGCAATGTGACGAACCTTCCATGCCTCGCGGTTCGAGGAGATGTAGAGCTTGCGTTGGCGCACAACGTAGACCACGCCTACAGTGCGCGCCTCACCTTGGGGCGTGACCATCCCCAAGACCGCAAACACTTCCTTCTCCATCGCCTGCCAAACCTGGTCGCTGGTCAATTGGAGCGCCATTGTTCACCTCCCCGATATGCCTGTTCGACAACAAAAAGAAACTGTACAAACGTAGCCTATACTTCGCTCTGTTTGAAATCAGGGTCTTTGAACTGTGAAAACCCCTGGGTTCAAAGCAACCGCAGTTTAACATTCAGACGTATGTGCGCGGTTGCTGATGTGTTGTCGGCGGCTTCTCAAGGGACAGTCAAGAGAAGGGGACTCACTCTGAATGCATCCTTCTCCGGCTGACAATCGGTCATGGCGACAAAACCGGGCCAAGACGCCGCATCAGGGCGGCCCATCGACAACAGCGCGAAATCGATCGCGATAGGCGAAGAACATCGTCAGGTGTGTTATAATCTCAATGGGAGACAATAATCACCATGCCACATCGCGATATCCATCATCAGTCTGTTGTGATGTGAAAATAGGCTCACACGGAGACACGGAGAGCACAGAGAATGAGCGGCTTCGTGTGGATTTTCATCGTTATTGGTGACCGCAGGTCATGTGGCCTATTGTGAAAATCGGCTCATACGGAGACACGGAGAGCACAGAGAATGAGTCATCCGTAGGTCACGCTTGCAGCGTGACAATCATGGCCGCCCCTAAATTTTCATCGTTATTGGTGACCGCAGGTCATGTGGCCGATTGTGGAAATCGGCTCACACAGAGACACGGAGAGCACAGAGAAAGAGCGGCGCCGAGAGGAAACATTTTGAATTGGGTGTGTTCAAAATCAGTTATGGGCGATCCCTTCGTAGGGGCATGAACGGCGGCGACAAAGGCTCATTGTTACAGAAAAGTGACTTCGCCGCCGTTCATGCCCCTACTGCCAACTAACTTTTAATACACCCTTTTGAATTGATGCAGATCGGCTGGGATGACAGCCGGCGTGTGCACGGTTCGGTGTTACACGTCGATATCATTTGAGACAAAGCCTGGATACAGCATGATGGCGCCGCTGATGGGGTTGCGCAAGAGCTTGTTGCTGCAGGTATTCCCCGCCACAAGATCGTGCTGGGTTTTCGGCTCGAACGAGTTCGACAGCATACCCTGTATGCTGTCGGCTAAAGACCACAACAGAGAGATGATCTCACCACTATGCCTTGGATCCGACAGATTGAACTCAATGAAGCGACCGGCCTGCTGCGCAAGGAGTATGAGAAGGCCATCGCCCGCGCTGGGCGCATCTGGAACATCGTGCGCATCATGAGCCTGAACCCGCGCGTCATGAAGGCCAGTATGGAGCATTATGGCGCGCTCATGCACGGCGATTCGCCCCTGAGCCGGGTGCAACGGGAGATGTTGGCGACGGTCGTCGCGGCGACCGTGGGCTGCGTCTACTGAACGACGGCCCACGCCCACGATCTCCGTGCCGAGATCGAGAAACTGACCGGCGAACAGGCTATGCCCGCCGAAGCCGCAGATGACTTGGTTGATATGATCGCCCGCAATTGGCGACAGGCTGCGCTCTCGCCGGCCGATCTTGCTCTCTGCGCTTTTGCCGAAAAGGTGACGCTCCATCAGCACGACCTCTCGCCGGCAGACCTGGACGCGCTGCGGCGCCACGGCTTTGATGACCGCGCCATCCATGACGCGACCCAGGTGATCGGCTACTTCAACTACATCACGCGGGTGGCCGACGCGCTTGGCGTGGAGCCTGAGAGCTTTGTCCGGCGCTGGGGGCAGTGACCGCCTCTCGACCCTGGTCAGAATGGTATCCAGTCGACACGGTTGAGCCATTCCTCTGCCTCTGAAGCGCTCCAGACCAGGTGGATGTCTTGTGCAAGCGACCCCAGCGATGCGCCGTGGCGCACCCAAAGCACCTACGCTGCTAATCGTTCTTCTACGCGGCGCCGCAAGAGCACCAATTCCTCTTGGTTGAAATCTTCCAGAGCCGAAAGAAACAAGGAAAATGGAATCTGTACGCGCACCATTGGTTCTGAGCGGAGCAAATTGCGACGCAAAATCTCTGCTAAGCTTAGGGCATCACTCCAAACATCTGTTGGATTCATCAGTTGCACTTCTGGTTCATGGACTGATTTTTGCACCATCATTACCTCCGACCTTGGCGCGCCATTTCAAATACCTGTTGAATAAATGATATGCCATAGTGGGTGCCTTTTTGACGACAACGTTCCAACCGGTTTCTCAATTCATCGGCTGTGATCAACCCCGCTTGTGCTGCTAACAGGAGTACGCCAGGAAAGCCAGACAACCTGATTCCGAATTGTTTGGCGACAGCACGGGCCGCAAGCTCATCCAAGAGTAACACATCACCATAGTATTCCGGGCGCAATGACAGCGTGATCGCTTGTGCTTCGCCAAGATGGTTTTCAATCACAGGATCACTATTCTGCGGATGCCCCGCAATCTGTTCGGCAATCTTGTAGGCCTGTTGTTCTTCTTCCGGTGTCAATGGAACAATGACTAATGGCGGCGTTGCCGCCTGCACTTCTGTGTCCCACCCATGCAGCACCAGTTCACCGAAACAAACATTCGACACATGAATCCCAGTGAAGATTTGGGCAAGAAGAGGAAAACTATCCGACTGAAACGCCGAGATCAGCGGACCGGTATTGCACACAGCATACGTGCCAATTGGGGCATTGGATATTTGCGCCATCATTTACCTATTATTGTCAAACCGACTCACGGCCAAGCCGCGCCGGATTTTTACAACGGGTTACGTTGATCTGTGGACACCGGCAACGACGGAAATCAAGGTTGGCTACATCCGTCACGTTGCGACCATGAGCCACGAGTTCGAATATCGAGATAAGGGAACAGTACATCTTCGATGCCAATGCGATGGCCCCTCAGTCGGATTTCATCGTCTCGCACAATTTCAGCAACGTCTTCGAGTATCCTAGGAAGCGCCTTTCTGTCATGCCCATATCACGCATCCGCGATCATAGCACGAACCGCGACAGTTCATCAACTGATGGAAAACCTTCTGGCGCCTACTGACTTTTGGGCGCGGTATAGGCATGGCCGCCAAAGATGGCGCGCAGCTCCGCGGCCGAGGTCGCCTTTTGCAGACGGCCAATGCGCTCCGTCTCTTCCTCACGCAGCTTGTAGGCCAGATCGAGCACAGCCTCTAGCTTGTCCGATGGGAACTTGCACGCGCCGTTCTCATCCATGTGCACCAGCTCGCCCGGCGCTACATCCATACCGCAGACCGACACCGGCGTGTTGACCGCATGCACCGCCATTGCGCCATGCCCCGGCGAAACGCCCGTGAGCATGTACTGGAAGCCCAGGGGACGCACCTCATCCACATCGCGCGAGGGACCATTGGAGACCAGCCCCACGCAGCCCAACGACTTCATGGCCGAGACCATGTTGCCGCCAGCCAGCCCAACTTTCGCAGCCAGATGGGGCGGGAACTTCTGCTGCATCACGAGCACCGTGGGTTGAGGCGCCGCCTCCAACGCATCGAGCACATCCATAAAGCTGAGCCGCGTGTAATTCGGGTCGGGCAAGCCATAGACGCAGGTGACGGCGAATCCGCAGCGCGGCCCCAGCTCTGGGTACATGCAGCGCAGGGTCTGGTCGCTGTACCAGTTCTCGCTCCAGGGGTTGTAGAGACCCAGGCAAAGCGGGCTGGTGGGGTAGGTGGCGACCACGTTGGTGATGGACGGGGTGTCGAAGGCGCACAGCTCTGCAATCATTGTCTGGACATTCTTTTGAGACATGATCTTCTCCTGATTCAGATTGAACTGGGTGGGACATGGAAAATGCGTTTCTTTTTATTGGTCGAGATGATGAAAACGTAGGTGCGGTTCGTAATCGCACGGCCCGGACTTCAGCGCGACGCCGGCTCGACAGTGTGTAGATGGACATCCTGTTGCGGGTAAGGAATGGCGATCCCTAGCGCGGCGAATTCTTTCCAGATCATGTAGTGCAAATCGCTGCTCACGCGCAGCCCAACCGCGGGCGTCGCCAAATGAAACGCAAGCTGAAACTGGAGTGTGGATGCGCCAAAGCTCAGAAAATAGACTTCGGGCTGTGGTTCAGCCAGCACATCACCATGACGCAGCGCCACCCGCCGCAAAGCGTCGCGCACGGTTTCCGGGTCGCTCTCGCGCCCGACCCCCACATCGATGGTGCGACGCACGATGGTGTCGGTGTAGGTGAAGGTGGTGACAGGCGAAACAAAGAGCGTCTTGTTGGGCACCACCACTTCGGCGTTGTCCACGGTGCGCAGAACGGTTGCGCGAATCCCCAATCGCTCCACTGCGCCGCGGTAGGTCGCCACATCCACAATGTCGCCGGGGCGCACCGTGTTGTCGAACATCAACACAATGCCGCTGATGAAATTGCTCACCAACTCTTGCAAGCCAAAGCCAATGCCCACCGAGAGGCCACCAAAGACGATGAGGATCGCCGACAGGCTGAAGCCGAGTACGCTGAAGGCTGCCAAAACGCCGACGCCCAGGATAGTGTAGCGAGTGACGGTTTTGATCGTGTTGGCGACGCCTGGCTGGGCCTGAATGCGCTGCAACGCCGGGGTCATCACATCGTTGAGCGCCATGGCGATGGCGTAGAAGATGTAGAGCACCAGACCGGCGTTGACAACCGCGCCCAGGGTGATCGTTTGCTCCTGAAATGTGAAGAACTCTGCGCTATCCAGCCGGGTGATGTCGTCCAGCGCAGAGGAAACAACGAGCACAAAGACGACGATGAACGTGGGCGATAGAATGCGGCGGATGAAGAGAGCGGCCGTAGTGGGCGAAAAGACCAGGATGGCGACGCCCGCGATCAGACGATAGATGAGCAGCAGCCAGTAGAGCGTGACCGTGCGCGACAGCAGTTGATAGGGCAGGTAATTCCACTGAAAGAGCAGAATCGCCAGGCTGCTGAGCAGAATGCCAATGATGGGGAAGATGGTGAAGCTGATGGCGCGCGCCCAACGCGCTGTCCTGCTGCGCCACGGCGACAGGTTGGGCGTCGCTCCTTCCTCTGTTCGGTGGCTGCGCCGGGCCAGCCAGCGCGGAGCGCGTTCCAGCAGCCAATTCGCCCCCCACGAAGCGAGGAAGATCAAAATGATCGCCCCCACCTGGTACCAAAAGACGGGGCGTTCGAATACCATCTGAAGCTCTCGCAAGTTCGATTCGAATGATTCGGCGGAAATCAGATCCATTGGATTACACCTCGTCTACTGATCTTTCGGCAAGAGGCTACGGCAAGCTGAAACCTGTCTAGGGCGTCGTCGCCGTGACTGTCTGCGTGGCTGTGAGGGTCGGACTCGCCTGCATCCCATCAGAAGGGGGCGGCTCTTTGGCGGCAAGCGGTGGGAGGCCGTTGGCCTCATTGACCCGCTGTACAAACTCGCTGACCACCGCCGTCGGGTCGCCGCCTTCCAGCAAAACGTCTCCATAGACGCCCTCGCTCGCGGCGAGCAGGGTCTCCATTGCGTATGTGTTCGGCATGACGGTGGAAGTCTGGACCTGGCGCAGAAAGACCGAAATCAGGGGGTTGTCGGCCGCCCTCGCCGCGACATTGGCCGGCGCAACGTTGGCGCGGTTCATGAGCAGCGTCTGACGATCGGCGTCCGTGGCGTAGCGAATAAAGTCCGTCACCGCCGCGCGTTTCTCCACAGGCAGATAATTCGCTGCCATCAAGCCGCTTACGTTGATAAAGGGCGCGCCGCTTGCCGCCGGCCCCGCCGGCAACGTAGTGATCCCCAGCCTGTCCGGCCCGAGCAGGGTTTGCAGATCCCCAATGTGACGCGACCCACCCACGAAATACACGCTTTCACCTTGAGCAAAGAGGCGGCGGGCAACCGCGCCGTCGAAGATCAGATCGACGCTGTGGTTGTCGCGTGCATCGCGCAGCCACGTCAACCAATCAGCGAAACCGCCCTGGTCGAGCACGACGCGGCGCTCGGCGTCGAAGAGCTTGCCGCCAAACGCGGGGACGCCCCAGAAGGCCGGGACAAAGGCGGCGTCCAACACAACCGGGCTCCCGGCGTCTGACTGCACGAGCAGGTCGGCAAGCGTGGCTGCCGGGTCGCTCACCAGGCTGCGATTGTAGTAGAGCGCTGGCGCGTCGATAAACAACGGCGCAGCCAACGGCGCGCCATCGACGCGCATAGATTCCACCGCCTGGGGCACAAAACGCTGAAGAAACGACGAATCCATGAGTGTATTCAGGTCGGCCAGCGCGCCCTGTTCGGCCAGGGGTAGGAGCCAGCTCTGGGGCGCAATGAACAGGTGAACCGCATCGGTCAGCGTCTGTGTGGTGGTCAGCGCCGCAGTAGCCTGCGCCAACGTCATGGGTCTCAGATTGACCTGGACTGTGGGACAGAAGAAGCGAAAACGGCGCACCAGCTCCTCGAAAGCTGCGGTCGTTGTGCGAGTGTAAGCCTCGGCGTCATAGCCGACGTTAATTGCGCCGCTGCTGGCGCAAAAGCTGCTGGTTGCCTGGGCCACACCCGCGCCCAAGGCCGTGAGCCGTTCCGACACAGTGGAAGCGGCCTGGCTGGGCGAGGTCAGTCCGCCCATGGCCCGCTCGTGCTGCTCTGCCAGCGCGCCGAGCATCTGCTCGATCAATGCATCGTTGACCACGGGCGTTGCGGTGCGCGCCTGTGCGGCGAAGGTGGCGATGGCAGGGTAGATGCCCTCGTTGATGCGTACGGTCGCATTTGCCGGCACCTCGTTCGCCAGACGCATGGCGTCGAGCGATTGTTCGCCGTTGGTGGCAAAGCGGGCGAATTCTTGGGCCAGCCTTGCCTGACGCTGGGATGACATGGCGCTGAACAGGAATGCGCTGGTTTCCAGGAGGGGCGACGCGCTGCCGTTTGGCCCGCCGGGCAGGGGCAGAGTCTTGACGCGTTCGTCGCCCATCTCACTGACGATCGGCTCCAGGTCGCTGGCTTTGCCCACATAATAGGCGGCCTCGCCCTGGATGAAGAGGTCGCGCAACACCGTGCGGTCCGATTCGGTGAGCACGCCCGGAGTGCGGCGGGCCGTGTCCAGCCAGGTGAGCCAGTTCACATAGCCGTTGGGGTCGAAGACGGGCTGACCGCCGACCGATGAGAGGGTTGCGCCAAAGGTCTGCAACCCCCAAAAGGCGTCATAGAAATTCGTGCTGATGGCGACCGGCTTGGTCGGCGACGCCTCGGAGAGCAGCATTTCCAGGGTGGCGGGCGTTTCGCTTGCCAGGTCATTGTTGCGGTAGAGCGCGCTTGTGTCCAGAGACAGGGGCAGACCGTACAGTTCCCCCTCATACGTGAGGGAGGCGAGGGCGATCTGTAAGTAGCGCGCCAGCAGCTCGTCATCCACCCCCTCCTGGATGGAGCGCAGCAGCCGCTCATCGGCCAGCGGTCGCACCCATTGGTTGGGGCCGATGATCAAATCGGGACCGAGGCCAGCCCTGGCGGTGTTGCGAAATTCCTGCAACAAGCTCTCTTGCGAGGGGAAGCGCTGGGTGAGGATGCTGGTTTCAGAATGAAGCGCCTGGAAACGGGCGATCACCCTGTCGAGGGCCTGGCTCTGCGCCTCGGACAGGCTGTGCCAGACCAGGATCGAACCTGACGAGGCTTCATCAGGCGAGGGCTTGCCCGAAAAGCATCCCGCCAACAAAAGCGCGACGAGCAGGACGCTCGCCAGCCAACTCCGCTGAACGGCAGATGTCACGACATTAGACCAATCCCACTTGAACATTGACTAGACTTTACAGCATTCACTCCAACTGCGTCAAATCACCTATACAAAACTGCCTTTCCCACGTTGTTCGTACTCATACTCGTACTCATACTCGTACTCGTACTCGTACTCGCAATCGTACTCGACCAACCGATGCCTGCCTACAGACGGCGCCGTTGACAAGCTGTACACTCAGGATGGTTACGGGTAAAAGAGCTTATCAATGAGTAACTTTCTCGTATCCAATCTTCCAGGAAGTTGTGGCAACAATACCCTGACAAGCCCAAAGCATCAGAAAGCGGCGAGGAACGATGAAACTAACGGAGATCGGCAATCCAACATTTATCGCATTGGAGACTTTTCGCAAGAGCGGCGAGGCGGTGAACACGCCGGTCTGGGTTGTTGAAGAGGCAGGGAAACTCTATGTCTGGACCAGCGGCGATAGCTGGAAGGTCAAGCGCATTCGCAACAACAGCCGCGTGCGCGTGGCGGTGAGCGATATGCGTGGGACGCCCCAAAGCGATTGGGTCGAGGCGCAGGCGCACGTATTTGATGCGCCGGAAGAGGAAGCGAAACAGCGTCAGCGCATGGCGGCCAAGTACGGCTTGCAATTCCACGCCATCACCTTCATGAACAAGCTGCGCCGCGCCAAAACCCCCCACGTCGTCATCGTCATCAGCAACAACGAAAATAAGGCGTGACTCGCCGCGAGTCACGCCTTATTTACTCAGGTGACAGTCACTTCCAAAAGTGACTGTCACCTCTGAATTACGTTGCCGTGTACTATTCATTCACCCACTCCGTCTTCCGGCGCAGCCAAAACCATTAACCGTTTACCATTCCCCATCCGCCAACCACCCCTGCACCATGAGCAGGTTGGCCCGGCAATCTTCGTTGGGATTGTAGTGCTCTGGCTCATGCTCGATGCTGATTCCCCCGGCGTAACCCGTACGCCTCAACGCGGCAACGCACGCCTGAATGGGCACGCAACCCCGGCCATAGCGACAGGTTTCGTGGCTGCCCGCCGCCAGCACATCTTTCAGGTGCACGTGCGCCAGATGGCTGCCGATCTCTGCGATGGCCTGGGCGGCGTCGTAGCCATAGGTGCCAAACCAGCCCGTATCCAGGCACACCCCAATGCGACCCTCTGCGCCGTCGCCGATCTTGGCCAGAATCTCCGCTGCGTTCTTCTCTGGGTGATTCTCCAGCCCAAAAACCAGCCCGTGATCGGCCAGGATGTCCACCATACTGGCGCGGTCGTTTTGCAGCAGAGCCGTGTTGCCGCCCAACACCGGCGCGTGCAGTTCCGCTGCCATGCGGCAGACGGCCTCGAATTCGGCGCGGGTTGCGCCAAAACCGCCGGCCAGGCTGCTCACGCTGAAGCCAAAACTCTGGAGCAACGTACGAGCAATGGCGATATGCTCGGCGGCGGCCCAGGAGAAGTGCAGGTGCGCCAGCCACAAGTCGATGGCCGTGAAGCCCAACGCCTGAATCTCCCCCAGCATGGCCTCCAGCCGTTGGGCATAGGTCTCAAGGGGGCGGAAATAATCGTTGGTCGCCCGGTCGCCCTGCATCCAACCCTCGGTCATGTTGTAATCCAGTTGACGCGCCACATAGTTGGCGGTCATGAAAGAGAGCGTGTTCATCTTGATCCTTTCAGTTGATTGTTTTGGTTTGTTGCATGTCGTGGGGGTATGAACCGCCGGCGGGCGAACGTTGTCGATGCGCAACGGGCGTCATTCGCCGGTGGTTCATACCCAACATGACCCGGAACGTTGTTGATGACCCGCGTTGTCGGCAGGGCGGGTGTGAATGGCGGCGAACACACAATCCCTGTATCAACCACGCCACGCCGCCGCCATTCATACCCCTACGGCGCCACTCTGTCGTTGGGGTATGAACCGCCGACGGGCGTCATTCGCCGGCGGTTCATACCCAACATGACCCCGAGCGTTGTTGATGACCGGCGTTGTCGGCAGGGCGGGTATGAATGGCGGCGAACACACAATCCCTGTATCAACCACGCCACGCCGCCGCCATTCACACCCCTACGATCTTTCCAAAAATTTTTCGGCCGCCTGCGGCGGCCTGTGTCTCCTGGGGGACGTTGCGCTCCCCCAGACCACCTCGCTCGTCTCTCCTCAGCCAACTCTCGGGGCAGATCAGAGGAAAAACAGAGGTCAGAGTTTCAGAGGTCATAGACCAACAGCCTTATGGGGACGCCACGACCCGCACACCGACGTACCCGTCCACGAGGTCCGGGTAGCCGTCGTTGCGCACGCCGCAGCCGACGCCGGACGCCGGGGAATACCACGAGCCGCCCCGCATGACGCGAAAAACCGAATCCGACGCGGAGAGGTTTTCACGCCCGTCTGACGGGTCGTAGGGATAGCTCCACCCCCAGAGTGTGCTCGTCCATTCCCACACATTGCCCGCCATGTCCAGACAGCCATAGGGGCTGGCGCCGGCCGGATAACTGCCCACGGGCGTGGTGTCGCCCACCTTCTCGTTGAAGTTGCACAACCTGTCCGTGGGCGGCTCATCGCCCCACGGGTAGATGCGACCGTCGCCGCCGCGCGCGACCTTTTCCCATTCGGCTTCGCTGGGCAGACGCACTCCGGCCCAGCGGCAGAAAGCCTGGGCGTCGCGCCAGGAAATACACGTCACGGGATGATCCTGTTTGCGGTCGATGTCGCTCTTGCGGCCATAGGGATGACGCCAGGTGTATATCCAATTGTGCTCTTCCCCTACCGTTTTGTATCCGGTTGTCTCTACGAATGCAGCGAACTGGGCCACGGTCACCGGCGTGCGGCTGATGGAATAGCCGGGGAGATAGAGCCAGTGCTGTGGCGTCTCGTAGTCGCGAGCCTGGGGTTCTCGACGGCGGTCGCTGCCCATGAGAAACCAGCCAGGGGGAATGTAGACCATCTCCGGCAGGAAGAAACTTTGTGGGCGGGCGGGTTGGGGCAACGGCGAGGCGGGTTGCGTCGGCGTGGGCAGGGGCGAGGTCAGCGGCGACGCCGGCTGGCTCTCTTGTGCAGAGACCGCGGTCTGCCACGGCCGGCGCACCCATTCGGGCAGCAGCGGCCACAGGTTTTCCTGCACCCAGCCCTCGTAGAGCGCCTCGGCGGTTTTGCTTGCCAGCGCGCCGCCGGCCGCGGCGATGATCGCCCACAGGGTTTGACGCAGTCCGCGCCAGCGTTCGGCCTCGGCCTGGTCGCGCGCACTGGGGGATTGGCTCAGGATCGTCACCGCCTCCTCGACCTGTTTCATCCGCTCGGCGATCTCGCGGAGCAGCGTTTGAGTCTGCTCTGCCGATTGCGCTTCCTGGGTCTGGAGGACGGTCAACTGACCTTCCAACACAGTGATGCGCTGTTCCACGGCCGCGGCCTGGGAGGGCGGAATGGCGGGCGGGTCCAGCGCGTCGCACACTTCCTGGACGGCCTCCTCGACGACCTGCTGCACCTCGTGAGCGGCGGCGTCAACTTCGTTCATGGCTTCTTTGCCTCACGCACGGCGCGTCCGGCCTGCCTGCCGAACTCGCCCATCTGCGCGCGGTCTGTGAGCGCGCTCAGCCAGCCGGTCAGGAAGGAGCGGCGGCTGGGTTTCCTGGGAGTGGATGATGGGTCGGATGGGTCTGCGGTCACGGGGTGCCCCCTGTTCATACGTTCAATTGACGGCGAATGCAGTGAGTTTGCACAAAGCCTATTCCAGCCATCTCAAGATCACCTCTCCCTCCGGGTAGTAAACGATTAGACCGCAGTTTAGCACCATCACTCAATCGACGGTATTGTCGGATTCAGCACTGAGTTGTGGTGGATGCTCACCAATGGTCAACAGCACCCTGCGCAGGTTGACTGAGAGGTTTTAACTGGAGAGTTGCCATCAATTCATCCAGCGAGACGTGACGAATGTATGCGAGGTCCACCAAATACCCCAGGCGTCGGGCATTCAGCATTTCAATCTCATCGACCAGGGTCATGAGTTCGGCTTGCTCCTGATCCGACAGGCCAACAGAACGTTGTCGCTCTGTGAGTTCAGCGCATCGTCGTCGAGTTGCTTCAGGCGCAATGGCCTGATTGATTTTCAACAGCAAATCACTCTCCGCCTGGGAGAGATGGGGCGCGCGGCGCCGCGCCTGCAAACGCGTTGCATGTTGCGCCAACAACGATAGCACATCCGGGTTCAACTGCTGCAGACTGCGCAGCAATACATCGAACGGCAATTCGAGTTGAATTGTGCTCATACTTTAGATCGCTCCCGAGATCTGTAGAATCATCTCTGCGACGGAAATCAGGGGCCAGACAGTCTGCTCGGGTCGATGGCGACCAATGCCCAATTTTCGCCGAGGGAACTCTGTATCCCTCGCTCATGCCCCAGGCTCTTCGGCATGAGCGCAGGCCCGCTGTCCAGAGAAGCCCTTCGATGGGTCATGCACCAGTTTATCATACAAGGCTCCCTGCTGCTACCCTGGTGTGGGGTCGTGGGGGGTATCTCTTTCGCCATCCGGCGGCTGGCTGCTGGCCCCAGAAGTTGGGTAGATGATGCTCGCCCAGCGCATTTGACGGTAACTATCATTCTATGGTATATTTTTCTTTATGAGCCAAAGATTCAAAACTATCTATTTTTCTGACTATCCTGCGGAATCGGCGCGCCAGCGGAATCTGACCCTTGCATTTGGCGCGAAGGATGGCGACCTCTATGACTTGGTTCAAGGACTATCCAGCCATGAATTACGCGAGATGATCGGCCATCCTACGTTTACTTCCCTTCGGCAGGCCGCTGAGCAAGAGCAGTTGGCAATCAATACCTACTGCTTGCGGCTGTTGCGGCAGAAGCGCCGCATGGTGCGAGAGTCGCCCGCTCAGTACCACCTGCCTGGGTTGACAGAGGATGAAATCACGTTTGAGCCGATTCAGACAACTTTCAAGGGGGGACAGGCCGAACCACTCCATCGCTGGTACCCTTTCCTGGAAGGTTATTCGCCGCACTTTGTCGAGGAGATTCTGCGCCAAATCGCTCCTGACGCCGTTCGCATTCTTGACCCCTTTTCGGGCGCCGGAACAACCCCGCTGACGGTCGCTCGCCTGGGACGCGTCGGGTTCTACTGCGAACTCAACCCCCTGCTGCAATACTTGACCGATGCAAAACTGCTTGCTTTGACCTTTTCCGAGTCGATGCGGCGACAAATGGCGAAGTCGCTTTGGCAGATAGCCAACCAATTTGAATGTCATCTTGCCAAAGTTCAGCGCGATGCAGAGTTGGAGCGATCTTACGGCCGTACTTTCGGAGATAGCATCTTCTTTGAAGATGGCACGTTCGATCAGGTGTTGCGGGCACGGGCCGCAATTGATCGTCTGGCCTGCACCGAACCTCAGACGGCGAAATTTCTGACGGTGGCGGTTCTTGCAAGCCTTCTGCCCGCGTCGCGTCTGATACGGCGCGGCGATGTGCGCTACAAGACAGATGATGAGCTTCGGCATCATCGTGCGGAGTTTGCATCTACCGTGCAGAGCCAGTTAGTTTTGATGGCTGACGATTTGGAGCAATTGACGCCGATTTCTCAACGCCCACTTCTGGCCTGCGAGAACGCGCGTAATCTGGAGCAGTTGCCGCCGCTTGAACTCGACGCGGTGATCACCAGCCCACCTTATCTCAACGGCACGAACTACTTCCGCAATACGAAGATCGAGTTATGGTTCTTACGTTGCCTCCGTTCCGCTGAGGACCTGACCGGTTTTCGCAACAAGGCAATCACGGCAGGGATCAACGATGTCACCGTAGGCAAGCTCAGTGGTGACGCCGATGCCGCCGTCAGCGAAATCGTGACGCAACTGAAGGCCTCGGCGTATGATTCGCGCATCCCGCGCATGGTCGCCAGTTACTTTGCTGATATGAAAGCGGTATTTGCTGGGATGAAGAAGCACCTGAAAGGCGGCGCCATCGTTGCGGTTGATATTGGTGATTCCCAATACAGCAACATTCATGTTGCCACCGATAGATTGCTGACCGGGATGCTACAGACACAGGGTTTCATCCTGGAACGCGAAATCACATTGCGAAAACGCATGTCGCGCAGTGGTTTGCCGCTACGGCAGGTGTTGCTCGTGTTTCGCCTGCCAGTTACGTTGCGCCCCACTGTTTCTGAGAAGCAGCTTAGCCTCGTTCCGAGTTGGTATACCGGCTGGGCCAGCTTCAAAGAAGAACTACCACATCAACAAGGTGATTTCGCCAAGCGCAACTGGGGCCATCCATTACATTCGTTGTGTTCATACCAAGGCAAGATGAAGCCATCATTGGCTGCACACCTGGTCAAGACCTTTGTGCCGGCTGGCGGCGTCATGCTCGATCCTTTTGCCGGCGTCGGTACGATTCCGTTCGAGGCCGCGCTACAGGGCGTACAGTCATGGGCCTTTGATATTAGTCCGGCAGCGTTGTATATCACAGCCGCCAAGTTAGGTCGGCCGGATGCGCAGGCTTGTGAACGCACTCTGAATTTGCTGTCTGAGATCTTGCAGCGGGAGCAAGTCACTGACGCAGAACTGGCAGCGGCGCAGACGATTCATTTCAACGGCCCATTGCCGGACTACTTCGAGCAGGCCACGTTTCGCGAGATTCTACTGGCGCGCCGCTACTTTCGCGATCATTTGCCGACGACTCCTGCTGAGTCGCTGGTGTTCGCTGCACTACTGCACATTCTGCATGGCAATCGGCCCTATGCCCTCAGTCGCCGCTCACATCCGATCACGCCCTTTGCACCGACGGGTGAGTTTGAGTATCGACCGCTGATGTCGCGGCTGCGCGATAAAGTTGACCGCAGTCTGTCAGTGACGTATCCGAGGGAATTCACGACTGGTCAGGCCGTTTTTCAGGATGCCACATCGTGGTGGCCGCAACAAGTAGACCGCCTGGATGCGATCATCACATCGCCGCCGTTCTTCGATAGCACGCGTTTCTATCTGGCGAACTGGATGCGCCTGTGGTTTTGCGGCTGGGAAGCGGCTGATTTTCGCATCCGACCACTCGCTTTTGTGGACGAACGCCAGAAGACGGGCTTTGAGGTTTATGAACCGATCTTTCGACAGGCGCGAGAACGCCTAAAGCACAGCGGGGTAATGGTGCTTCATTTGGGGAAGAGCAGTAAATGCGACATGGCGCAGGCGTTGGCGCGCATTGCCAGCCGCTGGTTTTGCGTGGTTGACATCTTCTCCGAAAGCGTGGCGCACTGTGAATCACATGGTATTCGCGACAAGGGCACAGTCGAAGAACACCAGTACCTTGTCCTCTATTGATGACATCAGTCTTTCAGAAAGTCGGGCACCGTGCTGGCTTTGGTGAAGATATCTACCCCGTTCATGTTCAAGATGAGTTGGCGCGCCTTCTTGATGTCATCGGGGTAGGCGATCCACTTTTCGATGAAGCGATCCACGTTTGCCAAGATCGCTTCCACCGCTTTTGGATTCAACGCTGGTGGACCATTCAAAAAGTCATATTCAATGCTCGTCAAACGCGCCAGCGCCTTGATCTGCTCAGGTCTGTAGAATTCCGAAGGCCATTTGTCGTGTTTGGCGTTGTTGCATTCGCTGCAAAGCAGCGTTGCATTGCCGGTTTTGAGTGGCCAGAGGTACTTTGCCGGCAAGGTATGATCGAGATCGTAGCCCTTCGCGCCGCGGGCCTTGTAGGTCAACGGCTTATTGCAGTTGAAGCAGCGGCCACCATATCGCTCGAATACGGCATGGCTGTCTATCTTTCCTTCTTCACCGGAGATCAGGCTGTATAGCCGTCGCCGCTGCGCAGCCTCGCGATGCTGATCACTGGTGCGTTTGGGGTTCAGATCAGGGTTGATCCGTGTATTCTTGCAGACGCGACATTCAAGCTGATGCCCTGATCGGAACGAGCGGCCGCGAGGCTTGTGTCTGTGGAAGTTGTCTAGCGGTTGCAACCACTCACACACTCGACAGTACTTCCAACGCGCTGCTCGTTCGATAATGGCTTCGTTGTTTTGGAAGCCGCACTTGGGGCATTTGGTAGCGATCGGTGCGTTGGCGGCGCGCTGCTCCTCGATCCAATCCTCCGATACTTTCATCAATTCATCACAACCAGGCTGAAAACACTCGAACACACGCCAGACAGCATTGGCGTCAACCGCGCCAGTCCCACGAATACCGGTTATATTTTGCGTCTCACGTCTTGACATTACGTTATCCCTGTAATAGCAGTTGTCTTCGTATTGCTCTGGACAGGCCACATGCCCATGCGGACGCCAATAACGAAGAAAATATCTCTGTGTTCTCTGTGGTGAAGTGATTTTCGCGTCATGCGCGTTCCATCCTCTTCAACTGTTCGACCAGCAGCTCCGCGGCCAGACGGATCCACGGCTCGGCCTCTTCGCTGGCGCGGGTGGGCAGGGGCAGACTGCTGGCCGCGGCGGCGGCAATCTGGGGGCGCAGCGCCGCCAGGGAGGGCGCGCCAAAGAGCCGGCGCTGGCGCTTGAGCAAAGCCAGGGCCGCGCCGTATTCGGGCAGCTTCACCGCCGCGGCCTGGCGTTCGTGGGCCTCGCCCAGCGCCAGGGGCAGCGTCACCTCGCGCATAGAGGCGTGGCGGCGGAAACGCTGCAGGGCCAGCTCCATGTTGTCGGTGCGCTCGCTCAACCGCCGGGGCGCTCGCTTGCCCGCCGCGCTAAAACAAACGCCGTCGGCCAGGACGGCCGGCAGCTCTGCGATGGCGTCGGCGATCTTCTCCACCAGGAACTTGACCAGCTGGTTCTCCAGCGTGTCGTAGCGGTGACGCACTTCGGCGCAGACATGGCGCGTGGGGTCGTAGTCCTGACTTAACCGCGCCTTGAAGGTGGCCGGCCACTGCACCCGTCCCCGCACCTCGCCCTGGTATTCCACCTGCTTGCGGTCCGTGCGCCGGTTGAGGTGCTGCAAAAGTCGCTCCAGGTCCCGGGCCATGAAGAGCTCCACATCGCCGCCCGGCCCCGTGTCGCTCAGGAAGTAGAGCGCGGCCAGACGCCGGCGCATGGCCGGCCGCTCGAACTCCTCCCACGCTGAAGCTGCCGGGCGCGTCACCAGCAGCTCCACAAAGCGACGCAGCGCCGCCGACTCGCCGGCCTGCCCAGACAAAGCGATCACTCCTCGCTCTCCCAGTCGTCAATGAAGGGATAGAGCGCCTCGATGCGGCTGAGCACCCCCCGCTGGGCCGCCGCTGGGCCCAGGCCGGCCGCCAGCTCCTTGTGAATCGCAACGATGCTCTTGCGATCCAGCCCGTCGAACTGGGACGCGGCGTAGAGCAGAAACGCTTCGGCCAGCAGGTCGGCCATAGCCAGGCCGCCCCGCGCCGGATACCGCTCGCCTACATAGGCGATCATGTCGCGCACGATGGCCGGACCCAGCGCGCGGCGTTTCATCAGCGTGGTCTTCAGATCCAGCAACGCATCCAGCGCCGTGGTCAGGTCGCCCTTGTCCCCGGCGCCTTGCAGGCTGGCGTTCTCGTCGATCCAGCGATTGCGCAGACCGGCATAGTTGGGCGGCAGGTCCGTGTCCACAAAGGCGAAGCGGCGCATGAAGGCCAGAGACATACTGAAAAGCGACGCCTTATCATAAACGTTCATGGTCGCCACGATGCGCCAGGCGGGGTGCACCACGTAATCGAAGCCCGCCGCGGCCGCCTCGCGGGGAATCCAGCCCTTGCCGCCGTTCTTTGTGTCGGGCGGCAGGATGCGCACCCGCTGGGAGCTTACCGTGTAGGGCAGGTCGACGCGCTGGCCCGAAAGCACCGTGAAGAGCTCGCCAAAAGCCTTGTCGATCTCGGCGCGGTTGATCTCGTCGATGACCAGCCACTCGCCCTTGCCGATGGCTTCCAGGAAGCTCCCCGGACGAAACTGGAGCGTCTGGTCTGCCGTAGGCGTGTAGCCGCCCACTGTATCGAAGGTCGTCCAGTCGGCTGTGGCCGTCGCCACCGTTGCGCCGGTGCAAAGCAGCTGGGACCTGGCGTACTCACACAGCGCGTGGGCCAGGGTGGTCTTGCCCGTGCCCGGCGGGCCGATGAGCACCACATGCTTGCCGCTGTTGAGCGCCGCCGCAATCTGGAAATAGGCGCTTTCGGGCAATTCCAGGCGCGCGCCGCTACGTTCATGGGCTACGCCATTGCCGTCCAGCCACTTCCCCTCGCTGATGGCAAGCCGCAGTTGGGTTGCGTCCACCCGGCCCGTGGTCGTCAGCCCGGCGCTGAGCGCATCTCGATCCTGGGATGTCGCCAGCCCGGTCGGGCCGCCTGTCGCCGCGCTGACCGCGCGCTGCAAGGCGCCGGCGACCTGGAGTGCGCCCAACGCCTGGGCGTCCGCCTGGAGCGCCTGGGCGATGGAGCGCGCCACAGGATTTTCCTTGCCGCCCAGTTGCTGATAGGTGCGGATGTCCGGGCGCAGTTTGGGAATGCTGCGCCCATCGCCGGCGCTCACTGTGAGCAACCGTCCGTAGTCGTCCTGCTGGTACGACCCCATGAAGAGCACGGGCATGCCCCAATCCAGACTGGCCGGGTTGCGCTGATAGAGCGCCAGGCGGGTGGCGGCCATGGCCATGTCGACGCGCCCGCTGCGCGCCAGGTCGTCGTAGAAGTGTTGGGTGAAGTATTGCGCGGTCTCGATGGGCACGAAGTTCTGCATGGCGACCACTGCCGGCGCACCCTGCAAGATCAGGCGCGCGCCCAGCCCACGCAGCGCGCCGCCGC
The DNA here is from genome assembly GCA_964560495.1 of uncultured Caldilineaceae bacterium. Taxonomy (GTDB): domain Bacteria; phylum Chloroflexota; class Anaerolineae; order Caldilineales; family Caldilineaceae; genus UBA5069. The sequence continues at coordinate 55,058 of CAZLMM010000030.1, forward strand.
TTTGCGCTTTGGCGCTGTTGCACGCGGCCAACACCACCATGCGCACATCGCCGGCCTCGACGACGGTCTTCATCTCCTCCACCGAAACGAAGGGCAGCTTGCCATCGTCTCGCTCCATGACCAGGTAATAGTTGTCCGGCGGCAGGCGTTTGGTGAAGACGCCGTGGCAAACGAGATGGAGCACGTGATACGCGCCCGCTTGAAGCGCCTCGGTAATGGAACGCAAAGTGGCGGGTTTGCCAGGGAGGCCAATGACTTTGTACTCAACCACCTGGGCGTCGGCCAGCCGTTGCAGCGCCAGATCGGCCACGTTTTTTTCCACGTCCAGGTCAAGCGGCGCCAAAGGGCCGAGCAGCTCGTTGTTGAGGTCGCCCAATTGGGGTGGGCTGCAAATGGCGACCAGGACGCGCAAAACGCCGCCCTCCACCTGGAGCAGCCGGGTTTGGTAGTTGAGACGGCGATAGAAGGGCGAACGTTCGCGCACGGCCAGGGGCAAGTCGGCCGCATATTTGCCCGCCGGCGGCGCAAGATATTCCCAGGCCAGGTCGTGGAGTTCGTCGGGCGCGGTGGGGTCCAGAAGCAACTCGAAGCGCAGATGACCCGCGGCCGGTGTCGCCAGGCTGCGAAAGCCAAAGTCGGTGCTTTCCTGGCCCACGACCAACTGCTCGCTGCGCATGAGGCTGGCAAAGAGCAACTCGCCATAGAGACGCGGTTTGAGTTGCGCTTCCAGCAGCGCCGGGTGATCCCAGACGGGCGCGCTCAGGTAGGTCTGGTTATCGTCTCGCAGCTTCACCTGGGCCTGGCTCACCTCGATGATGATGCGTTTGTCGGGCGGCTCATAGGCGGTCAGGTCCACCTGGAGCGTATTGATGTTGAAGACCGTCGCGCCGCCGCCGACAGCCTGCCCGGCGCCGGCCTGCCCGGCGCCGGCGGGCGCACGCACGCCCAATAGCGTGGATGCACCCATCACCGTTGTCACGGGCTGGCTGCCCTGATAGAGCGACCAGACCACCGTGTAGTCGCCCGGCTGAGGCGCGGTCAGTGTGAGCGTGACCGTGCGTTCTTCGCCGGCGGGCAGGCCGGCCACGGCTGCGTCGGCCGGCGCGGACTGGATGCCCGCGCTTGCGGCGTCCGCCCCACTTGGAATGATCCGCCAGCCAATCTCCACGTCGTCGGGCCAGGGGTTCGCGCCTTTGTTGAGCACGCGCAGCGTGACCGGGAGCGTTGCCCCTGGCGGCGTCGGCGTCGGCAAGGCAACGGCCAAAGTGATTTCGCCCTGGGGAGGTTCACGCAATCCTGCCCGCTGGCGGGCGCGGCGTCCTTCCGGGCTGTTGATGGGCAACTCCACGCCGCCGATGGTCGCCACCCCGCGCGCCTCATCCACGTCGACTTGACCGCCCGGCGTCGTCGCGGCGTCGCCCAGGCTAGTCCCGCCTCCAGGGTAGCCTGCCGCGGCGCTACGCCGTTCATCGGCCGGCGCGAGAATCTGTCCATCAGGCGCAGACGACCAGAGGATGGGCAGGGGCGCGCGCGGTTCGAGCTTCAGAACGGTTTGCCGCGCCCGATTGAGCGTCAGATCGACAATACCTGTTTCCAGGATGCCCGCATAGATTTCCTCGGCGGCGGCCTGGGCCAGGTTGAGGCCCTGGATGGTATGGAGCGCAATCACGGCGCGGGCGCGGCGGGAGATGAGCTGTGGCCCGATTTCGGCGTAGGGCGAGGCCAGGGGATAGGAACGTTGGCGACCCAGGTCGGCGCTGAGCACGATCAGGGGCGGTGCAACAGAAAGAGTCAGGAGCATGGCCAGAAAACTCGGCTCGGTCTGCGCTTTTCTCGCCTGCTGCGTATACTGGGCTGTGGACTCCTCGACGCTGTCGACTGCGGGCAGCCCCAGGCTGGCGTAGTGCAGGAGAGGATGATTACCCACGAAGCGGTCCAAGGACTCTGGGGCGAGCGGGTCATAGGTCAGTGTGAAGCCATCGCCCGCCAGCAGGCCCACCAGTTTCTCATCCACAGGACCGCCCGGCGTCCACACGGTGACCGCCAGCGCGCCGCTGCGTGTGTGGGGCGCCAGGGCGGCGTGCAGCCGGTCGATCTCGCCGGCCGCGTCGTTCCCTTCCACCGAAGCGTAACGACCAAAGCGACCGGAATTCTCCACCACAGCCAGCAGGCGTAGGGGATGCCCGCTGATAGGCGGCGGCTGGCCCGGGTCTGCTGGCGGCTGGTAGCGCATGAAGGGCGTCTCTTGCGCCGCAGACAGGGGCGCTTCCGGACTGCCGCCGGGCGCAATCAGGCGCTCCCAGGGAATGCGCTGCAGGTCCAGATCGAAAGGGTCGCTCTGCGCAAAGCGAAAACGCAGCCGGCCCTGAGTGGCGCTGGACGCCTGGTCGCGGGCGCGAGCGAAGATCTCGGCCACGCCGCCGCTGAAGACCGCCTCGCTGAGCATCATACCGCTGCGCGCCGGATCGTCGCCTTCGCCCAGGTAACGCAGGCGGTCCGCCGGGATACGCGTTTCGGCCTCCGGCGGCTCGTTGCTCAGCCGCGCCGTCAGGGTGTAGGCGCCGTCGGTGTTGAGGCTGCCTATGGTCAGGTCGAAGTTGGTGTAGATTGCCGTCGAGTTTTCTGCTGCCATGCGACGCCTCGTCTGTTGGAAGAGATAGATGTACAGGGATGCTGATGTCTTGACCGTGTGACATGGACACTGGTGAAAAAAACAGGCTCACACAAAGTCCACAGAGTTCACAGAGAAAAGCGATGGGATGCCTGGCTTCTTTGGCCTATCACTGCATATCGGGCGCTCGAGTATTGCACTCAGGCGGCGCTGGAACGAGAGCTGCGCGGCGTCGAAATCCAGCGCAACGCGCGCCAGGGAGCGGCCACATATTCCCACAACGTATTCTCGCTGCGGCGAAAGTGGATGAAGGCATAGACTGTCATCCCGATCACGAGCACAGGAAGACACAAAGCGAGCGCGTCGGGCGGCACGACCGCGCCATCTTCTGCGCGCTCCAGGAATGGGGCGAACGGCAGCAAGAGCAGGACGGCCGTCAGCGGCCCGATGAAGAACCAGACGATCAACGCCCACAAGCAGCCGCGGCGGTTGGAGATTGCAGCAGGCGCGCGGACGGGCTGACTGACTAGCGGCTGAATCGTCTCGGTTTGCGCTGCCACGGTGCTCGGAACTGGTTGACTGGCGCCGCTTGCCACGGCAAAGCGCACGCCGCAATAGTCGCATGTGGCCGCCGCCTGCGCCGAAGCGACTGCAACAGGCGCGCCGCAGGCTGGGCAGTGTAATCGAACGAAGTGCATGACAGCTATTATGCCACAGCCTTGTGAAGGGGGTGAAGGAGGTCCGTTGTCTGTGAGCAGCCTATGCTGACTTCCCACGCATCGATGAATGACGGGCTGAACCACAACTCTACGTACTTCAGCCGCGGCTCGGTGACGACTCTGCTACCCGTGACCGAACTGTAACTTTGGTGGATCAGTCCCAGCCCAAGCTGCGGTTGGTGAAGGCGCACGCAGGCGTGCAGCGCGCCAACATTGCCCAGGTGAGTCGTGCGTGGGCAGATGAACACAAGCGATCCGGCAAACCGAAGCTCGCCAAGCAAGAGTGCGGCAAAGGCCATAAAGCCTGGTGTGACCTGGTCGAAGGATAGCAGCTGGTGGCCGTCGCAATTCACAGAGAGCGGCGGGCCAAAGAAAAGCAGATCGTAGTCAAGAAACGCGGTCAGCGTAGCAGGGTCCATTGCATCACCAGCGACGCAATCGATGCCTTGCTGGCGATTGAAGGCGACTGTCGCCGCGTCGATGTCCAGGCCGCAATAGCGCAAGGGCGACAGGTGTTCGCCATAGATGGCGTGTTGGCGCGTGCAATCGCCGCAGCAAAGCTCACCGATGGAGCGCACGTGCGGCAACCGACCCGCAATCAGCGCAGCGCGCTGGAAAATGGTCTGATCGTTGGTGCGGGCAAAGTGACGGTTCATGACGAGGTGCATGGATCAATCGCTGAAAAAGTGTGGTCGCAACTCATCTTCAGCAATGTACTTGCTTGCCTGTCGGAAAATGGCGCGAAGTGTGCCGGTGTCCAGTTCTTTGTGCCGCGGAATCGTCAATGTCTGTTTCTCACCCAAGTGGCTGATGCGTCGAAGTTTCATGTGGCTGCCAGTCTGAGCATGTACGGTGAATCCAAAGCTCTCGAATATCGCGGCGACTGCGACGCCGGATAGATGGCGTAGCCTAGGCATACACAGGTTCCATCTCGAGCGTCACGAGCAGCGGCGCATGCGGAGTCAGCCCCAGTTCGATTAGGTCCTCCCCGGCGAGGTGAAGCTGGAGTGCTTCGCGCAGGTTTTGGACCGTCTCATCGAGCGTCTGCCCTTGGGTCACGACAGCCAGATTGAGACACTCTGCCACATACCCCGACACATCACCCGGATAGATTACCGCCTGAATTGTATATCGTTGCGCCACAATTGCCTCCCAGAGATTTCAAACTCTCTTTCATTATGCCTTTCCCGCCTTTGGCCTGATATAAACCACCTCCCACAGGAATGCGGTCAGGCGATTCGAACATGACAAGGAATCGGCCCATAGCTCCCAGCTGCCGATCCAGCCGCCGATGCCGAGGGGAGCCGCGCCAAAAGCAATAGCGTTGCAGTGAAAAGGCTCCTTTGGAAATGACGAAATACTCCGCCATTTCCAAGAAGTCATGATTCGCCAGTTCTACGCGCACACGAAGATAGCCGTAATCTAACCCCAGGCGTTCCTCAAGCACTACGTAGGCAAAAACAACCTGGCTTGTAGTCAGTCGGGCGTGTGTCATTGCCAGATGAGTCTGAGCATCCATCACGCCTCTCCGGCCAGCCAGCCTAAGTATTGTTGCAAAGATCGGCGCATATCATAGAAGGAACTCCACTCCATGAAATCCGCGGAGTCTCCGAGTTGCCCATCTTCGTAGCGAAGGTAGAACTCTTCCGAAGTCAGCTCATATTTTTGCTCAAAGGCAGCCAAATGCTGTTGAATTTCGGTTAGCTCGCGTACTGCGCGGCCCCGTTCGAGATCGATCAATTTACCGGCCGTACGATCAATCAGGTCGCTCTAAAAGCCGTGGCGATAAATAGTTTCGATGCGCTGCATCTTTTCCAGCGTACTGGTATTCACAGACATGACAATCTTTGCTCCTCAGCTGCGTTCCGGGAGTCTTGGTCTCAAATTCTGGGAGAAGTATGCCACAGGCCCGTGAAGAAATGAAGGATGAGATGCAAGCATTTGTCACCGATCGCAGCATGGCTGTTGCAGGTTGCTCAATACTATAGAGCTTCAGGAAAACATTCGTAGTGACGACTTCAGTCGTCATGTAGGCTGAACGACTTCAGTCGTCATGTAGGCTGAACGACTGAAGTCGTCACTACGGTACGGATCTTTTTCTGAACATCTATACCATTCCATCTGCATCGACGCAAGGCGCATTTCTTGGGACCCATTGCTGGTTGGGGGCAAAATAACAACGGAAAACAAGAAAGATATCCGAGTGCCAGAGGCGCAAGCGTGATCCGTTTTGACAGCACTGGCTGGTTGACTTATCATACATGTACATATCTCGTCAATACAACGTACGTTATCCGGGGGACAATGAAAACCGTTACCGTTACTAAATTGAGAGCAGATATCTACAACCTGTTGGAAGAAGTGCTTACCACTGGCGTGGCGCTGGAGGTGAAGAAGGGCAGCCGGAGACTGCGGGTTGTTCCGGTGGAGAGAGCCAACAAGCTGAACAATCTCATCAATCGCCCTGAGATCATCCAGGGCGATCCTGACGACCTCGTCTCCATGCAGTGGGAGGTCAACCTTGATCTATCTTGACACCCATGTGGTTGTCTGGCTCTATGCGGGTCTGGTAGAGCGTTTCAGTAACCCCATTCAGGAGATGCTGAATGAGCATGATCTGTTGGTCTCGCCCATCGTGCGTTTGGAGTTGCAATATCTCTACGAGATCAACCGTGTCTCCGTTGAAGCGAATGTCATTCTCAACGATCTCTCGCAACGTCTCGGCCTCACCATTTGCCCCAAACCGTTCGACGCCGTCACGGCGCGTGCAACAATGATGGCGTGGACACGGGATCCGTTCGACCGCATTCTGGTGGCCCACGCCAGCCTTGGTGACAGTATCCTGATTTCAAAGGATCAGATGATCCGCAGCCATTACGCCAATGCAAGATGGTGAAATGTTTCTTGCCGACGCCCCAGTCGTGTGGTTGCGTCATGGCCGCCAGCCGACCAACTCCGCTCACTGTTTCTGGCTGGGCTTGCGCCCGGCCAAAAACAAGAAGAGCGGGATACGCCTCCGACGCAGGTAGGTCTGTTCGTCGCGAAAATGCTGCCGTTGTGGAGACGATTCGCGCAACTGCTCGACCACAAAGCCGGCGTGTTGCAAAGCGTGAAAGTAGTCCTCAACGGTGCGATGATACTTCTCGACGCGCCCGCCCATCCATTCCGTCACTCGTCTTCCGGTGTCAAAGTAGTTGTCTACTACCCAGTCTTGACGTTCTGTCCCTTTGACCCAACCGAGATCGCTCGAAGTGATCACCGGATGCTCCACCGAAAAAACCAATTGCCCTTCTGGTCGCAACGTCTGACAGATCTGTGTGCAGAGGGCGTGGAGGTCAGCG
>CAZLMM010000030.1:61738-64210 GCA_964560495.1 uncultured Caldilineaceae bacterium
CGACATAGTGCAGCACAAGTCTGGCCAGCGCCAGATCAAAGGTCGCGGTCGGGTACTGCCAATCTTCGATGCGATGGTGGATGACGCGCCCACCCGTGTCAGCCAGGGTTTTCATCGCCAGAGCTGCCATATTTGCTGAACCGTCGACGCCCAAATAGCTCGCCGCGCCGTCTCGAAGCAGCTCACGCCCAATGTCGGCGTCCCCACAGCCAAGATCGAGCACGTCTTTGCCCGCCACATTGCCTATCATCTCAAGGAGCACGGGCTTCTCAAGCGTGTCGTTGGGGTTATCCATGCGCTGACGTCTGTGTAGATAGGCGGCAAGGATCGTCTCGTCGTCATAGAAGGTCGGCCCGGCAACTCCCATTTCCTATTGCCCCTTTCTTCCGTTGAGAGTCCGTTTGAAAATTCATGGCAGATGGGAAGTAGGCCAACAGCCAGACTTTCACAGCGAAGAAGGGCTTGAACGGCGGCGAATCGGCGTTGTTGCACGGTCAGAGAAGTCTGCGCCGCCGTTCAAACCCCTACACTAAGAATTTCCCAATAGCCTTTGCGTGGACATGGATGTGATATTGAACAATGTCAAGAACGATATGCCTGCTGTCGCCAGGCGACGCGATGTTCATAGATCTCCTCCAGCCCATCCTCTTCATCCATCTGTGAGCCGATCTTGACAAAGCCGAGACGAGCAGCAACGCGCAACGAGGGTTCGTTCTCTGGGCTGATGGAGAGGAGAAAGCGCATGACTCCCTGTTGTTGCGCCCAGGCCATCAACGCCTGGCACGCTTCTGTCGCATAGCCTTGACCGCGGAATGGCGCATAGATGGTGTAGCCAAACTCGACGCCGCCCGGCCCGAGCGGGCGCACGGGTTCGGGTTCGGACGCCATATGAAACGCAATCGAACCCACCATCGTCTGCGACGAGCGCAATACAATCGCCCGCTCCATCCAGGGCTGGAGCGCCGGGTTGGCGTGAACTTGCTCCAGCCGCATCAGTTTGTGGTGGGAGATCGGCCACCACTCAGCAGGAATGGGCGCGCCCAGCAGCCGCGCCGCTCGTTCCTGATCGCCGGTCAGCGCGGCTTCGAAGAACTCTGTCGTCATCAGAACCAATTCCAGCCGTTCCGTGTGGATCGTCGAGAGCATTTGGGTCATCGTTTCCTGATCCTGTCACTATCTATTCAGGCGGTCTGTCAGGGACGCGAATTTTGGGTGATGCGGATTGACGAGCGCCGCAAGCGATCCACATTTCCCCTGATCCGCGTCCCTTGAATCGCCGGATAGCCTGAATGGTCAGATTACTTTTATCGGCCAATCAGCGTCACCGCCTATCAGTATGCGCGCAGGACGTGAAGCAGATACTCTTTGCGATTCAGGGGATTGTGGTCTGCGCGCCTTCTGGTGGGAAACGGCTGTTCGATTTTGCGAAAACCAGAGGGCCTCGTTAGGAAAATGCCCTCTCCGCCAGCCATGGCATAGAGCTCTCGCTTGAATTCCTCCATGGTTGCGACAGGCAGCGTACCCGTCAGGAGAAACGTATCCGGGTGCAGGATGGGCCGCTCGAAGACCGCCTTGGCCATGGTCAGCTTGAATATCGCCTGGCTGATGGCGTGGAGCGGTGCGCTCAATTCAAATTCGCTCAGCGGCTCATAGACTTCCGTCCCTGCCTGGGTCAGCGCGCCCATCAAGACCAGAGGGGTGAGATTGCGGAAGTCGCCCGCAGTAGTGGCCACGCTGCTGTAGCCAGAGTGGGTCAGGATCACCGCGATGTCGGTGACTTCCCAGCCGTAGAGCCCCTGTTGCAGCGTCTCGTAGACCGTTTCTTCGATCGCACGGTGCAGCGGCAGGGGCAACGAGCCAAGCTGCACTTCCAGGCGATAGCTGACGCCGCTGCCCAGCCTGCCGGGTTCAACCCGCAAGCCGATGGTCGCCACGAATGGATTCCCGTCCCCGCCCATCACGTCGAGCGCCTGCCCCGTTCCATAGGGTTTTTCGATACAGACGACTCTGGTGTCGGAGAATGTGACAGCCAATCCATACCGTTCCTGCAACATCGCAGTCAGCACTTCCTTTTGCACCTCGCCAAAAATGCGCAGATAGATTTCGTTGTGGAAGGTCTCTCTGCTCACCTTGATCAGCGGGTCTTCTTCGGCGAGTTCGGTCAAGGCTTGATACAGATGGTGGTTCTTTTCGGGTTCACTGGCTTCGATGCGCGCTTCCATCTGCGGCGCCACGAAGTGGAACTCCCTGATCTTGTCAGACCACTCGCCCACCACATCGCCGATTCTGATGTCTGGAAACCCCCACACCTTGCAGAACTCGCCCGCATGGGCCTGGGGCGACTGAACGCTCTTTCCCATCCTAAAGAGATGGAGCTTCTTCACCTTGTCGATGCGGGTTTCCATCTCATTCCTAAAGAAGAGTGTTGCAGAACCTGGTAAGGTTGTCCAGCCAAGGACAAGGCCAAAGAGG
>CAZLMM010000031.1:0-63957 GCA_964560495.1 uncultured Caldilineaceae bacterium
CACTACGGCCTCACCGATGAGGAACTGGACTTCATCACCAACTTCGACATCAAGTACCGCATGGGCGATGCGCTGGGCGAGAGAGAAGATGACGAGGGCAATCCGTAGGGGTTTGCATGGCGGCGGGAACAGCCACGAAATGGGCAATCATGCTCATGCGCCGCCATGTCTGGCCGTCATGGATCGGTGCGGAATAGTGATACACTGGCAGAGATGAGACTATTCAAGCTGAGGAGAGGAGGGATGACTCCATGATTGCATCTACGATGGCGCACACACTTACTCCACGCGTTGGGTTGCTGTTGACACAGGTCACTGAGACGCCGGACTATGAAAGGGCGCTTTGGAAGTTGTTATTCGATTATCTTGACTTGAAGATTCAAGCGCTCTCTACAGAATGTCAGGTCTTCGAGCAAAAGTGGGACATGACCTTTGCTGAGTTCCAGCAGCGTATGGCGCTGAACACGCTGAATGAGGACGCCTATTCATTCGAAGTCGAGCAAGCCTTCTGGCAATGGGAAAAGGCCGAGACGCTGCGTCAATACTATGAAGGATTGCGCGCTCAGTGGATGTAAAAACCTTTGTCGACCAAACACTGCGCGGTCTTGCTGCAATCCAACAGGTTGTCGATACAGCAGTCACGGCTGAAGGCCCAATTGTGGATGGTTACGCCTTTGTCAGCGACTCTTTGTACTTGCACTTCTATTTCAACGCAACGACCGGCACGATTGCGTTTGCGCTCATCCAAGAAAAACAGCGCATTTGGGGTATCGACTACGACAATCGCCGCAATTGGCACCTGCATCCTCTAGGAACTGCTCAACGCCATCAACCAATCTCCGCACAATCGATTGGTGACATCATACACCTCTTTGGTGTTGTTCCGAATGAGTTGGACAATATCTATTGAACCTTGCGCTCTGCAAGGTTGATCCATCACGGTGGAATGAACCAATGCCAACTCTGCCATGGGCCCCGCTCTCATCCAATCCACAGGCGCATGACGCGCCGCCTTTACTCGCCCTGGGGCCAACGCATCTCCTGACCCAGCCAACGCTTGCCTTGCTCTCTTCCGCCAATGCGCCGGCCAGCATCCTGCTGGCGGTGCACGATCTGGCGCAAGGCTGGCGGCGTCAGGGGCCGTTGATCATGAGCGGTTTTCAGTCGCCGGTGGAAAACGAGGCGCTCAGTGTGCTCTTGCGCGGGCCGCAACCGGTGGTCATCTGGCTGGCGCGCGGGCCGTTGCAGCGCTTGCCGGCGCAATACGAGCAGCCGCTGGCCGAAGATCGCCTGTTGTTGATTGCGCTCTTTGGCCAGCAGGTGCGGCGGGTCACAGCCGAGACTGCATTGCTGCGCAATCGCTTGCTGGCGCAAGCCGCTGACAAAGTGCTCATCGCCTATGCCAAACCAGAAAGCAAAACCGAACAGCTGGCAGGCGAAGTCATGGGCATGGGCAAAACAGTCTACACGCTGGAACATCCGGCAAATGGACATTTGCGGGAGATGGGTGCACACATCTGAAGTAGCCCATTTTTGCCCTGGTTGACAGCCTGCGAAATAGATCTCTGGATGATGAATTTGTATTCGCCCGAAATCTTCCAGGAAACTGGGGAGCTTCCTGGAAGATTTCGGAAAGCATTAAAATAACGACCCCGGCAGGTAGCTTTCTCCTGTCGGGGTCGTAATTTTATACATCAGCAACGCCCTACATCAACCCAACGATTCAATGGGGTTCTTGGCGTGGATGGCGCCCTTGCTGTACGGATAGGCCGCTGCGCCGGCCGGTGCGGCCCAGGCTGCCGCATTGGCGATGACCTTGCGCACCTCTGTGTTGAAGTAGGTGGGGAAGGTCTCATGGCCGGGACGGAAGTAGAAGACCTTGCCATGCCCCCGGTAATAGCAGCAGCCACTGCGGAAGACCTCGCCGCCCTTGAACCAGCTGATGAAGACCAGGTTGTCGGGCGTGGGGATGTCGAAAAGTTCGCCGTACATCTCCTCATGAGGCAGGTCGATGTAATAGCCCAGCCCCTGGGCGATGGGATGGCCTGGATTCACCACCCAGATGCGCTCATTTTCCTCCTCGTGCTCGCGCCAGCGCAGGCTGCACGAGGTGCCCATGAGCTTGCGGAAGATCTTCGAGTAGTGCCCTGAATGGAGCACGATCAGCCCCATGCCGTCGAGAACCCGATTGTAGACCTTCTCGACGATGGCGTCGCTCACCTCGCGGTGCGCCATGTGCCCCCACCAGACGAGCACATCGGTCTTGGCCAGCACCTCGTCGGTCAGCCCGTGCTCCGGCTCATCGAGAGTAGCCGTGCCCACGCTGAAGCCGGCCTCTTGCAGCCCAGCCGCAATGGCGTTGTGGATGCCGTCCGGGTAGACATCCTGCACTTCCTTGTGGGATTTTTCGTGACGGAATTCGTTCCAAACTGTAACGTGGATAGACATTTTTGTTCTCCTATTCATCATTCACAATTTACCATCAACCATTCACCTACGCAGTCACCAGCCGCCCGCCCTGCGCCGCGGACTCTTTGATCATGTCCCACAACCGCGCCATGCGCAGACCGACTTCTGGTGGGCAGGGGTTGTCCACCTCGCCGCGCAGTACGCGCACGAACTGCTCCCACTGGCCCAGGGAGCGGCGCACACGCACCCTGCTCAGGTCCGCCTCGCCCTCGCGCTGCAGCTCCAGCCGCTCGCCCCACACGCCCGTGCGGATGATGCCCTTTTCGCAAAAGACCCGCACATCCGAATGACAGGACTTGATGGCGTCGCCGCAGCCGCTCATAGTCACGAGAGCGCCGGATGCGGTGCGCGCCATCACCGAGCCGAGGATGTCCACCGGCGCGCCCCGGTTGTCGAGAAAGGCTGCAACCTCCACAAACTCCTCGCCGGCCAGGTCAGAGACGATGTTGAGCAGGTGCGCGCCCGTATCGAACATGAAGCCGCCGCCCGAAATCTCGGGGATCTGCCGCCATGCGCCTGTGGTGATGAGCTTCCAGTTCTGCCACACCACCGCGTTCAGGTTGAGGATCGCGCCCAGCTCGCCGCTGCGCAGCATGGTCGCGGCCGTGCGCACTTGGGGCGACAGGCTGCCGTTGAAAGCCACGGTGAGCGTGCGGCCCGTTCGGTCGCGCGCCTCGATGAGGCTGACGGCCTCGGCCGCGTTCATCACCATGGGCTTTTCCAGCAGCACATTCAACCCGGCTTCCAGACAGGCTTTGGCCTGACCGTGGTGATAGGCGTGGGGCGTGATGATAAAGACTGCGTCGAGCTGGTCGGCCCACTCGTCAAGAAATTGCTCAAAGTCGGGCTGATTGGGCGGCGGGGCAACGCCAGCCTCATCGAAAAGCTCGACGAAACGGGCGTGGGCAGCAGGGGACGGCTCGCAAATGGCAACGATCTGTGTGGTGTCGGGCTGCTTGAGAATAGCGCGTGCGTGATGACGCGCCATTCCACCGCAGCCAACCATTGCCATGCGCACGGGCGGCTTTGCAGTCTTGGCGCGGCGCGTAGCAGTTGAAGAAGTCATAAGAAAAAGCCTCGCTGTGTGAATGGATGAGAATTCGATTTTGTCTTTGATCGTGCCACAGGATACAGGCTTTGTCTAAAAAGAGACGGTCAGGACTTCTCATATGATGCCTGATGACATACGATTATGTGGTGGGATATGTGGTGGGATATGTGGTGGGATATAGATTCCACGATTTTCTTGACCAGAACGGAAAGATGAAACACGCCCTGTGCTCTCCGCGTCTCTGTGTGAGCCTGTATTCAGAACAACGATCCTCGTGTGAAAGGTGCGCCAGATATGGCATTGCCGAACGTGATTCTTGCATCATCCAGCCCGCGCCGCCGGGAATTCATGGAGCGATTGGGCCTCGATTTCTGCATTCGCGCCGCCGATATCGATGAGACCCCGCTGCCAGAGGAGGAGCCGGCGGCGCTGGCCGTCCGCCTCGCTGAGAACAAAGCCCAAGCAGTGAATCGGCGGCTATCGCCCGATGAGTTGCCCACGCTGATCATTGCCGCAGACACCGTCGTGGCTGTGGAAAACACATTGTTGGGCAAGCCTGCCACTGAGGACGAAGCCTGGGAGATGCTGCGGGCGCTGCGTCACCGCGACCATCATGTCATCAGCGCGGTGAGCGTGTTGGACGCCGCCACAGGCCGCCAGGAGACGCGCTTCAGCGACACGGTGGTGGCGATGCGCAACTATCGCGACGATGAGATCGCCGCATACATTGCGTCGGGCGATCCTTTCGACAAAGCCGGGGGGTACGCCATCCAGCACGCCGACTTCCATCCGGTGGAGAGCGTGGCCGGCTGCGTGGCGGGGGTCATCGGCCTCCCGTTGGGTGAGCTGACCGACTTGTTAGCCGCTTTCGGCGTTGCGATTCCAGACAGAGTGGCTCCCATCTGTCGCTTGCAGACAGGCTTTTCCTGCTGTCGGGCGGACGACGACCATCAGGCGTCCCGTATGGGCTAGGCATCGGCGTTTGAGTCACGCTGCCATCTACTGCGCTGGGACCAGAGACGTTTTTCACCCCAACCATAAAGTAGACTCGTCGTCTTCGACGATTTGACAGTCGAATATCCGTGGTTGGGCGCGGTCATCGACGCCCGCACCCTTCCCGGCGGCAGCCAGGCGCGCGTGCGCGTGTTGGCAAGCGACGGTTTCAACACCACCATTGTGGTCTCTGAACCCTTTGCACTGAACAAGCACGCGCCCCAGGCTCTCATCGGCGGCGTGACTGAAGGCCAGCGCATAGGATATGGCGAGCCTGCAACGCTCTCCGGCATGGTCGTCGACGCCGAAGACGGCAGCCTGGCGAGCGAGGCGCTCAACTGGAGCATCGCCGGCCCCAGCGCATCGATTGGGAATGGCAATCAGTTGTCGTTGGACAACCTGACGCCGGGCGCATACGCCGCCACCCTCACTGGAACTGACAGCAATGGACAAACAGGCAGCGCGACGCGCAACTTCGAGGTGCTGCCGCTCAGCGTCCCCGACGGCGCTGCGCCCACCCTGGATGGCTACTGCGCCGACGATGGCTACGCCAATGCGCCGGTCGTGCGCATCACCCGACCCGATGGCGCTCAGGCGCAGGCGCGGCTCGTGCATGCAGGCGGCAAACTCTTTGTCTGCTTCACCAATCTGCAAACGTCAGCGAATGCAACCCCGTTGGCAGTGGGAGTGCGCATCGACGCCAACGCCAGCGGCGGCAGTCAGACCGAAAACGACGATGTAGGATTCAAGGTAGATGAAAATGGCGTGCCCTACCAGCTCGTCAACAGCAATGGCCAACTCCAGGTCACGCTCTCGCCGGCCGCCGGTTTCGCCACGTCTGTGCAACGCAACGGCAACGATTGGAACGCCGAGCTCTCCATCAGCGAGAATCTAGTGGGTGGATGGAATCACGCCGTCCGCCTGTGGGTCAATCACGCCAGCACGAACGCAGTGAGCGCAGCCGAGCTCGACGCCGTCAATGTGTGGCCGCCGGCGTCCAACGCCAACCAGCCCGGCTCCTGGGCGCCGACCTATTTCGGCGCGCTGCCTGTCCAGGCAAATCGCGCGCCCGTCGCCGTAACCCAACCGACCATCCTCAAGGATGTGGGCGTGACCGACACGGTGGGGCTGAACGGCAGCGCCAGCTATGATGCAGACGGCGACGCGCTCACCTTTGCCTGGACGCAGGTCGAGGGGCCGATGGTCGCCATCCAAAACGCCAACAGTGCGACCCCCAACTTCACTGTGACGCCAGCCATGAACGCGGCGACGCTACGCTTCCAGTTGGTGGTCAACGACGGCAAGGTCAACAGCGCGCCAGCGACGACGAATGTCATGCTGAATCAGGTCGGCATGCCCAACTCGGCAGAGACATTCCCCGTAGGCAGCGACAGCAACAAGACTTTCCTGCCCATTGTGACAAAGTAACCGTCACAGCCGGGTGAGCGGGGCGACCTGCGTCGTCCAGTGCGGGAAGCCGGCCCAAAAGAGAGCCAGCCGCCTTGTCGGCGGCTGGCTCTCTTTTTTCATTGACCGTTTCGTCGTTTTACAATGTTCAGTGCGCACACCCACGTGCGCCTCGCCTGCATCCAAGGAGACAAAATCATCAATGCTCGCGCGATCGGTCATGCTGATGGAGCGGCGTGTGGCGGTGAAAGACCCCTTGTTGGTGCATACGCTGGTGGAGACGGTTGTAGGCAGCTTCTAGCGTTGCCCGCATCTGCTTGAAGCGCAACGCGTCAGGCCGCGGCGCGATGGTGTCCACATAGGCCAGACTACCCTCGATCTGCTCCAGAACAGCCATGGCGTCTTTGGTGGAATAGAGCGCTTTGCCATCCACCAAGACCTGCACTGCGCTGGTATGCGCGGCGATCTCTTCTGGTTTGCCCCGATAGCTCCCCCGCACCCGCAAGGCGATCCACGTAGAGTCGGTCACGGTCAGTTCCATACTCCCCGATGCGGACAGCGCAGCGGCCGCCTCCACCTGGGCGACGGCAAAACCGCCCATCACCACCTCCACCTGCTCGATGGGCAAGCTCACCGATTCCACCCGCCACGAGACGTTGACCTTGCCGCCCGTCGCCGGCAGCCGCACCTGACCGCCTGGCGCGACGCCTTCCACGGTGATAGCAGCCAGCGGCCCGACCGTGACGAAGGTGTTGCCCCGACGCACAGCCTGCATCCAATTCTCATAGGTGAATTCCCGCTCGCCCAAGTGGGCGTAGGTGCGAATGCCACCCAAGAGCGAGGACGCGGCCATTTTGTCGGAGCCGCCCACCACAGGAATCTGATAGCCCAAGTTGAGATAGCGATACCAGTCGGCCAGACCATAGGCGCTGACCTGGCCGTAGTCGGGAAAGAGGGGGTTGAAGGTCATCATCTCAGTGGCGTCAACCAGCCCCAAGACAAAGTCGGCGGCGCGTTCGAGTTGTGGGTTGGGCGCGTGGGGCATGACCACCAGTCCGCCCTGGTCGATGCAGCGCTGCGCCCATTCGGCCATGGTCACTTCCTGAGGATCACCAATGGCCGACTCGGACGGACCGCCGCTGCACAGCGGGTGGATCATTGCGCCCGAATAGCCAAGCAGGGAAATATGGCCGAGGACTTGCATGCGGTTCTCTGTGCCGACGCGCACCAGGAATTCGCCGTCGCCGCCAAAGTTGCGCGCGCCGATGGTCGTCTTGCCATCAAAATCACCCACGTTGGAAAACATCTCGCCCCACTGGCTGGCTAACAGGTTGACGACATTTATGCCTTCGGCTTGCCCTTCCAGTAAAGCCGTCTGCGGGCTGAGGAAGTGGACATGGGTGTCGGCGGTCACCCAGCCTTGCTCGCGCCAGTGAAGAACATTCTCCATCTCGAGAATAATTTCATCGGTTTCCGCTGTCACCTCGTGGAGCGCGCGCTGGGGCTTGACCTCGTAGCCGCGGCTGGCCTCGATAAAGACTGCGCCCAGAGGCAGATCGACCACGCACTCGCCATGCACATAGTTGTACTGATGGCCTGCGTTGACAAATTCGGCGTAGTTGTCCTCGAACCAGTAGCCATTGACCTTGCGATGATGGCCGCGCGGGGGCAGATACTCGCCGGCCTCGCCATGCAGATGCAGGCGCGCCGCAACCGGCTTGCCGCTGCCCTTCTCCACCAGGCGCACCGTCACCGGGCGATAGGCAGGTTGCACTTCCACCATGCTTTCATCGTCCATCGTCGCCAGGTCGTACATCATATGGGTCTCCGGCCCGGTTGCAACATAGAGGCGCGCCATGGGGTGGGCGGAATACTCGACGATGACGTCGGTGGCGGAGCGCGTCGGTAAGGCCAGCGCCGCGTCGCTGAGCCAGTGCTGCGCGTTGTAATCCAGCGCGGCCCGCGCCGAGATGACCACGCCCAGGTCCATGTCGACGCCTTCCAGCTCGCCCAGGCGGTTGAATTGGGCGCCGGACGGCAAGGTCAGCCGCAGCTTGCGCCGCAGCCCAGGTCGCAGCGGGTGATCTTCGATCTGGGTCGCAGTGATGGCGTAGACCACAGAACGCTCTCCGACCGGCTGCAAGATGATGCGGCGAATCGACTTGTCTGGATGTGGATTGGGCAGAGCATAAAGCCAGAGATGCTCGCTGGCGGCTTCGCGACCAGAGCTTTGGCGCGTCTCGCCTCGGCCATGGGCGTTCCGTGGAACGCGTCCCAGGCTTTGTTCCTCGGAAGCTGTCAAAAAAACCTGTGGCCTGGTCGCTGGGACGGCGGCGAACGGGCTGGCGCCCCAACGAATGCGGCTCTGCTGGATGGCAAATCGGCGCAGCACAGGTGTGATAACCTCCTCGCCGTCAGCGTATTCGATGGTGTAGTCCGACACATGCGCGCCCAGCTCATTGCCATCCACGGCGAAATCTGCCAGCCCGTCGAGATAGTTGGTCACCAGATCCTCGACAGCGTGCAAAAAGATGAGATACGCGGCGCGTACTGCATGCGCTTCTATCTCGACAGGCTCTCGGTCGAGAAACACCACATTCGGCTGATCTGCCTCTCCCAACAAAAAAGGGATGCCCAACATGGACTGTTCGCGCCAACAGTCCATGAATTGCTCAGGCGGACGCAGTGGCGCGGGGAGCCCAGTGCGCTGCGCGTTGAACGCGGCGCCCAGTACAAGGGGCGAAAAGTGGGGAGAAGCTGGAATGCGCATAGTGTCACCTCTCGATTGCTTGCTGAAACCCGTTGGTCAACGGGGCGTCTGTGACAGGTAGCATAGCACAGATTGGCGCAAGGTCGTAACCCAGTCTGCGACTCATCCAAGCAACTGATTTTGAAGCTACTCATCTCTTTGTCCTTTGGCGCACCACGGCTCGTATGTTAGAATTGCCGCATCGGTCGCTCCACCGGAGCCAGGAACCTCGACCCGGACGCGGTTCGCCTGGCTGTGGTTGCTCATGTTCGCCGCACAGAGACGAACTACGATTCTTTGCTGACGCAAGAACAGAGTCGCCGCGACGCCCGGCTTGCGGTTGCGCCGGATGCGGCAAAGACTCTGACCCAGTGGCGCGCTGAGCTTTGAGTTACTGATCTCTAAATTGGCAGATCATATCGCGGTAAATAACCCATTGATTGGAGAGATGAACCGTTTATGACTCAGCATGATGAGCCAACAGCCCCGCTGCCCGCAGACGCCCCCGTGACCCTGCGCGAAATCACCAAAGAGAACGTCTACGCCATTCTCAGATTGACAGTGAGCGAACATCAGCGCAACTTCGTCGCGGACAATGCGCGCTCGATTGCCGAAGCCCACTTCGAGCCGCACGCCTGGTTCCGCGCCATTTACGCCGATGAGACGCCAATCGGCTTTGCCATGCTCTATGACGATCCAGAGAAGCCGACGTATTACTTGTGGCGCTTCATGATCGACCAACGTTACCAGCGTCGTGGCTTCGGTTGGCAGGCGCTCCGATTAATTGTCGAGCATGTGAAGACACGGCCCAACGCCCAGGTCCTTTTGTGCAGTTACGTGCCCGGCGATGGCAGCCCCGGCAACTTCTATCACAAGTTCGGCTTTGTCGATACAGGGGAAGTCGATGACGGCGAGTTGGTCACGGGCTTGGCGCTTGACTAGAGCTTTGACCGGTCAATTTTTCTAATTTTTTGAAATCGCCGAGTCTGCACACTCACGTGCAGGTGGGGCGCACGTGGGCGTGCGCATTGAACGTTTTCTAGAGATTGGGTGAGATTCCCTTCGTGCACTTTCCCGCCTGGCGATTGGCGCACTCGTCTGAAACTCCTTATAATTCCGCCATGTCAGAACAAACAGCCCACCGCTTCTCCAACAAGGAAGTCGCCGACATTCTCTCCACCGTTGCCGCGCGGCTACAAATCCTCGACGCCAACAAGTTTCGCGTCATTGCTTTTCAGAACGCCGCCGAGAATATCCGCAATCTGGGCCAGGACATCAACGGTATCTTCAGCCGGGGTGAACTCCAGGCGATCCCAGGTGTGGGCAAGGGCATCGCCGACGCGTTGCAAGTGCTCTTCACCACGGGCAGCGTCCCGGAGTTTGACGAACTCGCAGCCCAGGTGCCCGCAGGCGTCGTGGAGATGATGCGGGTGCCCGACATGGGGCCAAAGAAGGCCAGACGTCTGTGGGAAGAGCTGGGCATCACCGGTGTGGAGGAGCTGCGTCAGGCCGCGGAGGCAGGTCGCCTGCGCGATCTGAAGGGTTTTGGCGCAAAAAGCGAAGAAAAAATCCTCAAAGGCATCGAGCTGCTCTCCCGGCGCGGCGAAGAACGCACTCCCATCGGCGTGGCCCGACCCATGGCGCTGGCTATGATCGATGGACTACGCGCTGCCCTGCCCGAGGGCGCCATCCAGCGCATGGAAATCGCTGGCAGCCTGCGCCGCTGGAAAGAGACCATCGGCGATGTAGACATTCTCTGCGTGTGCGCTGACCCGGTTGCGGCGATGAACGCGTTCCGTCAACTGCCCCAGGTGGCCGATGTGGCCGCAGCAGGCGAGACGAAAACCAGCGTCATCCTCGGTAATGGCCTGCAAGTCGATCTGCGTGTGGTGGAGGCGAAGCATTGGGGCGCTGCGCTGCAATACTTCACAGGCAGCAAGGAGCACAACGTGGCCTTGCGCGAACTTGCACTCCGCCAGGGCTGGAGCCTCAACGAATATGGCCTGACTGCCACGGGTGAAGGCCAGACTGTCGAGGGCGAGCAGCGCTTCTTCGCAGAGGAAAGCGATCTCTATGCCTTTCTTGGCATGCCGTGGATTGCGCCCGAGTTGCGAGAAAATCGAGGCGAGCTGCAAGCCGCCCGTCGAGGCGAGCTGCCAGCCCTTGTCACAGCCCAGGACATCCGCGGCGACCTTCACAGCCACACTACATGGAGCGATGGTCGCGCCAGCGTCTGGGAGATGGCCGAGATGGCGCGCCTGGCCGGCTATGAATACTGGGTGGTGAGCGACCACAGCGTTGGCCTGGGCGTGGTGCAGGGCGTCGACGACGAGCGCCTGCGCCAACAGGCAGTGGAGATCGCCGAGGCCAACCGCCGCTACGCTGACATGGGCGTGTCCTTCTACGTCTTGCAGGGCAGTGAAGTGGAGATCCTGGCTGATGGAACCCTCGGTCTGCCCGATGACGTGCTGGCAAAGCTGGATGTGGTCGTGGCCTCCATCCACAGCGCGCAACGGCAGGATCGAGAGATCATTACAGAGCGTTGCCTGGCTGCCGTCCGCAATCCACATGTGGATGTGCTGGGACATCCCACCAGCCGCCTGCTCGGTTCCCGCCCACCCACCGAGCTGGATGTGGAGCATGTGCTGCGAGTTTGTGCTGAAACGGGTACAGTAGTGGAAATCAACGCCAACCCCGAACGGCTCGATCTCAACGATGTGTACGCCCGTCGCGCAGTGGAGCTTGGCTGCAAAATCGCCATCAATTGTGATGCCCATCGCTTGGGCGGCATCGATGTGCTAGAATACGGCGTCGCCATGGCGCGCAGGGCCTGGTTGAGACCAGCAGACGTGGTCAACACTGGCACTCTAGTCGAAATGTTGGCCCAACTCAAAGACCGCAGGAGGTCTTTGACAAATCATTAACAAATAGAATCGTGGAGTCAGTCATGCGCACACAATCTATCAAGCGAAGGATCAATGTCAAGCTGATCATCATGTCGTTCCTCTTGGCCGGGACGCTCCTGTTGCAGGCGTGCGATGATGACCGACGTTCGGAAACACAAGAGCGCAGTGGGGGCATGGTCGTAACGACTGAGACGCCGGCGAGTCAGCCCGATACCACTGCTGGCGAGTCCGAGTCCGCAACCCCGACTACCCCTCCTGACCCCACCCCGACACCAGAGCCAACGCCAATCCCCTTGGCTGTAGGCCAGGTGGTGACCGGATTGTTGCAGGCGCGTCTCCACTCCGATGCATCTTCCGCGTCGCCCGTGCTCGAAGTTTATGAACCGGGCGCAGTTTTCACCATTCTGGAGTCCAGCGAAGAAGGAGCCGCCTATCCCGTTGCGGTTGGCGGCAACGCTTGGTATCGCGTGCGCGCAGCAGATGGCCTGGCCGGTTGGGTGCGGGCTGATTCATTCAGCGCAGAGTAGATCGACAGAATGAACGACGCAAGTCAAAGCCACGAGGCAGAAGACCTACAGACAGCGACGCGCTTGGAGAGACTGCGCGCCGCTGTGCGCTATCACCAGTATCGCTACTACATTCTTGATGACCCCAGCATCAGCGACCGCGAATTCGATGCGCTCTTCCAGGAGCTGCAATCCCTTGAAGCCGCCCATCCTGAGTTGCGCAGCGATGACAGCCCCACCGTGCGCGTGGGAGGCGTCACAGCCGAAAAGTTCGAGAAAGTGCGCCATCCGACGCCCATGCTCAGCCTGGCCAACGCCTTTGGCGATGGCGACCTGCGCGCCTGGCGCGACCGGGTCAAGCGATTCCTGCCGCCGGCCCGCCACCCGGCGCTGGCCTACATCGTGGAGCCGAAGTTCGATGGGCTGACTGTCGTGCTGCACTACGAAAACGGGCGTTTCGTCCTGGGCGCAACCCGGGGAGACGGCGATTTTGGCGAGAACATCACCGCCAACCTGCGTACAGTGCGAAGGCTGCCCCTGCAGATCCCAGTGGAGCCATCGCCTGGTCTGGCGACGCCGTCGCGCCTGGTTTTGCGCGGGGAAGCCTATGTGGATAAGGCTGATTTCGAGACGTTCAACCGCCGTCAGGAGGAAGCGGGCGAGCGCGTCTACGCCAACCCACGCAACTTCGCCGCTGGCAGCTTGCGTCAACTGGACAGCAGCATCAGCGCTGGTCGTCCTCTCAAGCTGTGGGTCTATCAGGCGCTCATCCTGGAAGGCGAAGAGGATCCGCCAACGACCCATTTCGCCAGCCTGGAGCATCTGCGCCAGCTGGGGCTGCCTGTTTGCCCCATTGTGCACCGCTTTAGCGACGACGAGTTTGAGGAGTTGGTCGCCTACCTGGAGGAATTTGGGCGCAAACGTCCCGAGTTACCCTACGAGGTGGACGGCGCAGTAATCAAGGTCGATTCGCTGGCCCTACAAGACGAGTTGGGCTTCACAGGAAAGGACCCCCGTTGGGCGCTGGCCTATAAATACGCCGGTGAAGAAGCAGTGACGACCCTTTTGGACATCATCGTCAACGTGGGGCGGACCGGTGTGGTAACACCCAACGCGGTGTTGGAGCCGGTGGCAATCGGCGGCGTCATGGTCAAGGCGGCCACACTCCATAATGAGGATTACGTGCGTGATCTGGACATCCGCATCGGCGATAAGGTGCTGGTCAAGCGCGCCGGCGAGGTAATCCCCAAGGTGCTGCGCCCGCTGGTGGAGCTCCGCACCGGCGCCGAACAAGTGTGGACCATGCCCACGACCTGTCCAGTCTGCGGTCAACCTCTGGTGCGACCTCCCGGCGAGGCAGCTACCTATTGCGTGAACAACGCCTGCCCGGAACAGCTTGTGCGGGCAGTAGAGTACTTCGTTGGTCGCGGCGCAATGGATGTGGAGACCTTTGGCTTCAAGCAGGCAGAGCTTTTCGTGCAGAAAGGCTTCATCAAAGACCTGGCCGATGTCTACGATCTGCCCTGGGAGGAGATCGCGCAACTGGAAGGCTACAAGGAGAAGCGCATCGAAAACCTGCGCGCCGGCGTGGAGGCCAGCAAACAGCGCCCGGTGCATCGTTTGCTCACCGCCCTGGGCATCAAGTTCGTGGGTGAGGTGGTGGCCGAGACGCTCATGCAACGCTTCTCCAGCATCCAGGAGCTGATGGACGCATCGGTGGAACAACTAAGCGCCGTGGAAGGCATCGGCCCCAAGATCGCTCAGAGCGTCCACGAATACTTCAGCCTGGAACCGAACCGCCAGCTCATCGAGAAGCTGACCCGGCTCGGGGTGCGCACCGTGGGCGAAAAGCGGGAAGCGCCAGCGCAAGCGCCCCTGGCTGGATTGACCTTCGTTGTGACCGGGACGCTGCCCATCTTCAGCCGCGACGAAGCGCATGAATTCATCAAAGCCCACGGCGGCAAGGTCGCTGGCAGCGTCAGCAGCAAGACCAGCTATTTGGTGGCAGGGGAAAACGCCGGCAGCAAGCTGGATAAGGCTCGGCAACTCGGCGTCCCTGTAATCGGTGAAGAAGAACTGCGTTCTCTCATCGGCCAAACCACTCTGGCTCACCCCAACTGAGCACAGAGCAGCCTGTCGACTCTGGTTCGTCAGTCGATTCCTGATGACGCTCCACTTTCGACAGCGTGCGTCACAACGACTCCTTGGTGCGCAGCTCACTCCACGACCGTTTGCCAGCACGAACCGCTGAGCGGCAGCTCGACCAGGTTCAGCGCCGTAGCGCCGTTGGCGTCCAGGCTGATACGATACCGTTGCCATGGGATGAAGAAATAGGTGTAACCGCGTAGGCACACTTGGCTGCCAGGGCGCACGGCCGCGGCCGTGGCGTCGCCTTCACCCGGCTGCACATTTCGGCGCATGTCTTCCACCGCGAGCCGCTGCACCACCAGCCCGGTAATTCCATAAGTGAATTCAGCCGCGCGTCGTGCATTGTTGATCAGGCGCAGGTCTTCTCCTTCGACAATCGGCTGGGGTGGATTGAGGACTCTGGGCAGCAGCGCCCAGGGCACGAGTATGGTCAGCATCAGGAATCCCACCTTCCAGCGCGTCGAACGCAGTTCCCAACGAAGGGCAACCGCCGCCAGCCTCCAGACGACACTGCCCGTCAGCCACAAGAGCCAGAGCAGCGCCACATTGAGTGCAAAGTCCAGTACGGCAATCTCACTACGCCCGTCCAACCCAACGCGCGCAATCCGCAATGGGTAGCCGCGCCAACCCGCACAGCCCGCCGGACAGCCGACCGTGTAGGCAGGCATCACGAAGAGGTAATAACTGGCGATGGTGAGCAACAGGGAAGCCAGCAACGTCGCTACGGCAATACGAAACCAACTGCTTGACTGTTGACGCCACCACAAGATCAGCAGGAGAATCAACACCAACCCAAAGAACAAGAATGCCAGATCGCGCCAACCGGCATAGATCACCCATTCTCGACTCCAGACCGGCAGACCTTCAAACATTGCCCAAGTGATCTTTTAGCTACTCTGGCGTCCGCCAGCACGCAAAGATACGCGTCAAATGGGGCGGAACGGAAAAGACGGCGCGGGGCAACTGGACGCCATCCCAAACCGCGTAATCCAATGCGCCGCCTTGTGCAGAAATTGCCAACAGCGGCGCAGACTGAATTCGGCATGCGCTCAGGGATGTCAATTGCTGTCCGCTGCCCAACAGCAATGATGTCGCCGGCGTCGAGTCAACGTTCACGTCAACGACAGGAATCCGCACTGCGCCGAAGATATCCAGACCGGTCGTGCCGGTGACGGCAAAGCGGCTGCGCGCAGCAAGCAGCGCGCCGTCGTTCGTCCATTCAAGGATCGGCGCCAGGAACTCGAACCGGTTTTCGCTCTGATAGAGTGTGCGAATTGAATTGACGTCTGCCCCGTCCAACGTCAGGAGCCTCACTGTATTGGGCGGTGTGATCTGTCCGGCTGTAAGGCTGGCCTGGTTGGGGTCAAAGAAGAGATAGGCCAGCCGGCTCTGATCTTGGTTAAAGGAGAGCGGCTCTTGATAGACGCCAGGCGGCAGGAGGAGTCGCGGCGCGCCCACCAGCCTGCTGCGTCCATCGCCTTGCACATCCGTTTCCAGGGTCACCCGAAAAAGGCCCTTGCGCCCCGTTTGCGTCACCGGATCGAGTGTGTCTACAATCAAATCGACCAGGGTGTTGTCGCCATCCTGCGCCAGCTTGACTGCAAGCAAACGCGGAGATAGAGCATCGCCAACTTGGGCGCCTCCGCTCTTGAAGAAAGCGCCATCACTTTGAAGGCGCAGGACGATTTCATTCATCGTCGGGTCCCAGTGCCACAACTGCCATAGATCGACCCCGGTTTGGGGCGTCTCAATCCACCAGAGTCCACCAAACGGATCGCCTGCGACGCCATTCACCTGGAAAAACGGCTGTGCATTGATGCGCAGCCCGCTGCCGTCAGTGCGCACCCAGATGAAGCCGTTGCGCCCGGTCGGGCTGTGAGGAAGTGAGAGGATCATCCCTGCCCGGTCGTCGCCGCTCACCCAGTGCGCCTCCACGGCCTCAGACCAAAGCTCCGTCAGCCCGCCATCGGCAGTCAACAAAAAGACTCCCTCTTCCTGGCTATTCCCCACCATGCTGACCGCATTGCCAAAGGCGATGGAGCGCGCCAATTGAGGCGACTCTTCAACCTGCACGCGTTCTTGCTGCAATGCCCCGACGATGCGTATGCGATGGGCAGTCAGCTCGTCACCTGCGGCGCCCACAGAGCGGGTCCCGCTGGCATAGACCGTGCTGCCCGGCCACAGCATCTCTGCCTGGCCAGGCAGCCAATCCCCATTTGGCTTTCCAATGACGCCAGACCACAGCTGCACATCCGCCTGGTCTACATTCAGAATCACCGGCGCGCCATCGCCGCCGCTGGCTATCAGCGGTGCAAGGGGATCAGCTGGAATTTGCTCTCCGCCCATCGTCAGCATGATTTCGTCTTCGCCCGGGGGCGGCGCGTTGGAAAGAGTCGCGGGCTGGACGCCAGGCAGCGACACCTGCGGCGTCTGCAAAGGGGTGGATGTGGCAGAAGGTTCCGGCGTTGCCGTGGCGGTGGGTGGGCCGGGCGTTGGCGTCCAGGTCGGCGCAACAGGCGTCAGCGTCCTGCCGTCTGCGCGATAGCGGGGCAGAATCGCCGCGTCGCCATAGACCGTGACAAGGTCGCGGAACATCCACCCCAACAGGCCGAAATTGGGGTGGCCTGGCTCTTCAATGCGGATCAGATACCAATCGCCAGCTTCGGTGACGCCAAACAGCCCGACGTTGAGGTTGTTGTCCACCGGAATGATCACAGGGAAATCGGTGCCGGGCCCTCCGCGCAAGCGCGCCGGCTCGAAGACGTAGGTGACCCCGCTGAGGAAGGCCGGCTGTTCTGATGGAATTTGCGGAATGGGCAGAGGCGTTGCAGTTGCCGTCTCGGTGGGAGTTTCTGTCGGCGTGGCTGTGGGCGTCTCAGTGGGCGACGATGTGAACGTAGCCGTGGGCAATGGCGTGGGCGAGAGCGTTTCGGTTGCGGTGGGCGTGGAGCGAGCGCCTTGCGCCGGGGTGGGAGTGGGCAGAAGATCGCTGACGCGAGGAGTCGCCGGCTCGGTGGGGGTCAAGGCTTCAGTCGTAGTCGCCGCGCTGGTCGCCCTGCCGGTTGGCGTGAAGGTGGGCAGAGGTGCGGCAGGCGTGACAAGGTTGGTCTCGAAGGGCGCCGTTTGACGAAGAGCTGCCAATCGATAGAAGCCGTCGCTGCCCAGGTCGAAGGAGGCGTCAAAGGTGCGACTACGGTCGCCGTTGTCAAAGAAGCGCAACTTACCCCCGATCTGCGCATCGAAGACTGGGCGATCATTTTCATCCACGTAGGCTGCCATCCACCGGCCCGGCTGGCTGAGCCCGGCTGCGAAGGCTTGCTGCGCCAGGTCGAGTCGCGTAATCAAGCTCATGGCCTCTTCGGATTCACCTGCCTGCAAAAGCGCCATGAGTTGGGCCAGGGTCGTCAACGGTGTGGAACGCAATCCGGCTCCTTCAAGCCTGTATTGCCATGATCCGAGGGCTGGCGTCGTCTGTGCCTGGGCAAGGGACCAGCGGCTGTTTGCCCATTGTCGGGCAAAAGGCGGCTCTTCCACAAAGACGCCCGGCGCATTGACGACACTGCGCAGCGCGCCTTCCTGCGGGATTTGCGCATCCACAACCAGATCGGGCAAAAACTTGTCTCCCTGGGGGTCAAGACGCACCGTGCTACCCTCGGCGGCAACCGACCAGGTCGGGTCCTGGTCGCTGCGCCATGTAAGGGCAAAGTCTGATGCTGGTGTTGTTTGGCCCAACAGGTAGACAGGCAGGAGCTCTGAGCCATCGGCGCGCTCCACCAGTAACGCATGAAGACGCCCCTGGGGGTCGCTTGCCAGCTGGCCGTGCTGCACGCCAGAACGCAGAGCTGTGTATCCACGGAAATTCACGTCTTGCAGGAGATCCAGGAGAAGTTGACCGCGCAGCCGATTCTGGTCATTTGGCTCTTGCCAGAAGATCATGGGCAGCGCCTCGCCTGCTGGGGTGCGCGGAATGACCAGAGCAGCCCACGGATCGGTGGAGAGCGCTGCGTAGCTGACCGGCGCCATCATGAGCATCTGCTGTTGGCCAACGCGACGCAACAGGGATTCGGCGCGCATTGGATCGAAGTTGAGATCGGCAATGCTATTCAGCCCTGTCAGCGCAAGGTCGAGAAAGCGTAGGGCCCACTCCTCTGGTGAGGCTGGGGTGGGAGACGGCGTCGGCGATGGCGTGGGAGTCGGCGTGACCGTAAAGGTGGGGGTGACAGTTGGTGTGTGGGTTTGGGTGGGGGTGGCGGTTGGCGTCTCCGTGGCGACAATGCGCGCCAGGAAGGCGTTCGCCTGGGCAGTGGATACCGCATTCTCCAGGTTGCGTTGCCCTTGCGCCAGACCGATCAGGTATGCAATGGCGATCACCACGAGGATGCCCAGAAAAAGGGAGAGTAAAAAGTAGAGACGAGAACGATTCATCACGGTCGGTGAGTCGAAATATAAGCACGGCGCAACATCTTGGCGAATAACGTCACTCGCCCCCTACCCCGCTTCAGTTACCCCGCAACGGTAATCGTCACCGAACAAGGCGCTGGGAAGTTCCCCGTCTGATCGACGACAACCAGCCGTAAAGTCCACAGCCCTGGTCCAAGAGCGGCGGTGTCCACTGTGGCCAATACTCCGTTTTGCACTGGGCTGGCCCCTCCTCCCAGGTAGACAAAACCGCCTTCAGCACCTGCCCCAGGTGCAAACTCCACCTTGTAATACTGGAAACTCTCATGACTGGCTGTGCCAATGACACCGATCACGCCGCTGACTACCTGACCATTCCCTGGGCTGGCGATGACAGACCGTCCATCGGGGCATGAGGGCGGCGCAGCAGCCGGTTGAGGCGCAGGCGTGGGTTGGGGCGCAGGCGTATTCGTCGCTTCTGGGTTGACGACAGGCGCTGCAACAGTGGAAGAAATGGGAACCGTTGGCGTTGGCAGGGTAGCCGGCGATGTAGGGGTCGCAGGGAGAGGCGTATTGGTGGGTGTTGGGATGATGGGTAAGGCAGGCTGTGGATCACGCGATTCGGCGACGATCGGCTGCACCGCCTGGGCCAACGTGGTGCTCACAAAGTAGGTCATGCCCATAATGACCAGCAAGAGCATGGAAGTGTAGAAGATGCCATATAGCTCGCGCACAGCCTTTTCGCGCTCAAGCGAAAAGACAGCCTGACGACGTTCTGAACGCACCTGCCACACCTTATAGATGTGATAGAGCGCGACCAGGCCGCACACGGCATAAATGTAGGCGGAATAGATGGCCACAGCCTCGATCAAAAACCCCATCGTCAAAGTAGTCTACCGTAAAGGAGCAGGAATTCACAATCACCCGTTGCAAGGGAGAATCAATCATTGTGGATTGTACATGCTCCCTGGTCGCTGGTTGGCCAAGCCAAAACAAACCCCAGTTGGATGGGTCAATTGTCAATTGCCATGACTTCTGCTATCCTGACCGTAGTGAATGCTCCAGACACAAGGAACGGACTGATGAATATCGATCCAGGATTTCGCTCACGGCGCAGCAACGTGCTAGCCCGTCATGGCATGGTGGCAACCAGCCAGCCATTGGCTGTCATGGCTGGCGTCGACATCCTCAAAGCGGGCGGAAATGCAGCAGATGCAGCTATCGCAACCGCAGCCATGCTCAACGTGGTCGAACCAATCAGCACGGGCATCGGCGGAGACTGTTTCGCCCTTTACTTCGAGTCCAGGACACAGCAGGTGACGGCCCTCAATGGTTCTGGGCGTGCGCCGGCTGCAGCCTCCATCGAGGACCTTCGTCAGCTTGGCTATGAGCGTATGCCTCTTTTCACTGGGCACGCAGTAAGCATTCCTGGGGCTGTGGCCGGCTGGAGCGACCTGTTGGAGCGCCACGGCCGCATGACGCTGGCCGATGTCTTGCAGCCCGCCATCCGCACAGCTCGCGAGGGCTATCCGGTGAGCGAACTGATTGCTCACGGCTGGCAGACGCAGGAGAAGAAGCTGCGCCGGGATCCGGAATGGCTGAGCGGCGATCCAGACAATGGCCCGATTCAGCCCAGCGGACTCGAGTTGCTCAGCGCAGGACGCGCGCCCCGCGCTGGCGAGATCATGCGCATCCCAACACTTGCCCAGACGCTTGAGGGCATCGCCAGTGTTGGCAAAGCGTATATCTATCGCGGTGAATTCGCCCAGCGTCTGAGCGAGCACGTGCAGCGTTACGGCGGCTGGATCACACCCGCCGACATGGCAAACCATACATCCACCTGGGATGAACCAATCACCGCAGACCATCGGGGCGTCCGTCTTTATGAGTGTCCTCCCAATGGGCAGGGGTTGGCCGCAATTATTGCCGTCAACTTGGCTGCCGGTTTCGACCTGGCTGCCATGACAGAGACCGACCGCCTCCACACGATGATTGAGTGTATGCGCCTGGGTTTCGCCGATGCGCAGCAGTGGGTGTGCGACCCACGCATCCATCCCATCCCGTTGAGCGAACTGACGAGTCGGGCCTACGCCGACCGCCGACGACGCTCCATCGATCCCTTGCGAGCCGCACAACGCGTTCCCTATGGCGACCCCCTGGCCGGTTCTGACACAGTCTACCTGAGCGTCGTGGATGGACAAGGCAATGCGTGTAGTTTCATCAACAGCCTTTATATGGGGACAGGAACAGGACTGGTTGTGCCGGGGACAGGGGTCAGCCTGCAAAACCGGGCGTCGCTCTTCGCACTCGATTCGCTCCACCCCAATGCACTTGCCCCCAACAAACGTCCCTACCAGACCATCATTCCCGCGCTCACAGTGCACAGCGAAGGAGAGTTTTCGGGTCAATTGCACGCCAGTTTTGGCGTCATGGGCGGCTACATGCAACCCCAGGGTCATTTCCAGGTGCTGGTCAATCTCCTCGACCTGGGCATGACGCCCCAACAGGCGTTGGATGCGCCTCGCTGGGAGTTGAGCGGGCCGCACGGAGGCATGGGCGCAAGCGAAACCGGCGGCCTGGTGCTCATGGAGGAAGGGTGGAGCTTTGCCACCCTGGCTGAACTGACGCGCCGCGGCCATCAACTGGCGCCGGTGGATGGGTTTCAACGCAATGTCTTTGGCGGCGGGCAAGTGATCCTGCGCGATCCGGTCACTGGTGTGCTCTGCGGCGGCAGCGATCCGCGCAAGGACGGCTGCGCCATTGGTTGGTAACAATACCTATACTGTGATCTGTACCGTGATCTGTATTGTGTTTGTGCTCGAAAACGATGATTGCTCGCCAGATTGACAGTTCATGCGTCACGTGTGGCTGGTAACGCATGAATCGTGACGGCAGACGACACGAGTAGTAAAGCTGAAGAACGGCAAGAGCCGAATGTAGAAACGAGTGCGAGTCGAAGATGATGAGACGTCACAATGATGTGAATGCGCGATTTGCGCCTTTTGCCGCAAAGATGCGGACAGCAGGCATCCCCAGCCTGATGATTGACAATTTCCGGAGCGCCTACACTCAACTGCTCAACGGCGCGACCGGCTACATCCCCAGCAGTGAGGCGCTGCCTGTGCATGGGACGTCCTGTTATCAGGAGATCGACAAAAGCGCTCTCCACCACGGTAAGAACGCGCTCGACCGCACCGTCATCCTCAAGCTCAACGGCGGCCTGGGCACGGGCATGGGTCTGGACGGGCCAAAATCCCTGCTGCCTGTCAAAAATGGGTTGAGTTTTCTTGACATCACTGTGCGCCAGGTGATGTACTTGCGACGCACGGCCCGAGTTCGCCTGCCGCTCCTGTTCATGAATAGCTTTTCCACCCAGCTTGCCACGTTGGAAGAGCTGCAGACCTATTCGGACTTCCACCAGGACATTCCTCTCGACTTCCTGCAGAACAAAGCGCCAAAGATCTGCAAGGAGAATCTGGAGCCGGCATGCTGGCCTGCCGACCCAGAGAAGGAATGGTGTCCGCCGGGTCACGGAGACATCTACCCTGCGTTGATGACGAGTGGTCTCTTGCAACGCATGTTGAACGCAGGTTACGAGTATCTATTCGTCAGCAACTCCGACAATCTGGGCGCAGTGCTCGATGAGCGCATTCTGGGATTCTTCGCCGCCAGCGGTGCGCCCTTCCTCATGGAGGTGGCGCACCGCACTCCGGCTGATAGCAAAGGCGGCCACCTGGCTCAGCGTCCCGACGGACAGTTGATTTTGCGCGAATCAGCCCAGTGTCCACCTGATGAAACCGCACAGTTCCAGGACATCCAGCGCTATCACCTGTTCAACACCAATAACCTGTGGGTGCACCTGCCGTCGCTCCATGACCGGTTGGCCGCCACCCATGGCGTGCTCAATCTTCCCCTCATCCGCAATGAAAAACCCATCGACCCCACGCAGCCAGGCTCGCCGCCGGTCTATCAATTGGAGACAGCCATGGGTTCGGCGATTTCAGTCTTCCCTGGCGCCCAGGCCCTTTGTGTTCCCCGCCACCGATTTGCGCCGGTGAAGAAAAACGGCGACCTGTTGGTTCTTTGGTCCGACGCATACGTCATGACGTCAGACTATCGGCTCGTGCAACACGATGAGCGCGGGGGCGTCCCACCGGTGGTCAAGCTCGACGATCAGTATTATGGACGCATCGACGACCTGCGCCTGCGCTTTGCCCATGGCGCGCCATCTCTCCTTCATTGCAATTCGTTCATCGTGGAGGGCGACGTTCATTTTGGCGCCGATGTAAAGGTGGTGGGGAATGTGACTGTGCGCAACACAGATTCCGCGCCTCGATTTGTCGAAGATGGCGCCCTATTGCGAGGCGAGTCATGAATGCGCGCTATGTCCACACCAACCTGATTGCGCAGGATTGGCGCAGCCTGGCTGCCTTCTATCAACAGATCTTTGACTGTACGCCTGTCCCGCCAGAGCGCGACTACAGCGGGCCTCTGCTAGAGGCTGGCGTCGGCTTTGCCGGCGCGCACTTGACCGGCGTACATCTGCGCCTCCCAGGTTATGACGATGTGGGGCCGACCCTGGAAATCTTCAGCTACAACTTGCTGCAAGAACGTCCGTCCACTGCGGTCAATCGACCTGGCTTCGGACATATCGCCTTCGAGGTGGAGGATGTGGCGGCGGCCAGAGGGATTGTATTGGCCGCGGGCGGTCACGCCATCGGCGCAATTGTCACCATCCAACCGTCGCCAGAGAGAAGCGTCACCTGGTGTTACGTCACGGACCCAGAAGGCAATGTGATCGAACTTCAATCCTGGCGCTAACCACCGCGCCCGGATCGTTATACTTTGCTCTGTTTGAGACCAGGAGTTTTCGCAGGCCAAAAACTCCTGGTCTCAAAGCAACCGCAGTATAGCAACGGCCATCAACGTCGAATACCCATCCCCTGGGCGCGCAGCAGGTCATCCAACTCGCGCTGGTCGGTGATCACCATGTCGCCATATTGGCTGAGCGCAAGGGCGGCTAACACACTGCCATAGCGCATCCCCGTGCGTAGGTCGCCGTTCAACCAGCCATGAATCACACCCGCAGCCAACGCGTCGCCGGCGCCGAGCCGGTCCACCACCTGCACGGGCGTTGCTGGTTCATGGAGCAGCTCTGTCCCATCCCATGCCAGCGCGCCGCCATCGCCAATGCTCATCACCACAATCTGTGCGCCGGTTTGATCTGCCAACCGCCGGATCATCTCTGTGGGGGAGCCATGGCAGCCGAAGAGCAAGGCGGCGTCTCCCTGACCGCAGAAGAGGAGATTCACGCCGGCAATGAGGTGGCGCAAGGTAGAAGCCGCTTCGCTGGCGCTCCACAATTTGCTCCGGTAGTTTACATCGAAACTAATTGGGATATTGGTCGAGCGCGCCTGTGACAGAGCCAGACGCACGACCTCCAGGTTGCTGGAGGACAAAGCCGGCGTGATGCCCGTCAGATGGAGCAGCCGTGTGTTGAGGAGTACATCCCAGTGCATCTGGGCTGGCTGCAAGATGGCCGCGCTGGAGCCAGCCCGATCATAGGTGACGGCGATGGGGCGTGGCGGGCCGGAAAACTCGACATAATAGGTACCCATGCGACCGTGGACATCCCAGACAACGCCAGAGAGGTCTACACCGGCCACGCGCAGGTGATTGGCCGCGAGGCGTCCCAGGGGGTTGTCGGGCAGCGCGCCAGCCCAGGCAGCGCGGCGCCCCAAGCGGGCCAAAAGGTTGGCGACGTTGCCTTCCGCGCCGCCGGGGTGTACAAAAAGGCGAGCGGCCATTTCCAATCGCTCGCCGGGCGGAGTGCTGAAGCGCACCATGATCTCGCCCAAAGTTGTGAAATCGAATCGGGTCATTGGGATCGCACCGCCTGTTGTTGTCAAGTCGCATGAATTCCATTACACTACTACGGTTCGGCCTAAATCACACTACGATTTGTCATGCTGTTTGGTACAGGCGCTCTGCGCCATCGGAACGGGCGTACCCGCCAACGCAGTGAAGCATCTGGGTGGCATAACGAGATTCTTCGCTGGCGCTATCTAGAAACTCCCCCAGTTTCTTGCCCGGGGCCGCTGCCGCCCGCAGCATGGATATCTCAGGATGACGATATCCTGGTCTCATTTAGGCCGCTCTGTACTACTGATATACACCAATAAGTTACAGGAAAGCAAGGCGCAGTATGAGCGATGAAGTGATCACGATAGAACTGTTCAGAGAGCGGGTCATCTCTCTTTGCGTCAAACGCAAAGGTGCACTCTTGCCACGCGCCCCGCGCGACGCGCAGGTTTTGGGCAAGGTCGTTGCGCTCTGCTTGCCGCAGGGTGAAAGCATGAGCGAATCCGCGATCAACGAGGCGCTCAAGGCGTGGCTGGCGGATGTGGGCAGCACTTTCGACGTGGATCACGTGACCCTACGTCGCTTTCTCGTGGATACGGGCTTTCTCACACGTTCGGCCAACGGTTCCTCGTATAGCGTGACAGAAGCGAGCAAGCAGCCTGGTCGCTTCGCCGCCGAGGTCGAGAAGATGGATGTCGCTGCGTTTGTCCACGCCGCGCGCGTCGAGGAAGAGCTGCGGCGTCAGGCTGAGCGGGCCAAGCGGGGCCAGTAGACGGCCGCAAGCGATTCGCCGCTGATTGTGTTGCATCGGTCAATGCACCGATAGCATCAGCGAGTCGTTGGATAGCCGCACGCCCGCAGCGTCGAACGCAGGCAGTCGCTCACCGCTGTGCGTATCATAAACGCCAAGAACAACCTGGGCAATCTCCGCAAGTCCGGGTAAAGTGCGCACATCCTCGATCACCTGGTCCGGCCGCCAAGCAGACAGGGGATATTGTCCATCGAACGGAGCGCCGTCGGCTTGGGCAATCAGTTCACCCTGGCTGTCAAGGAAATGGACAAAGATGGTCAGTCCCTCTCCAGGAGTCTGGTCGGCGCGCCAGTGAAGACGCAGCAGTGAGGCATTGGCATCGACTTGCGCGCCGAGCAAATGGATCTCTTCGCCAAAGCGAGCCTGCGGACCTGCGGGCGGCTGGGCTGACGCACCATCCACCCACACCTGCCCAATCTCCAGTACATCGGCGGACCCGTCAGCCAGAGAGAGCCATTCACCGCTTTTCGACTCCACGATCCCAATGCGAAGGCGATAGCGCATGGGCAGCGCCCCTTCTGGGACGGTTACGCGCAAAGGAGCGCGCACGTGCAGCCCCGTCGCCCATTTACTCGTAGGAACGTCTCCAGGATGCATCATCTGGGCGCTCGCCACCGTGACGCCGTCGGGACGGTCCAGATGGAGAAAGATGGAATAATCCCGACCGAGGGGTTGCAGGGCGCGCAGGTAGACCGTCGCAGCGATCGATTCCCCTGGCTGGGCAAGCGGCTCCGGCAGATCGACCCCCAAGACACGCAATTGATCGGCGAAATCTGCTCGCAGATGTGTGGAAGCCATCAACGCCCGATCTGGCGGCGAAGCAAAGGTGAACCAACGCGCGCCGACTGCGTGCAACCCCACGATAATCAGCATAATCAACAAGGCGATAACTGGCGCAGCGCCGAGATTCTGCCCTCCATCAACCGACGCCTCGGCGGAAAATTGCGCCATGACCTGTCTGCGACGAATCGCCGGCAACGCTACGACGCATGCAAGAATCACACATGCCGCAAGGGAAATCAATTCAACACTTTGGCGCAGGGGCGTTGCGCTAAATTGCAAAGTGAGTGTCTGTTCACCAGCTGGCAATGCGACATCGATCACGCCGCTGCCTGGATGGGGGGTCACTGGCAAAGGAACGCCGTTGCTGAAGGCGCGCCAGCCAGGAAAGTAATGTAGATCGACGCTCATCGTTGTGGGCTGTTGCGCAATGATGCGAAAGTCGTGGCGCTGCGCGTTGGAAGCCAGCGGCTCACCGGTCACGCCAGGCGGCAGAGGATCGGGCAGACGATTGACCGCGCGCCCCTCAAGATAGTCATCCACCACCGGCGATGAAGTGAGCACACCATCAACCCAGCGCGGGTTGAATTCACCCAGGCTTGTGGTGCCCACCTGGCCCGTCCGCAGCTCATAGCGGACAACATCGCTGGGCGCTCCCCCAAAGACGTCTGGCGGCGCTTTGTGAGGATAGAGATTGACCAACGCAGAAAAGATGAGAAGAAAGAGCGCAGCTGAACCAGCAATTGCACTCCACCGCAGACCAAAACGCCCGACAGCGAAAACACAAAAGCCAGTAAGCCAACCAACTGCCACATAGGTCATCCCATGCCACCGCCACGGGAATTCGAAGAGATCGAGGAACGGCAACGTTTCCCACAGCAATGACGACCATGACAGAGCCATGAAAGCGCCAAAGAGAAAAACGCATGAAAAGTAGATCGATGCAACCACAACTGGACGCGCCATAGACCACTGTCGATTGTTCAACGACTGGGGCAAAGTAAGGCGACCCTGTTGCGATAAAACAAAAAGCGCAATGAGAGCGCCGACGACGGCAAACAGCCCCTGTACAGCACCCAGCGTCATGGGAAAGAATGGGTTGATTGCGCCCTGGTCTAATCTCGGCGACAAGGAAATCAATTCGGCCAGAGTCAGGAAACGGGTATGGAAGTCGCTGGCGACGATCACATCAGGGCGCATGGAATCAATCTCCAGCAACGCTGGCGCCCAGAACCATGCACCCAATGCGAGACCAAGGAGAAGCCCGCCAAGGGAGAAGGCAGCCTGACGCAGACGACCGACGCCGATTGCCAGGAACAACCACAGCCCACCCGCCAGCCCCATTCCCATCAGCGCTACTACGTGATGGGAGAGCTGCACTCCGCACACCGCAAGAGCGGCGGCAACGACGTAGGCGACTCTGCCAGTACGATAGATCTGGATCACGCTCCAACAGATCCACGGCAGAAAGGCCCATCCCAGATATTGACCTGCATTGCCCTGGATGAACAACTCGCGCAGGTGAAGCGGCGCATAGACCAGCGCGGCGCAAGTCGCCGCTCCCGGCCAGACGCCCAGTGGGTCGCGCGTCAGTCGATAACCGCCAAAGGCATTGAGCAAAAGCGCAATAAGCCACATCCCCTTGAAGGCTGCTTCCAGGGAAAGACCAAACGAGTGCAATAGAGAAGTGATGAAATAGGGCAAGGGAGGGGCGTAGATGAACAAAGGGATTCCCAAGCCAAAACCCAGATTCTCGGACCAACGAGGTGCATAGATGCCCTGATTCCAGGCGTTCACCATTTCTGCGGAACGGATGAAGTGGACTTGCCCATCAGCCGTGCTCGCCAGGCCGCCTGGCAACAGCGCCCAGATGACGGGCAGGGCGATGAGCAAAGGGAGAGCTACATCGGAGGCTGTCCTGGACCAACGCCGGTTCATCGAGCGTTTTCCACCACAGCACGTCGAATCGCGGCGATGTCCTGCGGTGTTGTGCGGCAGCACCCACCAATGAGCCGCGCCCCTGCGTCAAACCAGCGGCGCGCTGGCTCGGAGAAATCGCCTCCGCCTTCTCCAAGAAGCCAGCAGTGATGCAGGGCATCCCAGGTTTCTCCGCTGTTAGGGTAGCAGAGAAGCGGCGTATCTGTGATTCGGCGGCCAATGAGCAACAGGTCCTCAATGAATCTCGGCGGTGTGCAATTGACGCCAATCGCGACGATCTGTGGCGAATCATGAGCCAACGCAACAGCATCAGCAAACTTCTCGCCGCTGCTGAGATGTTCACTATCACAACAGCTGAAACTGAGCCAGGCCCTCGCCTCAGGAAACTCAGACAGCACGCGCAGGAGCGCGTGGGCCTCGTCGAGGCAGGGAATTGTTTCACAGGCAAGCAGGTCTGCGCCGCTGGTTGCCAGGATCGCCAGACGTGGCCGATGGAAATCCATCAATTGCTCGGTAGTCAACCTGTAATCGCCGCGATACTCAGAGCCATCTGCGAGAAACGCGCCGTAAGGGCCGATTGAGGCGGCAACCAGTGGACGGATGCGGCCGGCGCGGCGCCGTTCGTCGTTCCAAAATTCATGGCGCGCCTGTTGGGCAAGTCGAACGCTGAGCTTCATCACCTCTGACGACTGGCTGAACGTCAGCCCACGTTGGCTGAAACCCTCGAACGTGGCCTGGTAGCTGGCTGTAATGGCGACATCTGCGCCCGCCAAGAAGTAGTCCCAATGCACCTGACGAATCAGATCCGGATTTTCAATGAGCAACCTGGCCGACCAAAGGCGATCTTGCAGATCAGCGCCCCGGCGCTCTAATTCAGTTGCCATGGCGCCATCGAGGACGATACAACTTTGCTTGTTCCAGAACGCTTCAAGAATGTTCCGCTTCCTCATCATTTCATGCACCGCACAGCCTTTGCGTCATACTCAGAACTTCCGCTGATCAATCCGACAACTTGACGCATGTCAGGTCATCACGTAAATTATTATACCATCATGAATATCCATGACAGCGGCTACAAGATCCTCTTTTCCAACCGCACCATCTTCCGCCAGCTTATCCAGACCTTTGTGGAAGAAGAGTGGGTGCAGCGACTCGACTTTGACCAGGCCATCCGTCTGGACAAATCCTTTGTCAGCCGGGAGGACCGGGCGTTGTTGGAACGAGAGATTCGTTCGAAGAAGGAGTTGCAGACCATGTTGGTGGACGCACTGAAAAAGGAAGACGAGAAGAAGCGCCAGCTCTGGGTCAGCGAAGGCATCGAACAGGGCATCGAACAGGGCATCGAACGGGGCATCGAAATCGGTGAGGCAAAAGGCAGAGCGGGGCGTGACCGCCAGATCGCTCAAGCCATGGCTGCCAGGAACTACTCTGTGCCAACCATCGCCCAACTACTTGCCATCAGCGAAGAAGATGTGCTGCATCTGCTGGCAGAAGAAGAGAACGGCAACTTACCGACGTAACCTGCACACCTGGAGAGACAATCATGGGATCAATCGGTCGCCTCATCATTCGCATTGCCATCAACGCTATCTCACTTTGGGTGGCCAGCGCGCTCATTGACGGCATGTCACTCACCGGAGATCCACTGCAACTGCTCTTTGTTGCCGTTATCTTTGGCGTGGTCAACGCGTTCATCCGCCCGATTTTGGCGCTCTTCACCTGTCCATTCTATGTTCTCACTCTGGGGCTTTTCACCTTTGTGATGAATGTGATCATCCTCTATCTGACCCAGTGGCTCACAGGCGGCGCCATCAGCTTTGATGGTTTCTGGTCGGCGTTCCTGGCCGGCATCGTCATCAGCGTGATCAGCTTCCTCCTCAGTTGGTTTCTGCCCGACAAGAAACAGTAACTATGCGCTTTCGCTTTCTTCACTTTGCCGATTGTCACCTGGGCTATTGGCAGTATAACCGCAAAGAACGGTTCAACGATTTCGCCCGCGCCTTCATTGGGGTCGTCAAGGCTGCCATAGAAGAGCGAGTAGACTTTGTGCTGCTGGCCGGCGATCTCTTCCAAAAGCGCGCCATCGACGCGCTGACGCTCAACCAGGCTATTGTTGGCCTGGAACGCCTCAAAGCTGCCAATATCCCCTGCATTGCAGTGGAAGGCAACCACGAACTAGCTTACTTTCAAGAACAGATCGGCTGGCTGCAATTCCTGGCCTTGCGCAACCTGGTCATCTTGCTCACGCCCGAGTTCGAGGGTGGACAGGCCAGGCTCAGCCCTTATGCCAATCGCAAAGGCTCCTATGTGGACATCCTTCCTGGCGTGCGCATTCACGGACTCAAGTATTTTGGCGCGGGCGCGGCCGCGGCTTTGGAAAAATATGCGGCGGCGCTGTCCCAACTTCCCAGCGATGCACAGTTCTCGATCTTCATGGCTCACGGCGGTGTCGAAGGCGTCGTCGATGGTCAACAAGGCGGCTTGAGCCTGGCTGAATGGGGAGTTCTACGCCCCTATGTAGATTACGTCGCTCTGGGACATGTCCACAAGCCCTTTGTTTTCGATGAGTGGATTTACAACCCTGGCAGCCTGGAGAGTTGCTCCATCGCCGAAGCGGAATGGCCGGAGCGAGGTTACTTCCTTGTTGAGGTTGACACCGACCGCGCCGCTGGAGCGCCCAAACACACGGCTGCGCTGGTCGCCACCCCGCGCCGTGTCTTCCATCGACTGACCGTCAAGACTGATCTCTTCACCAGTCCAGACGAAATGTTCGGCCACTGCCGCGAGCTCTTTCAACGCAAGGCTCGCGACCTGGCTGTTCATCGGCTCGGGGAGGATCAACGACCTGTGGTGGAGATTGGGCTCGTCGGTGCACTGCCCTTTGACCGCAGCGGACTAGATTTACGCCGTATCGAGGAGCTTGCCACGGACGCCTTCGACCCACTCTTCGTGCAAGTGAAGAATTCGACCACTTCCGCCCAATCCGGTTTTGGAGGCGGGGAATTTCTCAGTCGGCCAGAACTGGAACGACAAGTGATGCTCAGCCTGCTTAACCAATACCCGGAGTTTCGCGAACACGGCGACCTGTGGGCGGCGGCTGCCATTTCGATCAAACGTCTTGCGGTTGGTCACTCCTCACCAGATGCGATTGTCGAGGAGTTGGAGGCGTATATGGAACGCATCCCAAAAACAGTTCCCACGCCGGTTTGATCCACAGCGCGTTCAGGAATCACTTGCATGTATATCCAATCCGTCGAACTTGAAAATGTGAAATCCTACTCTTCGGCTCACGTGCGCTTCAGCGAAGGCGTCAACGCCGTTGTCGGGCACAACGGCGCAGGCAAGAGCACATTGCTCGAAGCCATTGGCTTTGCTCTATTCGACGCCATTCAGTACAAGCAGAGCGAGTTTGTGCGCGAAGGCGCCAAGACAGCCACAGTCACAGTGACCTTCATCAGCAGCCTGGATGAACGCCCCTATCAGGTCGTGCGCCGCGTCGGCGGAATCAACCAGCAATACGTGTACGATCCGGAAAGCCAAAGCAAGCTCTGTTCAGGCAGCGCAGATGTGGCTGCCTTCGTCCGTCAGCACGCCGGGGTTGATCCTACCAGCGACCTGGAGCGGCTGTTTCGCGATGCAGTGGGCGTACCCCAGGGCACGCTGACCGCGGCATTCCTGGAGCAACCTTCACGCCGCAAACCGATCTTCGATCCCCTCCTACAAGTGGAGGAATATCAGCAGGCATTTGCGGGTTTGTTAGATGCCAAGAACCTTGTGCGCGGCCGTCAGCAGGAGGTGGACAAGCAAATCGCCGGTTTGGCTTCACTCGTGCAGCAGTTGCCCATGGCGGAGACCCAACAAGCTGCGGCTGCAAACGAGCAGGCTGCCGCCAAAGATGAGCTTGCAGGGCGTCTTGCTCACCTTGCCCAAGTGCGGGCAAATCGGGCCAGACTGGAAGAAGCGCGCCAGCGCCTTGTTGCAGCAGAGACTCGTCGCACAAACGCCCAACACAAAGTGGAAACCAGCGTTGCTCAACTCCAAACCGCCCGACAAGCTCTAGCTGATGCAGAAAAAGCGCAGGCAGCCATCGACCAAAACCAATCAGGGCACGACCGCTACATCACAGCCCAGGCGCGCAAACAAGAGATTGAAGGCAGGCTGCGCAAACGCCAGCAGACCCAGAGCGCCTTTGCCGCGCTGGAAAAGGAAGCAGCCCTGAACCGCAATCGCATTGAGCAGCGCCAAACCGAACTGGAGACCATCGCCGCCGCCGAAAAGAAGATCGCTGCGTTGGCCGACGCCGTCGAATTGCAGTCACAACTCGAGGTCGCCCTGGCAACGGCCCGCGAGCAATTTGCCCGGCTGCGCGATGTGGAACGAGAGATGGAGCGCACTGCACTGGCGCTGGACCAGGCCCACAAACGACGCACGGCGACCCAAATGCAACTGGCGCGCAGCGAAGCGATTGAAGCCGCGTTGACAGCAGATCAGGCGAGGCTTGCCACCCTGCGGCAACAGGCTGAATCGCTCATCCAACAGCAGGCAACGCTCCAGAGCGAGGCGAGTGCGGTCAAGAAGCAGACAGAGGAACTTGAGAACACGGAAGGCGCTCGCTGCCCGGTGTGTGAACAACCCTTGACGCCCACACACAGAGCGGAGATGCTTGCTCGCAATGGGCAGCGACTTCAGGACTTGCGAGCAGCCTACGCCAAAGCTCACAAAGAGAGCAAAACAGTCGCGGCCACAATCCAAGAGGCAGAGACAAAGATGAAGGCGCTGCAAGGAGACCTTCGCAGCCTGCCAACGAAAACGGCTCTGTTGGACCTGGAACAGACGATCAACGATCTGACCACTGCGCTGACCGAGACCCAAGCGCGTATGGCGGAGCTGACTGGCGCGCCCACCCGCATTGCAGAAGTCGAAAAACGGCTCGCCGCGCTGGGCGATCCACGAGCGCAAAGCCAGATCGCCCGCGCCGAAGCGCAGCGCCGTCCTGCCACAGAAAAGGCCCTGGCAGAAACGCAGCAGCTATTACTGCGCTGTGAACAAGATGCAGTCGCCCTTGCCCGCGAGCTTGCCGCGTCCGCTACGCTGGACGCTGATCTGGATGTGGTCAATGATGAAATGGCAGCCAGCGCCGCAGCCTATCAACTGGTGATTGCCCATCGCCAGGCAGCCGCCACATTGCCCCAGAGACGGGTTGCGGCAGTAGAGGCAGAAGAGGCCAATGCAACCGCTCAGGCAGCGCGAGCCGAAGCGCAGATCGCTTGGGAGGAGGCATCACACGCTTTCGATCAGCCAGCCTATGAAGCGGCGATGCGCGCTGAACAGGAGTTGGCTGGTCGGGTGGGTGGCTTGAATGCAAAACTGGAGATGTTGCAACGGCAGATCGACCGACTCACCGACGAGATCGCCAGCCTGCGCATTCGCGAGGCAGAGTTGACTGTCGCCCAGGCAAAACGTGCGAAGCTCGGCGAACTGGAACGCACCCTGGATACGCTACGCAACACCATCAAACAGGCCGGCCCCTACATCACCCGCGCGCTCATTGGACAGATCAGCGAGGGTGCAGCGCAGATTTTTGGCGATTTGATGAATGATTACACCCGTCGCCTGGAATGGAACGAAGACTACTCCATTACTCTGGATGTGGATGGTCGCAAGCGTCAATTTGCCCAGCTTTCCGGCGGCGAGCAGATGAGCGCGGCCCTGGCAGTGCGCCTCTCCTTGCTGCGCGAGATGAGCGATATTGATGTTGCGTTTTTCGATGAGCCGACCAGCAATCTGGATAGCGAACGGCGTGATGCGCTGGCGCGCCAGGTGCTCAGCGTCAAGGGCTTTCGCCAACTCTTCGTCATCAGCCATGACGACGCCTTCGAACAAGTGACGCAAAACCTCATTCGTGTGGAGCGCGTCGATGGTGTGAGTCGGGTGATTGAAGGTGGATGACGTCAACGCGCAGGCAGCAAAATCACACACTGCAGGACAAACGTCTGCTTGTCTCTCAAGCGCCCTGTAAGGTATAGTATAATCGTTTGTGCCCTGGCCCTTGCGTAAGAAGCATGGAAATCATTCTATTTTCACCACAAGGAGTAAATGCAATGAAACAACGTCCGTTTGCCGTCACGCTACTTGCCATTTTCGCTGGCATCGCCGCACTCTTGTCTGCTGTACACTTTTTGCAGGCTCTCGGCATTGTGCCCTACTTCATCGGCGATGCTTCCTTCCGCAACTTCAACCTGTGGTATGCGTTGATGTGGGGATTGATGCTCTACATCTGGATCTGGTTGATCCGGATGCTTTGGAATGTGGAGCCTGCCGCGTGGATGTTCCTTGCGGTCATCTCTACATTCAACCTCATTCTGGACACCATGTCGATCCTCTTCGGCGGCGTAACCACGACCTTCTCCGATTACAGCTTCAGCTTCCTCATCAACGGGTTGATTCTGATTTACGTGCTGCTGCCAAGCACAAAGGCAGCGTTTGGAGTTGATCGCACGTAGACTGGGCCGCCAACAATTACTCGGTCAACAGCCAGTAGGGCATGAAGCCGTAGTACCAGGCAAGCAGGAGTGCAAGGCGCAAACCTTGCACTCCATCGCGCCACCCCTCCAACGCAAAAAAGCGCCGGCGGAACTCACGCAAGGGCTGCAGGACAAAATTGTGTGGCCGCGGGCGAATGCCTCGTTTCGAGAGAATCCGCGCCTCATATGCAGCATAGACGCGCTGCTTGGCGTGAAACTGTCGCCACGTCATATAGTTGAAGTGAAGCAATGGATTGACAAGGCGTCCTTCCGTCCCTTCGGCCTCGACAACTTCGTGCACTTCCCTGTCGAGGACATAATGGCAGGCGCAGCGCCGTAACAAGCGCAACTGGTGGTCAGGATAGAAGCCGCCCCCGCGCATCTCATGCCCCACGATGAAATTGCGTCGGGGAATCCAGTAGCCATCATGACAAGGCTGCACAAGGGTGAGCAATATCTCTTCGCGCAGGGTTGGCGTCACTCGCTCGTCGGCGTCTACAAAAAGCACCCACTCGCTGGAGAGGGTGTCGAGCACGGCTTGCCGTTGTGCGGCATA
Organism: uncultured Caldilineaceae bacterium; assembly: GCA_964560495.1. Taxonomy (GTDB): domain Bacteria; phylum Chloroflexota; class Anaerolineae; order Caldilineales; family Caldilineaceae; genus UBA5069. The sequence continues at coordinate 35,099 of CAZLMM010000031.1, forward strand.
GTTGTCGAAAGGGCGCTCAATGACCACGGCGCCGGCAAGATAGGCCAGCTGTTGTGTTGCATCGCTGCTGCCCGAATCCCACACGACAACCATATCTGTCCAACCAGAGAGCGAAGCCACGCACTCGGTGATGTGTGCGGCTTCATTTTTTGTGAGGATGACGGCGGCAAGTCTGCACATGGCTTACATTCTGCTCACGGTCGAGATGGCATCCAGCGCATCCAGGGTCTCAACGCCAGTGAGAGCGCCGTAGCGATACTGGCGTTGCACCTCTCGTCGTCGCCAGCGCATCGCAATGCGCACAAGAATGCGCACAGCAAAAAGATAACCTGGAGGGTTGAGATAGCGATATTTCTGGTAGAAGCGGAAGCGACTGCGCCAGAGACGAACCAGGGACGTCCAACGGGCCTGTTTACTGCTTTGCCCCTCATGATGGATGACATATGCCGTGGGTGACGCAGCCACTCCCCAGCCCGCCTGTTTCATACGCAAACACCAATCCATCTCCTCGCAATACATGAAATAGTCGTCATCCAACGGTCCCACTGCCCGAATTGCTGCACTGCGCGCCATCAGCGCAGCGCCCAAGACGAAGTCCACAGGAAAAGGCGTAGCGCCCTGCCAATTTTCCTGCCCATAGCGACCGTTAAACTTGCTGTCGTATAGTCGATGCGCTCCGGGAACGTAGTAAACAGGAAAGAGATCGAGGGCAATCTGGGTCAACATGGGAAATTGAAACGCCCCGTGTTGAAAACGGCCATCGCCATAACGCAAGTGTGCACCGCAAACAGCCAGCGTGGGGTCCGCCTCCAAACAGGCGACCATCTGCACAAGAGCATCGCCTACGACCTGCGCGTCGGGGTTGAGCAGCAACACGTAGTCGGGGACGACGCCCAAGTGGGCAGCGCCCTGGTCGAGCACACCCAAGGCGTCGAGCGCCAGGTTGTTGCCGGCGGAGAATCCCAAGTTCTCGTCCAAGGCCAGGAGCTGCACTTGAGGGAACTCCGCCTGCACCATGGCCGCGCTGCCGTCCGCGCTGGCATTGTCCACAACGATGAGGTGAACATGCAGTTGGTCGCGGCTGGTCTCGGCGCTGGCAAGCACGCTGCTGATGCACAGACGCAGCAAAGAACAGGTGTTGTAGCTAATGATGACAACTGCCAGGCGGGGAATGCGATGGTTGTTCAGAACTGTAGACTGCACAGCAATTCATCCTCGTTCCCCATCTTCCTGGAAGCAAGGCAGCTTCCGGGAAGATGTCCGACCCAAAGTCCCCACCAGGGAATCAGTGGGCATGTGTGTATAAATAGTTCTCGCCGGTCAACATGGGAAGCAGATACTTTCCAGTGTAGCTCTTCTCCACTGTAGCGATGAACTCTGGCGGGCCTTCGGCAATGACCCAGCCGCCCTTGACGCCGCCTTCTGGCCCCATGTCGATGAGCCAGTCGCAGTTCTTGATCACATCCAGGTTGTGCTCAATGACCAGCACTGTGTTGCCTTTGTTCACCAGCTCATGGAGCACTTCGAGCAGGCGACGCACATCCTCAAAATGCAGACCGGTGGTCGGTTCGTCCAGGATGTACAACGTGTTGCCCGTCGCGCGGCGGCTGAGCTCTTTGCTCAGCTTGATGCGCTGCGCCTCGCCGCCCGAAAGGGTTGTGGCCGGTTGACCAATCTTAATATAGCCCAGCCCGACAGCATAAAGCGTTTCTAGCTTATTGCGAATACGTGGAATGTTCTGGAAGAACTCCAATCCTTCCTCCACGGTCATCTCCAGCGCGTCGGCAATCGACTTGCCACGGAACTTGATCTCCAGCGTCTCCCGGTTATAGCGATGCCCTTTGCACTCTTCGCACGGGACATAGACATCAGGTAGGAACTGCATCTCGATGCGGATGATGCCGTCCCCCTGACATGCCTCACAGCGCCCGCCCTTCACGTTGAACGAAAAACGTCCTGGTCCATAACCGCGCGCTTTGGCGTCGGGAAGCGTGGCGAAGAGGTCGCGGATGTCGGTGAAAAGCCCCACATAGGTGGCTGGGTTGCTGCGTGGGGTGCGCCCGATGGCGCTCTGGTCGATGTCGATCACCTTATCGATATGCTCGATCCCGTGGATGGCCTGGTGTTTGCCCGGGCGGTCTTTGGCTTTGTACATGAGCTGCGCCAGCCGTTTGTAGAGCACCTCCACTACCAGAGTGGATTTCCCGCTGCCGCTGACGCCAGTCACTGCAACGAATTTGCCCAGAGGGATGCGCACATCCACCCCCTTGAGATTATTCTCGGTGGCCCCCTTGATTTCGATGAAATTGCCATTGCCCTCACGCCGTTCGCCCGGCACTGAAATGCGCCGTTCGCCCCGCAGATACTGGGCCGTGAGACTGACCGGCGATTTGACAAACTCGTCAATCCAGGCGGAACAAACCACATGGCCGCCGTGCTCGCCTGCGCCAGGCCCCATATCCACCACCCAATCGGCGGCGCGGATCGTGTCTTCGTCGTGCTCCACCACCAAGACTGTATTGCCCAGGTTGCGCATGCCTTGCAGCGTTTCGATGAGACGATTGTTGTCGCGCTGGTGCAAGCCGATGCTCGGCTCGTCGAGAATGTAGAGCACGCCCATGAGCTGGCTGCCGATCTGGGTCGCCAGGCGGATGCGCTGCGCCTCGCCGCCAGAGAGCGTTACAGCCGTGCGGTCGAGGGTAAGGTAGTCCAATCCCACATTGACCATGAAGCCCAGGCGTGCATAGATTTCTTTCAACACCTGAAAGGCGATGATCTGTTGGCGCGGAGTCAGAGGCGTCGCCAGCTCCGCATAGGTGGAGTTTGGCGCTGCGCCATTCGAGTTGCCGTTGACGCCGGTCGCCCAGGCTCCAACGCTGGCGATCTCTGGGCCAGACGCCATCCCCCCTTGCAGCCATCTCACCCAGGCCAGAGTTTCGTCCACGGGCTGGCGCGTCACCTCCCAGATGTTCTTACCGGCAATGGTGACGGCCAGAGCTTCTGGCTTGAGGCGCTTCCCCATGCAGGTGGGGCATGGGCGCACACTCATGTATTCCTCCAATTTGCTGCGGATGTATTCGCTACTGGTCTCCTGGTAACGGCGCTGCAAGTTGGGAATGACTCCGCTGTAGCCTGTCTCATACGAGCGGACTTCGCCGTTGCCTGCTTTGTATTCCATACGCACCTTCTGGTCCTTTTTCGGCGGACCATAAAGAATAATGTCGCGTTGCTTCAGACTGAACTCTTGAACAGGAACGTTGTAAGGAATCGCAAACTCCTTGCACACTGCCTGTAGCACCTGGCGATAATAGCCGCCGTCGTCATTCTCGATCTGCCGCTGCCAGGGAAGCACTGCCCCGTCTTCCAGCGACTTCTCCTCATCGAGAATCAGCTCCGGGTCGAACTCTTGAAGATTGCCCAACCCCGTACAAGCCGGGCATGCGCCGTGAGGACTGTTGAAGCTGAAGGTGCGCGGCTCAATCTCCGCCAGGCTTGTTCCACACTTGACGCAGGCAAAGTGCTCGCTGAAAGTGCGATCCACTGGCGCGTCGCGCTCGCTCACATCGCTAATGATGAGGACGCCGCTGCCCAACTTGAGCGCCGTTTCGACCGAGTCGGTAAGGCGCTGCACATCCATCCCGCTGCCTTGCCCATCTTCGCCCGTCCCGGGCTGACGCACCACTAGACGGTCGACCACTGCCTCGACGGTATGCATCTTGTAACGGTCCAGATCGGGAACTTCGGTGACTTCATAGAGCTCGTTATTGACGCGCACGCGCACAAAGCCCTGTTTCTGCAACTCCTCGAAGAGTGTTTTGTGATGCCCTTTGCGGTCTTTGATGATGGGCGCCAGAATGAGCAGCCGACTGCCCTCGGGCATTTCTAGAATCGTGTCCACGATCTGTTGGGGCGTCTGTTGCGAAATGGGCGTGCCGCAATTGGGACAATGGGGTTGACCGATGCGCGCAAAGAGGAGGCGTAAATAATCATAGATCTCGGTCACAGTGCCGACGGTGGAGCGGGGATTGCGCCCGGCGCCCTTCTGGTCGATGGAGATGGCCGGGCTGAGCCCTTCGATCTGATCTACATCCGGTTTTTCCATCAGCCCCAGGAACTGGCGCGCATAGGCGGAGAGCGACTCGACATAGCGACGCTGTCCTTCTGCATAGATGGTGTCAAAAGCCAGGCTGCTCTTGCCGCTGCCGCTCAAGCCAGTGATGACCACTAATCTATCCCGTGGGATTTCCAGGTCGACGTTCTTCAGATTGTGCTCGCGCGCGCCGCGCACGATAAGTTTGTCCAGGGCCATAAAATTCGCTCCGCCTGATTCCACATCCAATCAACACCGCACTGAAGCCGAACAGGTGTTCTGCGCAGACCTTCATTATAGTCGAAAAACACGCATCGCCCAACTATGAAAGACGCGTTTTGCTGCACAATGCGTGGACAGAAACGCAATGTGCAAATTGTACGCAACACAACTCGCAATTTTTAATACAGACGCAGCCGCCTGTTATAATCTCGTTATCCATTACGGTTGCCCCATCGCGCCTTCTCTCCAGATGCAGACAACCGGCCCTGCGAATCCATGTTCCCGCAGCCAAAACTGGACGGTCACCTGTGTACCGACGAAAACTGAATCGAGCCTGGGAAACGTTGCGGTCAATGCCGATGCCCGCAATTGCGTCAGACCGCTTGGTAGATCTGCATGACGACCTGATGCACTACGACATGATCATTGCCACACAGATACGCGAGTTTCTGCGTGGCAACACGATCAACGCTGTTGTGGTGCGAATCGACACCGAAATCGAAGAGGCGTTGCGTTCATTCAAAGCGGAGACGCCGGGCGAAGTGGAGTGTAGACGCGACCTTCTGCGCTACAAACGACGCATTGACGACGTAGTGAAGGAACTACTCCGCCTCACGGAAACACGCCCCTCAATGAGACTTCCGCTACACCACTCTAAAGCCAAAAAAGTGGACGAATAAGCACACAGAGCCACACGCGCCCGCGGGTTCACTGGCCGAGACCCTGACCGCAATGAATTCCGGTTGAACCTTTATTCCTTTGGCAGAGGCAAATCACGGGAGGTCAGGCTCTCAAGGCTTTCCCGTTGCTGGACCAGATGAGCTCGACCCTCTCGCAGCCAGACGACCGCGGGACGACGCGCCCCGTTGTAGTTGCTCCCCATGGCCAGGTGATAGGCTCCACTCACGGGCACAGCCAGCAGCTCGCCTTCGGTTATCTCGGGCATGGGCAGGTCGTGAATGAGGATGTCGCCGCTCTCACAAAAGGGGCCGGCGATGTTGACGCGAGAAGCGAAAGGGCGGTTCGGCGCGCTGACTGGAAGCGCGGAATAGCGAGCGCCATAGAGCGACGGGCGCGGATTGTCAGCCATGCCGCCGTCAACAAGCAGCCAACGGCGCTGGGCCGTCTGTTTGACTGCGCCAACGCGGTACAGTGCAACGCCGGCGCGAGCAACCAGACTGCGGCCCGGTTCCAATTGTAAACGGGGCAGCGGCAGCCCTCGCTGTGCACAACCAGCGGTCAGCTCTTGCGCCACGAAGCGCACATACTCCTCGATGGGGGGATGGGGAAGATCATCTTCGTGGTAAGGGACGCCCCATCCGCCTCCTGGACAGAGCACTTCGGACAACCAGCCAGTTTGCTCTCGCAACGTGCAGACAAAGTCGAGAACGACCCGCAACGCCAGGCCAATTGGCGCTGCATCATGAAAATGAGAACCCTGGTGAAAATGGATGCCTTCCAGCTTCAAGCCATGTTTCCGACAGAACTCCACCGCCTGCATAGCCTCGCTCAAACCCATGCCAAACTTGCTCTCCTCTTGGCCCGTTTGACGATAGGCGTGAGTGTCGACTGCCACCCCAGGGCGGACGCGTACCCAAAGCGCCGGTTCGCGCATACTCCTGCTGCGCTCCGCCATGATGGACACTAGCTTGCGCAGCTCGCTCAGATTGTCCACCACGACGATAGCAGCATGGGCAATGGCGGCGCGCAGGTCCTCGTCATTCTTGTTCACGCCGTGCATCAGGATGCGCTCGCGCGGGACGCCAGCCGCCTGGGCAATGTGGAGTTCGCCCGCGCCGGTGCAATCGAGCCACAAACCACAACATTGGGTCCACTGGGCCATGGCGATGCTCAAATGGGCTTTGCCAGCGAAGGTGACTGCGCTCTCCCCTGGGTAATACTCCTTCAAAGCTGCCAGATAGCTCGCTGCGGCGTCATCGAGAGTGTCTTGATCGTAGAGATAGAGAGGAGTGCCGAAGTGCGCGGCGAGTTGTTCCAAATCGCACCCAGCAATAGTGAGCCGCTCACCGTTGTTGGTTGCTGAAATAGCTGCGGTGAGCGGGAAAAGATCGAGCCGCATGATAGCATTAGCGCGATGGAGCTATGAGCCTGGCGCGATGAAAGGAACCGCCACCATGCCAACGATCATGCTGACGATGACAACGAGGCTGATGACATAGAAGATCTTTTCGTTGCGTGTGTACTTCCGCTGAGCCATAATATCCTCCACAAGTAAACAGACGCGAATGAATCGTACTCGCACATGTATGATTATACCGTCTTCGTTCGAGGCAGCACAACTCAAGGATGGACAAAACAGTGGTTATATTATGCCCTATGATACACTGTGTGCATGACGCGCGCGCGAGCAACCCTTCTTTCCATCGTTGCGATTTTGGCCGGCGGCGGACTCCTCTTTTATTTGGGGTTCTATGTCTCGCCGCGCCAGGATGAGGGAGAACTGAACCCACTGGCGTTGGTCGGCTTTTTCATTGGGCTGATCTTGCTGATCGGCGGGCTAGGTGCATTGGCTGCGCTTGCCCTCCACGAACGCTGGCCGGCCCTGGCCGGAGCGACTGCCGGCAGCACAAAAAATGGCCGACCCACCCCGACGGTCGCGCTGCGTCAGGGCGGCTTGCTGGCGGCCATCGTCGCCGCACTTGCCGCATTGAGCATGGTTGGCCTGCTCGACCCAGCCTTCGTCATTGTTGCATTTGTGCTCGGCGGCTTGGTGGAAGCCTACTTCCAGCGAGGTTGAGAGGTCATTTTTCACGCGGAAAGGATCGATTGAATGAACTACCCCACAATTGCGCAACCGACAGCCGATGTCACAATTGTCGGCCTCGGTTCAGGTAGAGTCGAAGACCTGACGCTGGCCGCCTGGCAGACGCTGGCGTGCGCAGCCTGCGTTGTGGTGCGCACAAGACGACACCCTTGCATCGATGCCCTGCCCAACGCCATGACCTATCTCGACTGCGATGATCTCTATGAAACGCACACCGACTTCTCGGCTGTTTACGCCGCCATCGTCGAAAGGGTGTTGACCCAGGCCCGCGCAGGGAAACCGGTCATCTATGCTGTGCCTGGCCACCCTTGGGTGGGCGAAGCAACGACCCCACTTCTCTTACATCGTGCGGCTGAAGAAGGCTTCACCATAAACATCATCGGCGGCTTGAGCTTTATCGAGCCGGCCTTCGCCGCCGTCGGCGTGGATGTCATGGATGGCGGGCAGGTGGTGGACGCCATGCTGCTCGCCCGTCAGCACCACCCCAAGGTTGAGGTGGGTCTCCCCTTGCTCGTCGCCCAGATCTATGCCCGCTGGCTGGCGTCGGATGTCAAGCTGACCCTGCTCAACGCCTATCCGGCCGAGCATCCAATCAAGCTGCTCCGCGCCGCTGGCACTGAGCGACAGCGCATCCACACGCTCTCTCTATTCCAACTCGACCATGACGATTGCTTCGACCATCTCACCGCGCTCTACGTACCGCCCTTGCCTGCATATCACAGCTTTTGCGACTTGCAGGAAATCGTTGCCCATTTGCGTGCGCCCGAAGGCTGCCCGTGGGATCGGGAACAGACGCTTGCCAATCTGCGCCACGATCTCCTCAGCGAGTGCGCTGAACTTTTGGAAGCCATCGACGCCGAAGCGGATGGAGATGACAACTCCGAGCACATCGCCGAGGAACTGGGCGATCTCTTTCTCAGCGCAACAATGATGGCCCAGATTGCCGCTGAGGAGGGGCGCTTCCAATTGGGCGAGGCCATGCACGGCGTGGTGACCAAGCTGATTCGCCGTCATCCCCATGTCTTTGGCGATGTGCAGGTGGACGGCGTGGGGCAGGTGCTGGTCAATTGGGATGCCATTAAGGCGCAAGAGAAGGCTGCAAAAGGCATTGCGCCCCACCCACTGGACGGCATCCCTGCCGCACTACCCGCGCTGGAAAAGGCGCGCGAACTACAATCCAAAGCGGCCAAAGCCGGCCTGTTGGATCGCCATGCCGCCGCGCACGCCAACGCGACCCTGGTCGCCAGCCTGGGTCAGCCCATCAGCGTCGCATCATTGGGACAGGCGTTGTGGCAGTTGGTCGCGTTAGCGAAAGAACACGACATCATCGCAGAAGATGCCTTGCGAGAGGAAGTCATTCGCTTTCGAGCAAGTCACGAAAAGATGGAAGGATAGTCGGCCATGTATTACATTCTATTCTACGACTACATTGACAATGTCCTGGAGCGTCGCGCTCCGCACCGCAGCGAGCACCTGGCCCTGGCGCAAGCGGCGCACGAACGGGGCGAGCTGCTCCTGGGCGGCGCGTTGGCAGAACCTGTGGATGGCGCAATGATCGTCTTCAAGGCGAATGGGCCGGAAACAGTCGAGAATTTTGTTCGAAACGATCCCTATGTCAAAAATGGACTGGTGACCCGCTGGCAGATACGCCAATGGACAGTCGTCATCGGCGGCTCATGAACATTCAGTGATTGACGATTACTTTCGCAAAGGAGACAGACCGTGAGCGCATCACAGACAATTCCACTTATTCCACGTACAGTGCTCTTTGGCAATCCAGACCGCGCTTCGGTGCAGATCAGCCCAGATGGCGCCTGGATCGCCTATCTGGCGCCGCGCGATGGCGTGCTCAATGTCTGGGTCGCGCCCCGCGCCGATGTCGCTGCGGCCAGACCCATCACCCAGGATACGGGTCGCGGCATCCGTTTCTTTCTCTGGGCGTATACGAGTCGCCATATGCTCTACATTCAGGACAAGAACGGCGATGAGAATTGGCGTCTCTACAGCGTCGATGTAGAGAACGCTGAAAGCAAAGACTTGACGCCCTTCGATGGCGTACAGACACAATTGACTCACGCCAGCCATCTGCGCCCCAACGAGATCATCATCCGGCTGAACCGCCGTGATCCCCAGTGGCACGACCTCTATCGGGTCGATATCGCCGGCGAGCTGACCTTGCTGGAAGAGAACAACCGCTTTACGGATTACTTGCTGGATGACGAACATCGCTTGCGCCTGGCTTTTGCCATGACGCCGGACGGCGGGCTGGACCTTCATCGACGGCATGACGCCGAATGGGCTCCGTGGTCTTCGATTCCTGCGGGCGATGTGCTGACGACCGAACCTGTTGGGTTCGACAAGAGCGGCGCAGTCCTCTATCTCAAGGACAGCCGGGGCCGCAACACGGCGGCTTTGATTGCACAGCAGTTGGACACAGAAGCGACCACACTGCTGGCGGAAGACGACCTGGCCGACGCCCAAGATGTGGTCGTCCATCCTACAGAAAGACACGTCCAGGCTGTCAGCTTCGTCTATGAGCGCAAACGCTGGCAGATTCTCGACCCCGCCTTTGGCGCAGACCTGGCGCGGCTGGCCGCGGTCGCCGACGGCGAAATCGAGATCGCCAGTCGCTCGCTGGATGACCGCTACTGGATCGTTCTCTACACAGTGGACGATGGGCCGGCGCGCTACTATCTCTATGACCGCAGCCAGCAAGACGCGCGCTTCCTCTTCACCAATCGTCAGGCTTTGGAAGAATTGAGCCTGGCGCCCATGCGACCAGCGGTCATCCCCGCACGCGATGGTCTCAAACTGGTCGCATACTACACATTGCCAGTGGGCAGCGACAGCAACGACGACGGCGTTCCCGACGCGCCGCTGCCCATGGTCTTGATGCCTCACGGCGGCCCATGGGGACGCGATTTTTGGGGCTTCAATCCCTGGCATCAGTGGATGGCGAATCGCGGCTATGCGGTGATGTGCATCAATTTCCGCTCATCGACAGGCCTTGGCAAGGAATTCGTCAACGCCGGCGACCGGGAATGGGGCGGCAAGATTATCGAAGACCAGTTCGATGCAGTGCAGTGGGCCATCGCCAACGGCATCGCTGCGCCTGACAAAGTCGCCATCATGGGCGGCAGCTTCGGCGGCTACTCCACCCTGGCTGGGCTGACCTTCTTTCCCGACACCTACGCCTGCGGCGTCGATCTGGTGGGGCCGTCGAACCTCATCACCCTGCTGGAATCCGTACCGCCCTATTGGAAACCGATGCTGGAGCTCTTCACGACGCGCGTTGGCGACCCACGCACAGACGAAGGCCGCGACCTGCTCACTCGCCACTCGCCACTCACCTATGTGGAACGCATCCGTCGACCGCTGCTCATCGGCCAGGGCGCCAACGATCCACGCGTCAAGCAGGCCGAGTCGGATCAGATTGTGGCAGCCATGCAGGCGAAGGGTATTCCCGTCACCTATGTGCTCTATCCTGATGAGGGGCATGGCTTTGCCCGGCCAGAGAACTGGCTTTCGTTCAATGCGATTGCTGAGGCGTTCCTGGCTGAACACCTGGGTGGGCGCTTTCAGCCCATCGGCGACGACTTCGCCAATTCCAGTCTCCAGGTGTTGACAGGCGCAGAAGCGGTTCCGGGCTTGGCGGCAGCACAGGGGAAGAATTTGAGTGGATGATTTGACAAGCCCAATTCGTTCTTCTATGATTCAAGACTATCTCAGCCAATCATTCGCCCGCATCACCAGGATGGAGCAGCCATGACCATCGCCCCTCCGCGGATGGAGACCGACCGCCGCCGCGAACGCAGGGAACGCCAGCGTGAACAATCCGCTCGCCCCACCATGCAGCAGATTTCCTATGCCATGCCCCCCTTCGACCTGATCGACCGGGCGGACATCCAGCGCATCCACGACAACTCCATGCGCATCCTCAGCGAGCTGGGCATTGCCATGTACCACGATGAGGCGCGCGCTATCTTTAAGGCGCACGGCGCACGCGTCGAGGGCAACATGGTCTTCCTGGATGAAGAAGTCGTCATGAAATACGTCCAGATGTCGCCCAGTCGCTTCACCCAACTGGCGCGTAATCCGGCAAACAACGTGGTCATCGGCGGCAATCAAGCGGTTTATGCGCCTGTGTATGGTCCACCTTTTGTCATCGATCTGGAACGGGGACGTCGCGAAGCCACACTGGATGATTTTCAGAACTTCGTCAAGCTCACCTATCTTTCACCTTACCTGCATCACTCGGGCGGCACGGTGGTGGAGCCGACCGACGAACCGGTGCCCACGCGCCACCTGGACATGCTCTTTGCCCATATCAAATACAGCGACAAAGCCTTCATGGGTTCAGTGACCGACCCGGTCAACGCGCGCGATAGTGTGCTCATGACCGAGATGGTCTTCGGCAAGGAACGCATCCGCGAGACGCCCGGGCTGCTCTCGCTGATCAATGTGAGCAGCCCGCGTCGTTATGACGACCGCATGTTGGGCGATATTCTTGTCTATGCGAAGGCTCGCCAGGCATTGCTCATCACCCCTTTCCTCATGAGCGGCGCCATGTCGCCCGTCACTGCTGCAGCCACCCTGGCGCAACAAAACGCCGAGGCCCTGGCCGGCATTGCGTTGGTGCAGATGATCAACCCAGGCGCGCCCGTGATCTACGGCTCGTTCATGACCACCATCGACCTGCAAAGCGGCGCGCCCGTCTTCGGCTCGCCGGAGAGCCAGCACGCGCTCTTTGCCGGCGCACAGATGGCGCGCTTCTATGGGCTGCCCTTCCGCGGCGGCGGCGCATTCACCAGCTCAAAGATCAGCGACGCACAGGCCGGCTACGAGTCGATCCAGGTGATGTTGCCCACAGTGCTCTCGCAGACAAACTTCGTGCTCCACGCGGCGGGCTGGCTGGAAAACGGGTTGACCGCCGGCTATGAGAAGTTCGTCATCGACTGCGAGCTGCTGGGCATGTATCACGTGTGGGCCAATGGCATCGACTTCTCAGACGAAGCCTTTGCCTTCGACGCCATGCAAGAGACGCCTCCAGGCGGCCATTTTCTGGGCGCCGGCCACACCATGCGCCATTTCCGCAGCGCCTTCTATCGCGCCGAGATCTTCGATTACAATTCGGCGGAGCAATGGACGATTGATGGTGGGTTGGACACGACTCAGCGCGCCCACAAGAAATGGCGGGCGCTCCTGGCGGAATATCAGCCGCCGGCGCTGGATGGCGAGCTGGAAGCTGATTTGCTCAAGTTCATGGCCCGGCGAAAGAAGGATCTCGGTTTTGGTTGAGTCGGGAAGAACGCATCCGGGAGCGCCGCCAAGATGGCGGGTGTAATTCAAGTTGGAGGCAAGCCGTTTACATGAAAGCGGCTTCCAGGAAATGACGCCAAACCAACGAGGACGCTTCCCCATTCCCCCCGCCGGGCGTCTATCGCAACATGGACCTGGACTGGGTGCGTTGCTGGGATGCCGCGGGCATTCTGTTGCCGACAGGCGAGGAACGGGCACAGCGCGAGGCAGAACGGGCGCAGCGTCTTGCGACGCGCCTGCGCGCTCTGGGCATCGATCCAGATGAAATCGAGGACGCATGATATAATCGAACGGGCGCCAGTAGATGCATTCTTGTTTCATAGGTGGACACGATGAACGCAGCAACCAAGATATAACTGGAAGAGAGAAAGTCTTCTGCAAAGCCCATGACTACCACCATGAAAGAAGCCCGACGCTGGCCGGGCAGCGAATGGCTGAAAAACCACCCCCACACCCTGGAAAAAGTTTATGACCTGACCGTCGCCGCAGTGCGCAAGGTCTATCCCGCCATGAAACGCGCCAGTCCACGCGCAACGAACTGGCTCATGGTCAAAAGCGAAGAGGTCGGCAAGGGCTATCTCTTCAACTGCCAGATGTGCGGCCAGTGCATCCTCCACAGCACGGGCATGACCTGCCCAATGAACTGCCCCAAGAATCTGCGTAACGGGCCATGCGGCGGCGTGCGCGCCAACGGCCACTGCGAGGTCATCCCCGAGCTGCCTTGTGTGTGGGTGCAGGCCTACGAACGCAGCCAGCAGATGCCCATCTACGGCCATGAGCTCCACTGGATCCAGCCGCCGGTCAACCGCGGCCTGCACGGCAGCGCGGCCTGGATCAACATGATGGAGGGCGTCGACGCGCAGACGCCGCCCGGCTGGACGCCGCCCGGTACGAATACACCATAAACAGCGCTACAACGCATTTAATAGGCTAGAAGGAGAAAGAACCGATGACAGCCCGAGTCGCTGATCTGAGCGTCGATGAACTGAAGCTGATGATTCACGAGGTGGTCGCTCAAACACTCTTCGAGTTTGCCCGCGATCCTGATCGCGGTCTGGAACTGCGCAGCGATTTCGTGGACGATCTTCAGCACTCATTGCACGTTGTTAGGATCGAGGGTGAGCTATTATCCGCGGAGCACGTTGCCGAGGAACTAGGGTTACACTGGTAAAATGTATCACGTTGCACTCGCCCGAACTGCAAAAGAAGATCTGGCACGCCTTGACAAACCAGTTGCTCAGCGAGTTCTCGACAAGATTCGATGGATGAGCGAACATTTTGAACAGATTGCACACGAACCCTTGACTGGTGAATGGGAAGGCGTTTTCAAGCTGCGAATCGGTGACCACCGAGTTCTCTATACCTTCGATAGCTCCACTTCGCGCATCATCGTCCATTTTATTTTATCCGCCATCGCCGCGATGTATATCGCCTTCGATAGCCGACAAGCGAGCCATTGACCGCTAGTGGTTCGACCAGCCTAATCCATATGTCACACACAGTTTCCACCAACCACCAATTCCTCGCCAATAGCCGCCTGGAGCGCGTGCTGCGCTCGGGGCGCTTTGCCGTCACCGCCGAACTCCACGCGCCCGACAGCGCCAACCCGGATGATGTCTATAAGAATGCGTTGGTCTTGGCCGAGGTGTGTGACGCCATCAACGCCACGGACGGCTCCGGCGCCAACTGTCACATGAGCAGTCTGGGTTGTTGCGCGCTGCTCACCCGCGCCGGCTACGAGCCGGTCTTCCAGGTGAGTTGCCGCGACCGCAATCGCATCGCCATTCAGGGCGACCTGCTGGGCGCGGCTGCCTTGGGCATCAAGAACGTCCTCTGTCTGACGGGCGACGATGTGAGCGCAGGCGATCAGCCCCAGGCCAGGCGCGTCTTCGACTTCGATTCCATCCAGCTTTTGCGCACTGCGACCATCATGCGCGATTTGGGCGTCTTTCTCAGCGGGCGCAAATTGACAACCAGACCCCGTCTTTTTCTGGGCGCGGCGGAAAATCCCTTCGCCCCGCCTTACGACTGGCGTCCTCATCGCGTCGCCAAAAAGGTCGCGGCTGGCGCCAGTTTCATCCAAACCCAATACTGCTTCGACGTACCCCTGTTCGAGCGATTCATGCGGGGTGTGCGCGACCTGGGATTGCACGAGAAAGTCTTCATCCTGGCAGGCGTCGGCCCCTTGCGCAACGAGAAAGTGGCGGAATTCATGCGCACCAAAGTGCCCGGCGTGTGGATTCCCGACGCAGTCGTGGAGCGACTGACCAAAACCCCTCAGAAGCAAAAGGCTGAAGAAGGCAAGCGCATCTGTATCGAGATCATCCAGCAGGTGCGAGAGATTGCCGGCGTGCATGGCGTCCACCTGATGGCCTACCGTCAGGAAGAAACCGTGGCCGAGATCGTCCATCGCGCCGGGCTGTTTCCACGCCACGCCCAGCACGAGATGCGCGACCGCGCCCGCAACCTGGAGCATGAGGCTGACCTTCTGACCCAAAAAGCCGCAATCCACGTCTGAAAATTGCACCACACGGAGAAACCAATGATCACTCCAAAACGCGTCGTCGTCATCGGCGGCGGCATCGTCGGCGTCAGTGTGGCCTATCATCTGGCCAAACTGGGCTGGCGTGATATTCTGGTCGTTGATCAAGGCGACCTTTTCGAGAACCCTGGCTCCACATCTCACGCGCCCGGCGGCGTCATCGCGCTGAGCCACTCCAAGCTGCTGACGCGCATGGCCCAGTATGGCAGCAACCTCTATCGCAGCCTGGCGCCTTTTTCACCTGAGCGCAACACCTACAACTGGGTGGGCGGATTAGAGGTCGCCATCTCGGAGCGACGCTGGCGCGACCTGAAACGGCTCTACGGCGAGGCGCTGAGCTATGAGGTGGAGGCGCGGTTGCTGACCCCAGCCCAGGCCCGAGAGGTCATTCCCATGCTCAACGAGCAGGCCATGCATGGCGCGCTCTTTGTGCGCAACAGCGCGCTGGTGGCTGGCGCGCACACCACTGCGGCGCTGGCGCGAGATGCAGCCGCGGACGGCGCAGTCTCATACCTGACCCACACAGAAGTCATCGACGCCGAGATCGTCGATAGCCGGGTGCGGGCTGCGCTCACAAACAACCCGGACGCGCCGCGCATTCCCTGCGAGCACCTGGTCATCGCCACCAATGTGTGGGGTCCCGTGCTGGGCGACAAGCTGGGCGTGGCGCTGCCGCTCCTGGCTTATGAACATCAATATCTCATCACCAAACCCTTGCCCGAGCTGGCGCGCTTCGATCGTAGCAACAAAGATCACGAAGTCATCTACCCTACGGTGCGTGAGCTGGACTCGACCATGTACTATCGTCAGCACTGGGACAGCTACGGCATTGGCTCCTACCATCATCGCCCGCGACCTGTCAGCCCCTATGCCATGGGCAAGAGCGCGCTGCGTCCCTTCACGCCCAAAGATTTTTTTGGCGACGCATTCCAGCGCGCCCAACGCCTGTTTCCCATGTTCAGCGGCCTCGGACCCAACGACTTTACCCGCACCTTCAACGGCATCTTTGCCTTTTCGGTGGATGGCATGCCCATCATTGGCGAAAGCCGGACGCGCGGGCTGTGGACCGCCGTGGCGTCATGGCTCACCCATGCCGGAGGCGTGGGCAAGTCCCTGGCCGAGTGGATGGTCGTGGGCGAGACCGAATGGGATCTACGCCAGTGCCATCTCCACCGTTTCGCCGCATGTCAGACGACGCGCAAGTACACCGACCTGGTGTGCGACAAGAACTACGCCGAGGTCTACGAAATCCTCCACCCGCGCCAGCCCATGTCCAAACCGCGCAACGTGCGCCTGACGCCTTTTCATCAACGCCACCAGGAATTACAGGCGTCGTTCACCACCTTTGTCGGGCTGGAACTGCCCAACTGGTATGAAACCAACGCTCGCCTGCTGGAAAAGTACGATGACCAGATTCCTGAGCGCGGCGAGTGGGCAGGCCAGTTCTGGTCGCGCATCCAGGGCGCTGAACACCTGGAAACGCGCAACAATGTCGCGCTCTTCGATTTGACCGGCCTGTCCATCATCGAGATAAGCGGGGTAGGCAGCCTGGCTTTCGTCAACCGGTTGTGCAGCAACCAGATGGACAAGCCCGTGGGTCACGTTGTCTACACAACGTGGCTGACGCCCGGCGGCGGCGTGCGCCGGGACCTGGCCGTAGCCCACATCGCGGCAGATCGCTTCTGGATGTTCGTGGGCGAAGGCACGCGCCCCCAAGACATGGACTGGGTGACGCGCCTGGCGCCGACGGATGGCAGCGTCAGCATCAATGATGTCTCCGACGCCTGGGCAGCTTTGGGCATGTGGGGGCCAAACGCCCGGCGCGTGCTGGCGAAAGTCACCGACGCCGACGTGAGCAACGCAGCCTTTCCCTACTTCACCTGCCGCTGGATCGACATCGGCTTTGCCCGCGTGCTGGCGTTGCGCATCTCCTACGCCGGCGAGCTCGGTTGGGAGCTGCACATGCCCATGGACAGCGCGTTGCAGGTGTGGGACGCCCTGTGGGAGGCGGGTCAGGAGTTCGGCATGATCGCCGCAGGCCAGGGCGCGTTCGATTCCCTGCGCCTGGAGAAGGGCTACCGGCTGTGGGGAACGGATGTCTACACCGAATACAATCCTTATGAATCGGGCCTGGGCTGGACGGTGAGGCTCGACAAGCCCGATTTCGTGGGCAGAGAGGCGGCCATGCGAAGCAAAACGCAGCCGCTCCACAAGAAGCTCTGCTGCCTGACGCTGGACGATCGCAACGCGGCGCTCATCGGCTACGAACCGATCTTCGCCAACGGCGCGGTCATTGGCCATGTCACCAGCGCCAACTTTGGCTACAGCGTGGGCAAGTTCATTGCCTACGGCTATCTGCCTGTGGAGCACTCGGCGGTCGGAACGCCGCTAGAGATCATGTACTTTGGCGAACGCTATGCAGCCACAGTCAGCCCCGACCCGCTTTTCGACGCCAGGATGACGCAGCTAAAAGCCTGATTAATGGTAAATGGCTACTGGCTAACGAGCCAATCGTAGGTCACGCTTGCAGCGTGAAATTCTGGCTGACGAGAAGGAAGCATGAACGTAGATCTCGCACAAGCCCGGGAATTTCTTGCCGACTACCTCGGCGCTGAACCTGGGGATGTTGAACTTATTGGCGCGGGCGCCTGGTCGCGCTGTTTCGGCTTTCAGCGGGGCGGCGAGGAGCTTGTCATCCGTTTCGGCAATCATATGGACGACTTCGAGAAGGACCGCCTGGCCCACGACTACGCCGCACCTGGCTTGCCCATTCCCAGAGTGCTCGACATAGGGCGGGTCTTCAATGGCTATTACGCGGTTTCGACACGCGCCCATGGCGACTACATGGAGAACATTGCATCCGACCAATGGCCGGCCATCGTCCCGGCGCTGGCGTCGGCTCTGGAAGCCATGCGCACGGCTGATATAGCCGTTGCGCCCGGCTTTGGCGGTTGGGGTGTGGATGGCGCAGCGCCCCAAACAAGTTGGTCGGAGCATCTCCTGATGGTGACGAACGATACGGAGGATCAGCGCATCCACGGTTGGCGAACACGGCTGACCCACTCTCTTGAAGGCGAGGCAGCCTTCGCCTGGGGATTCGACCTGCTCAGGCAAGTCGTGAGCGATGCAATCCCTCGATCCTTGCTCCACTGCGACCTGATCAACCGCAATGTCCTGGTTGCCAACGGCGGGATTTCGGCGGTCTTCGACTGGGGTTGCTCTCGTTACGGCGACCATCTCTACGACCTGGCGTGGTTCGAGTTTTGGGCGCCCTGGCACACCAACCTGGACATGCAACGCCTGCGGGCAGAGCTTGAGCAGCGCTGGCGCGATGTAGGTTATATTCCTGAGAACCTGGACAACAGACTGACGGCTTGCTATCTGCACATCGGTCTCGACCATCTGGCCTACAATGCCTATCTGGGCAATTGGGAGACCCTGGCCGCCACCGCCCGGCGCATGCGGGCGCTTGCCGCAGATCGACATTGATATTTGCCATGACCCAACGCATTCTCATCATAGGCGGCGGCGGGCGAATCGGCCAGGCCGTCGTGCGCGACCTGCACAGGTGCACGACTGCACGCCTGACGCTGGGCGGGCGCACGCCGGCGCGCTTGGAGCGCGTGGCAGACGCGTTCGGGCCGCGCGTGGATTGCGTCGCCGTTGACTTGGAACGGGCAACTATCCATGAGCTGCAAAGGCTGGTGACCGGCGTCGATCTGGCGGTGCAGTGCGTGGGGCCTTTCCGCACGCAACCGCCCACCTTGCTGGCTGCCTGCATCGCAGCCGGCGTCAACTATGTGGACGTGTGCGACGACCGACGCGCCACCCAGTGGCGGCTCGGTCTGCACGATGCGGCGCGCGCGGCGGGCGTTGTTGCGCTCATCGACACGGGCACCTTCCCCGGCATCGACAATGTGCTGGTCGCCGAGGCGCTCGGTCGCCATCCCAAGGCGGATCACGTGGACTTACGCTTTGTCTGCGCCGGTTCGGGCGGCGGCGGCTTTGGCGTCTTGCAGACCACTTTCCTGGCCGTGAGCCAGCCTTATAGGGAATGGCGTGGCGGGCGTTGGACGCGTGTGCCATCCTATCGAGAGCGAACGATTGTCGATTTCGGCCCGCCCCTAGGATGTCGCCCAGTCTACACCTTCGAGGTGCCGGAGATCTGGAGTCTGGCGCAGACCTTTCCCCAACTCAAGACCGTGACGAGCAAGTTCGGCTCCAT
Organism: uncultured Caldilineaceae bacterium; assembly: GCA_964560495.1. Lineage (GTDB taxonomy): Bacteria > Chloroflexota > Anaerolineae > Caldilineales > Caldilineaceae > UBA5069. The sequence continues at coordinate 54,282 of CAZLMM010000031.1, forward strand.
CCCAGAGCTGTGGAACTGGGCGACGGTGGGGCTGACCATGCTGCCGGGGCATCTGCGCACGGACGGCGCCTGGCTCGACCTTTCAGCGAAGTTCATGCTACCCTGGGTGCACAAAGTGGACGCCTGGGTGGGCGAGGCGCTGGGTATCCGCATCGATGTGAGCGCCCCCGATGGCAGCGGCGAGGCCATCCAGTTCTACGCGCCTTCCACCACCCAGGCTGTGGGGTGGGCGACCGGCGCAGCGGCCAGCATGGTGCTCACGGGCGAGATCGCCGAGCCAGGCGTTCTCCTGCCGGAGACGCATATCCCGACGCAACGCTATTTGGAGCAACTGGTCAACCGCGGCGCACGCATTCAGAGGAAAACACGTGTATAATGGCTGCATCAGTTCATACAGCTTTGAGCAGAAAAGGTACTTCGGGGAAATGCATGACGACCAGTTACTCTGTACGCCACGATTTCTGAACGCATGCAATCGCTGTTAGCGGAACCAGAGGAGATAGTCAAATGACACAAACCAGGATTACCGTGGATCCAAACATTCGCTTTGGTAAACCCACCGTGAGAGGCACCCGGATTACAGTGCAGGAAGTGCTCGAGCTTATACCGAGGGGATTTCGTTCACCCAGATTGTCGCAGAATATTACCCTACCCTGACCGTCGAAGATGTCCAGGCATGTATGGAGTATGCAACCGCTATCGTAGCGGCTGAAGAGGTTCATTTTTCGGCGGTTCCTGTGTGAGATTCCTCCTCGAAAGACATTTATCTGGTGTTTTCAAACATCAACCACGACAAGGAGAGACTTGTGACCAAGCATCTACCGAGCGACATCGAGATCGCTCAGGCAGCCACATTAGAGCCAATCGAAGCGATTGCGGAAAAAATGGGTTTGGAGCGCCGGGACATCGAATTCTATGGCGACAGCATGGCAAAGGTGAAATTGGAAGCCATCGAAAAGCTGAGCAGCCGCCCCAATGCCAAATACATCCTGGTGACGGCCATCACACCCACGCCGCTGGGAGAAGGCAAGTCCACCACCACCGTGGGATTGGGTCAGGCCATGCACCACATCGGCAAGACGGCCACCATTGCCATCCGCCAACCGTCGCAAGGCCCCACCTTTGGCATCAAGGGCGGCGCGGCCGGCGGCGGCTATAGCCAGGTCGTGCCCATGGAACAGTTCAACCTGCACATGACCGGCGACATCCACGCCATCACCGCGGCCAACAACCTGCTGGCCGCCATGATCGACAATCACATCTACCAGGGCAACGAACTCAATATCGACCCCTACAACATCACCTGGCGGCGGGTGATGGATGTGAGCGACCGGGATCTGCGTAACATCGTGCTTGGATTGGGCGGCAAGGAAGATGGCCGCCCGCGCCAGAGCGGCTTCGACATCACCGTGGCCAGCGAGGTCATGGCGATCCTGGCGCTGACCACCAGTCTGCGCGATATGCGCGACCGCTTCGAGCGCATCGTCATCGGCCAGAGCAAGGACAAAACGCCGGTGACCGCCGGGATGCTCAAGGCGGCTGGCGCGATGACGGTGCTCATGAAGGAGGCGATCAAGCCCAACCTTTTCCAGACGCTGGAAAACACGCCAGCGCTGGTGCACGCCGGTCCCTTCGCCAATATCGCCCACGGCAACAGCTCGATTCTGGCTGACCAGATTGGCATCAAATCGGCGGAGTACCTCATCACCGAAGCGGGTTTTGGCGCAGACATCGGCGCGGAAAAGTTCTTCAACATCAAGTGCCGCTATTCTGGCCTGCGCCCCGACGCGGCGGTCATTGTCACCACGGTGCGCGCGCTCAAGCTGCATACGGGCAAATATCGAGTCGTGCCGGGCAAGCCGCTGCCCGATGAGATGGTAAAGGAGAATCCCGACGATGTGATTGTGGGCGCGGCCAATCTGCGCAAACAAGTGGAGAACATTCGCAAACATGGCGTCAGCCCGGTGGTGTGCATCAATCACTTCGCCACGGATTCACAGAGCGAGATCGAGGCCATCTTTGCCGTGGCAAGCGAGATGGGCGCACGCTGCGCATTGGCCAATCACTGGGCCGAAGGCGGCGCCGGCGCGACCGACCTGGCGCGTGTGGTGGTGGAAGCCGCCGAGGAGCCGACCGAGTTCAGGTTCCTCTACGATGTGAACCAGCCCATCAAGAGCAAGATCGAGACCATCGCGCGGGAGATTTACGGTGCGGGCGATGTCGTCTTCGAGGCCAAAGCGGACGGTCAGATCAAGCAGTACGAGAAGAGCGGCTTTGGCAATCTGCCCATCTGCATGGCCAAGACGCACCTGAGCCTGACCTCTGATCCCGCGCGCAAGGGCGCGCCCAGCGGCTTCAGCCTGCCCATCCGCGAGGTGCGCGCCAGCGTGGGCGCCGGCTTCATCTATCCCCTGGTGGGCGAGATGCGCACCATGCCCGGTCTGCCCGGCCACCCGGCAGCCGAACGGGTGGACATCGACTTCGAGACCGGGCGGGTGGTGGGGTTGTTTTAGGAATCTGCCTATCAACGTTCAACCTGGTTGCCTTGGAGCCTTGTCATGCAAATTGTAGCTATCGAGCAATTCTTTCCCCGGCCACGTATGCGGCTGGTCAAAATCACTACTGACAACGGGCTGGTGGGTTGGGGAGAAACAACGTTGGAAGGCAAGCCAAAGAGCACGATTGCTGCGGTCGAGGAACTCGCCGACTATCTGATCGGCAAGGACCCACTGCGGATCGAACATCATTGGCAGCACATCTATCGTTCAGCCTTCTTCCGCGGCGGCAATGTGCTCATGTCTGCGCTGTCGGGCATCGACCAGGCGCTGTGGGATATTGCAGGCAAGCACTATGGCGCGCCGGTCCATGGGTTGCTGGGAGGGCCAACACGCGACCGCATCCGCGTCTACGCTCATTGGGGTGTACACGACCTGAGCGACGAAGGATTAAGGAGAGCCAAAGAGCGGCTCGATCTTCTTCAGCAGAAAGGTTACACCGCTTTCAAGTCCGGGCCGCCAGGGAAATGGCGCGGCCACGAGCCGCCGGCCGTGATCGACCGCTTCGTCAAATGCGCCTATACCATGCGCGAATGGGTTGGCTCGGATGTGGAATTGGCGTTTGACTTTCACGGCAAGATGACGCCTGCCCTGGCTGTGGAAATCTGCCACGAACTAAAGGGAATGCGCCCGATGTTCGTCGAGGAGCCTGTGCCGCAGGAGAACGTCGACGCGCTCAAATGGGTGACCGACCATGCGCCCTGCCCGATTGCCACGGGCGAGCGTCTGCTCAGCCGATGGGAGTTCCGTCAGGTCTTCGAGAAACAGGCCGCCGCTTACATTCAGCCTGATGCTGCGCACGCCGGGGGCGTCAGCGAACTGAGAAGAATCGCCAACATGGCCGAAGTCTACTACGTGCACATGATGCCCCACTGTGCAATTGGCCCGGTTGCCCTGAGCGCATGTCTGCATGTTGACGCTGCCATTCCCAACTTTCTGATTCAAGAGAGCGTCGGCCCTGACTGGCTCACCGGCATCGTCCAAGAGGAATGGCAGGTGGTGGACGGCTACATTGGGTTGCCGAGCGCGCCTGGACTTGGGTTTGAGGTTGACGAACGCGAAGCCGCCAGGCAGAGCCAAATCACCGAAGAGTTGGGCGGCGAATGGTTCCACGAAAGCGACGGCAGTGTGGCGGATTGGTAATACGAGGGCTGAGTTTCTATACAATCCTCTTCATTGTACCGAGGCGCAAATGAGCGATGTTCACCTCAGCGCGACGAGACGCGGACGCGCCCCAACGTGCGCGGCAGATAACGCAGAATGAGATAGCCCCCCACGCTGATGATCACGACAGAGGTGATGGCTGTGGCGGCGGCGGAGAACCCGGCTCCGCCGCCGGGGATGCGGCTGGTCACTTCTGATGCAGCGGCGGCGATCAACCCCACATAGGAACCGGACATGAACCCGGCGTGCCATGTCAGCCAGCGCCCGCGGGGGCGGCGCATGAGAACCGCCGCCATCCCGCCGGCCAACGTGATCAGGCTGGCCAGCGCCATCCAGTGAAACGGGCCGAAGATGCCAAAGAGGTTATAGATGAAGAGCGCAGTGATGTTCAGGCCGAGCATGGTGGTCAGGTAAATGTGGCCGAAGGTGCGATGCCAGCGCGTACCCTTGGCGCTAAAGACGATGGCTGTCCCCGCCGCCAGCGCGACCAGGCCAAAGATCACGTGAATCCAACCGAGCGCGTCCAATCCTCATCTCTCCCCTGCGTCTACGAATGAGATCGCAGCCTTCTTGTTGGACAGAATGACAGGATATACAGGATGTACAGGGTGCGTCATCTCTCTGTGAACGGGTTTTGACGATGAACAGTGGGCATACCCGGAAAGGTAGCCGAAGGCCGCGGGTTTGTCAAGAATCCGATCATCCGTCCTCCCTCGTTGTAGCAGCGCACCCCATTTCTGCTATAATGGCGGTTCAGTCACTCGCTCACCATTTGTTTTGGAGCCAAGTCCATGAGCTACAAAGAACTCGATCTCGAAGAACTCTATCTGCAAATGCAGGATGATCTATACGACGGCGTCAGAGAAGAGATTCCCCATCAGGTGCGTGAGGCGCTGGCGCGGGGCCAATCGCCGCAGGAAGTGCTCGACCAGGGCCTGGTCGCTGGCATGGACATCGTGGGCGTCGATTTCCGCGACGGCATCCTCTTCGTGCCAGAGGTGCTCATGGCCGCCAACGCCATGAAGGCCGGCATGGAGATTCTGCGCCCGCTGCTCACCGAGACAGGCGCGCCGCGCATCGGCACCATGGTGGTCGGTACTGTCAAAGGCGACATCCACGACATCGGCAAGAACCTGGTGGCCATGATGATGGAGGGCGCCGGCTTCGAGGTGATCAACCTGGGCATCAACTGCGACGCAGACAAGTTTCTGGCCGCCATCAAAGAGCACAAACCCGACATCATCGGCATGAGCGCGCTGCTCACGACGACCATGCCCTACATGAAGGTGGTGGTGGACGCGCTGGGCGAAGAGGGCATCCGCGACCAGATTTACGTCATGGTGGGCGGCGCGCCGGTGACGGAAAACTTTGCCCGCGAGGTCGGCGCCGACGCCTATGGCCGCGACGCGGCGGTGAGCGTCGAGATCGCCAAGTCGCACATGGCGCGAAAGAATAAGTCCATCCGGGGAAATTGAGATGCCAGGAGCAGCCTGATTTTGCCGAATTGACTCGCCCCAATTAGCCATCCAGGAAGCTCGGAGCTTCCTGGATGGCTTGCTTTGAGCCACGATCCGGTGAACCCAGCAAATCTGACTATCTGCGCGGGTGATAGGAAACTGTATCGATGAGGAGCGGCGGGTCGAAGGCGTTTGCCACTTCCGCCCAATCAACATATTTGAAGTTGGTGACAACGTTCTCCAGTTCGCCGTCGTCTTCCACCATAAATGCTGGCAAATTGAACCCATCCTGCACGACGAGGAGGCCATTGGGGAAGAGATCCCCCAGGGCAACATTGAGTACCATCGCCCCGTCACTTTCCTGCACGCCATCCACTTCGCCCATCGCGCCGATCTGGAAGCTGCCCAGGTAGGCATGGTCGCCCTCGCGATCAAAAACGGCGAAGGTGTTGTCACCCTGGCTTGAGACGAGAAGATAGCCGCGCCCGTCTGGGCCATAGTAGATTGTCAACCCTTCGACATCTGGTTCCAGAATTTCACCTTGAGGGCGAACAGCGTGAATCAGCGCGCCTTCACTGCTTCCGTCTGGCTCGGCGTCGAACTGCCACACGCCTACATCTTCTTGGCCCACGTAGAGCACGCCCATTTCTTCGTCGACCACCATGCCCTCGGTCTGCGCGTCTTCTGGCTCGCCCCCCTCGGGAATCGGCAGGCTCAAGTCGCGCACGCGGCGAATGGCTGTTTGCCCCTGCCCATTGTCAAGCAACTCCCATTGCGCCAGTTCGCCCGTGTCTCGGCGATTGGCAAATGCGTAGAACTTCCCGCTTTGGGGACTGCGGTAGAGGGCGATGCCGTAGGCCGTGGTCTCGCCATCCGACTCCTGTCCTTCAGGGGTGAAGAGCATTGGATTGTTGGGGTCTGTGACATCGGTCAATTGGCGAGTGTGGGGATCCACGCGGAAAATCGCCAGGCGGTCGCCATAGCGATCGGTGGCTACGATCAGATCGCTTTCCTGATCGCCGAGGAGAAAACCATAGATGATGTCCACATTGTTGTAGCGAACCCCATCTGGCTGAAGCTCCTGGAGCAGGGCGCCATCCAGGTCATAGACATCCAGCCCACCTTCCTTGAGGGCAGCTACGACGATGCTTAAATTGGGATCGGTTGGATGCAGCCAGATGGCGGGGTCGTCTGCGTCGCCAAAGCGGGCGTCGGTCGGCAGCTCATCCTCTGTATCCCAGATCGGCTGCGTTTCCAGCGCAGCATGAACGATCGGTATCTCCGACAGAAGTTCCGGTTCAGAAATATCGATGGCTTCAGTGAGAGCGACAGAGCCAACTTCAGTGAGCCGATCCGCCATGGGTTGGATCGGTTGACAGGAAGTCGCAAGAACGAGCGCCACCATCCCCGAACAGAGCATAATCAGGTGTTTCATGAGATCCTCCCTTCCAGGTCATGACAAGTCATCGCGGTTTGACAGGCACACAAATCCAAGACAGATTGTTCATTGCGAATGCGCAGTGAGATTTAGTATTCCACCACATGATTAAGGGGAGATTAATATCGCTTCTGAATTCTTTCTCTCGTGCGCGATTCGTGTTGACAATTCACGACTGACGAGGCATAGTTGTGCAGGCGACCAAGAGTGTAACCTGCTGCCTGCCTTTCGGAGTGCGTCATGCGCACAATCTACTTCGAAAAAAACATTCCCAAGTTTCTGTTGACAAAGGCGTTGCGACCGATCTGGCCCGGCGTTGTCTATTCCCGACTGTCACCCAGCCGCTTCGATGATCTCCCCGAACCGCCGCTGCCCGGCCCACGCTGGGTGCGCGTTCGGAACCTGCTGTGCGGCATCTGCGCCAGCGACCTGCATCTGCTTTTTGTGGAGGGCGACCCGCGCATCGGGCCGGCGGCGCTCCCCGGCAATCAACGTTTCTACCTGGGCCACGAAGTACTGGGTGTGGTGACAGAGATCGGTCCTGGCGTGACGAAGCTGAAAGTGGGCGATCGGGTATTGATGGACACGCGCTTCGAGGGACCCACCTGCCTCAGCCAGGAGATCGACCCACCCTGTCGTCACTGTCAAGCAGGCAATCACCCGCTCTGCGAAAATGCCTCGCTGGGCAAAGGGCCGCAGGGCGTCGGCGGCGGTTGGGGCGACGGCTACACTGCTCACGAGACAGAGGTCTACAGGCTTCCAGACGAGCTAGATGATGAAGTTGCCATGATGGTCGAGCCGCTTTCCGTGGGCGTGCGCACAGCGTTGCGCCGGCTGCCGAACGCGAGCGACCACGTGCTCGTCGTGGGCAGCGGCATCATCGGATTGACAGTGATCCAGGCGCTGCGGGCGCTCTCGCCAGAATGTCGCATCACAGCCATGGCGCGTTATCCCCAACAGGCAGAGATGGCGCGCAGGCTCGGCGCAAATGAGATCATCGGGCGCGAACCTCCTTACGAAGCAGTGGCCGCGGCCACCGGCGCCAAACTGTACAAAGATGTGCTCAACAAAGGGATGCTCCTGGGCGGCTTCGATATCGTCTTCGACTGCGTAGGATCGGCGACCACGGTGCAGGATAGCCTGCGTTGGGCGCGAGCTCGGGGCGCGGTGGTGCTGGCGGGCGTTTGCCTGGAATTGATGAAGGTTGATCTCACGCCGGTTTGGTATCAAGAAGTCGACCTGATTGGCCTGTACGCCCACGGCATGGAGGAATGGCAGGGGACAAAACAGAGCACCTTCGATCTGACGGTCGATCTGCTGTTGGAAGGCAAGTTGACCACCGAGGGACTCATTACCCACCGCTTCCCCATCGAAAAATGGCAGGAAGCAATCACCACGGCGACGGACAAGCGCACCGGCGCTATCAAGGTCATTTTTGACTATCGCACATCCTGACGCGCGAGCGTAATCCTCCTGTAACCTTCCCATAATTCATTCCTGTGGTAATCGTGATAGAGTGGAAGCGATAGGATCGTCTTCTTCCTTTGTCGGTATTTACAGATACAGGAGGTGCACTTTGTCCCAATTGTTGTGGCGCAGCGGCTTGTTATTGGTCATCGTTGTGCTGAGCGCATGCGCGGCGCCGTTGCAGACCCCACCTCATCGGGCGATTGGGGGCGGACCGCAGCCGCCACAGACTGCCCCGCTTTCGTTGCCCAAAGAGAGCGGAGCTCTCTCCCCAGAAGCGCAGGCCCTGCTGGCGCAGTTTCCCAGCCGCGGCCCTGCGCCCGAATTGACCAACGAAACGTGGCTCAATTCCCAGCCTTTGCGCCTTGCCGACCTGCGCGGCAAGGTCGTCATTGTTGAATTCTGGACCTATGGCTGAATCAACTGCCGCAATGTGATTCCCTCGGTGAGGGGATGGTATGAAAAGTACAGTGGGCAAGGTCTGGAGATCATTGGCGTGCACACGCCAGAATTCGCCTATGAGTCCGACTTGGAGAACGTTCAGGAGGCCGTCAGAAAGTTAGGCGTGACCTGGCCGGTGGTCCTCGACAACGACAAAATCATCTGGCGCTCCTTCGCTAATCGTTATTGGCCGGCCATGTATCTCATTGACAAACGGGGTGATCTTCGAGCGGTGAAGATCGGCGAAGGACAGTACGAGTATACGGAAGCGATTATTCAGGCGTTGCTGGCCGAGCCGGAATCGTGATTCTACCCCGTCTTTTGTTCTTACAAATCACTTGCGACAACCGAATCTGCCTCACATCGAACCAACATCTAATGACCTTTATACTTCGCTCTGTTTGAAACCAGGAGTTTTTGAACTGTAAAAACTCCTGGTTTCAAAGCAACCGCAGTTTAGGTTAAGCAGTCATCTTTCCAGGAAGCTTTGGAGCTTCCTGGAAAGATGACTGCGAACATTCCGTATTAACCTAGAAATCAGTAAGGAAACAAGACGCTGCCTGTACAGGCGGCGTCTTGTTTTCACGATGTTGCGTTCTCTATCAACCAGAACACCCACAATAAACGACGAAGGATGGGCGGCGTTGATTAGCGCATGATCAACGGCAGGTAAATCGTCTGTCCAGATGTTTGCTGGCTAGACACGGTTGATTCAGGCGTTGATGTAGCAGTCGCAGTCGGCGTTGCTGTGACGATAGTTGTATTTGTCGGGGTCGCAGCTGGTGTGTTCGCCGCGGTACTCGTCGCCGTCGGCGTGCTGATCGCCGTCGCACTCACAGTCGGCGTCGGCGTGGCCGTACTCGTATTCGTCGGCGTGTTCGTGGGCGTCACCGTTGCCGTGTTGGTCGCCGTTGGTGTGATCGTCGGCGTGACCGTGTTCGTTGGCGTCGGCGTTCCGGTCGCTGTGTTGGTGGGTGTGGAGAAGACGATACGCGTATTCGTCGGTGTGGGCGTCGGGGTGATCGTTGCAGTATTTGTCGGTGTTGGCGTCAGAGACGGTGTATAGGTCACAGTTGGCGTTGGCGTAACCGTGGCCGTATTCGTTGGCGTTGGCGTAATAGTCGCCGTGTTGGTCGGCGTCGGCGTAACCGTGG
>CAZLMM010000032.1:0-45909 GCA_964560495.1 uncultured Caldilineaceae bacterium
CGCAGTGAAGCATCTACGCAGTGAAGCATCTACGCAGTGAAGCATCTACGCAGTAAAGCATCTACGTGCCGGCGAGAGTTTCTAGGGAGCAAATTCATCGCGCGGCGCAGAGTCTCCGCCGGCCCATCCTTGAGAGGGCAGGGCGCACAGCCCAATTCGCGGCGCGCCTTGCTGTTGTCGCCAATGTGGGTGACGCCAACGATGACGCGCAGTCCCTCGGCGCTGTAGGGGACGGCGACTTCATCGAAGGTACTTGGGATGCCCCACGTCTGTCAAATCTTCGCGGAGGTCAACCGTTGCCGCCATCTATGTCCAGCGCACTATCTTCCCCAAAATGGCGTCGGCTTCTTCCACGGAGCGCGCTTCCGTTTGGAGCATGACGCCCTGGGGGCGCAAGTGCTCCATGAAGAAATCGACTTCATGAGGTTCGATGGTGATGTGCAGGTTCTTGCCTGCGTTCTGGATGCGCTGATAGATGTGAATCCAGCGCGCGGCCGGTTTGGCGCCGTCGCCATAAACGAACTGGATGGCGTCGAGTTTGGGGATGTCCAGAAGCGTCTCCAAATGGCGCAGCGCGCCCGGCCCATCCAGATGGTAGATGGAACGGTCGAGCCAGGCGATCTCGGCCAGGAGCTCGGGGAGAAAGAACTCGCGGAACATCTCCGTGGAGATCATGATGGAGAAATCGTTGGATGGGATGTAGTAACGCCCGCTGGTCACGTAGAGGGGCAGCCAGGCTGTAGTGAGCGTCTGTCCTGCCTCCAACAGAAGGCGCCGCTGTAGCTCATAGAACTGGAAGAAGGCGGGATAGAGCTGCCGGTTGAGTCGGTGGACGCGTTCCGGCTCGTCCAGCAGATCGACGCAAAGCTGCTGCGGGTCACGAAACGATGCGGCCAGGTCGCCGCCGGGGTGAATGTCGGTCAGCCCGACGACGAACTTGCCGCGCCCCATCTCCAGCCCCAGGCGCAGCATGGCTTCGAGGGTGCGCAGATAGACGCTCTCTGGGTCGATGCACAGCCTGGGGGTGTCATCCCAATTGTGGAGGGTGGGCGTCGTCCACGAGGTGGTTTCGCCAAAGGTGAGGGGCGCGCCCATGCACGCTGAAAGCACCTCCGGCCCCAGGTTGGGCCAGAACATGGGCAGGCCGTCTCCTGCCCAATAGGTGTTGGCAATCGCGACCGCTGCGCGCTCCACGGTGTATTCCACATCCATCCAGCGGTTTGCCAGCGATGAGTGACTCTTCTGCGGCAGCAATTGAAGATTCGCCCTGGGCGCGGTCAGCAGAATGGCGGGTCGGTCGATGATCTCTTTTTCCCACCAGGCTTCCATACGGGCGCACGCTTGCGCCGCATCCGGCTTGTAGAGCAGCTCCAGTTCGCTCATGAATCGTATCTCCCATACTTTTCCACCAACGCCATGAGAAATTGATAGGTCTCCCAGCGCACGCCGGGCGCGATGGAGTGATCGCTGTGATAGATGTAGCCGCCGCCCCGTTTGGCCAGGGGAATCTTGGCGGCGACCTCGGTCTCGATGCGCTCGCGGTCGTTAGTGATGAGGGTCATAATGTCGATATTGCCCATCCAGGACGCGGTTTCGCCATAAAGCGGCTTGAGCGTACGCACATCCATGTGGGCTTTGGCCTCCAGCGGCTGGAAGCAGTCCACCCCGATCTCGATAAGGTCGGGAATGATGAGATGAAAGTCGCCGTCGGTGTGGTAGATGACCGGCAGGTCGCGTTCCTTGAACCAGGCGATCTGACGGGCGTGGGCCGGTTTGAGCAACTCGCGATACATGCGCGGGGAGAAGAAAGGTGCGTGATTGTAAGCGATGTCGCCGTAGACCCAGCCGCCATCAAAGTTTACCCCACTGCGTTCCAGATGGTTGAGCACAGAGATGGCAATCGTCGCCTCTGTGTCGAAGATGTCCCAGGCCCAGTCCGGGTCTTCGGCCATGACGATGGAGAGATTGACATGACCGAAGACATCTTTGGCCGTTTCATAAGCCTCGACGCCGGTCCAGCAGAACCAACGGCCTTTGGCGCGAGCCTCATACATGCGGCGCAGCGCGGTGAACGTATCAACGCGTGAGCCGGGCGGCGCGGCCAACATGGCGGCTTTGTGCGCCCGCCACTGGTCATGGGTCTGTACGCCAAAGTCAACATGTTCGGGCGTACCGCTCTTGTGCTTCCAATAGCGCAGGATGGCGCCGTTGCCGTCGCGTCGGGTCCACCAGTCGTCGGTCTCCTCGATGGTTTCCAGATAGCCGGGGCGCGCCTCATGGGAAACCCAGCCGCCGCCCATGATGTCGAAATCGAAGAGATCCGCCACATCGTCGCCCGGTTTGAAGCCTTGTTGCAGCCACATGGGGATCGTTTCGGGCCAGAATGAGTCGGTGCGCGGGATGCGGTCGGCTTCCCGGTGGCGCAGCGCCAGGTTCACCCGTTCTTTCCCGCTGAGTTTTGCTTGCATGGCTTTGCTCCCTTCTACTCATAAACGCCTTCGCGCCGCCATACGTCCAGCATCAGCTCGTAACGCGAGAGGCGCATCCCGGTGTAGATGCAGTTGCTCGTGCAAAAGATGTAGCCGCCGCCGGGCATCCCGCTGCGCAGAGAATAGCGGGCCGACTCGATGACTTCTTCGTCTGTGCCCGTGTCGAGCATCCCGCAGTTGACGTTGCCGCAGAGACAAAGCTGATGGCCGTAACGTCGCTTCACTTCGGCGATGTCCACGTTCGCCTGGGGATCCAGGGAGTGGAGCGCGTGGGGATTGGTGGAGACGAGCTGGTCGATGACGGGCATGATGTTGCCATCGGTGTGCTTGATGACATAGAAGCCCATGTCGCGATAGGCTCTTGTGATCTGCGCCAGGAAGGGAGTGATGAACTGGGCGAAACGCGGCGGGCTGAGAAATGGCCCCGTGTTGAAGCAGTAGTCGGCGCAGAGCGCGTAGCCATCCAGCCCGCCATGCCGCTCGTATTGTTCTGAGCGGCGAATGGCGTCATCGACTCGCTGCTGCGCCTCTGTCAGCAGTTTCTCCGGCTCGTCGGCCATGCGCTCCACAAAGGGCATCATCTCGCCGCCGCTAGGGATGCTGAAGGTGGCGTCGCCGTGGCGCATGATGAAAAAGCGGTCGCCCGTCTTCTCACGGATGATATCCACCAGGCGGATTGTCTCCTCGACTGTGTCTGGGTTCGGGTGGATGAAGATGGCGCTGTGGCCGAAGCGTTCGGCGGTGGCGATGTAGATGTCCGCCATGTCGCGACGGTGCAGCTCTCGCTCCTTTTCCTCCATCTGCAACCACTGGTTGTAGTAGCGATGTGAAGGATGAACCTTGCCAAAGGCTTCCATCGTTAGGAAAAAGACAAGCTCGAAATGGGGAACGAGACCCGTGATGGGGCGGCGTTCGAGCGCAGCGATAAAGCGTTCTCGTGGCTGCATATTCCTCCAATGAAGAATGAAAAATGATGAATAGTGAATTGATAACGGTGAATGCTCAACGCATATAGTCGAGTTCACTCCAACAGAATACCCATGCCTTGTTCCTACATTGTTCGTCATGCCTGGCGACGACGCCTTTTCGTGTTCTTCGGTCCATTTGTGAGCTTCGGTCCAGAAGTTTGCCCCGTGCGCCAGAGCCACCCCATCGGCGCGGCGGCTTGGCGTCTGCGCGGCGATGGTGCTACACTCAAACCGTGACGCTTGCGTTGATCGTGCAGAAAGCGTCGCTGGCTTCCCATTGGGCAAGTCGTTCGTCTGCAATTCACGCTGTATCTGATCCAAATATCCTGGACAAACATATCCTATCATGAACACCACACCACAATCACAAATCACCGGGGCTGCTGCATCTGTGACCTCTGAGTCATTGCGCCAGGCTATCGCCGACCATCTCTACCACTCATTGGGCAAGGCGGTCCAGTCGGCCAGCAAGCACGATATCTATATGGCGCTTTCGTTAGCGGTGCGCGACCAGTTGATTGACCGCTGGCGCAAAACGACCGAGGCGCACTATGCCGCCAATCCCAAATTTGCCTACTATCTTTCCGCCGAATATATGTTGGGGAAACAATTGCCCCAGAACCTTCTTTACACCGACCTGACCGAAGTTGCGCGCGCCGCGCTTGCCAAGGTGGGGATGAACCTTGATGAGGTCATCGAGATGGAATCCGAGCCAGGCCTGGGCAATGGCGGCTTGGGACGGTTGGCCGCATGTTTTGTCGATTCTCTGGCTACGCTCGATCTCCCCGCCGTGGGCTACGGCATTCGATACGAGTTTGGCATCTTTCGCCAAACCTTTATGGACGGCTGGCAGGTGGAGCAGCCCGACACCTGGCTGCTGCGCGGCAACCCCTGGGAGTTCATCCAGCCGGACGACATGATCGAGGTCGGCTTTGGCGGTCACACTGAACGCTACACCGATGAGCGGGGGCGCACACGCGTGCGCTGGCTGCCGGTGCAAAAGGTGCTGGGCGAGCCGTGCACCACGCTGGCGCCGGGCTATGGCACCACGACGGTCAACATCCTGCGCCTCTGGCGCGCCCGCGCCGCCGAGGAGTTCGACTTCCAGATGTTCGATACGGGCAACTATGCCCAGGCTGTGGAGCAGAAGATCTATTCAGAGAACATCAGCAAAGTGCTCTATCCCAACGACATGCTGCCGCAAGGTCGCGAACTGCGATTGCGCCAGCAGTACTTCTTTGTGGCTTGCTCGCTGCGCGACATCATTCGTCGTTTTCGTCTGCGCAACAATGATTGGAACACCTTCTCACAAAAGGCTGCCATCCAACTCAACGACACCCATCCTGTCATCGCCATCCCCGAGCTCATGCGCATCCTCATGGACGAGGAAGGCTTGGATTGGGAGCAAGCCTGGCGCATCACCCAGGCGACTTTTGCCTACACTTGCCACACGCTTCTCCCCGAAGCGCTGGAAAAGTGGCCTGTCAGCCTCTTCGAGTATCTGCTGCCCCGTCACCTTGAAATCATCTACGAGATCAACCAGGTTTTTCTGGATGATGTGCGCGCTCGCTATCCGGGCGACAATGGCCGCGTGGCGCGCATGTCGCTCATCGAAGAGGGCGCCACGCGCCAGGTGCGTATGGCCCACCTGGCAACTGTGGGCAGCTTTGCGGTCAACGGCGTGGCCGAGCTACACTCCCAGCTGCTGCGCCAACAGACGTTGGCCGATTTTGGCAACATGTATCCAGAGCGTTTTCAGAACAAGACCAACGGCGTCAGCCCGCGGCGCTTCATGAAACTCGCCAATCCCCGCCTGTGCAATCTCATCACAGCGCGGATTGGCGACGGCTGGGTCAATGACATGGAACGCCTGCGCGAGCTAGAGGCGCATGTGGATGATCCCGACTTCCGTGCTGAATGGCGCGTCATCAAAGAGCGCAACAAGCAAGACCTGGCCGCTTTTGTACGACAGAGTACAGGCGTCGCGGTGAACCCCGCCGCCATCATGGATGTCATGGTCAAGCGTTTGCACGAATACAAGCGTCAGATGCTCAAGATTTTCCACATCGTGGCGCTCTATCAGCGATTGCTCGACAACCCAGCCCTGGAGATCGCGCCTCGCACTTTCCTCTTTGGCGCTAAATCCGCTTCAGGCTACGCCACAGCCAAGCTCATCATCAAACTCATCAACAGCGTGGCCGAGGTTGTCAACAACGACCCCATTGTGGCTGGGCGGCTACGCGTCGTCTTCCCGGCTAACTTCAACGTGACCATGGGGCAGATCATCTATCCGGGCGCTGACCTTTCTGAGCAGATTTCCATGGCCGGCAAGGAGGCCTCTGGGACGGGCAACATGAAGTTCGCCCTCAACGGCGCGTTGACCATTGGCACGCTGGATGGCGCCAACATCGAAATCCGTGAACTGGTGGGGCCGGAGAATTTCTTCCTCTTTGGCCTCGACGCGGCGGAAGTCTTCGAGCTAAAGGCGCGCGGCTATCATCCGCGCGCCTACTACAACGCCAACGGCGTTCTCAAACGTGTCCTCGACGCAATCGCTTCGGGCGTCTTTTCCAGGAACAACCCAGGGCTATTCCGCCCGCTGACCGAGGCGCTGCTGAACCACGATGAATATCTGGTGTTGGCGGATTTTCAGCCCTATCTCGACTGCCAGGATCAGGTGGATCGAGCCTATGGCAACCAAGACCAGTGGACGCGCATGTCGATTCTGAACTCGGCGCGCTGCGGCTTTTTCTCATCGGACCGCACCATCCGTGAGTATGCACATGACGTCTGGAGATTGACGCCGGTCAAGATAGAATAGGCTCCTGACGCTACTGGGGACGGTGGGTGCGATTCTTAATCGCACCCACCCGGCCTTCAATTGTCCGCTGGCATCCGCCCTTGGAGATTGGTGCGCGCCCGCATGACCAACCCTTCGATAGAGGTGACATAGAGAGTGCAGAGGTCTGCATCGCCAAAAGTGCAATTGGTGGGCTGCTGCGCTGGCGTGGGATGGGTTGCGAGGACGCGGCCATTGGGCGCAAAGACGTAGATCATGCCACCAGGGCCGCTCTGTCCCCAGCCAGCGGTGGCGACAATGTTGCCCTCTGCGTCGAAACACATGCCGTCGATGCCTCGGTGGGGATAGAAATTGTGGAGCACCTGCGCCTTGCCCAATGAGCCATCTGCCTGGATCGGATAGGCCCGCAGTTCACGCTTTTCTCCCACGCCATATTTGCTCTCGGCCACATACAGGGTGCGGCAGTCGGGGGAGACAAGCAGCCCGTTGGGACAGGTGGTGTCGAAGGTCATGCGCGTCACCTTCCATGCGCCATCATCCTGGGGATCCAGGCGATAGACCGATTCATGGCCCAGTTCCATGTCGGCGCGATGCGCGCCATAGCGCGGGTCGGTAAACCAGATGCGCCCCTGGGCGTCAATCGCCAGATCATTGGGGCTGTTGAGCCGCTTGCCTCGATAACGGTCGCACAGCACCGTTGTCGAGCCGTCCGGCTCATAGCGCACCACGCGGCGACCACCCCCTTCACAGCCGTAGAGTCGGCCCGCCTTGTCGAGCATAAGGCCGTTGGCCTGATTCGTCCCGGTGCGATATTCGGTTACGTCGCCCGAAACCGGGTCATAGCGCATGATGCGGCTGTTGGGGAT
Source organism: uncultured Caldilineaceae bacterium (assembly GCA_964560495.1). Classification (GTDB taxonomy): domain Bacteria; phylum Chloroflexota; class Anaerolineae; order Caldilineales; family Caldilineaceae; genus UBA5069. The sequence continues at coordinate 7,124 of CAZLMM010000032.1, forward strand.
ATTGGTGAAGAGCAGACCTGTTCCATCCCAGGCGGGGCCTTCGGTGATTTCAGCAAACTTTGCAACGACCTCGAATGTCCATTCCATCCTTCGTTCCTTTCACACCTTGCGCTGTAATTCTCGATAAGCATGTAGTACGCGTTCTTCCTGTTCGAGAGCTTTCGCCTCTGTCGCGGCGTCGGCGGCCACATTGTGACTGGGATAGACCAACGGCTCCACCCCGCGGCTGGCGAGCTGGCTGACTGTTTCGGCCACCAATGCATCGACGATGATACACGCGGCAATGGTCGATGCGCTCGCCACTTTGTAGGCGACGCCGGCGACCTGCACCAGGGCGTCGCCTTCGGGCGCGCAGTTGTCGATGACCACATCGGCGTTTTCGCACAGTCGTCCTGCCGGATGAGGCGCCGCCTGCGCCAGCGAGTGGGCCAGGGAGGTTACGACGATCACCTTCATGCCCCGTTGCCGTCCCTCCACGGCCATTTCCACCGGTAGGGCATTGATGCCTGAGTGAGAGAAAACGATCAGGCAGTCGGCCGAGGCAGTCTGATAATTGGCCAGAATCTGCCCAGCGTAGCCCGGCGTCTTCTCCAGGAAGGAGGTCTGGCGCATCCCCATCTGGCCGATGACCTGGCCGTTGAAGGAGAGCGGCAACTCGATGATGGGGTGAAAGCCGACGATTCCGCCGATGCGGGGGAAGGCTTCCATGACCGGCAGGGCCGAATGTCCGGCCCCAAAGAGATGCGCCATGCGTCCAGCGGCAATCGAATCGGCGATGACGCCAGCGCCGGCGCGGATGGCGTCGAGCTGGGTGACATGGATGCGTTCGACCAGGCCAGCGATTTGCGTCAGAAATTCATGGGCAGACAAAACGTCACCTCGTCATGCAAAGCAGAGCTTGTCACGCTACAAGCGTGACCTACGAACCTGAATCATTCACCATTCACCGTTTACCATTCATCACTAGAAAGGTTTCCACCTCGGTCAGCGTCGGCGCGCCCAACGCGCCCTGCGCCGCCGAGACAACCAGCGCAGCCGTGGCATTGGCAAAACGTAGCGCATCGGCCAGGTCGCGTCCCTGGTGGATGGCGTAGAGAAAGCCGGCGTCGAAGGTGTCGCCTGCGCCCACGGTGAAGCGTGCATCTACAGCAAAGCCCGGTGCATGGACGGAGGGACTGCCTTGCCGACGCGCAACCGCGCCCAACCTGCCGCGCTTGATCGCCGCGCAGCCGGCCCCTGCCTCCAGGATCATCTCCATTCCGTGCTCGATCTCCGCTACGCCGGTGCAGACCGCCAACTCGTGCTCATTGCACAAGAAATAGTCCACATCGGGCAGCAGGGGAAGCAGTTCATTCAGGACTGTTGGCGCGCCGATGGCAGGGCCGATATCCAGCGCCGTGAGTACGCCAGCCTGGCGAGCGCGCCGCAGCGTGGCGGCGAAGCCGTGGGGTCGCCAGCGCGCCATCATGGGATAGCTGGCGAGAAGCAACACATTGGCCTGAGCCAGTCGCTCAACGGGAAGTTGTTCGGGCGTGTAGCAATCGGTTGCGCCCAGATGGTGAAAGGCGAGGCGGTTGCGGCTGCCATCGGTGACAACCACCGTGGTCGCCGTGGCGCGCCCGTGGCAGCGATGCAGCCCGCGCATGTCTACACCCGCGCTCGCCAGCCTATCGGCCACGAAATCGCCCAGCGGATCGACGCCGATCGCCGCGCCGATCGCGGATTGCGCGCCCAGCCGGGCCAGAGCAAATGCGCAGATGGCCGCATTGCCGCCCACGAGCATGGTCAGCGGTTCATGCACAAAGGCAAGGCTGGCGACGGTGAATTCGTCGCCGCCGGTTTGGGGCAGGCGCTCCAGGCCAGAGACGAAGAGATCGACGGTCGCGTTGCCAATGATAAGAAACATGGATGAATGCGATAACCAGGTGTCGGTCGATGTGCGGGCCGCTTGATTTACTCAAGTATAGTGGAGGCGTCGAAGGACTGTCAACGCGTGGAGGCAAGCAACGAGCCATTCGGAAATGGTGAATGAGTATGACAGTCACTGAAGGAGATGACTGTCATGCTCGGCATTTGGCGACGGGGCGCCTACTCGGGTGAGATTGTGCTGGATCCGGTTGCGTTGCTTTGTTCCAGTGTGGGGCTGCCGCCATAGCGCACTGTTGAGGCGCCGCTGGCCTCTGCACTCAGCGCGCCAGACGCATTCACGTGGAGCACGCTGGCGCCATTGGCGTTGACTGTGGCATCGGTCACGGGAAAATCGCTCAGGTTCACATTGCTTGCCCCGCATGCCGTAGCATCCAACGTTGCAGCGCTATGTAATGCTCACACGTATCTTTGGTTGTGAGTTCCTCTAAAACCCTTGTAACTTGCTCAAATCCGCAATGCTGGCCGGCAAGCTGGCGATCTGCTGCACCAGCGCAAGCCGCGCGCCACGCAGCGCCGAATCTTCGGCGTTGACCAACACAGCCTCGAAATAGGCATTGATCGGCGCGTGCAGGGAGCGCAATTGCTCGCCCAGAATCAGCTCCGGCTCGCTGCTGGCGTTGAGAGCATCGCTTGCCGCCACAAATGCCGCGTGCAGCGCGTGCTCCACATCTTCCACGTATGCTGTCGGGTCGAGCGCCAGCCGCTCAGCCAGGTTGCGGGTGATACGTGCGCAGCGGGCGTAGGCGGTGAAGGCGTCGCCCCACCACGGCTGACGCACAGCCTCGGCCAGGGCGCTGGCTGCGCGCACCGCGGCAGCAGGATTGTCGCCGCGCGCAGCCAGCGCCGCGTCGACGACATCGAAGGCCAAACCCATCTCTTGAAGCACGCTCTGCAATCGCCGCTCGACAAAGGCATTGGTCTCGGCAAGCGACTCCTGGTTCACCGTGACCGGTTGGAGCGCCGCGGCCAATTCCAATCCAACCCGCACGCCGAAATCCACATTTGCCGCCAACAGATTGTTCACGACGCCTAATGCTGCCCGGCGTAAGCCAAAGGGATCGGCGCTGCCGGTGGGGAGTGCGCCAACAGCGAAGAGACCCGCCAGACTGTCCAGCTTGTCAGCCAGAGAGAGCGCCAGCCCAGCCAGCGAGGTAGGGTTGTCATCGCCGGCGGTGCGCGGGAGATAATGCTCGCGGATGGCGCGCGCCACTTCCGGCGACTCACCCTGGCGCAGCGCGTAAATTTCACCCATGATCCCTTGCAGACTGGTCATCTCCACCACCATGGAGGTTACCAGGTCGGATTTACACAGTTCGGCTGCGCGCAGCGTCGTGGCGCAGGTCGCCTCGTCTGCGCCCAGGCGTTGAGCAATCTGCGGCGCCAGCGTCTTGAGCCGCTCCACCTTGTCCAGCATGGAGCCGAGTTTGGCGTGGAAAGTCAACGTCGCCAAGCGCGGGGTAAAGCTGTCCAGGGGGCGCGCCGTGTCGTTGCGAAAAAAGAAAGCCGCGTCGGCGTAGCGGGCGCGAATGACGCCCTCGTTGCCGGCGCGCACAACGTCGGGTTGAGCCAGCCGGTTGGAATTGGCGATGGTGATGAAATTGGGCAGCAGCTTGCCCGCTTTGAACACGGGGAAATAGCGTTGGTGTTTCTTCATCACGCCAATGAGCACCGGCTCCGGCACCTCCAGATACTTTTCCTCGAAGTGACCGAGAACAGCCGTGGGCGCTTCCACCAGGTCGGTCACTTCGTCCAGCAACGCCGGTTCGTCGGGCGTTGCGCCGCCGATGGAGGCCGCGGCCTGGGCAGTCAGCGCAGCGATGACCGCCCGCCGCTCGCTGCGATCCAGCACGATGCCCTGGGCCTTTACTGCGTCGAAATAGGCGTCGGCGTCGGCGACGGTGAAGGTTGTGAAGCTGCCGGCCGGCAGGCGCGCAGCCGCGTCGGCGAAGCGCGGGCCGCGGCTCACTGCGCCGCTGGTCACGCCCGCCCAGGTAAAGGAAACGACCTGTGCGCCATAGAGCGCAGTGATCCAACGCAGGGGACGGGAATAGGCGACGCCGCTGCTGTTCCAGCGCATGGCCTTGCCCCAACGCAGGCTTTCGCACAGTTTGAGGCACACTTCGGGCAGCACGTCGGCCGCGGCGCGCCCAACCACACTCTTGACTGCGTAGACATAGCCATCGCGCTCCACCAGATCGCGCACCGCGACGCCCTGGCCGCGGGCGAATCCCTCGGCGGCTTTGGTGGGCTGCCCCAGGCTGTCATAGGCGCGCTCCATGGCCGGGCCGCGCTTCTCCACCACCTCATCGGGCTGCATGGGCGCCAGACCGGATACATGGGCAACCAGACGCCGGGGCGCGCCGGTGACGTAGAGACGCTCGTAGTCGAGACGATACTCCTTGAGCAGCGCAGCCAGCTTCTCCTCGATCTGTTCGATGCCGGCCACGACATCGCCAGCGGGCAGCTCCTCTGAGCCAAGTTCAAGCAGGAAGGACTGGCGCGTCGAGATTGGAGCTTGGGGCGCAACAGGAGTGATCGGGTGAGAGGCAGCCTCGACGCCCGCTCCTCCATTCGGCTCCTTCAACCAGGGGAACTCCAATCGCTGGCGCTGGGCCACATACAGCTCCGAGACGGCGCGCGCCTGGCTGCGCATGGCTGCAAAGAACTTGGCGCGCTCCGTGACGCCCACCGCTCCCCGCGCGTCCAGCAAGTTGAAGGTCTGGCTCTGGCGCAGGACGTAATCATGGGCCGGCGCAACCAGGCCGCGCTTGATGCAGGCGTCGGCCTCGGCGTGATAGATGTCGTAGAGTTGCTTGAGCCGTTCCACGTCGGCCAGCTCGAAGTTGTAGGTGCAGTGCTCGATCTCCGGGTCGGCGAAGACCTCGCGAAAGGTGTGGACGCTATCCACGTCGATGTCCCACACCTGAGATTTACCCTGTAGATACATGACGATGCGGTCCAGGCCATAGGTGAGCTCCACGCTCACCGGGTCAAGGGGCAGGCTGCCCGCCTGTTGAAAATAAGTGAACTGGGTGATTTCCTGGCCGTCGAGCCAGACTTCCCAGCCCAGCCCCCACGCGCCCAGGGCCGGCGATTCCCAGTTGTCCTCCACAAAGCGGATGTCGTGCCTGGTCAGGTCGAGACCGATGGCCGCCAGACTGCCCAGGTAAAGCTCCTGAGGGTTGCCCGGGTCGGGCTTGAGGATGACCTGATATTGATGGTGCATCTGCATTCGGTTGGGGTTTTCGGCGTAACGACCGTCGTCAGCGCGGTACGAAGGCTCCACATAGGCCACGTTCCACGGTTCAGGGCCAAGCACCCGCAGCACCGTCGCCGGGTTCATGGTGCCGGCGCCCACCTTTTCGCTGTAGGGCTGCCAGAGGGTGCAGCCGTGTGCGGCCCAATACTCGTGGAGCCGCAGGATCACTTCTTGCATGGAAAGAGGTTTTGACATGGCTGACTTCGCTCTCAAAGTTGAAAATCTGGACAGGGCTCACAGGACGAACACGTTGTAAACCCTGTCCTATGGTTCAAGGATCACGATCGTCGGGCCGTCCACCCAGTAGGTCGGCTCGATTTTGTACACTAGTTTACCCTGGTCGAAGAGAGTTCGATAAAAGTCGATCTCGGCGGCGTAGCGTTCCGGCTCAACGAAAAACCGGTCATAGATGGCGCTGCTGGCGACCAGGTAGTCGAAGCCGGCCAGGGCAAACGCCGGGTCATCCACCAGGGCGCGCCCTTCCACTACCTGAAAGCCGGCGTCGCCGAGGGGCGCTGCGTAGGCTTCTTGCAAGATGCGACTGCCCGTCGGCAGATTTTCCATCATCCAGTGACGGGCGATGAGACGCGTATTCCCATTGGCCTGACGAATGTCGATGACAATCAGTCGTTGGGCGGGCCAAACTGCCATGAGCACAATCAACACGGCAAAAAGACCGGCGCTCAGGCGCGGCGACCAACTCCAACGTCTTCGAGCCAGCCCAATCAGCTCATAGGCGCCGCTGGCTGCAAAAAGCGCCAGAATGGGAAGGGTGGGGATGAGCCAACGGTGCCAATGGAGAGCCGACAGGCTGATGAGCGCAACAAAGGAGGCGCAGAAGACCAGCAACAACCCTGCTTCGAGCCGCTTCCGCCCCAGAGTAAAGCCAATTCCCACCAACGCCGCGACCCACTGGGGCCAGGTGATGGATTCGGGGATTCCCACGGTGAGATACCAGACGATGTTGCCCAGGGGGCTGAGTCCATCGGCGCCCAGGTGCACAACGCGCGCCTCGGCGCGCAGGTCAGCCAACGCAGTCGCCATATCGAGAACGAGATAGGGCGTCGCAGCCAGGAAGACTAGCGGCGCAATCAATAGCCCGGCGGCCATGCGCGCCCATGGCGTCTTGGCAGATGGGTCGCGCGCTGTCCGCGCAAGGATGACGCCATCCACCAGCAGCAGAACGACGCCGATGACGCCCAAAAAGTAGCGGCTGGCCGCGGCCAGCCCGATGGCGCCGCCGGCCAGCAGTTGGTTGCCCAGCGAAGGGCGGTTCAGCATCCGCAGGACGAAATAGAGCGCCAGCAGACCCCAGAAGAGGCCGGCGGTGTCGGTGCGCACCATGCGGGCGTAGAAGACCACTGCGCTGTAGAAGACGCAGAGCCACGCGCCAGCCACCCCGACAGTCGGGTTGAAGGCGCGTCTGCCAATCAGAAAGACCAGGGGCAGCGCCGCCAGGTTGTAGGCCGTGGAGAGATAGCGCCCCAGGAGATAGTATTCCCACCAACGCTCCGCCAGATGGTCGGCCAGGCCGGAATCGACGCCCAGCCATGAGCCGCTCCACACTGCAGCGCGCCACAGGTGCAAGAATAGGGCGAGTGGATAAACAGTGGTGGAGCCAGGGTGTCCGAAAAAGCCAGGGTTGAGCTCGCCGCTCGTGAGCATCTTCAGCGCGCCGCCGACGAACGTGCCTTCATCTGTGTCGGGAATGACAGGCAGCATCTTCTCGATGCCCCAAAGGTGCAGCAGCGTCGCAACCAGAAGCAAGGCGAGCAGGTGCAGCCGCACCGGGTTGGCGCTCATGGGAGAGATTCCAAATCTGACCACAGGTATTACACGCCAGGCAACATGTCTCTACGGACACAAATAACAGATGAAAACAGATGAAAATAGCGCAAGTGCGGATGACTCGTCACGAGTCACAAGTCATGGGTCACAATTTTCAGAACGGGTGAATAGATGTAGAAGATCATGCTACAGAACCATTCGCCCTTCAATGTTGCACTGCATCGGACGCCGACGCAATGGTCTACAAGGGGCGTAATGGCACCGGCGTGAAAATGAGCACGAAAATGACGATGACCAGGTAGCCCAGCCAGCGCCGTCGGCGATCCAGCGTTGTCACATCATCCAGGGCCGGCGGGTGAAAGGGCCCAATGACGAAGAAGATGAGCGCCAGCCAGATGAACCAGCCCGAATAGCCGATTAACTCCAGCATGGGGAAGACTCGCTGCACCGGCTCCAGACCGGCTACGGCGAGCACGGCCATGAATGCAGCCGTCGCCAGGTTGATGGGGCGGGCGCGCTCGCCAAAGAGGGCGAAGACCGTGTGGCCGCCGTCGAGCTGACCGATGGGAAGCAGATTGAGCGCAGTGACCAACAGGCCGATCCACGCGGCGAAGGTCACTTGGTTCATCATCACATCCTCGCCCGTGAGGGCGTTTGGCAAAGCCTTGCCAAAAACAAGATACTTGGCGGCAAAGTAGAAGATGCTGTTGCCCTCGATCATCGCCCCCTCCACCGGCGGCGGCGTGAGCATGGGACTGGTGCTCAGGCCGAGGAAGAGCAAAGGCACGGCCAGAACGAGACCCGCCAGGGGGCCGGCGACGCCAATGTCGAAGAGCTTGCGCCGGTCAGAGATGGGTTCTTTCAATTGGATGAAGGCGCCCAGCGTGCCAAAGCCCAGGGGCATGGGAATGAAGTAGGGCAGCGTCACTGCCACACGATGGTAGCGGGCGGCGAAATAGTGGCCGAATTCGTGGGCCGCCAGGATGCTCAGCAGCGTCGCCGCAAAGGGCCAGCCCGTAAGCAGATTCGCCGGGCGCAACAGGTCCCAGGCGCTTTCGATCTCCAGGCCGTTGTCGCCATAGAGCGAACCGACGAAGAGGGTGCTGATCACCGTCAGTATGAAGAGCACGATGTTGATCCATACCCGAGGGTGAGCCTGGGGCGCTACGCCCTTGATGATGCGCAGGGCAACATGACCATGTCCTCCCGGCGCCGGCTGGAGCATGGGGGTGTAGCCACGGCGGTTGAGTTCCTTCAGCCAATGGGGGAAGAGTTCCTCGCTGGGGCGCAACAGTCGTCCGTAGAGAACGACCAGCCCGCTCTGCTGAGAGGTCGTCGGCGTTTCCACCCTCTCCACCGCCAGCCCGCCGGCGGTCAGCTCCTGCACCTGGACGGCCACCAGCGCGGCCTCTGCACTCAGCGCCGTCTCACCCGGCGTCTCGAACGTTGCATCGGGGGGCTGCGTCGTCAGATGATCCATTTCCACCTCGCACTCATTTGGAGCGTACAAACCGCACGCTGTCCATGATTTTACCCCATATCTCCCCGCAATGGTATAAATATCTCCTATTCCTTGCATTCGTACTCGAACTTGTGCTCGAACCACTCATGAACCCATTCTTACAACGACTCAACGAACGACCCCTTCTCTGCGACGGCGCCATGGGCACCATGCTCTATGCGCGCGGCGCCAGCAGCGAGCAGTGTCTGGAACAGCTGGTGGTCATGCGCCCCGGCTGGGTCAGCGAGATCCATCAAGCCTATGCCAGCGCCGGCGCCGATGTGCTCAAGAGCCACAGCTTTGGCGCCAACCGTATCCGACTGGCGGGCCATGGCCTGGCCGACAATGTGCGTGAGTTCAATTTCAAGGCTGTCAGGCTTGCGCGCGAGGCGCGGGAAATCGCCGGGCGCAGCCTCTTCGTTGCCGGCGACGTGGGTCCCTTGGGCAGACGCCTGCAGCCCTATGGCAGCGTGAGCGAGCAGGAAGCGCGGGCCGCATTTCGCGAGCAAATCGCGGTGCTGTGGGAGGCTGGCGCAGACCTGTTGCTCCTGGAGACCTTCGCCTCCCTGGAAGAGCTGGAGATCGCCGTGGCCGCAGGTCGGGAAGTGTGCGACCTGCCCATCGTTGCTTCCATGACGTATGCTCAGGACGGCCTGGCGCTGGATGGTGCGTCGCCCGTCACTGCGGCGCAACGGCTGCTGGAAGCTGGCGCGCACATCCTGGGCGTCAATTGCACGGTGGGGCCGGCGCCCACCCTCGCCACTGTCCAAGCCATGCGCCTGGCCGCGCCCGGCTCGCCCCTTTCAGCCATGCCCAACGCCGGCTTTCCTGAACGAGTGGAAGGGCGCTGGCACTTCCCCTCCAGCCCCGAGTATTTCGCCCGCTATGCACCCCAGTTTCTCGACCAGGGTGTACGATTGTTGGGCGGCTGCTGCGGCACGACGCCTATGCACATCCGCGCCATGCGCAATGGCCTGGACGCTCATCTGGCGACGGCGACCGCAGGAAAACCGCCGGCGGTTGTTGTGACCCACGAGGAGCCAGAGATTAAGCTCACCGTGGCCTCATCCTCCGATTTTGGAGGCGCACAGGAAGAAGCCGCGACGCCCCTCTTGCGCAAGCTGCGTGCGGGCAAGTTTGTCGTGAGCGTGGAGGTGGACCCGCCGCGTGGCTTTACTGCAGAAAAGCAGATCGAAGGCGCGGTCTATGCCAAAAGCGTTGGCGCCGATGCAGTCAACGTGGCCGACAGTCCCATGGCGCGTGTACGAATGGCTGCGCTCTCCCTCTGCGTGCAGATACAGCAGCGCGTCGGCGTGGAGACCATCGTTCACTTCACCACCCGCGACCGCTCGCTCATGGGCTTACAGGCCGACCTCATCGGTGCGCATGCGCTGGGTGTGCGCAACATTCTGGCCCTCACCGGCGACCCGCCTGGCCTGGGGGACCAGCAACAGAGCAGCGCAGTCTACGACGTGGATTCCGTCGGCCTGGTGCGCATCATCAACAAGTACAACCAGGGGGTGGATCTCGCGGGTCGCGAGATGGGAGCGGCCGGCGCGTTCACGATTGCTGTGGCGTGCGACCCGACGCGACCCAATCTGGGCGAAGAAGTGGATCGTTTCCAGCGCAAGGTGAGCGGCGGCGCGCACTTCACCATGACCCAACCCATCTTCGACCCGCAGGCGTGGCTGCGCTTTGTGTCCTTGTACGAGGAGCGTTACGGAGAATTTCCTGTGCCGGTGCTCATCGGCGTGTTGCCCTTGCAGGGACACAAACATGCCAGCTTTCTCCACAACGAGGTGCCCGGCATCACGCTGACCGAGGATGTGCTGGATCGGATGCGCCTGGCCGGGCCGCATGGCCGCCAGGAAGGGGTGAAGATGGCCCAGGAACTGCTGTTGCAGCTCAAGGACTTGCCCCATGTACAGGGGGTGTATCTCATGCCCAGCTTTGGGCGCTATGAACTGGCCTGCCAGGTGCTAGAGGCGCTGCCCCAATCCGTCCTGCGCGCTCTGGCGTAGTTGAACATGATTTTCGGTTCTGCCAGCGGCGCACTCGTCAGCGCATCGATCAGGTTCAGGCCGGTGTCAGCCCTCTGTTCCAAGGTCTGATATGCTTCTTTGCGGAATTGGTATAGTTCACACGCCTCTCGCGGCTCGAAACTCAGTAATGAAGTAATGAATTGTTGTATGTTCTGTTCCGCTACCTGAGCGATTCGCCCGATATTGGCCATGATTCGGTTACACTCCATCCGCAGCAATCCACTCAGCTAGTGGAATCCGTATTCGCTGGTGTCCCGCGTCTTCGTGCGCATATCGTTGCGATACCGCTCATGGAACGAGCACAAACATTCTGGCAACTCCTCGATTGCCTCGAGGGGCAATCCCCACCTTTCTGCATCATTTGTTTTTTTATCACTTTCATATTACTCTTAAACTGCGGTTGCTTTGAAACCAGGAGTTTTCACAGTTCAAAAATTCCTGGTTTCAAACAGAGCGAAGTATAGTTGCCAGAAACCCTCTCATTCAACCTGATTTAACGTTGTCATAATAGCTAGATGCAGAACGAATTCCGTCGCCTCCCCGCCGTCAACGCCCTGTTGCAACAGCCTGAGATCGTGCTACTGGCCGCGCTTCATGGACAAGGCCTTGTGACAGAAAGCGTGCGCGCAGTGTTGGCCGCTGCCCGCTCCCAAATCGCCGCCGGCCGGAATGCACCGCCAGAGGATGGCTGGCCGGCCCTGGTCGCCGCCCATTTGGAGGCCGTCCAACAGCCGTCGCTGATTCCAGTCATCAACGCCACGGGCGTCATCATCCACACCAACCTGGGGCGCGCGCCCCTGAGCCGACCTGCGTTGGAAGCCGTCGCCCAGACTGCCCGGGGCTATAGCAACCTGGAATACCGCCTCGAAACAGGCGAGCGCGGCAGCCGCCATGACCATGTTCGCGCCCGGCTCTGCGACTTGACCGGAGCAGAGGACGCCCTGGCCGTCAACAATAACGCCGCAGCGGTCTATCTGATCTTGATTGCCCTTTGCAAGAACCGGGAGGTGCTGATCAGCCGCGGCCAGTTGGTGGAGATTGGCGGCGGCTTCCGCATTCCCGACGTGCTGGCCGAGAGCGGCGCACGCCTGGTGGAAGTGGGGACTACCAACCGCACCGATGGACGAGACTTCGCGCATGCGTTGCGCGAAGAGACGGCGGCCATTTTGCGCGTCCATAGCAGCAATTTCAAGCAGATCGGGTTCACGGCCATGCCGGAATTAAGCGAGCTGGCTGCCATCGCCCACGCCGACCTGCACAAACCGACGCTGCTCATCGACGACCTGGGCAGCGGCACACTCCTGGACACCGCCAGCTTTGGGTTGGCGCCCGAGCCGATGGTGCAGCAGAGCCTGACTGCCGGCGCCGACCTGATCACCTTTAGCGGCGACAAACTTCTGGGCGGCCCCCAGGCAGGGCTGATCGTGGGACGACGCGACTTGCTTGAGAAGCTGCGCCGCCATCCCCTGGCGCGCGCACTGCGCGTGGACAAGCTGAGGCTGGCTGCTCTGGACGCCACCCTGCGCAGCTATCAGGCAAGACGGGCAACGACGGAGATACCTGTGTGGCAGATGATCGCCGCGACAGAAGATGAGCTTCATGCGCGCGCCGTGCAGTGTCAAGCCAGGCTGGCCGAAGCTGGCGTCGAGAATGCCCTGCGGCGAGGAGAGAGCGCTGTGGGCGGCGGCAGTCTACCCGGCGAGACGCTGCCCACCTGGCTACTGGCGCTGCCTGCGCCCCAACCCCATGCGCTTGCAGCGCGCCTGCGCCGCGGTCGTCCGCCCATCGTCTGTCGCATCCAGCAGGAGCATCTACTCTTCGACCTGCGCACGCTGCTGCCGGGCGAGGATGAGACCGTAGTGGAGAGAATCAGCGAGGCGCTCAGGTGACGCACGAGGGTCATTTTTATCTCAAGTTGGGCGGCTCCCTCATCACCGATAAGCGCCGGGCGGAGACAACACGGCCGGATGTGCTTCAGCGCCTGGCGCAAGAGGTCGCAGCGGCTCGACGAACCCGTCCCGACATGCGTCTCATCGTCGGCCACGGCTCGGGCAGCTTCGGTCACGTGGTCGGCCAGCGCTATGGCACGCGTGCAGGCGTGCACACTGCGCAAGAATGGTACGGCTTTGCCGCTGTCGCCGACGCCGCCGCCCGACTCAATCGTCTGGTCATCGCCGCGCTGTTGGAGGCGGGCGCGCCGGCCTGGGGCATCCAGCCCAGCGTTGCGCTGCGCTGTCACGCTGGCCGCGTGGTGGCTGGCCCCGCCGAAACGGTGCGGCTGAGCCTGGAACGTGGGGTGCTGCCCGTGATTTATGGCGATGTGGCGCTGGATGAAGTGCGCGGCGGCGCCATTGCCAGCACCGAGGAGATCTTCGACTGGCTGGCGGAGCATCTGCCGCCACGACGCATGATCCTGGCGGGCGAGGTGGATGGCGTCTACACCGCCGATCCCCAGGTTGACCCGGCGGCGATGCGTCTGCCGCTGATCACGCCCGCCGACCTGGATGCAATCGCGGCCGGGCTGGGCGGTAGTCATGGCGTGGACGTAACAGGAGGGATGGCCGCCAAGGTGGCTCATGCGCTGGCATTGGTGCAGCGTCATCCTGGCCTGGAGATCATTGTGTGTTCTGGGCTGGCGCCTGGCAGCGTCTTTCGGGCGCTCACCGAGGAGACGGCCAGCGTGGGCACTTGCCTGCGCGCAGCGTAGCGGGAATCGGAGCTGCGCTTGAGAAGCGCACGAGCTTGGGCGATCAGACGTGCGGATGCGAGGCGCATTCACGATTCTCGTATACAGTTCGTATGGATGTAGCTTACAAACAGATGACCGGATGCAGCATACCATTCATGAAGAAAACCATCGCATGATGGTATAATGCGGACATTCGGAATTGGTGAGGCGGCCAGCGCGCTGAGCGCTCCGCCAATAGGGGTGAGGTATGTCAATCGCGATTACAATCATTTCGTTCGTTCTGGTCCTGGGCGTGCTGGTCTTCTTTCACGAGCTGGGTCACTACTGGGTGGCCCGCCGCAGCGGTATTGTGGTGGAAGAGTTCGGCATGGGCTATCCGCCGCGCCTGATCAAACTCTTTCGCTACGACGGCACAGATTTCACGCTGAACCTGTTGCCTTTTGGCGGCTTTGCCCGCATGAAAGGCGAAGACGCCAGCGACATGTCGCCCGGCTCGTTCAATGCCGCCAGCCGGCGCGGGCGCGCGCTGACCCTATTGGCCGGGCCAGCCATGAACCTGATTCTGGCTATCGTGCTCTTCTCTGTCAGCTTCATGGTGGGCGGGTCGGAAGTTCTGTTGGCCTATCCCCAGGTGGTCGAGTCGCCGTCGGCTGCCGCAACACAGATCGGTCTGCTGCCGGGCGACATCCTGCTCAAGGCAGGTGAGGATCCGACTTATGTCAATGCCATCCCGGACGATCCGCTGTCCACACCCTGGCAGCCCACAGGCGCCCAATCCTTGCCATTGACTGTGGTGCGCAATGGCGAAACCATTGAATTGGCGCCAGCAGCTTTGAGTGGCATCTACAACTTTCTGGACACCCCAGGCGATTACATTGCGGTTTTGACGACGCGCATCGAAGATGTTGTGGAGGAAAGCCCTGCCGCCGTTGCTGGCCTGGAACCGCTCGATCTCGCTTACGGCGTCAACGATACGGTCATCACCCTGGAGACTCCACTCTCCACAGTCGTACGTCAATTTTTGGGTGAAGAAATTACGCTGAAGGTGTTGCGCGGCGATCAGATGCTCGATCTGGAGATGACTCCGCGTGCGAACCCACCAGCCGGTCAGGGCGCGTTGGGCGTGCAGATCGGCCCGGTGACGGCCTTTGCCACGTTGCCTGTTCTCGAATCCATCTGGCAGGGAATTGTAAGCACCGGTCGCTATATCGTCTTGGTGTTGGAGCTGCCAGCGCGCATCATCATGGGCCAGGTGGCGCCAGAAGCAGCCCAGGTTTCAGGGCCAGTGGGCATTGCTCGCGAGGTGGGAGGCGCCGTGACTTCGAGTATCGACTACGGGGTGTTCTGGCCCATCTTGCGCCTGTCGGCCGTGTTGAGCGCCGCGCTGGCGATTACGAACTTGCTCCCCCTGCCGGCGTTGGATGGCGGTCGCTTGCTCTTCATCATCATCGAGGCTGTGCGTGGCCGGCGCGTCAACCCCGAACGCGAGGGATACGTCCACATGGTTGGCTTCATGCTTTTGCTCAGCCTCCTAGTGATCATCACGGTGCGCGACATTGCCGCGCCCCACGAGACTATCGACTGGAGCATCATTTTAGGGCAGTGACGCCCGTTGGCCGACGGTCGAGGAGTGGCGCATGACCTGCAATAAGTCATGCGCCACAAGTTGTTGCACGCAGTCTGACTTGCGCCCCCTCGTTCAGCCACTCCATTGCAGATCACAGTGACCAAGAAAAAATATGGACATGGCCGAATACCCTGACCGCGCAAGCGGTCCGCACACGCCCCTACAGATGAATCGGGCAGCAAAGCCGCAGCAGACAGGTGCGGGCGCAAAGCGTTGTTCCCATTGCGGCGCGGACGTTCCGCCGGGCGTTGGCGCCTGTCCTACATGCGGCGAGCGCCTGGACGCTAAACCGCACCGGGTGCGCTGCCGCCAATGTGGGCGAAATGCTTCTTCGCAGCTTGTCATCTGCCCCCATTGCGGCCGAGAGCTGCGCGCAGCGCCACCTCGCCTCGTCGCCCTGGGCATCCCGCTGCTCATGGCGGCGTTGCTGCTTGCATTGCTGGTTTCCCAATGGGAACGGTTGAATCTTTTGGGCAGAGTGCGGGAAGAAACAGGCGCAGCAGTTGCCTGGCTGCGCGAATGGGAGGAAAGCCTCGATCCCCAGATCGTCGTGGCGCCCGTGGCAGGCTCGCCAGAACAAGCCTTTGTCGCAAGCGGGTTGGCGCCGCTCCCTACAGCTGAAAGCGCGAATGCAATCATGGAGCCACAGGTAGAGTTCTCCCCTGTCGCGCTTCTGGACTCGCCCTCAGTTGTCACCACGACTGCGCCAATGTTGGCGAACACATTAGCGATCACACCGGTGATCACACCGACTGTTCCGCCAATTCCCACCGAAACGCCATCGCCCACACTGATTCCCACCGAGACGCTTTCACCTACTCCTACGCCGACGGAAACGTCAACGGCCACTTCAACGCCTGTCCCAAGCAATATGCCGACCCAAACGCTGACCCCTGCGAGTTTGACGGCCACGGCGACCGCGACGAAAGCCGACGCAAGCGCCGTCATCGAAGCGGCGCAGTTCACGACAACGGCGGCAATCACGTCGACCAGGAGCGTCACGGCAACCCGCGCCAACACACCCACCGCGACGCCCAATTTGCCGTTGCTGCCGTCGCCCACGCCGACTTCCGCCGACACAGCAGCTCTCCTCTTGCCAACGGCGACGCCCACCCTGGATCTGCCAACCGCGACCGTCACGCCTGTAATCTATATTGTTCAGGCTGGCGACACGACCATGGCAATCGCCCTGCGTTTTGGGGTGACGATGGAGGCGCTGATCAGCGCCAATGGTTTTACAGCGCAAGAAGCTCGCCTCCTGCGCCCTGGCCAGCAGTTGGTGATCCCCAGCGTAGCGGTCGCTCAACCAGCAACGACCGCTCCAACGCCCGCCGGGGAAGTCGCTGCTGCGCGCTACACCGTGCAGAGTGGAGACACCATCATTGCCATTGCCAGCCGCATGGGCGCGACAGTAGAGAGCATTCTGGCCGCCAATCGAATGAGCGAAGCAGATGCTCGTACCATCCGTCCTGGCGATGAGCTGGTGATCCCTGCCCCCGGCGCGACCATTGCGACGCCCACTGCAACGCCAACCAGCGAACCATCGCCCACGCTAACGGCGACTCGCCCGGCGCCCACCTTCACGCCAACGGCCACGCCTATGGCGTTGCGTCTGGCAGCGCCCATCTTGCTCTCACCAGAAAGCGGGGCCGCGGTCAGCTGCGCCGGGGTGGATAAATTGGTCTGGTCGCCTGTACAATTTGTCAAAGACACAGACCGCTACCGTCTCAACCTCGGCTATGTGAGCGGTCGCGATGCTTCAGGCGCTCCCCTGGTTACGTGGGTGATTCAGCAGTTGCAGCCGGCTGGTTTGACGCAGTGGAACATGGATGCGAGCCTTTGTGCGCTCGCCCCACAGGAATTGGGACGTCAATGGCGATGGTATGTCGATGTTGTGGAGGCGCTCGATGGCGTGATGACCCCTGTCAGCCCGCCCAGCGACATATGGAGCTTTAGCTGGAATTGACATTGCGCTTTGGAGGACGCTCACTCGAATCTGCGAGGAACTATGGTGCACGAAAAAACGAAACCCGACTTTATGGCCGCAGAAGACATGCACATCGTTGAACCTCATGATGAGGATTCGCCGGATGATGACGCCTATATGACTGCTGTGTTGGATGCGACCAGACATCTCAGCGCCGCTGAGTTTCTCGACCGCCTGATCCGACCGACCGGCAATGTCACAGCGCGCGATTTCTATGCCTTCTCCGATCTGTCACGGGCGGATATGGAACACCTTCAGAGTCGCTGGCACGAAGTGCCTGTGGCGCGCCGCAGGACGTTGGTGAAGGGATTGACCACGAGCGCCGCCGACAACCTGGATTTGCAGTTAGGGCGTTTTCTGCGGGTGGCCCTGCGCGACAGCGACCCAGAGGTGCGGCGTCTGGCTATCGAAGGGCTGTGGGAGGACGAGGACCCGGACCTGATCGGCGCCTTTGTCCGCTTGCTCAATCACGATGAGGTGGAAGAGGTGCGCGCGGCTGCGGCGGCCGGGTTGGGCAGCTTCGTCCTGGCTGGCGAGCTGGATGAGCTGGATGCCGCGCTGGCCATGCGCGCCGAACAAGCGTTGCTGGCGGTGGTGCACAACGAAGCAGAGCCGCTGGCGATTCGCTGTCGCGCGCTGGAAAGCATCGCCTATTCCAGCGAGGCCGGACTGCGCCAACTCATTGAAAACGCCTACTATTCGCCAGAAGTGGAGATGCAGGTGAGTGCGCTGCGCGCCATGGGACGCAGCGCCGATATCCGCTGGCGCGGCCTGGCGCGCGCCGAGCTGCACAACGCCGACTCCCCCATGCGCGCGGCGGCTGCCTGGGCGTGCGGCGAGCTGGAAGTGAAATCGGCTGTGCCAGAAGTGCTGCGGTTGCTGGAGGATGAAGACCCGCAGGTGCGCCTGGCTGCCATCGGCGCGCTGGGACAACTGGGTGGCAAACCAGCTCGGGACGCGTTGCGCGAGGTTGCCGACGGCGACGACCCGGAAGCTGCCGAGGCCGCCGAAGAGGCGCTCGATGAACTGTTATTTTCTGTGGATGCAGATGCGGCGCTTTTGCTCGATGAGGAGAGCGAAGAAGAGGACGACTTCTGGGCCGATGACGTGTGAGACGAACACGATGAGGACAAATGATTCCGCGCCAGGTTTGTTTGTGGTCTATGTCCCGGCGCGCAGCCACCGCCGTGCATTTGTGATCTACCCAATGTGAATCTCAAAACGTGAATCTCAAACTGAAGCGCCTGGTGCGCACCAGCAGTTCCGAGCAATACGCGCTCTTCGACCTCGACCAGCTCGACGGCGAACGGCAGCCCACGACCATCGGCAAACTGGACCTGCACTACACCAGCGAAGGCATGTACGGCACGCTCCTGTTGTGGGACGAGAGTATGCGCCAATTGCGTCCTGATAGGCGGCGTGATTTCGTGCACGCGCTCCTGCGCGAACTTGCCCAACCCATGGGCGTGCCCAACGAATACGTCATCGAGTTTTTCGCTCCCACATTGGTCGGCTACGAAGTGATCCACAACGTGGAGGTGGAGGAAGGCGCGGCGGCAGGCGATGCAAGCGCCGGCGGGCGATCAGCGCGGCCAGGCGACCCGGCTGCCCAACGGTCAGGCGCCCGCCAACCATGATCCTCTTCGAGCGTTTGCTCCCCATCTTTGCCCAAACAGTGCTGCCAGTTTTTCTGGTGGCGCTGGCGGGGTTGGTCGTTGCTCGTTTTGTCGATGTGGATGGTCGTTCGCTGGGGCGCATCCTCTTTTACCTCTTCACACCTTCCCTGGTTTTTCGCAGCCTCTATCAGCTCACTATCGACGCAGGGGCGCTGGAGCGCATGGCGTTGATCTCGGCAGCCATCACCCTCTGCGCTGGCGCGTTGGGCTGGCTGGTGAGCCGCAGAGAAGACCGCCAACGACGCACGGCGATTGCCCTGACGAGCGCCATCAGCAACAACGGCAACATGGGTATGCCCATCTGCTTCTTTGCCTTTGGCGCGCCCGGGCTGGCGCTGGCTTCGGTCTACTACGTGGTCAGCTCGTTCTTGACGAACACGGTGGGCGTCGTTGTGGCGTCGGCGGGTAGAGCGCCCCTAGGACAGGCTCTGTTGTCGGCGCTGCGTGTGCCGGTGCTCTACGCAGCAGCCCTGGGTTTGTTCTTGAACCGCCTCAATCTCGTCATGCCCGAAGGGGTCTTCAAAGCGATCGACCTGATGGCTGGCGCGGCCATCCCAGGGATGCTGGTGCTGTTGGGCATTCAATTGCGTTCGGCGCCCATCTTTCAACGCCAGGCGATCATTGCACGCAGCACGGCCATTCGCCTGTTGGCTGCGCCGGTCATCGCCTGGGGGATCACGGCGCTCCTGGCAGTGGGCGGGCTGGAGCAGGATGTGCTGATCGTGCAGGCCGCCATGCCCACGGCGGTGATCACTTCGGTGCTGGCGACGGAATATGACGTTGCGCCGCGTCTGGTGGCGACTGTCATCTTCACATCCACTGCATTCAGCCTGATCACGCTCTCGGTCATTTTGAGCATCTTGCTGTAGAATAGGCTGGGTGGCTTTCAGGAGGCTGATGATTGGGGGCGTCGGTTGTTGAGAATAGACGATGTCAAAGCAGGCAGAGTTTGAGCGTTCTCTGGAGTTTCGTCGGGCGCTGAACGAAAGCGCCGCGTTGTTGCGTCAGCAGCGAGCGGCAGAGGCAGTGGAGATGCTGCTGACGCTCGCCCAGGCTGCACCCAATCATCCCGATGTGGCGATCAATCTGGCGGGCGCGTACATCTTGCAACGCAAATGGGGCCGGGCGGTGCGTCTGCTGGAACGGGCATTGGAAATGCACCCGGACAACGTCATGTTGTGGATCAACCTGGGCGCGGCGCAACTTGGCAACTTGAAGACAGCTGGGCCGCGTCAGCAGCAAAAGGCAATCGCCGCCTATGAACGCGCCTTGCAGGTAGATCCTGCCGCACCGAATGTTCACTATCACTTGGGACTGATCTACATGGAAGGCGGCGACTTCGAGCGCGCCCGTCTCTCTTTTCGCAGCGCCCTGCAGGTGAATCCTGCGGACCGCGATGCATCCTATTGGTTGGGGCGGCTCGACGAACTGGCGGCAAAAACCTCCGCAGGCTGAGCTTCACTGAACATCTCAGAATCATATGACGACACAGTCAACATCCTGGCAAAGACCATCAACCCACAACCTGCGCGAGAATCCTGAACGTCTGGCGTGGCTGGTTTTGTTGGGCAGTTTCGCGATTTTCTGCGTGCTGGCAATCACCATTCCCGCGGCATTCATCTACACCGTACGTTACGCGTCGACGCCTCAGACGGCCCGGCTCGACCCGACCTTGGGCACGCTCTTCTTCTACCCCGACGGCAAAGGTGAGCCGATCGCCGTCACGAATGTGCGAGAGAACATCGCAGAAGGAGCGCGCATCGTTGCGGCGGACGACTCCACCCAGGCGACTCTGTCGCTCAACAGCGACCCAGTTACGGGCGAAGCCCTGGGCAGCATGCAGATCTATTCCGGCGTTGATCTCACGCTTTTGCGCCTGCGCCGTCCTCTCTTTGGCCGCAGCCCAGAGCCGTATCACACGCTCTTGCGCCTGGACGCCGGCCAGGCGCGGCTGTTCACCAGCAGCGCCAGCGAACGCCCCATCGATGTGGAGCTAGAGACGCCCCACGGGCTGATCGCGCTGGCGCCGGGCAGTTATCAAATCTCGGTCTCGCCTGAAGAGACAGTGCTCACGGTGCGCAACGGCCAGGCGACGCTGGAACACCCCCAGCAGCCTGCGCTAGTTGTGTCCGATGGTCAGCTTGCCTGGATGAGTCCCACGGACATCTCGGACGAGGCGGCGCCGGCGGGACAAAATCTGATCGAAAATAGCACCTTTTCGCCGCCTGTCTTGGATGTCTGGCAAAGCTATCAGACCGCCGAGGCGTCCACCACGCCCGGCAAGGTGCAATTCAACGAGAGTGAAGATGGTCGCCGGGTCGCGCAATTTCTGCGCATGGGGGAGGAAAAACTCCACACCGAGGTGGGCATCACACAGGCGGTAGAGCAGGCCGTCAATGTCTATGATGATCTGCGCCTCCAGCTCGATGTGAAGATTCTCTTTCAGAGTCTGCCCGGCGCCGGTTCGCTCAATTCGGAGTTCCCCTTGCGCATCGAGGTAAGCTATCGCGATGTCTATGGTAAAGATCTGACCTGGGGGCATGGCTTCTACTACCGTGACCCGGAGCCTGGCGAAGCCTATCCGCCTGTCGTCAATGGCACCAAAGTACGCCAGGGACAGTGGTACACCTATCTCTCGCCCAACCTGATCAGCCTGCTCGACAGCCAGGGCACGCGCCCCGCCTACATCAATAGCATTCGCATCTACGCCAGCGGTCACAACTATCAGAGCATGGTGGGCGAAGTCTACGTGCTGGCAGAGTGAGGCTGCCAGGTGGAAGGCCGTCTCCCGCCCAATCGTCGCCGATGGTGGCATGTGGCCTGGTTGCTCCTCGCCGTTGGCCTCTATCTTGCACTCTCCATCCACCAACTGGGGCTTCCCGGGCTGCATTACGATGAAGCCCGGGAAGCGGGCGTCAACGCTATGGAATTGCTCACGGGCGCGCCGGTGAGCGCATTTCGCGGCGCAGCCGCAAATATCTTTGGCTTCGCGCTTCCCCTCATGGTGCAGGATTATATCGGCGCGCTCAATGTCTATCTGTCCTTGCCATTTCTGGCGCTTTCGGGCGTCGGCGTCCCCAACCTGCGCATCCTGGGCATCCTGATCGGGGCGGCGGCTTTGCTGTTGTTGGAGCGCAGCGTGAGCGAATGGCGCTGTTGGTGGAATGCGGCCGAATCCGGCGCATTGCCAGTCGGCGCAACCCCGGCGCGGACGCCCCTCACAACGTCGGGGTTGATCGCCATCTCTTTACTGGCCCTGTCGCCTTCCTTCATCTTTTGGAGCCGCCAGGGAATCTTTGTCACCAATCTGACCCAGCCTCTCTGTCTGCTATGCATCTGGCAGGGTGTGCGTTGGCTGCGCACAGACCGACCGAGCGCGCTGCCTGTCAGTACGCTGGCCGCCGGTGCTGCGCTCTACGCCAAGCTGCTGGCGATCTGGCTGATCGCGCCGTTCTTCCTGTTGGCGACGATCTGGTGGCTGGATCGACGGCTGCGCGGTCGCCCACACCCGCGTGTGAACCTCTGGTTGGCGTTGGCGGCGGGCGCAGCATTCTGCATCCCGTTGATTCCCTTTGCCCTATTCAATTGGCAGACCGGCGGTACGATTGGCGCGATGCTGAATCGCCTTGCTGTGAGTTATTATGGTGTAGACAACTTTGCCGTCGGCGCCAATCTGATCGTGCGCCTGGGTCAGCTCGCCCAGATTTTGGTCGGCGACCACTTGTGGTATCTGGGGGGCGTTTATGGCAATGCGCTGGCGCCCTGGGCGGCGGTGGGCTTGCTGATCGCCGGTCTGATTCTCCGCCCGCGGCTCATCGCACCTCCTCTATTGCTGACGGCGTCAGCCGCTGTCATGAGCATCTTCACGGTGAGCGACCTGTTCATCACGCACTATGCTTTGCTGCAACCGTTCGTTGTCGGCGTCATTGCGCTGGCTGCCGGCGTGTGGTTGGAAGAGAGGCAGCCTGTGGAGGGCTTCACCCGCCTGCCCTTGCAAACGCGCAGGTGGGGCGCGGCGCTCGTCGGTGCACTGCTGGCGGCCTGGCTGCTGCTCGATCTGTCCGCCACGGTGAGCTATCATCGCGCCCTCACCCGCAGCGGCGGCCTGTCCGATCACTCGGACGCCACCTATCATCTGGCCTATCATCTCCGCATGAACGGCATGGGGGCGCCGATTGCCCTAGATTGGGGAATGGACGCCAATATCCGCTATTTGACGGAAGGGAGCGTCACGCCCGTTGAAATTTTCGGCTATGAATCGCTGCAAACGCCAGACGCAGCTTTCGATGAGCGGCTGCGCCGCTTTCTCGATAACCCGGACAACGTCTATCTAGTGCACGCGCCGGGACGCGAGGTCTTTCGCGGGCGGCGTGAGGCGTTCTTGGCTGCGGTGAAAGAGCGTTCCGCTACTACCGCCAGAGAGGCAATCTTTTCTCAACGCAACGGCGAGCCGCTTTTCGAGATTTGGAAGGTTGGGGCGACCGAATAGTAACCAGATATCTTGGAGCTGAACAATGCCCCTTGCGACGCGGCGCCGCCAGATTCCCCGGCAAGAGATCAGAATGACCTACACCCTGCTGGCGGCCACGAATGCCATTCGCCCTGTCCACCTGACAGTCTGACCCAGAAGTTGGCGTTCGAGCAACCTCTGCACCTGAGCGATTTCCTCTGGCGTCAGCCCCTTAGCCAGGTGGTCGCAGTAGCTTGGTCGCCCGGCGCTGGCAGGGGTGAACCAGCGCGTCAGGACGCTGGCCGTGATCTGCACCTCGCTCGCTTCATCCTCGCCAGCGGCTGTTGCCCGCAAACCGGCTGACTCAGCCAGCGCAGCCAGATCATCTTCCTCCCAGTTGACCAGTGGGTCATCCGCAGCGGTGTAGATGGCTTCTTCGGCCTCCGCCCAGCGCCGCCACAGGTCTGGCGGCAGATCGTCCGCTTTCGCCAGACAATAGACGCGCTGCGTGTGGCGCGGAACGCGCTCGGCCAGGCTGATGACGCCGCCCGCGGCCAGCAGCGTCGCCAGGAAACCGAAGGCCGCAGCCTTGTCGGGCCGGTCGAAGAGGGCATTGTGACCGACGATGGCGTCGAAGCGCAACGCGTCCCGCTCGCCCGTTTGCCATGCGCCGCTGACCAATGCCAACAAGGTAGGCAACTCGTCCAACTCGCCTTGGAGCACGATGGGGCGCGTCACGGCCTCCAAGCGCTCGGCCTGCTGACGCAGCGCCTCGGCGTCCCGTGCGCTACGCGCCAGGGCGTAGACGCCGCCTTCGGGCGCGCGGCGCACGGCCTCCCAAGTGAGCAAACCGCTCCCGGCCTTTAGGTCGAGAATGGCGCTATGGCGCGCCAGGGAGAGGCTGCCAAAGATGCGGTCGCGCACTGCGCCCAGGCGTTCGCCAGCGCCAGAAATGGCGCGTTGCAGCCAGCGTTCACGGCCCGGGTCGTTGGGAGAAGATGTCAACAGTTCCACCGGCGCCGCAGCGTCAGCGTCGAGCATGGCCGCCAATTGGGCCTCGCGCCGCCGCGCCACTGTCTGTTGAATCGCAGCTTCGTAGCCTTGCTCCGACGGCTGATAGAAGACCTTTCCTTGCAGCGAGGCCGGCAGGTATTGCTGGGCCACCCAGTGGTCGCGATAGGCGTGGGGATAGAGATAACCTTCGCCGTGGCCAAAACCCTGACTATCGCGGTTGGCGTCGCGCAGATGATTGGGCACGCCGCTGTCGGCCTCTTTTTCCACCTGTTCCAGGGCGTCGAAGAAGGCGAAGGCGGTGTTGGATTTCTTTGCAGTGGAGAGATAGAGCGCGGCCAGCGCCAGGTGAAAGCGGCCTTCGGGCAGGCCGACCTGCTCAAAGGCCTGGGCGCAGGCGTTGACCACCTGGATGGCGTTTGGGTCGGCCATGCCCACATCCTCGCCGGCAAAGATGAGCATACGGCGAAAGATGAAGCGCGGCGACTCGCCGGCGTAGACCATCTTCGCCATCCAGTAGAGCGCGGCGTCGGCGTCGCTCCCCCGCAGGCTCTTGATGAACGCGCTGATGGTGTCGAAGTGGTAGTCGCCCTCTTTGTCGTAGAGCACTGCCCGTCGCTGAATCGACTCTTCGGCAATTGCCAGGGTGATGTGGATCACCCCGCTCATCTCGTCCTGGGGAGGCGTGGTCTCCACCGCCAGCTCCAGCGCGTTGAGCATTGCGCGCGCATCGCCGTTGGCGACCTCCACCAGGTGATCGAGCGCGTCGTCGTCGATGACGATATTGCGACGGCCATAGCCGCGCATGGGGTCGGCCAGGGCCTGATGCGCCGCCTGGCGCAGGTGCTCCTGGGTCAGCGGCGTGAGCTGGAAAATGCGGCTGCGGCTGACCAGGGCTTTGTTGACCTCGAAGTAGGGGTTTTCTGTGGTGGCGCCAATGAAGATGACCGTGCCATTTTCCACCCAGGGCAACAGCGCGTCTTGCTGCGCCTTGTTGAAGCGGTGCACCTCATCCACAAAAAGAATGGTACGCTGGCCGTGACGACCGCTGCGTTCCTGGGCCTCGGCGATGGCCTCGCGGATTTCCTTGACGCCAGAGAGCACCGCGTTGAGCGCGATGAAATGGGCGCGGGTGGTGTTGGCGATGACCTGGGCCAGGGTCGTCTTGCCAGAGCCGGGCGGCCCATAGAAGATGAGGCTGCCCAGTTGATCGGCCTGGATGGCGCGGCGCAAGAGGCGACCCGGCCCCACGATATGCTCCTGGCCGATGAATTCATCCAACGTGCGCGGGCGCATGCGTGCAGCCAGGGGAGCGTCTTGTTCCAGGCGATCAGCGTGCGCCCGCGTGAAGAGGTTCATAGATGTCTTACGAACGGCCCGCCGTTTTGCCTGGCGGCTTCTCGCAGCCGTTCCACATCGCGCAGCGGCGGCAGGCCGAAGAGCCGCTTGTATTCGCGGTTGAAGTGAGAGGCGTCGTCGTAGCCGACGCGATAGGCAGCGCTGGTCGCGTCGAGGGCTTCGCCCAACATGAGTCGGCGCGCCTCCAGGAGGCGCAGCCGCTTCTGAAACTGCAACGGACTGAGCGCCGTGGCCGCCTTGAAGTGGTGGTGAAAGCTCGACACGCTCATGCCAAGCTCCTGCGCCACGCGCTCGATAGGCAGCGGCCGGTTGAACTCTCTGCGGAACTGCTCGATGGCCCGCGCGATGTGATGGCTGTGACCGTTCTGCACCACGATATAGTGCAGCCGGTCGCACTGCTCGCCGACCAGCAGCCGGTAGATGATTTCCCGTGTGATCAGCGGCGCCATGAAGTGGGCTTCGTCAGGAGATTCAGCGACCCGAACGAGGCGCACCACGGCGTCGAGCAGGTCGGCGTCCAATGGGCTGACGTTGATGGCCCGCACGCTGGCGCGCTGGGGCAGCCGCGTGTGACCTGCCTCGCCTATGACCGAACTGACCTGCAAGGGATCGAGCTTGAGGCGCAGGCTTAAATAGAGGCGCGCTGGCGACGCCTCGAGCACGTGGGCGGCGACAGGCAGATTGGCGGTGACAATCAGATAGTGGACAGCGTCGTAGAGATAGCGTTCGCTACCAAGAAAGAGTTCTTTGCTCCCCTGGGCGATGACGCAGAACACCGGGTCATAGACGCTGTGCAGCAGCTCCCCGGGCGTGGACGAGCGGTGGAGCGACAGCCCCGGCAGTGGTTCAGCCGTCCCGTCCGTGCGGACAGCCCGTTTGATGCGCTCGATCAGCTCTTGCTGGCTGGACTGCAATCTCGCAGTCTCAGGCGGCGCCGGTTCGACGCCGCTTGACTCCATCTTGACCGCTGCATTCACGTTCAACCCTACCTTTCTGCAAGGTTTGCAGAATCGTACAAGGATGTCGAAGAAACATTCTACCATCTTGCGCTACATTCCGCTATAATCTGATCGATTTCACATTGGGGGCAGATACGCCAAAGACACTTCAGCGGAAAGGTCAGGTAAAATACGATGCAAACAAAGAAGCAGGAGGGCACGTCCCCGTCCGTCCCAATCGAGAGCGACGTTGCCGAGCGAGTCGAAGCGATGCTGGGACGGATGAGCCTGGCAGAAAAGATTGGGCAGCTCAACCAGGTCGGCGGCGCCGAGTTCGCGCCCGGACCCAAAGCCGAGGACCAGATTCGCGCCGGCGGGGCGGGTTCGGTGCTGTGGGTCAACGACACCCGGCGCTTCAACGAGCTGCAGAAGATTGCAGTCGAGGAAAGCCCGTCCGGCGTCCCCTTGTTGTTTGCCCTGGATGTCATCCACGGCTATCGCACCATCTTCCCGGTGCCGTTGGCCATGGCCGCCTCTTGGGACCCGGCCGTGCCGGAGCAATCCCAGGCCGTGGCGGCCAGAGAGAGCCGCGCGGCCGGCATCCATTGGACCTTCGCCCCGATGCTCGACATTGCCCGCGACGCCCGCTGGGGACGCATTGTGGAAGGGGCGGGAGAAGACCCCTATCTGGGGGCGGCGATGGCTGCCGCCCAGGTGCGCGGCTTCCAGGGCGACGATCGCGCAGACCCGGAGCGGGTGCTGGCCTGCGCCAAGCACTTTGCCGGCTATGGCGCGTCTGACGGCGGCCGCGACTACGACCCGGTCTACCTCTCCGAAACCCAGTTGCGCAACATCTATCTGCCCCCCTTTGCGGCCGCGGTCAAGGCGGGCGCGGCCACTTTCATGGGCGCCTACATGGATCTCAACGATGTCCCGGCCAGCGGCAACCGTTTCCTGCTGCGCCAGGTTTTGCGCGATGAATGGGGCTTCGAGGGCTTTGTGGTGTCAGATGCGTTCGCCGTGGGCAACATGGTCATTCAAGGTCATGCCCGCGACGGGCGCGAGGCCGCGCTGCGGGGCATCAAAGCCGGGCTCAACATGGACATGTCCAGCTACACCTACACCAATCATGTAGCAGATTTGGTGGCGGAGGGTGTGCTGACCGTGGCCGAGATCGAGGAACTGGTGCGTCCCATCCTGGCGCTCAAGGTCAAGATGGGGCTGTTCGAGCGCCCGTATGTGGACGAATCGCTGCTGGCGGAGGTTGTCGCACGGCCTGATCACCGCGCCACTGCGCGCTGGGCCGCGCAGCGATCCATGGTGCTGCTGAAGAACGAGGGCGGGCTGCTGCCCCTCAGCCAGGAGCTCCAGAAAGTGGCTGTCATCGGGCCGGTGGCCGACTCGATGTCGGCCACCGAGGGGTCGTGGATGGTCTTCGGCCATCAGCCGGCGGCCGTGACCGTGCTGGCGGGCATCCGCGCCCGTCTGCCGGAGGCGGCAGTGACCTACGCGCCCGGCCCGGAGATTCGCCGTGATATCCCATCCTGGTTCGAGAGCTTCATGGCAGGCGAGACCCGAAAACCGGCGCAGACGCCGGCAGAGTCTGCGGCGGCTTTCCAATTCGCGTTGGAGACGGCGCGCACCGCGGACCAGATCGTGATGGTGATGGGCGAGACGGACCTGATGGCGGGCGAAGCGGCTTCGCGCGCGTCCCTCGACCTGCCCGGCCGGCAAGAGGAGCTGCTCCAGGCCGTCGCCGCGCTGGGCAAGCCGGTGGTGCTGGTGCTGCTGAACGGTCGTCCGCTGAGCATCAACTGGGCGGCAGAGCATGTCCCTGCCATCCTCGAAGCCTGGGAGCCTGGCACGGAAGGCGGTCATGCGGTGGCGGACATCCTCTTTGGCGCGGTGAACCCAGGCGGCAAACTGCCAGTCAGCTTCCCGCGTAAGGGCAGCCACGCGCCGCTCTACTACGCGCGCAACCTGACCCACTCACCGGAAGGCAGCCAGATGTACAACCCGCGTTATTGGGACGGTCTGCCGACGCCGCTGTATCCCTTCGGCTTTGGCCTGAGCTACACGACCTTTGCTTTCTCCAACCTGCAGCTTTCAGCGGCGCAGGTCAAGGTGGGCGATGCGGTGACTGTCAGCGTGGATGTGACCAATACCGGCCCAATGGCCGGGGACGAGGTGGCCCAGCTTTACATCCATCAGCGCTGGGGCAGCGATTCGCGCCCGATGCGTGAGTTGAAGGGCTTTGCGCGCATCACCCTCCAACCGGGCGAGACGCAAACGGTCACGTTTCCGCTTGGCCCGGCTGAGCTGAGCTACTGGAGTACGAATGGCGGCCAGTGGCTTCAAGAGGCAGCGGCCTTCGACATCTGGGTGGGGGGCGATTCCCTGGCGACGCTCCACGCCGAGTTCGAGGTCGTCGCATAAGGCGTTTGCACGGTTTACGATTGTCCAGAAGAAAAGTCGGCGTTCAGGGTGGGCTTTCGGACAACATCTGGAGCGTCGTCAAGTGTTGAATCGTCGCGATTTCGTCGTGCAGCTTAGCTGCCTGAGCGCCGTTTCCGAGTCGTGTGTATTCGGCTGCGGCCTTGCTCCTTGCAGCGATTTCAGCCTGCAGGATCTCTGCTATCTCCCGTTCACTCAAGCGCCTGCGCGGCGTCTCGGTCGTTGAAGGGGCCGCGCGACTGGCTTCTTCCAGCGAGACGGCGCCGGCATTGTCGAGCGCGGCCATCACGCAGCGCAGCGTACGAATCGCTGCGCTATCCCGATCGGCGAAAGCTGCACGCAACTGTTCAGAGAGCCTGGTGCGAAACCGCTCCGCAGGATCACTCATTGAATTCATTGCGTAGCCTTGACTGGGGTCTTTTTTGCGGCAGCTACACGGCGAGCGGGGAACGAGGCGAACTCGCGCCCGCTTTTTTGCTCCTCAGCTTTGAGGTCACGGTAGATTGCCAAAAGGTCATAGTTGAACCGCGCCGCATGGGCGGCGCGTTCCCTTCGCACTTCTGCCACAATCGGATCTTCCCACATCGTTCACACCTCCATCAACTCCTCGGGTGTACAGATGACCACAGCCTCATAGCCCAAACTGCGACAAGTGGCTTCAATCTTGGTACGCAAACCAGCATTGGCCAAGTGTTTGTAATTCCAAGTCAATAGAAACTCGATGCCATTCACTACCGCAACGGCCACGTGCAGCGCGTCTTCGGGAAATTCCACGATCCGGCCTGGGATCACGACTTCTACAAGCTACCGCAACGGCCACGTGCAGCGCGTCTTCGGGAAATTCCTGCGGGATCGCTTTGTTCAGCAAGAGCTGCTGGGCTAACTCCAGCGCTTCTTCGCTGATCTCCAGCAAAGTTAGCCCCGTCATAAACGCCAAGCGGGCAGCGGCGGCCTCGGCATCGCCGGCGCCAGCTTCACGCGCAACGAGTTGGGAGCTAAGCGCGACAAAATTGGGCCGGACGGTCTGCCACCACTCATGAGTGATTTGCTGATGCCCAGCGACGATCAAATCCCGACTGGGACGCGCCGCCAGATAGCTGATGATGGTAGTTTCGATGTAGACTGTGGGTTTCATGGTCATTCGCTTGTAGTCAGCATACCATAGAATGCCTCAATGTGGCGAAGAATGGGTAAAGCTTTGCAGGATTGTACAAGGATGTTGGAGAAACTCCATACCACTCCGCGCCGCAGCGCGCTAGAATAGAGGCAGGATCAGGAATCCGTCTCGCAGCTCGACAGGCGATCTGCAGACAGTTCAGAAGAAGTGGAGGTTCACAGTGGTTCCAGAGATTCAGTTGATGTTGAGGGCCGAACGCGATGCCAAAATGCAGCGCCGCCCGGCCTGGGAAGATCGGGGTGATTTCACAGTGAATGAACTGATCCGCCCAGCGGTGCAAGTGAAGCGGTTCAAGCATATCGTCAGTCGGTTTGCCGTCGGCAGCCACACCATGAATGGACAGAATCAAGGAGCACTGCAATGCAACTGCGCAAGCTAGGCGCCAGCGGTCTGGAAGTCTCCGCCCTCGGGCTGGGCTGTATGCGGATGAGCTTTGGCGATACGCCGACCGACAAGCAGGAGATGATCGACTTTCTTCACGCCGCGGTCGACCGGGGCGTCACCTTCTTCGACACCGCCGAAGTGTACGGCCCCTTCACCAACGAGGAACTCGTCGGCGAGGCGCTGGAACCATTCCGCGGGCGGGTGGTGATCGCCACCAAGTTCGGCTTCAAACACGATCCCGACAAGGGGCCGAGTCCTGCGGTCGGCCTCGACAGCCGGCCCGATCAGATCCGGCGGGTCGCCGAAGCCTCGCTCAAGCGGTTGCGCGTCGAGACGATCGACCTCTTCTACCAGCACCGGCCCGACCCGAACGTGCCGATCGAAGAGGTGGCCGGCGCGGTGCAGGAGCTGATCCGGGAAGGCAAGGTCAAGTACTTTGGGCTGTCCGAAGCCAGCGCCGACCTCATTCGCCGCGCCCACGCGGTGCAGCCGGTCACCGCGCTGCAAAGCGAGTACTCGATCTGGTGGCGCACCATCGAAGATAATGGTATCCTGGCAGCTTGTGAGGAGCTCGGCATCGGACTTGTGCCCTACAGCCCGCTGGGCCGCGGCTACCTGACCGGCAAGATCGACGAAAACACGACCTACGCCAGCACCGACATCCGCAGCCGCAATCCCCGCTTTGCGCCAGAGGCAATCAAGGCCAACCGGGTTGTGATCGATGTGCTCGAAAGCATCGGCGCCGAGAAGGGCGCCACGCCCGCGCAGATCGCCCTGGCCTGGCTGCTGGCGCAGAAACCGTGGATCGTGCCGATTCCCGGTTCGCGCAAGCTCGAACGGTTGGACGAGAACAACGGCGCGGTCAATGTTGAACTGACCGCTGCTGATCTTAGCGCTATCCAGGCGGCCATGGCCAAGATCAAGGTGATCGGCGACCGCTATTGAGCCATAGTACAATCGATAGGAGAAAGCAAATGGAAATCAAGCGCAGTGGTTCACAGCCATCCGGCAAAGGAGCTGCCGAATGGTTCACCGGCGTGGTGCGCGTTGACCCGCTCTTTCAGCCCATCGCGCCGGCGCGCGTGGGCGGCGCCAGCGTGACCTTCGAGCCGGGCGCACGCACGGCCTGGCACACGCACCCGCTGGGCCAGACGCTGGTCGTGACGGCCGGCTGCGGGCGGGTGCAGCGCTGGGGCGGCCCGATCGAGGAGATTCGCCCCGGCGACGTGGTCTCGATCCCGCCGGGGGAGAAGCATTGGCACGGCGCCACGCCGACGACGGCGATGACGCACATCGCCATTCAGGAGTATCTCGACGGCCTTGCCGTCGACTGGATGGAGCAGGTCAGCGACGAACAATATCGAACAGGAGATTGATCATGCACATTGGATTACAAATTCCGTCTTTCAAGTATCCGGGCGGCACGGCTGCGATTCGCCCCAAACTGAAGGAAATCGTCACAACGGCAGAGGCAGCGGGCTTTTACAGCCTCTGGGTGATGGATCATTACTATCAGATCAAGGGGTTGTTCGGCGAAGCCTACAGCGACCCGATGCTGGAAAGCTATACCACGCTCGGCTATTTTGCCGGATTGACCGAGAAAGCCTATCTCGGCGTGCTGGTAACCGGCGTGATCTATCGCCACCCATCCGTGCTGCTGAAGATGGTCAACACCCTCGACATTCTCTCCGGCGGGCGTGCTTATCTCGGCATCGGTGCGGCCTGGTACGAAGACGAAGCGAAAGGCTACGGCATCCCCTACCCGCCCACCGTTGAACGCTTCGAGCAACTGGAGGACAATCTGCAGCTTGCGAAGGCGCTCTGGGCCGGTGATGAGACGGCCTTTGCGGGCAAGCACTTTGCTGCACCGGCAATCACCAACAATCCTCGCCCGCTCTCAACCCCGCACCCGCGCATCATGATCGGCGGGACCGGCCCGAAGAAGACCCTGCGCATGGTGGCGCAGTATGGGGACGCCTGCAACATCGGCGAGTGGGTCGGTGCAGAGAACATGCAGAAGGCCCTCGACGATCTCAAAGGGCACTGTGAGTCTCTGGGACGTGATTATGACACCATCGAAAAAACAGCCCTCTGCACTGTGCATCTTTCCGGGGATGATAGTGTAGATAGCGTCATCGGTCGTATCAAGGTACTCTCTGCGATGGGCTTCACACACGCGATCTTCAACATGCCAGATGTGTACAAAATCACGCCGCTCGAAACCTTTGCCAACGAAGTCATCCCGACAGTCGCTGGACTCTAGCAGATCTACCTGATTTGTCCATTAGGTTCGCCATCCATCATCAAGCACAGGAGAAACCCCAGCATGGATTTCATCGAAACAGAAGTAAGTTATGGCAAGCTCAGGGGCAGGCGAGCAGCAGGGGTGAACATTTTCCAAGGGATACCCTATGCGGGTCGGGCTTCAGGCGAATACAGATTTCGCCGATCGGCCGCGCTTCAGCCCTGGGCAGGTGTGCGTGATGCGCTGCACTTGGGCGCGCCTGCTATCCAGCCACCACGGCAAAACGAACCCGCGCCCGCTGAAGATTGTCTATTCCTCAATATCTGGACACCGGCCAATGACAGTGGGCAGCGGCCGGTGATGTTCTATAGTCATGGCGGCGGTTTTGTCATCGGTTCTGGCGGCTCACCCCTTCAGGATGGGGCCAACCTGGCCCGCAGTTTTGATGTAGTGGTGGTGCAAAGCAATCATCGCTTGGGTTTGCTGGGGTTTCTCTACCTGGACGAGTTGGCCGGTTCAGAGTATGCGGGCTCTGGGAATCAGGGTATTTTGGACATCGTTGCCGCGCTGGCCTGGGTAAACCAGAATATCGGCGTCTTCGGCGGTGATCCAGACAATGTGATGATCTTTGGCGAATCGGGGGGCGGTGCAAAGACATCCTGCCTATATGCCATGCCTGCAGCCGCGCCGTATTTCAATAAAGCATCGATTGAAAGCGGCCCCGGTGTGCGGATGTACACGCCTGAGCTGGCTGCTGCAACCACGGCCCTGGTTATGCAGGAGTTGAACATTGCTGCACAAGATTGGCGCAAATTGCTGGATGTCCCGGCCGGAGAGTTGCTACGGCTCCAGTCAAAATTTGCACCCGTGCCGCCATTTCAGCAGAAGCGAAAAGCGGGTCGCATCACCGAACCTGCTGCCGGTGGTTTCGGCCCCGTGATGGATGGCGTCGTCCTGCCCCATCATCCATTCGACCCTGCCGCTCCTGTGATTTCCAAGCACAAACCCTTGATCACAGGGTGGAATGAAGACGAGTACACCTTTTTCGCTTGGGAACGCGGCGATACCAGCGCCTTCAACCTGGATTTTGCCGGTTTGCAGGCAAAGTTGGCAGCCGAATATGGCAATGATGCGCAACAGATTGTCGAGACTTACCGCAAGAGTATGCCAGATGCCTCAGCAACTGACCTCTACGTCGCCATTGCCTCCATGACGATGATGGGTCTGGGGACGGTGGAGATTGCGGAGAAAAAAGCAGTGCAGCAGGGCGCGCCAGTCTACCTCTATTACTTTGGCTACAAGTCCGAGATCAAAATTCCCGGCACCGACTACGCCATCGGTACCCCTCATGCGATGGACATCACCTTCAAATTCAACAATGAAACCCCTGCCAACGAACATGGTTTTCTCTCCGGCAACAATCCAGCGCGGTTTGTCGCCTCGCGCAAGATGGCTGAGTTGTGGACAACCTTCGCACACACTGGCAAGCCGGCAGCCGCCGACGTGCCAGAATGGCCTGCCTATACCCCTGACGCGCGATCAGCCATGCGGATTGACACAACATGCGAGGTCGTCAACAACAGATTTAGCGAAGAACTTGCCATGTGGCGAGCCATTGGAAGGCTGTAATCAGCTAAAGACCATGCTCAAAACCAGTGACGATGTACGTGGACTTCATCACCATGGCTGGGCTGGGGGTGGTCTGGGCTGCCTGGATGTATTTTCTGGCGCGCGCCTACAGCCTGGCGCAAGCCTCGGTCGCGGCGCCGTTTGAATATCTCGCGCTGCCGATCGATATCATGTGGGGTTTTCTGATTTGGGGCGAAGTCCCAACCTGGATGGCCTGGGCCGGCGCATTGTTAACGATCTCCAGTGGGGTCTATGTTTTGTATCGAGAGCGCAAGTAGCAGGAAATTCCTGGAAGGAGAAAATATGGAATACGCTCGCTTGGGTTCAACCGGCATGAAAGTCTCGCGCATCTGCCTGGGCTGCATGGGCTTTGGGGATGCAGAGCATTGGGTTCACAAATGGGTGCTCACTGAGGAAGAGAGCCGCCCAGTCATCCGGCACGCCCTGGAATTGGGCATCAATTTCTTCGACACGGCTAATATCTATTCGCTCGGCGTGAGTGAGGAGATCCTCGGCCGCGCGCTGAAGGATTTCGCGCGACGGGATGAAGTCGTCATCGCCACCAAGGTGCACGGCAAGATGCACGATGCACCAAATGGCGGCGGGCTGTCGCGCAAGGCGATCCTGAGCGAAATCGACCACAGCCTGCGGCGGCTGGGCATGGGGTACGTAGACCTCTACCAAATCCACCGCTGAGATTACGAAACGCCCATCGAGGAGACGATGGCGGCGCTGCACGACGTGGTGAAGGCCGGCAAGGCCCGCTACATTGGCGCGTCGGCTATGTGAGCGTGGCAGTTCCAGCAGGCGCTGCATGTGGCCGAACAGCACGGCTGGACCCGTTTCGTCTCGATGCAAAACCACCTGAACCTCATCTACCGGGAGGAGGAGCGGGAGATGCTGCCGCACTGCTGCGCCGAGGGGATCGGCGTGATCCCGTATAGTCCCCTCGCCGCCGGTCGCCTGACGCGCGATTGGACGGCGACAGCTCGCTGCGCGCGCAGACCGACCAGATCGTGGCGCGGGTTGCTGAACTTGCGGAAAAGTATGGTGTTCCGCGTTCGCAAATTGCGCTGGCCTGGCTGCTGCAAAAGACGCCGGTGGTTGCGCCTATCATTGATGCCACCAAGTTCTCACACTTGGAAGAGGCCGTTGGCGCGCTGGCCGTCAAGCTGACTGCGGACGAGGTCGCAACTCTGGAAGCGCCGTATGTCCCGCATCGCATCGTGGGGCATCAGTAAAACAGGAGACAAACCTTCATGGATATCAACACGTTACGACAACGGCTTTCCGAACGCGACTCGTTCAGCATTTTGGAGACGCTCGATGTGCACACCGGGGTGCGCACTGTCCTCAAGGAATTCGACTACGTCATCGAGGCGCCCAACTGGACGCGGGACGGCCGCCGCCTGGTCTACAACAGTCGCGGGCGCATGTACACCTATGAACTGGCAACCGGAACGAGCCGAGAGATATACACCGATTTTGCCATCGACTGCAATAATGACCACGTGCTCTCGCCGGACAACACCCAACTGGCCATCAGCCATTTCACCTACGCCGACGCCCTGTCGCGCATTTACATCGCACCGTTCAACGGCGGCGTCCCGGTGTTGGTGACCGAAAAAGGCCACAGCTTTTTGCACGGTTGGTCGCCCGACGGCAAACGTCTTGCCTATTGCGCCCCACGCAACGGCCAATACGATATTTACACCATCACTGTCGAGGGCGGCCCAGAAACCCAACTGACGAATCTCCCCGGTCTGGATGACGGGCCGGAATACTCCCCTGACGGCAAGCACATCTGGTTCAACTCGGTGCGCAGCGGCTTGATGCAGGTCTGGCGCATGGAGGTGGATGGCGCCAACCCGACGCGCATGATGAACGAGGAGGCCAACTGCTGGTTTCCCCACGTCTCCCCCGCTGGCGACTGGGTGGTCTACATCGCCTATGACAGAGACGAGGTCGCTCCGGGTGATCATCCGGCCAACAAAAACGTTGAGCTGCGCCTCTTCCCGGCTTCTGGCGGAGAATCAAGAACCATTACCCGGCTCTTTGGTGGACAAGGAACCATCAATGTCAACTCCTGGTCGCCAGATAATCGCACGATCGCGTTTGTTTCTTACCGGCTCAAACTATGAGAGCAGATCCCGCCGGCATCGAGCAGCAATTCAGCGCCTGGGAGCGCCGCCGCTTGCACGTGCAGGGCGTGGTGCAAGGCGTCGGTTTTCGCCCTTTTGTCTTCAATCTCGCCGTGAGGCTGGGATTGTCCGGTCTGGTGGGCAACGACAGCAGCGGCGTCTTCATCGAAATCGAAGGCGCGCCGGACGCGCTGGATGCCTTCCAGGAGACCCTGGCCGTCCACCCACCGCCCCTGGCGCGCATCACGGCCTTGACAGCCCAGACGCTCCCGACGGGCGGCGAAGCGGGTTTTCGTATCGTGGAGAGCGCCCGGCTGGAGCAAAGCCGCACACTGGTTTCGCCCGACCTAGGCGTTTGTGACGCGTGTCTGGCCGAGTTGTTCGACCCCGGCGACCGGCGTCACCGCTACCCCTTCATCAACTGCACCGACTGCGGCCCCCGCTTCACCATCATCCGCGACCTTCCCTACGACCGTCCTTTCACCACTATGAGCAGCTTCGTCATGTGCCCGGCGTGTCAGGCTGAATATGACGACCCTGCCAACCGGCGCTTTCACGCCCAGCCCAACGCCTGTCCTGTGTGCGGCCCACGCCTTGCGTTTCATCGCCTTGGCGTCCGTTCGTCAACGCTCCTGTGCGAAGGGGAAGAAGCCCTGGCTGCCGTCCAGGAACTTTTGCAGAGCGGGGCTATCGTGGGCGTCAAGGGATTGGGCGGCTTTCATCTCGCCTGCGACGCAACCAACGATGACGCGGTCGCCCTCTTGCGCACACGTAAAGGCCGCGGGGAGAAGCCCTTCGCGGTCATGGCGTGTGACTTGGCAACCGTGCGCGGGCTGGCCAACGTGGACGAGGACGAAGAGGCGCTCCTGACCAGCCCAACGCGTCCCATCCTCCTCCTGCGTCGGCGCGCCCATGATCTGCTCTCGTCGCTTGTCGCGCCAGGAAATCGCACCCTCGGCCTCATGCTGCCCTACACGCCGCTGCATCATCTACTCTTCCATCCCAGCCAGGGAACGCCGCTCATTGCCCTGGTCATGACCTCGGGCAATCTGTCGGACGAGCCGATTGTCAAAGACAACGAACAGGCGTTGAGTCGTCTGGCGCCCTTGGCCGATGGCTTGTTGCTCCATGACCGCCAGATCCACATTCCATGCGACGACTCGGTGACGCGCCTCTTTCGCGGGGTGGAGCTGCCCGTACGCCGTGCGCGCGGCAATGCGCCCCTGCCGCTGGAGCTGCCGTGGGCTATCTCGCCGGTGCTGGCCGTGGGCGGCGAGCTGAAGGCTGCCTTCTGCCTGGCCGCTGGCGCAGATGCCTTCATGAGCCAGCATATCGGCGACATGGGCAGCCTGGAAACGCTCGCCGTCTTTGAGCGCACAGTGGATCACTTACAGTCCCTTTTCCGCATCAAGCCGCAGAGCGTCGCGTGCGACATGCACCCCGCCTATCTGTCGACGCGCTGGGCCAAAGAGTGGGCAAGACGAGAGGGTTGTGAACGGCGGCTCGTCCAGGTGCAGCACCACCACGCCCACATTGCTGCGGTCATGGCCGAGCACGGGCTGGACGGCGCGACACCCGTCATTGGCTTCAGTTTCGACGGCGCGGGATACGGCCCTGATGGCGCAATTTGGGGCGGCGAGGCGATGTTGGCAGACTATCGCGGCTATCTGCGGACGGCGCACCTGCGCTACGCCCCCCTGCCGGGCGGCGACGCAGCCACCCGCCGCCCCTATCGTGCCGCGCTCGCTCATCTCTGGGCGGCCAACATTGCCTGGAATGAACGCCTGCCATCGGTGGCGGCTTGCTCACCCACGGAACGGGGGGTCTTGCGCCGTCAGTGTGAGCGCGGGCTGAACACTGTCCCCACCAGTAGCATGGGGCGGCTCTTCGACGCTGTGGCCTCGCTGGCAGGAGTGCGACAGACAGCGACCTATGAAGGGCAGCCAGCCATGGAACTGGAAGCCCTGGCCGATGAAGAAGTCGACGGCGACTATCGCTTCGCCCTGGATCGCGACGGCCTATGGGACCCGACGCCTGTGTTGGCCGCAGTCGTCGCCGATGTGCTGGCTGGCGTTCCGGCCGGGGCGATTGCCATGCGTTTCCATCGCGGCGTCGCCGCGCTGATCCGCTCCCTCGCGGTGGAGATCAGCCAGCAGAGCCAGAGCACCGTCGTGGCTCTGGGCGGCGGCGTCTTCCAGAATGTATTGCTCCTGCGCCTGGCCCTGGAGCAATTGGAGCAAACGGGGTTGCGGGTGATCTTCCCTCAGCGCGTTCCGGCCAATGATGGCGGTCTGGCTCTGGGTCAGGCAATCATCGCCAGTGCGCTGTTGGCGGAGAAATAGACTCACACGGAGACGCAGAGAACACGGAGGAAAAGTCTCTGTGTGCTCAACTGGAATTGAGGTGGTCAAGTTTTACGGTGACCACATGAGACCCGGTTGAGCTGGAAAAGTCTCTGTGTGCTCAACTGGAATTGAGGTGGTCAAGTTTTACGGTGACC
>CAZLMM010000032.1:46009-50488 GCA_964560495.1 uncultured Caldilineaceae bacterium
ACATGAGACCCGGTTGAGCTGGAAAAGTCTCTGTGTGCTCCGTGGCTCTGTGTGAAACGTGTCTTTTTATGGTAGAATATGGCCGTCAACACCTTCCACGGAAAGGAATCCCAACGATGCTTGTCGTCCATGTGCATGTACATGTCAAGTCGGAGTTCGTCGACGCGTTTCGCGCCGCCACGGTGGAAAACGCAACCAACAGCGTGCAGGAGCTAGGCATTGCCCGCTTCGACGTCATCCAGCAGCAGGATGACCCGACGCGCTTCATTCTGGTCGAGGTTTATCGCTCGGTGGAGGCGACGGCTGCCCACAAGGAGACCAGCCACTACGTCAAATGGCGCAATGCGGTTGCGGAGATGATGGCCGAGCCCAGAAGCAGCGTCAAATTCCACAACATCTTCCCTGACGACGCCGGTTGGTAGCCCCATGTCAACGCTGCCACTCCTCGCCATCACTCTGGGCGATCCAGCCGGCATTGGCCCCGAAATCATCGTCAAGGCGCTGCTCCGGCCAGAAGTCTTTGCCCGTTGCCGCCCGCTGGTCATCGGCGATGCGCGCATTCTGGGCCGGGCGGCGGGCTGGGTGGGGGCGAGCGATCTGGCCTTCGACCCCGTTGCGCAGCCTGCCGCAGGACGCTATGCGCCAGGCTGCGTCACCCTGCTCGACCTCGGCAACGCCGACCCGACGCAGATCGAGCCGGGTAGACTCAGCGCAGCCGGCGGGCGGGCTGCGGTCGAGTACGTCTTTCGCGCTTGCGACATGGCTTTGGCCGGCGCGGTGGATGCAGTGGTCACCGCGCCGCTCAACAAGGAGGCCATTCACCTGGCCGGTTTCACCCA
Source organism: uncultured Caldilineaceae bacterium (assembly GCA_964560495.1). Classification (GTDB taxonomy): domain Bacteria; phylum Chloroflexota; class Anaerolineae; order Caldilineales; family Caldilineaceae; genus UBA5069. The sequence continues at coordinate 46,849 of CAZLMM010000032.1, forward strand.
ATACGCCGGACACACAGAACTGCTGGCCGAACGCACGGGCGCAAGTCGCGTCAGTATGCTGCTCACTGGGCCCAAACTGCGCGTCGTGCATGTGAGCACGCACGTTTCCTTGGCCGAGGCCATTCGGCGCGTCACAGCAGAGCGCATCGCCGAAGTGATCGACCTGGCGCAACGTTCGTGCCTGGCCCTGGGCATCGCGCAACCAGCCATTGCCGTGGCTGGGCTGAATCCCCACGCCAGCGAGAATGGGCTATTTGGCGATGAAGAGGAGCGGGAGGTGTGGCCTGCCATTCGCGCAGCGCGGGCCAGGGGGCTGAATGTATCGGAGCCGCTGCCGCCGGATACGGTCTTTCTGCGCGCAGTCCAGGGTGAGTTCGACATTGTAGTCGCCATGTATCATGACCAGGGGCACATCCCCATGAAGCTGCTCTCCTTCGACAGCGGCGTCAATGTGAGCGTTGGTCTCCCCATCATCCGCACATCGGTGGATCATGGCACGGCCTTCGATATTGCCGGGACAGGTAAGGCCAGGGAAGAGAGCATGTTGGCGGCGATTGAGACCGCGGTGAAGCTGGTGAAGGCGCGGCCTATCCACTCGCCAGGAGGTGCGTCGTGACGGTTCGCCATCACTATCGGGTGAACTTGCCCATCAGGGATGCAGCGTCGCGCCCTGCCTTCCCCCCCGACAGCCTGGTGCGCATTCTGCGCCATGATGATGCCGCAGAGCTTGCCGCCCTGATGCTGGATGCCTATCGGGGGTCGGTGGATGACGATGGAGAGACGCTCGCTGATGCGTTGAACGAGGTGGAGTCCTATTTCACCGGAAAGTCGGGAGCGCCTCTGCTGGAACATTCCCACGTCTGCTTGATCGATGGTGAGATCCAGTCTGCCGTCTTGATCTCACTCTGGCAGAACACGCCATTGGTCGCCTATCTCATGACGCGCGCGGCATGGAAGGGCAAGGGACTCGTTCAGCGCCTGTTGGTTCGCTCGCTGCACAGCCTGGGAGATGCTGCCTTTGGGAGCGCAGAGGCGTTTGTGACCGAGGGCAACATTCCGTCGGAACGGTTGTTGGCGTCGGTGGGCTTTGTGGGGGCGGCGTGCGATTGAGGATCACGCCGACGACTTTCGCCGCCCACCCCCATGCCCAGACAATTGATCAAGGTCTACCAATTTTGTTCCACCCAATTGAATAAGGCTGAGGTGCGATTTGCATCACCTTGCATCTTTGTGCATACTATCATCGAACGGAGCCGAAAGCCGAAGATGCGAACCGATGGTGCGCCGTCAGTTCGCTATGCAGCAGAAAGGAATAGAAAGATGGTGCATCAGGCCAACAGAGCGCGCCTGCTGATGATTCTGGGCGCCCTTTGCGTGTTGGTAGGACTTTGGCCGCAATCGGCTTCCGCGACCCCGTCAGTCAACTCCAAAGATGAACCGACATACATCGTGCGTCGGGGTGAAACGCTGGTGGATGTGGCCTTCAAGCTGGGCACAAATCTGTCCACCCTGAAGGCGCTGAATGACCTGACAGACAACACGGTCATCTGGGCTGGTCAGGAACTACGCACCCCACCGCGCAGCGGGCTGGTCGCCTATACTGTGCAGATGGGCGACACGCTGCCCAAACTCGCTGGACGGTTTGGCGTTCCGCTGGCAAAGCTGGTGGAGGACAATCGTCTGGCGCCTTCGCAGCGATTGATCCCCGGCCAGCTGCTTCTTGCGCCAGCGCCAGCGGGCAACTTGCTCAGCGGCGAACTACCCACCCACGTTGTTGTTGCAGGTGAAACTCTCAGTTCAATTGCGCAAAACTATCGCACATCCGCCGAAGCGATTGCCCGCATCAATCAACTGGGAACAGCAAGCGGTGTGCGCCCCGGTCAACAGTTGACGATTCCGCCCCTGAGCCTGCCTGAACGGTTGGCGCAAGCTCCCGAAAGCAACGATGGCTTCCACCTTCACGAGTTGAAGGACTTCCCCACGTTTACAGAGAAATGGATCGACGTGGATTTGAGCGAGCAGCGAGTCGTCGCCTATGAGGGAATGCGTCCGGTTGCGTCGTTTCTCATCTCGTCCGGGCGACGCAACACGCCCACGGTGACCGGCGTCTTTCGCATTTGGGCCAAAGTGCCGTTGCAACGAATGAGCGGCGGCAGTCGCGCCGCGGGCACCTTCTACGATCTGCCCAATGTGCCGTGGGTGCAGTACTTCTTTGAGGATTACTCCTTTCATGGCGCGTATTGGCATAACAATTTCGGCCGCCCCATGAGCCACGGTTGCATCAACATGCGCAACGCCGACGCGCGTTGGCTCTATGAGTGGGCCAGCCCTTTTCATGACGGCGGCGCCTGGCTGATTACAAAAGAACAAGATGAACAGGGCACGCTTGTCGTCGTGCATGAGTAGATAAAATGAACCAGGTGATTGCTTTCGCTTTTCGCGACACCCATACGGCAGGGCGGGCGCGTCAGCATCTTCGCACGGTGGAAGATCTGACCATTGATGACGCTGCGGTGATTGTCAAGGGGGATGACGGATCGACGCGGGTCATCCATGAGGTTGATCGGGGCGTGAAGCGAAACGCGCTGAGAGGCAGCGTCATTGGGCTGTTGATTGGCGGGTTGTTTGCGCCGACCACCGGCCTGGTGTTGGGCGGCTTGATCGGCGCGGCGGTGGGGCGCTCGAAGGGCTTAGGAATCGCCCATGACCATGTGGAGCGCCTCGGCGAAAGACTCCTTGTGGGCGAATCTGCCCTTGTCGTGCGCATTTCCGTCGAACAGAGAGAAGGGCTTTTCGCCTCTCTCGACACGTTTGGGGGAACATTATTTGCTGACGAGATTTACTCATCATCAGACGCATCGACCTACTGATCTGACCAGAATCACAAGAAGGAAAACTCTATGTCATATACACAAACAGCGATGCAGTACGCACCATGGCGACGCGACATCGCCTGGTGGATCGTCCTGATCCAGGGCATTGTGTTTGGCGGCATCGGTCTCTATGCGCTCGTTGGTGACGGCGCAGGGCAGACCATTGTCATGCTGCTGGGTCTCTATGCATTGATCCACAGCTTGTGGATCATCTTTTCGTCGTGGCGACGCCCGGCTGAATCGCGCGCGTTGCTCCAATTGGTGAGCGCCGGCGTCGGTCTGCTGGCTGGCGCGGTTGTCGTTTTCCACTCCTATTTTGTAAACCTGCCCTGGACCGGCGCATTGGTGGTCTTTGCCCTCGGTCTCATCATCACGGGCCTGCTTGGGTTCTTGGCCTCATTTGTCATTCGCCAGGGGACGGGATTTGCCTGGGGCGTCATGGTGCGCGGGCTGATTGACCTGGGGTTGGGTCTCTATCTGGGCTATGCCCTGCGTAACCAAACCGGCGAGACCGCCGGGGCAGTAACATTGATCGGCTGGGTGGGGACCATCGGCGGCGTGTTGCTCATCGGCTATTCCATCTTCCTTTTCATGAAGGCCAGGAAGACCAAGTCGGCAGAATCTGCTGGCGCAGCTTCTGCTGCGCAGCCGGCAGCTTCTGCTGCGCAGCCGGCAGCTTCTGCTACGCAGCCGGCAGCTTCTGCGCCAGCCGGCAGCGAAACCAGCGCCAACCCACCAGCAGAGAGTTGAACTGACAGTTGTTCAGC
>CAZLMM010000032.1:50588-63186 GCA_964560495.1 uncultured Caldilineaceae bacterium
GCAGCGAAACCAGCGCCAACCCACCAGCAGAGAGTTGAACTGACAGTTGTTCAGCCCCGAGAAATGAGCTTGACAGCAGGCTGCCTGGTGTGCAGGCGCAAAGCGCCTCGACCAGACAGCCTGTTTTTGCAAATAGAGCAGGGGGCAGCATGTTCAAAAGAGAAGAATTTAGGTTTGCTCCAGGACTCCTCCAGCCCCCGCGTCGGTGGATGCACCGTCCTCTAGGGGCGCTCTCCATCGGCGAAGAGATCTCAGTGGAGCATGTGATCATCCCCATGAAGCATCTCCATCCTGCGCTGGAAGGCTTCCGCGTCGTACAATTGAGCGACCTCCATCTCTATCCCTGGACGCACTTGGAGTTCATCCAGGCCGCAGTGGAGCAGGCGAATCGCCTCAAGCCAGATCTCATCGTGTTGACAGGCGATTACGTGTCCCATATCGCGGCCGCGGTCTTTGATCTACAACCGGTGTTGAGTCAGCTCAACGCTACCCAGGGCGTCTTTGCCGTGTTGGGCAACCATGACCACTGGACGGATCCCCAGGTGGTGCGCACAGGGTTGCGTGGCGCGGGGTTGACAGTGTTGCACAATCAGGGCGTTCCCATATCGGTTGGCAAAGGGAGCTTCTATCTGGCCGGCCTGGACGACGGTTGGGTGGGGCGCGCAGATCTGAACGTCGCCCTCTCGAATGCGCCCGACGACACACCCGTGGTTCTGTTGATGCACGAGCCGGACCTGGTGGACGTCTATTCCCATGACAAGCGTGTGACGCTCCAATTATCGGGGCACACCCATGGCGGGCAGGTGCGGATGCAGCAGCCGCGGCGAGCCTACACCCTGCCGCACTTGGGGAAGAAATATGATCAGGGTTTGTATCGGGTCAACGACGCCTGGCTCTACACGAATCGCGGGATCGGCATGGTGGGCGCGCCGATTCGGATGAACTGTCCGGCGGAGGTGACTGAGTTCACGCTAACGCGCTGAGGCGGGCGATTGTTAGCGCGCCGGGGCGGATTTCCGGCAACTTGTCCAACAAGGTGATTTGCAACCGCTCCCCGGCGCGTGTCGCCGACCACCCGAATTCCGGTTGGGCCTCCAGCGATTGCGGTTCAGGCGCAACGTTCACCCCCTGAACCAATAGGAAGTACACCTTGAAATTCGGCCAAAGTTGCACGCGCGGTGGCAAACATCTATACTTTTGCTATGACCGAAACGATGACTCAAACACAAACTGAGCAGCAGATCCAAACCCTTCCCGCGCCTGTCCCCGCACAGCCGCCTCCACAGCCGGATTCGACGCTCCTCTTGGACGTGACAAACGCGGCGCTCATCACGCGCGTTCTGATCGGCCTGGCTCTAGAGGGGACAGATTTCCTGTTGACGAGACTCACTGCCATGCAGCAGGCCATCGATGAAGAGCGACAACAGGGGACAACGCAGGTTACTGAACCAGAGAGCCGCGGCGTTCAGATGCGTTACCTGGCGATTGGGTTGCTCCTGCGCGGTGAGCGCGCGGCCTTCGAGGCGGCCCAGACCGGTTTCTCTGCTGCTGCGCAGACGACTGGCTGGTTCTTTGGCGCATTGAACAACGCAACCAGCTCGCGCTTTTTGCGCCCGGTGCGTCAACCCTTCGACCAATTGATGGACCGGCTGGTGGCCGAAGGGCAACTCAGCCTGGCCGAAGGGCGGGTCGCCGAACAAGATGGCCGCATCCTGGCTGACCAGATTGTCAACCAGGTGATTGACGAATTCATTTCATACATTTCTGACAATCCAGAGCTGGCTAGCCTGGTGAGCGACCAGATCGGCCAACAAGGCGTCACCATGACGAGCACAGTTGTTGAAAACGCCCGCTCGGTGACTGTGGCGGGCGACAATCTGCTGGAGCGCCTTGCCCGCCGGGTCTTGGGGCGTGCGCCGCGCATCGACTTGCCGCCTTCCCCCTTCGTAGGTAAGCCGCAAACCATGTATTCTCCCGAAACTCGTTACGCCGACGAATCGAAGTCTGGTACTGAATGATGGCGCAAAAAACACCCGAACCTGCACAGCACGCGCCAATCATCATGGGGGAGTATGCGGGGTTCATCACGCGTCTTCTGGCCTTCGTCATTGACGCCTTCATCGTGAGCGCTGCCATTGGCATCGTTGGCCTGGTGGCCAATTTTCTGAGCAACTTCTTTCGCTCGGGCGAATGGGCGCAAGTCTTTGTTACACTGGTCGTGTTGAGCGTTTCGTTGCTTATCTACATTGCATACTATGTGGGGTTATGGGTTTTTGCCGGGCAAACGGTTGGGAAGGCGCTATTCGGTTTGCGCGTGATCAGTGCGGATGGCGAGCGTGTTCACATCCGCCAGGCGTTCATTCGCTTGGGTGGATACTGGCTCTCCGCTTTGTTCCTCTTTTTTGGCTATCTCATATCGCTCGTGGATGACCAACGTCGCTGTCTTCACGACCGGTTGGCCGGCACGCTGGTGGTCTATTCGCGCAATGTCGGCGACAGTTTTCGTGCCCAATCTGGCGCATTGGGAGATCGAGCAAGGCTCGTTCGCCGGGCGAGAATGCGAACCCCATAGGTTTACCGGCAAGAGAATCAGCGACTTGCCCGCTACAGGCTTTTCCCGGGTTGCAAGAATGTACATCTGCAAAAACACAACAGAGAGATAATTATGCTCTATTTCCTTTTTCGCATCCTGGTCAACGCTGTAGCGCTCTTTCTTACAGTATTGTTGGTGCCTGGCGTCTGGGTTGAGGAGCCTGTCGTTCACCCCGTCATCCATTATCTGCTGACCGGCGCGGTCTTTGGCGTGATCAATGAGCTGGTGCGCCCCATCCTCGTGTTCATCTCTGGCCGCATCCTCATCCGCACTTTTGGCTTATTCATTGTCGTGGTGAACGCAATTCTGCTGGTGATCATCGCCGGTATTGGCAGTAGGTTGGGGTTGGGCGAGTGGGGCGCCACGTCGATCATCCCTATTCTTGTGGCAGGCGCTGTACTGGGCATTGTACTTTCCATCTTTGACGCTGTGCTGGGCGTCAACCGTCCATCGTTGGCCGGCCTGGAGGAAGGCAAAGGATTGTGGGGGTTTGTCGATCGCATGCCCATCGCCAGTCGTAATCGCCTGGTGCAAAACTTCCGTTTCCTCCAGGTCTACGACATCCTTTGGCGCTATGGGCTGGACATCCTTTTTTCCAAAACGCCCCTCGGCCCAGTGCGCGACTATGTGGGCAAACTCATGCACGAAGAGATCAGCGAATTTTCGCGCTTGAGTACGCCTTCGCAGGTGCGCATCCTGCTTCAAGTGCTCGGACCGACCTACGTAAAATTTGGTCAGATGCTTTCTAGCCGCTCGGAAGCCTTGCCAGACGAGTGGAAGGCTGAATTTGCCAAACTCCAGAGCAATGTCGCACCTTTCCCCTCCGATGATGCGATCCGTGAGATCGAAAGTTCGCTGGGTAAGCCCATCAACGCATTGTTTGCCAGCTTCGAGCCAAAACCCCTGGCCGCCGCATCGACGGCCCAAGTGCACCGCGCCAGGTTGATGGATGGGTCGGATGTGGTCATCAAGGTGCAACGCCCTTTCATCGTGCCCAAGATCAACGCCGATCTAGGCATTCTGAAAGACTTGATCGAAGCGGCGGAGGATAACTTTTCCGGGGTGCGGGAGCTGAACGCCGGCGGCATCCTTCATGAATTCTCGGTCAACTTGATTCGCGAACTGGATTACACCAATGAAGCCTATTATGCGCGCCGCCTGAAGACGACCATGGCTGATCTGCGCGGCGTCCATGTGCCCACGATCTATAGCGACTTGACTCGCCCACGCGTCATGACCATGGAGTTTGTCAAGGGCGTCAAGATCACCGATGTCGAAGCCATCGAGAGAGCCGGGCTGGATCGCAAGATATTGGCGCAGACCTATCTGCGCGCTATGCTCAAGCAAATCCTCTTCGATGGTTATTTTCACGGCGACCCCCACCCGGGCAATGTGCTGGTGAGCTTGGAAACGGGAGAGATCATCTTCCTGGACATGGGCATGATGGGTTTGATCAGCCCCACCCAGCGGATGAATGTGGCGGATCTTCTGGTGGCCATGAATGACAAAGACGCTCATGAACTTGCCTCGGTCTTCTTGCGCATCACCAAGCCCTTCCGCGAAGTGAATGAGGTGCAGTTCCGCTCCGACGTCAACGAGATTGTCAACCGCTACATGATTTATGTGGGCGAAGCAGAATCCCTTTCTGGCGCGCTCAACCAGTTCTTCGACCTGCTCCAGCGTTCCGGCTTGAGCCTGGACAGTGAGTTGACCCTGACGCTCAAGGCGCTGATCCAGGGCGAGGAGATCATTCGCACTCTGGATCCGAATCTGTGGCTGGTGGAGGAAGGCGTCGTGCTAATTCAGAGCATGTTTATCGAACAGATCACGGTTGACAATGTCGCCGGAGAAGTGCAACGTCAAATCAGTCGACAGGCGCGCGAGCTTGTGCGGCGTCTTCCAGACCTCGCCAATGCGACCATGAAGTGGTTGGATCAATATGAGCAGGGAAAAGTGACCGTTTTCTTGGACACCTCTGACCTCAATGTACGCCTGGATGACCTGAACACATCGGTCAGACGCATGGCAGCCGCCTTTGTCATCTTGGGCGTCATCCTGGGTGCGGGCATCGCAACCACAGTTTCGGGCGATTTCTTGGGCATCCCCATCTCCACAATTGCCTTCTTGCTCTTCGCCATTGGCGTAGGCGTCAGCCTCTTCTTGACCTGGCGCATCTATCGCGAAACAAAAAAAATCCGCGCGCCGATGATAAGGTGCGCCAGCGAGAACCCATGAGTCGCCAAAGGGGCATGTCATGACTTGGGGCACAATTGCGCTCATCCTCTTTATCATCTACGCCGTTGCAGTGACGATTTTCCTGGTCATGGATCGTCGCCAGCCGGCCAGCACCTTTGCGTGGCTGCTCTTTATGCTTGGCATTCCACTGGTCGGTTTCGTGGTCTATGTACTGACTGGGCGCAGTTGGAAAGCCTTTAGCCGTGAGAACATGTATGTGCGTCGCGACATCGGCAAACAACTGTCAGCGCTGATCTCGCCGGTTGTGCCCAACCAACAAACGGCCATCGACGAGCTCAAGCAGCTCGACCAGCCCATCTACAATCGCCTGCTCCAGTTGGTGCATCGTAATTCCTACTCGGCGGTGACCATCAACAACACCGTGGAAATCCTCCAGAACGCGCAGGCAAAGTATCCTCGCCTGTTAGAGGACATCCGCAACGCCAGGCACTCCGTGCATCTGGAGTATTTCATCTGGGCGTCGGATGACTACATGATCGAGGTGAACGACCTACTGATCGCCAAGGCTAAAGAGGGCATGCAGGTGCGGTTGCTCTACGATGCAGTGGGGTCGCTCTCTGTCTTCAAGGTGGAGCAGCGCAACCGGCTCAAAGCAGCCGGCGTCGAGGTGATGCCTTTCTCGCCGGTGCTGCGCATTCACACCATCAGCTATCGCAACCACCGTAAAATCGCCGTGATCGACGGCTGCATCGGCTATACAGGCGGGCTGAACATGGGCAAAGAACACCTGGAGGGTATGGGTGGATACAAAGCGTGGCGCGATACTCACCTGCGTTTCACCGGCGAAGCAGTTCGCGTCCTACAGGCTGCGTTCATCACCGATTGGTATCACGCCACGCGCAACGCGCTGCTGGACAGCTCCTACTTCCCACCGGTGACAGAAGCGACAGAGAAGGTGCCGGTGCAGTTGATCGCCTCTGGCCCGGACTCGCGTTATGAGGCGATCCGCCAGCTCTACTTCTACATGATCACCACCGCGCGCAGCCACGTCTACATTCAGTCGCCCTTCTTCATCCTGGACCAAAGTCTGAGCGAAGGGCTCAAAGCTGCGGCCCTCTCCGGGGTCGATGTCAAGATCATGTTGGCGCCGCGCGGCTGCGGCGACAACCCGGTGGCCTACTGGGCCGCCTACACGTACATCACGGACATGATCGACACCGGCGTCGAAATTCACATGTACCAGCCTGGCTACCTGCACGCCAAGACCATCAGCGTGGATGGTCTGGCGTGCAGCATCGGTTCGGCGAACTTCGACATCCGCAGCTTCAACATCGACTACGAGCTCAACGCCATCATCTACGACAAATCCCTTACCCGGCAGTTGGAGGCGGATTTCCTGAACGACCTCAAGGAATGCACCCCTTTCAACCTCGCGGAATATGAGGCGCAGCCCTTCCACATCCGCTTCCGCGACGCCGTATCACGCCTGGCTTCGCCGTTGTTGTAGACACATCTGCTCATTGCGCGTAAACGCCCATTCCATAGCAAGCAATTGGCGCCCTCTTGCACCATGCGCGTCGGGGCGCGTCAGATGATGACCGTGACTTTGTCGGTCTGCCGGACAAACTGGTTGAGCAGGCGCGCGCGGTTGTGTTGAGCGGGGCGTCGATTACGTCAGCCAGCGATCAAGGAAAACCATCTGCTATCGGACCGACATGCGAGTTTCTCATTCGACTCGTTGACGCCCCAATACCCTGTTTGCAGTGGACTCATGTATGGTATAATGGGATACCTTTGTGGGTACGCGCCAGGGACGGGCTTCCAGCAGCTCGTCCAACAAGATGACTTGCAGCCCGTCCCCGGCGCGTGAGGCTGATTGCGAAACGCCGGCGTCAATGCTACACGCCCAAAAGGATTGATCATGGCCAAGATTATTTCCATCCACTCCTTTCGGGGAGGTACAGGCAAGTCAAATACGACCGCCAACGTGGCCGCGATCCTTGCCACCCAAGGGCGACGGGTCGGCGTCATCGACACGGACATTCAATCGCCGGGAATTCACATTCTCTTTGGCCTGGAAGGGCAAGCGATCACCACCTCGTTGAACGACTATCTGTGGCACGGTCTCGATATCAAAGCCGCAGCAATGGAAGTGACGGCCAATTTTGGTCAACGCATCAGCGGACGCCTGTTTCTGATCCCGTCGAGCGTGAAGCCGGGCGAAATCACCCGCGTCTTACGAGAAGGTTATAACGCCCGCAAATTGACCCAGGGACTGAAAGATCTGGTTGATGCTCTGCAACTGGATGTGCTGCTCATCGACACCCATCCCGGACTCAATGAAGAAACCCTGCTCTCGATTGTTATCTCTGACGCGCTGGCGATTGTCATGCGGCCGGACAAGCAGGATTACGAAGGCACCGGCATTACCGTCAAAGTTGCCCGCGAACTCAAAGTGCCCAATCTGATGTTGGTTGTGAACAAAGCGCCGCTCAACCTGGAACCAGAAGCTATCCAGGCCAAAGTGGAGCGAGCCTACAACTGCGAGGTGGCTGCCGTCCTCCCCCATTCCGACGACTTGATGAATTTGGCCAGCGAAGACATTTTTGTCATGCGCTACCCAGATCATCCCATCTCCACGCTCTATCGCCAGGTAGCGGCAAAACTGATGGCCTAATAGACGCGACAAATAAAGATCATACAACCGTAGGTGCGGTTACGAACCGCACAATCGTGGTTGACCAGAGACGTGCAGGTACGCGCCGCACCTACGCAATGTACGAAGTCTATTTGTGTTGTCTATAAGACTGATGGCCCGAAACCGGCGGCCTAAAACGGCGGTGCGTATTCCGCAAGCCATCTTCATCGCCAAGGAATCATCTCATGCCCGAGTTTTTTTCGCGCGACGAACTGCTGGACGGTCTTCCGGCGCGCCAGGCCAGCGCCATCTTGTTTGCCATGGAGAGCCGAACCGCGCACTTGATGGCGCAATCGCGCTATGCCGCGGCGCGTTATGTACCGCCCAAGACCGCCGCGGGGCGCGAGCAGGCTTTCTTACAGGCCCTGGCCCAAGGCCGTGACCTGCCCTATCGTCCCAAGATTCAAGATTTGGAACGCTTTGTCTCGGAATGGGCCGCCCTGGTTCCCGACAACCCCGGCGTCAAAGCCGTTTTGGCCAACATGCTGGCCCAGGAGTACACCTTCACCTCCCGCCAGATCCCTGCCATGCGTCAAGCCCTCAGCCTGGATGACCCGGCGGTGCAACAAGCTTATCAACGCAACTATGGTCAGCCTCTGTCACGAATCTACGCATTGCGCACATCGTTTGGCGAGCAACTCCGTTGGCTGTGGGCCGGCCTGTCCCAATGGCTGGAAGAATTGCCGCCTTTCTGGGCCGCCTTCTCTTTGACTCTAACTGAAACTGTAGGCGCCGGCATTTTGGCCTTGCCTATTGCCGTGGCCGGGATTGGTCCCCTGGCCGGGGTGACGCTTTTGCTGGTGTTTGGACTCTTCAACATCTTGACGATTGCCGGGGTCGTCGAGGCTATTACCCGCAACGGCAATATGCGCTACGGCTTTGCCTTTTTCGGTCGGTTGGTGGGCGATTACCTGGGCGGTCTTGGCAGCCTGATCCTTACGGTGGTCTTGGTGCTGCTGATCTTCCTGGTATTGATGGCGTATTACGTGGGGGTCGCCACCACCCTGGCTGACGCGACAGGCATTTCAGAGATGGTCTGGGCCGCCTTACTTTTTTTGATCGGCTTTTATTATCTCCGCCGCGAATCTCTGGACGCCACTGTGGCGTCGGCTTTGCTGGTGGGCATGGTGAATATCGGCCTGATCATCATCTTGTCGTTGCTGACCTGGCCCTACATTCGCGCGACGAATCTCCTTTATGTGAATGTACCCTTTCTTCAAGGAGAACCGTTTAGCCCGGCGCTCCTGCAACTGGTCTTTGGCGTTGTTTTGGCCGCCTACTTCGGGCACACATCGGCAGGAAACATGGCGAAAATCATGTTACACCGTGACCCTACCGGCAAGTCCCTGTTGTGGGGCAATGTCGCAGCCATGATCGCCGCCATGAGTCTTTACTGCCTGTGGGTCATGGCGGTGAACGGAGCTATCGATCCGGTCACTCTGGCGAATACGTCGGGGACGGTCTTGATCCCGTTGGCTGGCATCGTCGGGCCAAGCATCTATCTGTTTGGGTCGGTCTTTGTGATCCTCAGCATGGGTATGGCCTCCATCCACTTTTCTCTGGCGCTTTTCAACCAAGTGCGCGAATGGCTGCCTGTCCAACCACCACGCTCCACGGTTTCGTCATCGTCAAGAGGAGGCGTCTCACGCATCAGGAAATTGCTCCTGAGCAAAGCGGGTCGATTTTGGCTAGGCGTCTTGCCGGTGGCCCTGATCTTTCTGTTGATCGAATGGCTGCTGTTGACCAATCGGGAGTCATTTACCCAACCGTATGCCGTGATCGGTGTAATTTCCGCGCCGGTGGTGGCCGGTATTTTCCCCATGCTCATGCTTGTGGCTGGTCGACGTAAGGGCGATTACGTACCAGGCGTTGTCTGGCGCTTTTTGGGACGCCCTATCGTCGTGATCGGCATCTATCTTGTCTTTCTGAGCAGTATCTTGGTCCATGGCTTGTTCATTTGGACAGAATTTCTCCCCCGCATGATCGCTTTTGCAGCCGGGGGGGTGATGTTGGTCGCGACCTTTGTTTTCATCCGCCAGGGTGCATTCACCCCACGCACGGTGATCGAAGTGCGAACGCACCAGGATGCGCAGAAACCGGCGATTTTCACCCTGACAACGGTCGGCCAGCCGCTCCAGGCCGAGATCAGCTTGACCTATCGCAATGACGAGCAACGGCGCCAGGCAAGCAGCGGCGAGATCCCCGATTTCAAAAACCTGCGGGCCGTTACTTTCCGCCTGCCGCCAACCCCGGCCAAAGAACTCAAAGTGTGGCTGCACCAGATTACCCCAGAGAATTTTTCGGAAGGTTTGCCCGCCCGCGTGATTGTTCAACAGGGCCAGGAAAGACGCACGGTTGAAGCATCCGCTGCCACCGGGCCGGTGCTTTTGCCCCTCGACGGCGACGCTTCCCGCATAGAGATTGTCTTGGCCCAACCATCCATCAGTGATTTACTGGCGAATTTGTGAGAATTTATGAAAGGACAGGAGACGATGTTCAGCCCACAAACCATTATCCGCTTTTTCGCCATTGGCGCGCTGCTTGCCCTGTCTGCGTGCCAGAGCGCACCGCCGCCTTTTGCCTGCACCGACGCCATCGCCTGTGTGACCATTGAGCCGGAAGAGCCGCTCAAGCTGGCCGCCCTCCAAACCCTGACCGGTGAGGTGGGGCCGTTTGGCCTGGAGCACATCGAGAGCAACGAGTTAGCCATCGCCGAGCGGGGCGGCGAGCTGTTGGGCCACCCGATTGAACTACAGCGTGAGGATGAACTGTGTTCCCAAGAGGGCGGCGCCACCGGCGCGCTGAAAATCGTGGCTGACCCGCAGATGGTGGCAATTTTGGGCACGGCCTGCTCCGGGGCCGGGATTCCGGCGGCCAAGATCATGAGCGAGAAAGGGCTGGTCATGATCTCACCCTCGAACTCAGCCCCCTCTCTGACCGCCGTCGGTGGGGAACAGGGCGCTGACTGGCAACCCGGCTATTTTCGCACGGCGCACAACGACGCCGATCAGGGGCGAGCCGCCGCCACCTTTGCCTTTCAAGAACTGGGCATTCGCAAAGCTGCCACCATCAACGATGGCGATCCCTACACCGAAGGGTTGACCGGGGCGTTTGGCCTGGTCTTCAGCGAGCTGGGCGGCGAGATCGTGCTGGCGACCACCATCAACAAAGGCGACACACAGATGGGACCGGTGCTGACCTCAGTGGCCGACTCCGGAGCCGAACTGGTCTTTTTTCCATTGTTTCAGCCGGAGGCTGACTTCATCGTGTTACAAGCGAGAGAAATGGCAGGCTTCGAAAACATCGTCTTACTAGGCGCGGATGCGCTGTTGACCGCCACCTTCATCGAGTCGGTTGGCGCCGCCGGGGAGGGCATCTACATGGTCGGCCCAGCCTCGCCCACGGGACCAGACTATGATCATTTTGTGACCAATTTCGAGCAGAAACTCGGCCGGCCGCCGGGCAATTCGCCTTTCCATGCCCACGCCTACGATGCAGCCAACATCCTGCTGGACGCGCTGACAAAGGTGGCGGTCCAGGAGGCGGATGGAACCTTGCATATTGGCCGGCAAGCCTTGCGCGATGCGCTCTATGCCACCGCCGATTACAAAGGCTTGACTGGCAACCTGACTTGCACGCAATTTGGCGACTGCGGAGCAGCCAACTTCAAGGTAGTACGCCTGGATGATCCGGAAGCCGGAATTGAGGGGCTGGCGAACAATGTCGTGTATACCTACACCCCGGAGAACTAAAGGTGTGGCGTGATTCGGATTGTTGCGCAACAACCGATAGGAGGCGCGCATGAACCGCTTTAGAGGGGTGTTGTTAGCCTTATTTACGATAACCGCATTGATCGCCTGTCATAGCGGCCCGCCGCCGTTTGAATGCACTGACGCGATTGGCTGTGTGACGATCGCACCGGAGGCGCCGGTCGAGATCGGGGTGGTTCAGGCGCTCAGCGGGGAGGTGGCGACGTTGGGGATCGACCAGGTGCGGGGCCTGGAATTGGCGCTGGCTGCCCGTGAGGGGCAATTGCTTGGACACCCAGTTCGAGTACACAGCGAGGACGATCTCTGCTCCAGAGAGGGAGGAACCGTGGCCGCGGAGAAATTGAAGGGCATGCCCCAATTGGTTGCCATTTTCGGCACGACCTGCTCCGGCGCCGCCGTGCCTGCGGCTAAAATCCTGTCCGAAGTCGGCCTGACCATGATCTCCGGCGGAAACACCGCGTCTTCGCTGACCGCGGTGAACGGTCAAGCTGGCAGCGACTGGCAGCCCGGCTATTTCCGCACGGCGCACAACGACGCCAATCAGGGCCGGGCCGCCGCCACTTTTGTCTATCAGCAACTGGGCATCAGAAAGGCAGCCACCATCAACGATGGCGATGTATACACTCGGGGCTTGACCGACGTCTTTGGTCAGGTCTTCAGCGAGCTGGGCGGCGAAATCGTGCAAGCCACGACCATCAACAAGGGCGATACAGAGATGAAACCGGTTCTGGAAGCTGTCGCTGCCTCGGGGGCCGAACTGCTGTTCTTTCCCCTCTTCGAACCGGAGAGCCATTTTGTTGCCTTGCAGGCGAAAGAGGTGGAGGGCATGGGCGGCGTGGGTTTGATGACAGGTGAAGGTTCCTTCACCTCCACCTTTATCGAAGCCGTTGGCCCGAGCGGTGTTGGGGTCTACTTTGTAAGCCCTGCCACCCCAGAGAGCCCAGCCTATGACGCCTTTGTAGCAAATTACCAATCCACCTACCAGCAGTCGCCCGGTTCACCCTTGCTGGGCGCTGCGTATGATGCGGCCAACCTGCTGTTTGAAACTGTGGAGCAAGTGGCGATCAGGGAGGAGGACGGAACATTGCATCTGGGACGCCAGGCCCTGCGGGATGCGCTACACGAGATTGCGGACTACAGCGGGCTAACCGGCTCATTGACCTGCGACGAGTTTGGTGATTGTGGTTCGGCCCGCTTCAAAGTCGTGCGCCTGGACGACCCAGCGGCCGGGTTCGAGAGTCTGGTGGACAATGTCGTGTACACATACGATTCGGCGGAGTGAAGCCCTAGTACACGTGGGCGCAAGTAACCCAATGGTTGTCATGCTGAGTTTCCAATGCC
>CAZLMM010000033.1:0-62779 GCA_964560495.1 uncultured Caldilineaceae bacterium
TGAAGCATCTACGCATTGAAGCATCTACGTGCCGGCGAGAGTTTCTAGGGAGCGCCAGCGAAGCATTTCGCTTTGCCACCCAGATGCTTCGCTAGCGATCAGCATGACAATACTCTGGCCCTATTTAAGGCCACCTGTACTCGTTTTTACCGCAGTGAACCTAAACAATCAAGAGAGGGCGCTCAGAATGCGCCCTCTCTTGATTTTGGCGTCAATCATGCTGGAGACCTTTTCGCCTCCCTAACGCCCATGCCGCGCTCTCTTTGAAACTTTGAAATGGATTCCTATATGGCCGACGAACTTCTTGAACTTTCGGTGGTGTGTGATGGTGAAGCCGCCGAAGCGGTCAGTGAGCTATTCAACCGCTACAACGGCGGCGGCTATGAAGAGGACAACGAAGCAGGCGAGGCGGGCGGCGGCGGCGCTGTCCTTGAGGCTACCGGTTTCGACGATTTTGAACGTCCCATTCCAGGAGAATACACAGTCACAGTCAGGACGTACATCAAACCCGGTCCCCGCGGCGAGGCAACGCGCCGCCAGATCGAGGAGGGGTTGTGGCGCCTGAGTCTCCTCTACCCAATCCCCGAATTGCAGATTCGCCCGGTGCGCGAAGAGGATTGGGCCAATGCCTGGAAGAAGTTTTACAAACCGCTGCGCATCGGCCAGCGTGTTGTGCTGAAGCCAAGCTGGGAAGAGTGGGAAGCTCAACCAGGCGATCTCATTGTTCAGCTCGATCCCGGCATGGCTTTTGGTACGGGAATGCACCCGACCACCCGTCTGTGCATCGCTGCTTTAGAGGAAGTGGTGCGACCGGGGGACGCCGTCCTGGACATCGGCACGGGCAGTGGAGTGCTCGCCATCGTCGCAGCGCTCCTAGGGGCGAGTGAGATTCTGGCAACGGACATCGATGGTCTTGCAGTGCAGGTCGCCAGGGAAAACGCGCGGTTCAATGGCTTGACCGTCGATGATGGGACTGGGCTGATCATTCGCCAGGAGAGCGTGCCAGCCGGCGCGGCGGGTCATTTCCGCATCATCGTCGCCAATATCCTGGCCGAGGTGTTGGTCGGTCTTTTCGACGGCAAGTACGGCAACACTCCTCTGGCTGAGCCGCTGACCCCCGGCGGGCTGCTGATCCTCTCCGGTATTCTTGATGACCGCGTTGGCCTGGTTTTGGCTGCGGCAGAACGCTGCGGCCTGGTTTTGGTCGACCGCAAGCAAGAAGGCGACTGGGTGGCCCTGGTCGTAGCGCGACCTGTGTAGCGCTGTAGCAGATCAGCCATGCACCGTTTTTTTCTCACCGGCGTTGCGCTTCAGCCCGGCAGTCCTATCGATCTCTCACCGCTGGCTCATCAGCTCCACCATGTGTTGCGTTTGACGGCGGGGAGACAGATTATCCTGCTCAACGACAAGGGCGGCGAGTATGTGGTGCAGTTGACCGCAGTGGGACAGCGACAGGCCGCGGGCGTGGCGCTGAATGAACGTCCTGTACAGGGTGAGCCAACATTCCACTTGACCCTCTATCTTTGCAGTCTGAAATCTGACAAGTTTGAGTGGGTGCTCCAGAAAGGGACGGAGCTGGGCGTCTCCGAGTTTACACCAGTCATCAGCCAACGCAGCGTGGTGCGACCCGCTGCCGTCCTGCTGAAGAAGTACGACCGTTGGCGCGAAATTTTGCGCGAAGCCGCCGAACAATCAGGGCGCGGCCGCATCCCGCTGCTCAACGCTCCACTGGAGTGGAGAGATGCCGTGCAATCGGCTAGCGGTGTGCGGCTCATTGCCTGGGAGGAGCAGCCAGCCGCCTGCGCCATTGAATTTGCGCCAGAAAATGCCCACCTCCCGATGTCGCTGGCGGTTGGGCCTGAAGGTGGGCTGACAGAAGATGAAGTCAGCCTGGCCCGGTCCATTGGCTGGCAGGCGTTTTCCCTGGGGCGGCGCACGCTGCGCGCAGAGACCGCAGCGTTGGCTGCGACGGCGGCGCTCATGGCGCGCTACGGAGAGTTGGGCGATCTGAGTCTGAACGTTTGACTGGTTACATTCGGTGATGTATACTTGTGCTATATTTTTTGTAGCAATTTGGAATGCAACATAGGGAGTTCAAATAAATGTCCAAACAGTATTCGCAAAACGGCAGCAACAATGGCAGCGCCAATGGGGCTATGGGAGAGGGCTTTCAGGGCGATGTGGAGAATGTGGTCGTCGTCGGCAGCGGCCCGGCAGGATTTACAGCGGGTCTCTATACGGCGCGGGCGAACCTGAGCCCACTGCTCATCACCGGCAATGAATACGGCGGCCAGGTGAGCCTGACGTATGAAGTGGAGAATTACCCGGGTTTCCCCGTCAGCCTGAGCGGCCCAGAATTGGTGGAAAAGATGAAGGAGCAGGCGGAAAAATTTGGCACGCGCGTCGAATTCGATTACGTGACAGAGATCGTGCTCGATCGCCATCCTTTCATCGTGCGCACCGCGGGGGGCAAAGAACACCGCACAAAATCCATTATCCTTTCCACGGGCGCCAGCCCCCGCTACATGGAGGTGCCTGGTGAAAAGGAATACACGGGCAAGGGCGTTTCTTACTGCGCCACCTGCGACGGCTTCTTTTTCCGAGGCAAAGATGTCCTGGTCGTTGGCGGCGGCGACAGCGCCGCGGAAGAGGCCATCTTCTTGACCAAGTTCGCCCGCCGCGTGCGACTGATCCATCGGCGCGACAAATTGCGCGCCTGTAACATCTTGCAAGGGCGCGTCTTCGCCAATCCGAAGATCGAGGTGGTGTGGAATACGGTCATCACCGAAGTTGTGGGGAAGGACGGGGCAGTCGTGGGCGTCAAGACGCGCGACGCCGTTACCGGCGAGGAGGGGTTCCTTGAGACCGATGGCGTCTTCGTTTTCATCGGTCATTTGCCCAACAACAAACTCATGCAGGGGAAGCTCGACCTGGACGAGGACGGTCATCTGATCGTGGACAAGAAGATGCGCACCAATGTGACGGGCGTCTTTGCAGCAGGTGAGATCATGGACAAAGTCTACAAACAGGTGGCGACCAGCGTGGGGCAAGGATGCGCAGCCGGGATGCAGGCAGTCAAGTTTCTGGAGGAGCTGGAAGCCGAAGAACATGTTGAGCTTGCCGTTGACCCGCGTGACTTTGTCTTCCCGCGTCCGGCGCTGTTGGCCGCGGCTGATTGATTGTTGCTGCGTACAGGCCTACTTATAGACGGATCATACAACCGTAGGCGCGGTTACGAACCGCACAATCGTGGTTGACCAGAGACGTGCGGCGACGAGCCGCGCCTACGCAATGTACGAAGTCTATTTGTGTTGTCTGCAACATGGAGTAGTGCACACGCCCGTCCTTCGGGTCTGCGCCGTCCCTGCTCCCAATTTTGCAGCGTGGCGACGCTTACGCCAATCGTCTGGGAAAATTCTCACTGTGACTGCTGCAGTCGGCTTCAAATTGCCTTTACATCAAGCGGATTGTACTCAAAGACGCGGCCAGGTGGTCGCTCCCCACGCTTAATCTCACTTGCCTGTTTGACACTCTCAACCAACAACTCGAAATCCTGCTCATTCATGCCGGATACTCCCTTACCAGATTGCGCAATCGTTTTACTTGGGTCGCGGTCAGATCTGCCTGCTCACTTTTTGTAGAGGAGCAGCATGTAGATGATATCGTAGGGAGTATTCCAGTAATAGACAATGCGCAGGTCGCCTCGTTTGCCGCGCCCCTCGACTCTCCAGCGCATCTTGCGCAAACCACCGCTTCCAGGTATTACTGCCCTGACGAAGTCAGGAACATCTTGGCGCTGTTTGGGCGTCATAAGTCAATGTGCTATACTCCGCTGAAGCACCCCGTGTGGGCGTTTTCCTCCACGTCCGTCGGATGCAAGAATTGAGAGGACTGACAATGACGCCCAAACGACCTGACCTTCACTGGCGAGTTCTCCTGATCGCTGCCTTGCTCGTTATCATGGTTGCCGGATGTGGGCCGGCAGCCGTCCCGCCGCCGCCCACCCGCACACCTGCTCCTACCTTCACCCCCACGCCAGAGATTGTCGCCACGCCCATCGATCCCAATGCCGTGGCGACTGCCTTGGCTGCCCAGGCGCAACCGCAGCAGGAGCGACAGCCAGAGGAGCAGCCAGCCCAACAGCCCCAGGGTGCCCAGCAGGAGACCCAGTCGCAAGAAGGCCAACAGTCGGCTGAAGCGCCCACGGACACTCCCACGCCAGAGCCGACGCCGGCTCCCGCAGTGGCCGAGGTCTTGGTCGGCCAGATCGTCAACATCCGTAGCGGCCCTGGCACCAACTACAATCTAGTCGGCAGCGCCAATCAGGGACAGCGATTCACTGTCACCGGCAAGAACCAGGCGGGCGACTGGTGGCAGATCGACTACAATGGGCAGACTGGCTGGGTCTACGGCCCATTGGTGACGCCACAGAATACGGAGGGTGTGGCGGTGGCGTTGAATATCCCGCCCGCGCCCACTGCACCACCGCCGCCGCCTGCCACGGCCACACCTGCGCCACAACCCACCCAGCCGCCTGCACCCGCGCCTCAACCGCAGGCGCCGGCGTCGAATCCCAATCTGCCATACGACCTGGTGCGGACGGAACGCTGCGACCCCAACCCCGGCGTAACCTATTTCAGCGGTTACGTACGCGACACGAACAACAACCCAGTCAATGCGGTTTGTGTTCATATTTTCTTTTACGAACCGCGCACAACCAAGTGTTCTGGCTGTGATGGCGTGGGCGATGGCGTCTGGGGCTTCTCGCCTTTTGGCGGGCCGGCGCCCAGCGGCACTTCGGTGGAGATTTATGTGGTGGAGTGCCCGTCTAGCGGCCTGCCTTTGGGCGGCCAATCCAGCGGATTTGGCAACCTGACGCCGCTTTCGCCCAAATTCACCTACACGGTCGGTGAGAGCACTCAGTGTACGGGCATCACATTCGTTCGGAAATGATCAGACAAGCTGTCCGGCAAACCTTTGTTCTTTGGGTCAGTCTGCTCATCATTGGCGGGCTGACCCTTTTGTTGTCTTCTCGCCCTGCAGCCCGAGAGTGGATGTGGCGACAGACCGGCGAGGAGATCTACTTTGCGCAGATCAAGGGGATGAGCGATCTACTTGGCGATCTCCTGCGGCCACGCCTGGCCCTCGCCGCCGACGCCGAAATTCTGCACAGTCATGTCAACCCATTTGGCGTCAACGTTTTTTTGGAACAAGAGGTGGAGTCAACCAAGCGGGCGCAGCAGATCCAAATGGCTGCTGACGCTGGATTTCACTGGCTGCGTCAAGAGTTCCCGTGGGAAGACATCGAGATTCACGGCAAGGGCGACTTCGAGGATCGCCGCCACGAACCTCACCGTTCGGCCTGGAAAAAGTATGACGAGATTGTGGAGACGGCGGAGCGGGCTGGACTGGAGCTGATCATTCGCATCAGCAATCCGCCCGAATGGACGCGCTCCGCTGGTGCTGAACCGGGTACCTTCGCCCCACCGGATGATGTGCAGGATTTCGCCGATTTTGTCTCGGCGGTCGTCAGTCGCTACAAGGGCCGGGTGCGCTATTACCAGCTCTGGAATGAGCCGAACATCTATCCTGAGTGGGGCAATTTTGCCATCAACCCGGAGGCCTACACCGAACTGCTTAAGGCCGGGGCCGAAGCGGCGCGTGCAGCGGATCCCGACGTTGTCATCATCGCTGGCGCGTTGGCAGCCACCATCAACGTTCAACCCGATGATCCCGCGCCGGCCAACAGCCTGAGCGACCTTCTTTTCTTGCAGCGTATGTATGACGCTGGCGCTGGGCCCTATTTCGACATCATGGCTGTCCAGGGATATGGACTTTGGAGCGGCCCCACAGACCGGCGCATGCATCCACGCGTTCTCAACATCAGCCACCATCAGTTCATCCGCGACCTGATGGTGAAAAATGGCGACGCACACAAACCGATCTGGCTGGCTGAGATGAACTGGAACGCTGCGCCTGCTGATGTGGAGCCGCGCTATGGCCGCGTGACGCCACAACAACAGGCAGCCTATCTTCCCCTGGCCTATGAACGGGTGATGAACGAATGGCCCTGGATCGGCGTGGCTAACGCATGGTATCTGAAGCGCGCCAGCGACGAATGGGAAGCTGCTCGCAAACCCGAAGCATATTTCCAGCTGCTTCAACCCGATTTCACTCCCCTACCCGTCTATGAAAGTATGAAAGCGTTCACCGAAACCGCCGGCAGCATGGAATGAGCGCAATCGGCAGCTCTCAGCCAACCTTACAAGCGAGCGCAACGGAAGGCAGTGGAGCCAGCCAAGATCAGTTCGTTCGCCTTTCTCCTTTCCTCTTGGCGGCGATTCTTGTCCTGGCGGCGCTGCTGCGCTTCCACCAGATCGACCACACGAGCCTGTGGAGCGACGAGGGCAACACCTGGGCGTTGGTGCAACGCAGCTTTGAGCAGATCGCACGCGACGCTGCTGCGGACATTCACCCACCCGGCTACTACTGGCTGCTCAAACTCTGGGCTGCCATCTTCGGCCACAGCGCAGCCAGCCTGCGCAGTTTTTCCGCCCTGTGCGGCGTGCTCTTGGTCTTTGTCATCGAGCGCGTCGCCCGCTCAATTGCGCCGTTGCCCAACTTCCGCTGGCTTCCGCCATTGGCTGCATTCATCGCTGCCTTGAATCCATTTCAGGTCTATTACAGCCAGGAAGCGCGCATGTACATGTTGCTGGCTCTGGTCAGCGCTGGCCTCTTTTGGGCCATGCTGGCGATGATTGGCCGTTGGGGCAGTGAAAAAAGACAACGATTCGTTAGCGGGCCAGAGGTCGGCTACGTCGTTTGCGGCCTCGCCGGCCTGTGGATTCACTACACCTTTCCAGTGATTCTGGCTGCAGCTGTTGCGTCGTTCTATCTGTTGCGCTGGCAGTGGACTCGGCGCGAGGGTTCAATGCAAGGGCGTGTTGGACTCCGTTTTTTCATCTTGAACGGGCTGATTGCGCTGGCCTACCTGCCCTGGGCCGCTACTGCGGTCGAGCGCGTTCTGTCGTGGCCCAAAGGCGGTGAAAGCGCATCCTTCATGGAAGGGGTGGCGCTGATCGCCCGGACGTTGCTCTTTGGTCCATTGCGAGTGGTTCCCGAACCTGTATGGCCGTGGCTTGTCCTTGCTGTGGCAGCGCCGTTGATCGGCATCGTTGTCATGGGCCGTGCACCTTCCGTTTGGGCGCCGGTCATCTGGCTGGCTGCGCCCATCGTGCTCATGTTCGGCGTCGGGCTATTCAGCGAGGCGTTCCTCAAGTTCCTGTTGGTCGCCTCCGCGCCGTGGTGCGTGCTCGTCGGCGCTACCTCCTTCAGCGCGACCGGCCGAATGCGCTGGGTCACGCTGAGCGCCGCGGTCATCCTGGCGACGCTCCTGGCGCTCTTGACGTTGCCTGCTTACTACACATCTGTGAGCGCGCGTGACAACTACAAGGGCGTGGCTGCCTATCTGGCGACGGTGGGCGACCCGGCGACGGACCTGGTGTTGCTCGACGCGCCCGGCCAGAGCGACGTCTGGCGCTATTACGACCCAGGGCTGGCGGTCGCAGCTTTACCGAGCCAGCGCCCGCCCGACCCTGAACAGACCATCGCTGAACTGGTCGCCGCCGTCGCGGGACGACGCAACATCTATGGACTCTTCTGGGCGACGGATGAGGCCGATCCCCAACGGCTGGTGGAAAGTTGGCTTGACCAAAACACCTTCAAGGGGCTGGAGAGCTGGCAGGGCAACGTGCGCTTTGCTCACTACGTCCACGAATCTGACATCGCCTGCCTGGAAGGAGAGCGCGTCGAACTGGCCGACAGCATCACGCTGACCGGACAATGCCAGCCAGCCCAGCCGCAGCGCGTCCCCAGTGGGGATGTGGCGCTGGTGCAGTTGCGTTGGCTGGCGGATGCGCCCATTTCACAGCGATACAAAGTGAGCGTGCAACTGCTGGATGCACGCGGCCAGGTGATCGCTCAGCACGATAGCGAACCGGCCGGCGGATCACGCCCGACCACAACTTGGGCGCCTGGCGAAGAGGTGACGGACAACCACGGCGTGGCTGTTCCCATCGGCGCGCCGCCGGGAGCCTACAAACTGGCGGCTGTGGTGTACAATGGAGCAACTGGCGAACGGCTTGTTCACGATGGCGGCGAGATGATCGACCTGGGCGTGGTCGAGGTGGCGCGACCGGAGAGGGTCGTTCCAGCAGACCTACTGCCCATGCAGCAACGGCTCGATGCAAGGCTCGGCCCGGTCGTCCTCCTCGGCGCGGATGCGTACAAGAAGGGGTTCGCCCATGCGCCTGCGACGCCGTTGACCGCCGGCGACATTCTGCACGTGACGCTGTATTGGCAGGCGCCTACGCCTTTACCCATTGACTGGCCGCCAGACCAGAGTTTCACCCTGTCGTTGGGTGACCAGGAGCTGGTTGCCCCACTGGCTGGCGGCGCATATCCAACGGGCAAATGGCAGGCAGGCGATCTCATTCGCGGGGAATTCGATATCGTATTTCATGGAGCTGGCCGTCGGCCTGTGGTCAGTATTGGTGATGATGAGGTGGAGTTGGCGCCGCTGCTCGTCGCCAGCGCGCCGGAGTCGTTTCCATAGTTTCTTAAGGGCAGACTTATAGCAGCCCATCCCTGAGACGCAGTCATAGAGAGCAGATGCGGGGACAAACGGTGAAGTGTAATGAATTTTCCGACAGATGGAATGTGGAGTGAGCGCAGAAGGAGCGGCTGAATGACTCAAAACCAATTGCTGACCCATTGGAAGATTCAGGATTTTGCCCCAGGAGAAGGGGTGACTCTCGGCCTACAGCGACCCGAGTTCGATGACGACGGATGGACGCAGGTCAGCGCGCCTGGCGATGTCCACACCGCTCTGCTGGCCGCTGGCCGTATGGAAGACCCTTTCTACGACCGCAACGAGGAGAAGTGCGCCTGGGTGGAGGAACGCGAGTGGTGGCAACGCTGCACCTTTACGCTTGACGGCGAGTCGTTGACCGCAGACGAACGTTTCCACCTGATCTTCGAGGGGCTGGACACCTACGTGACGATCTGGCTCAACGGCGAAGAAGTGGGGCGCCATCGCAACATGTTTCGCCCGGCTGTCTTTGATGTGAGCAAACTGGTGCGCATCGGTCAGCCGAACACCATCGCCCTGTGTTTCCATCGCCCCCTGGAGCAGATTGGTGAATTCAACCTTGACGGTTTCTGGCCGGAAAACTCGCCGCGCATCGCCATGCGCAAAGCACAGTTCGGCTACGGTTGGGATTGGGGGCCGCGTTTGCCCACCGTGGGTGTGTGGCGACCCGCCATGTTGCGTCGCATCCGCAAGGCGCAGATCGCCAGCGTGCGCTTCGCCACGATCTTCATCGACCATCAGCAGGAGCGGGCGCTGGTCGCCGTGACCGTGGAGGCCGAGCAGACAGCGCCTGGCGCATCCCTGCGTGCATATGTCACCCTGGCCCACGGCGAAGGAACGCCGGCCCAGGCCATCTCGCCGCTGCGCGTGGACGGGGACGGGCGAGCCATCATGACCGTCTATCTCACGCTGACTCAGCCCGCGTTGTGGTGGACGCATGATCTGGGCCGGCCCGACCTCTACGACCTCACTGTTACCCTCCATGCGGGGGCAGACCAGCTCGACGAGCATCGCAGCCGGGTGGGGGTGCGCACGATCGAGCTCGACCAATCGCCCGACACGGATGAGCCAGGGACGCGCTTCTTTCGCTTTGTGCTCAACGGCGTTCCCCTCTTTGCCAAAGGCGCCAACTGGATTCCGGCCCATTCCTTTGTGGGTAGCATCCCGGCCAGCCGCTATCGCATGCTGTTGCAAGCCGCCGTAGATGGCAATATGAACATGTTGCGGGTATGGGGCGGCGGCATCTATGAGCACGACGCCTTCTACGACCTGTGCGATGAGCTGGGATTGTTGGTTTGGCAGGATTTCATGTTCGCCTGCGCCATGTACCCTGAAGAACCGTCCTGGTTTGTGGAGGAGGTGGAGGCAGAAGCGCGCTACCAGGTGCAGCGGCTGCGCAGCCACCCATGCCTGGCTCTTTGGTGCGGCAACAACGAGAACCAGTGGCTCTTTGACATGGGCAACTGGAGCGAGCCGGGAAAGCGGCTGCCAGGCGCGCTCTACTATCATCACATCTTGCCGGCGGTTGTCGCCAAACTCGATGGCCGCACCCCCTACTGGCCAGGCAGCCCTTACGGCGGCAACGATTACAACAGCCAGGAGGATGGCGATGTCCACAACTGGAACGCCTGGCACGGCGGCGCGTTTCGCCGTTTTGGCGAGCAACCAAGCGTAGATCAGTCGCCGGCTGGCGTCTCCTATCGGCGCTACGGCGAGGACCAGGGACGCTTCATCAGCGAATTCGGACTGCACGCATCGCCCGTGTATGAAACGTTGCGCCGCAACATCCCTGGCGACCAGCTCTTTCATCACAGCCCGTCCATGGACCATCACAACAAGGATCATCCCAAAAATAAGGGCGACAACCTGATGGAAGGCTCGACCGGACTGCCATCCACGCTGGAACAGTACATTGACTTCAGCATGATCGCCCAGGCAGAGGGGTTGAGGTTTGCGGTCGAACACTATCGCCAGCGCAAGCCTCACTGTTCGGGCACGCTCATCTGGCAGCTCAACGATTGCTGGCCCGTGCTCAGCTGGAGCCTGGTGGATTATTACGGTTTTGGCAAGGCAGGTTACTACGCCGTGCGCCGCGCCTATGCGCCCGTGCTTGCCTCGTTCAAACAAGAGGGCGAGCGGGCGTCGCTGTGGCTCACCAACGACATGCGGACAGCCGTCGCCGACACAGCGACTGTGACCTTGCGCACCTTTGCTGGCGAGACGCTTTGGGCCGAGACTGTCTCCGTCCAGGCTGCGGCCAATTCCAACGGCGCGGTGTGGAGTCGCAGCTTGAACGAAGACGAGGCTGCGATTGACCGCTATCTGGCTGTAGAAAGCGCCAGTGGACTTTTTACGGCCAACCGCTGCTTCTTTGGCGAAGTCAAAGACCTGGCGCTGCCCACCGTGACGCCATCCCTCAAACTGACGCAGGTGAATCCCCATGAGCTGGCCGCCGAGCTGTCTGCGGATCGCTACGCCTATTTTGTCCATCTGATCGTTCCCCACGAGGCGACGCGCTTCAGCGACAACTACTTCGATCTTGCGCCCGGCGTCGTCCGCGTCATTCACATCACCAACCCCGAACTTGCACTCAACCCTGGCATGGTTACGCTGAGCTGGTTGGATCGCCAGAAACCAGCGTAGAGAACTGAATTTGAGGTATTGGGGGGGGTGAGGTGAGAGTAGCCTCAAGACCTCAATATCCCAAGACCGCACCACCTCAACCGAGCATCGTACAAGGAGCTTCAGGGATTTTACATGATCGACTATATAAAACGACTCCATTCGGTGCAGGCCGCTATGGAGCGCGCCGCCATCGACTTGCTCTTTCTCAGCCGCTCCGCCAATTTGGGCTACGTCACAGGCATCCCTCGCGAAGAACCGAATTTCGGGAACACGATCTATCCGGGCGAGTGGATGACCGGCGCGTGGATTCCCCGCGCCGGCGCTCCCATCCTGACTCTGCCGCGTATGTTGGCCGAGTTTCACATGGGCGCGGTCAGCGGCTTCGATGTGCGGGTGCTGCCCGACGCCGGCGACCCACTGGCCTTTGTGCAGGAAGTGCTCGCAGCTCTTGGTGTTTCAGCCAACGCCGCTGTCGCAATAGAAGATCGCGCCTGGAGCGAAACGCTCCTCAAGCTGCAAACGTTGCTGCCGGGCGGCGTCTTCGGCCTGGCGTCGACGCTGCTGGCGCCGCTGCGCCGCATCAAGGACGCCGATGAGATCGCCATCCTGCGCGAGGCGGGGCGCATCACCGAGGCAGCTTACGCCGCCACATTGGCGCGCCTGCGCCATGGCATGACCAATCTTGATCTCATCACCGAGGTGAATTATCAACTGCGGCTATACGGCGCCACATCCCACTCCTTTGTCACCAGCTTCTACAACATGGGTGCGAACTATCCTTTCGCCTTTCACAACCGGGAAGAGGTGTTGCACCTGCCGCTCAACCCGCCCGTGTCGGTTTCCTTCGACTTTGGGGCAGTGTTTCAGGATTATTGTTATGACTATGGCCGTTCGATCTTCTTTGGCGAGCCGAACGCGGAATATCGGCGCGCCTATGGACTGGTGATGGGCGCGCAGGCCGCAGGGATTGCGGCCCTGTGCGCTGGCGCCGCCTGCTCATCCGCCGACGCTGCGGCCCGCGCCGTCATCGAACAGGGCGGCTATGGCTTTGCCTTTCGCCACCGTCTGGGACACGCCATCGGCATGGATGTCCACGAAGCGCCTTTCCTGACCAAAGGGGATGAGACGGTGATGCAGGCCGGCATGTGCTTCACAGTGGAGCCGAGTATCTTCATCCCTCACCAGATGGGCGCGCGCGTGGAAGATGTGGTCATGGTGGGCGAACAAGGCGGCGAACCCCTGACGAGTGGGTATCGGGAATTGCTGGTGGTGGAGTAATCAATCATCCGTTGTTGTCCCTGGAGGAAATCATGGCGCGGCAATCTGTGAGCAGCGGGACAGTATGGGAGAGCATGGCCGGTTACAGTCGGGCGGTGCGTGTGGGTGATGTCATCTATGTGTCGGGGACCACGGCCACCGGCCCTGACGGTCTGGTCGGCGGCAACGATCCGGCGGCCCAGGCGCGTTACGCGATCGACAAGATCGAGCGGGCTATCCAACAGTTGGGCGGACGCCTGGAAGATGTGGTGCGCACGCGCGTTTTCGTGAGCGACATCGCACACTGGGAGGCAGTGGCGCGCGTTCACGGCGAGCGTTTCGGGCGCATCCGCCCGGCCAACACTCTGGTGGAGGCGCGGCTTGTTGGGCCGGAGTATCTGGTGGAGATCGAAGTCGAGGCAATCGTTGGATCGGGTGGGTAGGGGCAAGAAGTAGGAAATAGGGGGCGCCGCTTCTATTTCCTATTTTCTACGCGAGGACGCGTATATGCGCTACAGTCTACGTTTGAACAACGATCTCTCCCTGTCTGAATACGTTCGCCTGGCGCAGGCGGCGGAGTCCGTCGGCTTTCATCAATTCTGGGTCAGCAACGATCTGTTCCTGCGCTTCGGCCCGGTCATCCTGGCGGCAGTCGCCCAAGCGACGACGCGTCTGGAAATCGGAACGGGCATCCTCAACCCCTACACGCTCCACCCGGCGGAGATGGCGATGTTGGCCGCCACATTGGATGAGCTGAGCGGAAATCGCTTCAATCTGGGGCTGGCTGCCGGCGCGGGCGAGTTCCTCAAGTGGGTGGGTCTTGAGCAGGAGGCGCCCCTGGCTGCTGTGCGCGAGACCATCATCGCGGTGCGCGCGCTGCTGGCTGGCGAGCGGGTGGAGATGTTGGGGCGTTTTCTACATTGGACGGAAGAAGCGTATCTGCGATTTACTGCGCCGCGGGCGACGCCCATCTACGTGGGAGCGATGGGGCCGAAGATGTTGGAGCTGACCGGCGAGCTGGCGGACGGCGGTCTACCGCTGTTCTTCCCGCCGGAGCATTATTTCGATGTTCTGCCGTACATCCAGGTCGGCGCGGCGCGGCGTCCTCCCCGGTTAGGCGAGCTCGACCTGGCGGCTTGTATTTGGGTGTCGCTGGCGGAAGACCACGTTGCAGCGCGGCGGGCGCTGGCGCAGAAGGTGGCCTATTACGGCCACGCGCTGGGTCCGCTCATCTGGGAGCGGCTGGGATTGGTGCGCGCTGATTTCGATGCTATCGAGCGGGCCATGATGGTGGAACGCAACGAGGAGAAGGCCATCGCTCTGGTGGACGAGCGCATGTTGCGCATCGGCGTGGTGGGTGGCGTAGGAGAAGTCATCGAGCGCATGACCCCGCTGGTGGAGGCGGGCGTCCGTCATCTGAGCTTCGGCCCGCCCCTCGGCCCGGATCGCTTGGAGGCAGTGCGCTTGTTGGGCAGGGTGATCGAACACTTTGGGAATTGTGAATAGTGAGTGTGAAGTCACAATTCACGGCTCTGCTGAATTATCCATCCCAGGGGATGGGGCTGACGTCGTCGTGTTTGAGCGTGCGCACAGCCACGCGGTCGATGCGCATGATCAGGCGGCAGGCCGGGTCGGGGCACGTGACGCGAGCGTCAGTCTCTATCCAGTCTGCCGGGTGATTGCGCCTTTGCCTGGCCGGCAGCAGGGGGATTGTTGCCTGGAGCGCGTAGAGGCAGAAGTCCTTGCCGTCAGGAAGGGAGAGTTTCCCGCCAGCCAGGTGGAAACAATCGCCCACATGCATATTGCAGGTGCAGTGGCCCTCGATGGATTCCACGATGACAGTCAGGTCATAGAGATCGAATGTATCGGTGGGCATGGGACAGGTGGTGTGTTGCAGACGGCAGGCGGTAATCAACGCCTGCCGTCTGTCATCTGTTTTCAGTCGAAGGTCACGAGACCAGTGGCGCCGTCGTATGAGCCGATCTGCTCGAATTCCGTGCCTTCGGGGTTGAGCTGGAAGATGCCATAGTAAACGACTGCCTGGTCGCCGTTTTCGTCCAGATGCGTCTGCACCGAAGTGCCGATGTAATGGGTGGCGATGTAGGGCAGAATGGACTTGACGCCCGACCCGCTGTTGTTGGCGGCCAGCATGGAGAGCATCGCCACATTGGCTGCATCATAGGCGTAGTTGGTGAAGGGGCCGGGGTCAGAGTTGTACTTGGCTTTGAAGGCGTCGATGAAAGGCTGGGTGTTGGGATTGGCGCGGTCGGCGAAGGAGACCGAGGTCATCTTGGCGTTGGCCAGAAACTCGGCGTGGGCCGGGTCCTGGAGAATGTCCGGGTTGACCAAATTCTCCACGCCCAGCCAGTCGACGCTGCCCAAGGCTTCATCGGTGAGGGCCTGCTGGATCACCTTCTGGGCGTCGCCCAGGAAGGCGACGGCGAAGAAGGCGGTCGGGCCTTCAGCAGAAAGGCGCGCCACTTCTGCGCTCGTACTGGCAACCTCGCCGGAAAGGTCCGTAGGCTCGGGCGCATATTTCACCACCGCCACTTCACCGCCGCCGCCTGCCTGGAAGTGCTCGGTGAAGACATCGACCATGCCATTGCCAAATGGGTCATCCACGGCCAGGATCGCCACGTTTTCGTAGCCGCGGGCATTGGCAATCTGGGCAAACGCCTGTCCGGCGTAGAGGTCGGGCGGATACATGACGCGGAAGACATAGTCATCGGGAATGGCGCCTGCCGGCGCGCTGGATGCCGGTGCAACGAGGACGATCTGGTTCTCGTCGGCGAATTGTTTTGCGCCCAACACTTCACCGGTAGTCAACGGCCCGACGACTACCTTGGCGCCGCTGGTTTGGGCGATGGTCTGCACGGCTTTGGCTGCGCCTTCGGGCGTGCCTTCGGTGTCGGCGCTTGCCGTCTGGAACTGCACATTGGAGCCGGCGGCCTGCAACTGGCTGTTCATCTGCTCGACAGCCAATTCAATGCCCTTGCCAAAATCCGTGCCGAAACTGCCCAGCGAGCCGGTGAAGGGTTGGGCGATGCCCAGCACATAGGTTTGCGGCCCGCTGGGCGCCTGGATCGGCGCAGCCTGACATCCTGCCAGCGCCAACAAAACGACGAACAACAACAATAGACTCTTCTGCAACATGGCTTGCCCTCCTGAATGAATTTGAGTGTTTGGTGTGAAACGCACGACACAACTATACACGAAAGGCTGGCTTGCCACAAACGACGCCCAAAGGTTCATTTGTCCCTTAGGCGTAGCGTCGGTATAATCCAGTCGATTCACACGATTGCTGGAAACGAGACGCTTTTGACCCTCAAATTGTTGGTGGATTCGCTGGTTGCAACGCTGCAAGTTGGCAGTCTCTATGCGCTCATGGCAATTGGGCTGACGTTGACCTTTGCGGTCATGCGGTTGCCCAATTTTGCCCATGCAGAGCTGATTACCGTGGGGGCGTATGCAGCGTTGGTCGCCTCGCTCTGGCTGACACAAAACCCACTGCTGCTCGGCGTGATTGCATTCTTAACGGCCGCGCTCACTGCGTTTCTCTGTCATCGCGCGGTATATCGCCCCCTGGCGCGTATGAGACCACCCGTCTACATCATGATCCTGGCCTCGTTTGCCGTTGGCTTGATCCTGCGCTATCTCCTTTTCATCTTCGCAGATGGCTTCGAGCTTTTCGATCTGCGCATCGCTGCGCCGCAGAGCATCTTGCTCCAGACCGGCGTGCTCACCATCACGTCCATCTTCACCTGGGTTGCACCGACCAGCATCGCGCTCGTGCTGGCGCTGAGCCTGTTGCTCAATCGCACATCGCTGGGACGACAGATGCGCGCCCTGGCAGATAACACCACCCTGGCGCGGGTGATCGGGGTGCCGGTGCATCGCATCCACGACGTGACTTGGCTGCTGGCAGGCGGGCTGGCCGGGGTGGGCGGCGCGTTTTGGGGGCTGAGCACCTTCGTGAATCCATTGACCGGCTGGCTTGCCATCCTTTCCGTCTTTGCCGCCACCGTTCTGGGCGGCATGACCAGCTTCGTCGGCGCCATCCTTGGCGCCTATCTGGTGGCCTTTGCCGAAAACACCGTCATGCAACTGCTCAACGCCTGGTTGGGCGTCAGCTTTGCGGTCAAACCGGCCATTCCTTTCGTCATCATCATACTCGTTTTGCTCATCCGCCCCCAGGGGTTGCGGCGGAGCGGGGCGTAAAAGCAGCGAGGTTTTGGGGCGACCTGGTTTGGGGAACGGTTGCTCTCACGACCTTAAAACCTCAAATCCTCAAGTCATCAAAAAACGACTCAACGACACGCATCATGATCTTCGATCCAGCCGCCACCTTCATCTCTGTGCTGACCCTATTCGGCATCTCTGCCATCATTGCGCTGAGCCTGAACCTGGAATATGGCATCGCTGGCGTGCCCAATTTTGGTCAGGCGCTGTTTGTGGCGCTGGGTGCATATACAGCCGGCGTGACCTACACGCGGCTGTTGCCGTTATTGGCGGGTCAGCAAGTAATCGACCCGTGCGGCGCAACGTTGGGACAGGCGCTACAGCTTCGTTCAGAGATCATGCGCGCTCTGCCTGCCGTCGGCGCGGCGAACTTTGGCCTGACGCTCCTGATCGCTGCATTGGTGGGCGGCGTTGTGGGGTATCTGCTCTCCTATCCGGCGTTGCGTCTCAAAGAAGAGTGGTATCTGGCGTTCGTTCTCCTGGTAGCCGGCGAGACCGTGCGCATCTTCGCTCGCTCGTGGGCGCCGCTCATTTGCGGCAGCAACGGTCTCTCGGGCATTGCCCAACCTTTTGCCTGGGTGGGAGATGTGCGCACGAAGTCGCTCCTTTTTGCTGGACTCACACTGCTCATCGCCCTGCTGGTCTATCTTTACTGTGAACGGCTGGCGCGCTCACCCTTTGGCCGGCTCCTCAAGGCAGTGCGCGAAAACGGCGGCGTGAGCGCCGGTTTGGGCAAGCCGGTGGGGTGGGTGCGCGGTCAGGTCATGTTCATCGGTTCGGCCATTGCGGCCATAGGCGGTGTGCTCTTTGTGATGAACACGGGCTTCGCCAGCTCCAATGATTATGGCGTTGGGTTGACGCTCGACATTTGGGTCATGATCGTCTTGGGCGGGCTGGGCAACAACCGGGGCGCGCTCCTCGGCGCGCTCGTGGTGACTGTTCTGGATCGCTTCACCAGCGTTTTCGCCATCCAGATGAACATGCTCGGCTTCCAGTTCGAGTTCAATTACGTGCGCTATATCCTCTTTGGCGTCCTTCTGCTCGTCATGCTGCGCTATCGCAGCCAGGGCTTGTGGCCGGAGCCGTTGCAGACGACGCAGGCTCACAGGTTGATTGAGCAAGAATTGAAACGCGAGGTATGAATGCTTGAGGTGCGCAACATCCGCAAATCCTTTGGGGCTATTGCAGCAGTGAATGATGCGGCGCTGCGGGTTGAGCAAGGGCAGCTCATCGGCCTGATCGGGCCAAATGGCAGCGGAAAATCCACCCTGCTGAGCATCATTGCTGGTAGTCTGCGGGCCGACGGCGGCCAGGTGCTCATTGATGGCGCAGACATCACCCATCTGACGCCCGATGCCGTCTTCCGCCGCGGCGTCGTTCGCAGTTATCAGGAGCCATCGCTCTTCTTTCGCATGACTGCTCTGGACAACATGCTTCTGCCTGTCAGGGAACAGCGGGGCGAGCGGCCAATGACGGCGCTGCGCCAACGCGCCTGGCTGCCGCAAGAACACAATGAGAGTCAGCGCGCCAGTGGTTTGCTGCGCCAGGTGGGGTTGATGGAGCACTTCGCCAAACCCGCCTCCGATCTGTCGGGGGGACAGATGAAGCTGCTGGAGATGAGCCGCAGCCTGATGGGCAATCCCCGACTGCTCTTGCTGGATGAGCCAACAGCGGGCGTCGCGCCGGCTTTGGCCTATGCCATCTTCGAGCGTATTGCCCAACTGCGGCGCGATACGGGCTTGACCTTTCTCATTGTGGAGCACCGACTGGAGATTCTCTTCGATTTCGTGGACAGTCTTTATGTGATGAACATGGGCAGCGTCATCGCCCAGGGAACGCCCGCGGAAATCGCTCAGGATGCGCTCGTGCGTGAAGTCTATTTCGGAGAGTGAACCATGCTCTCGATTCGCAGCCTCTCAGCGGGTTACGGCAAACTGGTCATCTTGCAAGAGGTGGAGATGGAGATTCCCGCGGGCAGATTCATCGCCATTCTTGGGCCAAATGGCAGCGGCAAGAGCACCCTGCTCAAAAGCGTCTTTGGATTGACCACGATTTTTGGCGGTGTGATCGAGCTGGGAGGGCGCGACCTGCACACCCTACCCACCGAGCAGATCTCTGCTGTCGGCGTCAGCTATACGCCGCAGCGCGAAAACGTTTTTGCCAGCATGACCGTGCTCGAAAACCTGGAACTGGCGACGCGCAACCTGAAACGAAAGGAGTGTAGCGACAGCCTGGATAGAGTATACGAGCTGTTTCCCAGCCTACGCGACCGCCAGCAGGTGAAGGCTGGCAGGCTCAGCGGCGGCGAGCGTCAGATGCTCGCCATTGCACTGGGCTGGGTTATGCGCCCGCGGCTGATGCTGCTGGATGAGCCAAGCGCGGGCCTCTCTCCACTCTTTGTGACCGAGGTTTTTCGCACCTTGCGCCTTTTGTGCGATCAAGGCGCAACCCTGGCTGTGGTGGAGCAGAACGCGCGCAGCGTCTTGCGCTGGTGCGACGCAGCCTATGTGCTGCGCGCCGGGCAGGTGGTCTTTCATGGCAGCGCCGAGGAGATGCAACGAAACGAAGAGATCGTCAAGGGCTATCTGGGCGTGAGCGTGCGCCCCTTGTGAACGCCATTTGCGTGCAGAATTCGATGACTGGCGCCACTCGTCACGAGTAACGCATGACTTGCCAACCCAACGAGCAATCATGGCTCGATGGGTGTGATTTCAGTTCATCGCCGGCGGCGTTCATATCGTCGGTCGTCGCTCAGCCCAGCAGAGCCATGATCTCCGTCTGCAAAGGCAACGTCGTCACTTCGACGCGATCGGCGTGCATGAGGCAGTTGACTTCGCTGCGCACGCCGCAGCCTTTGGGCGTTGTGCTGCCGTCGAAGTCAGCGTGGGGCAGATAGATGCCCGGTTCGATGGTGAACATGACGCCCGGGATGAGCTGGCGCCGGTCCTGGGTCTCCAGGTTGTCAATGTTGACGCCGTTGAAATGGGTCGTCGTCCCCAGGCTGTGCCCAGTGCGGTGGATGAAACGCTCGCCATAGCCGGACTGGGCGATCACCTCGCGACAGGCGTCATCCACCTCATACCCGTAGACCGGTTCGCCAGCGTCCAGCCGCTGCTGAATGAAGCGGATCGCTGCGTTGCGCCCGCCGGACACCAACTGGAAAATCTCTTGCAAGAAGGGCGGCGTCTCAGCGCCGCAATAGGCTGTCCAGGTGATGTCGGCGAAACAGGCCAAGGGGTCGCCGGCGGGGCGCGCCCACAAGTCGATGAGCACCAGGTCGCCTGAGCGAATCGGATTGTGTTGTTCAGACGTGGGCGCGTAGTGTGGGTCGGCGGCAAAGGCGTTGACCGCAACAATCGGCGCGTGGTCGACTTCCAGCCCGGCCACAGCGAAGTGCGCCATGATGAGTTGCTGCACGTCGAACTCGCTCACCGGTTCGCTGTTGAACAAGCGCTGGCGGATCAAGGCGAAAGCCGCGTCTTTGGCTGTCAGACAGACCGCAGCCGCACGACGATGACTGGCGACCTGCTCTGCGCTGAGCACGGCCTGGGCGATCTGCACCAAGTCGGCGCTGCTGACGACCTCCGCGCCAGTCACTCGCTCGATCATCTCTTTCGTGCCTGCGTCCATTCGGCTGACATACGGGATGGCATTGTTTGGGCTGTATTCCATGGCAATGCGCTGCGCCCGTCCCGTCGGGCTGCCCACCAACTTCGAGAGGCTCTCCTCAAGTTCACGCCACCCCACATAGGAGATTTTTCTGCCATCGAAGGCAGGATTGACAGCGCGAAATGTCGTCCCCTCGATGGCGTGGATCAGCCAGGTCGGCGCACCCTGGGCCGGAATCCACAAGAACCAGCGCCGCGACCCGCTGGATGCAAGACCGGCCAGATGCAGCGCAATGGGGTTTGACCCACGGAAATCATAGAGTAGCCAGCCATCCAGATGATGCTCACGGAGAAAGGATTGAATGGAATGCAGATCGACCATGAAGAGACCGCCATTCTGAGTTCACAAGAGAATTGCTCGATGGAGGGGATTATCTCACGGCGCGGCGCTCGACGGCAAACCATCCGGCGATTGACAGGCAATCATCCATGCGCTACATTACCGTGGCGAGGTAATTGTTCACTCAAGCGGTTCAACCGGAATTCAGGTGGTTGCGTCTCACGTGGCGGGGACGGGCGGGAAGTGATCTGGCTGAGCACATGCAACCCCGCCCGTCTCCGCCACGTAACCACACAAGATGCGGTTGAGCCACTCAAGCGCAGGATTGCGCTGAAGATTGTCGTCAGGCCAGAGCGATTTCATCCGTGGCCTCTGTGGCAAAGCCAGCCGCGACCGACGAAAATCAACATAGCCTGGAAAGGCGTAAGCACGGCTGAGCAACCATGATACTGTCAAAAGCCCACTTCTTTGAGATGTTCACCCCTTTCCGAAACACAAATTTTCGCACCTATCTCCTGGGGCAAGGCGTGTCTCTGGTTGGCACCTTCATGCAGCAGATGGCGCTGCAATGGTACATCTGGGATGTTACCGCAGACACCCGCTGGGTGGGGGTTGTGGCTGCGATCACATTTGCGCCCGCCTTCTTTCTCATGCCATTCACCGGCCCCATCGCCGACCGCATCGACCGGCGCAAGGTGTTGCTCACCACGCAGGCGGTCGAAATGTGTCTTGCCTTCTCCCTTGCACTGCTTGTTTGGCTGGGAATGCACACTGTATGGCCGCTGATGGTCTTCGCCTTGATCTTGGGCGTCATGATGGCCTTCAATTTTCCCACCCAGGGCGCGTTCATCGGCGATCTGACGGGCATGGGTGAAATCCGCCGCGCGATGATGCTCTACGCGTTGGCTATCGAGATAGGTCGGTTCATCGGCCCGGCGCTGGCAGGGTTGGTGGTTGCGCAGTTCGGCACAGCCATCGCCTTTCTTCTGAACGGCTTCAGTTTCCTGGCCGTGATCATCAGCCTGCTACTGGTGCGGGCGCACCAAACGCGTCGGGCCGCCAGCGGCAATCTCTTGCAGAATTTCGGCGAGGCGCTGCACTATGTCCGCCGGCAGCCGCGCGTGATCGATCTTCTGGTGTGTAGCCTCTCGATCACCCTATTCGTCTTTTCCAGCTTGCAGCTTTCTGCGGCCATCGCTGACCTCGTGCTTAACGGCGGGCCGCAGCTTGTCGGCTATCTGCTGGCGGCGTCGGGCGCCGGCGCGCTGGTCAGCGTCCTTTTTGTTGCGCCGTTGATGCAAAGGGTTCCCCAGGCTGGCGCAGCGTTGAGCGTGGCGCTGCTCTGGTCAGGCGCGTGGCTCATACTCACATCGTTCTTCACTGTCGCGCCAGCGGTCATCATGGGCGTCTTTTTCTACAGTGTGACGATTCCGGTGGTGCTGGCCAGCGTGAGCGCGCTCATCCAAATGTTGGCGCCCACAGACATGCGCGCTCGCCTGCTCAGCGTTTCCTCCATGCTTTCCACCGGCGCACAACCAATGGGCGCGCTCATGGTGGGCTGGCTGGGTAATGCACTCGGTCCGATGACTGCGATCCGCTTCAACGGCCTGATGATGAGCGCAATTGCCCTGGGATTGTTGTTCTTTCATCATGGTTTTCGTACATGGGTGGTGACGCGACCGCAAGAGTGAGGAGGAGAGTGTGCGAATTGGAGTGATCGGGCTGGGGGATATTGCGCAAAAGGCGTATCTTCCAGTTATCACGGCTCGTGACGATGTTGCGCTGGTCTTCTGCACGCGCGATCGCGACGCGCTGCGCCGGCTGGCTGACCGCTACCGCGTGGCGGAAACTGCCATTCACGTCGATGCCCTGCTTGACCGAAAACTTGATGCGGCCTTTGTTCACACTGCCACCGATTCTCACAAAGCCATCGCAACAAAGCTGCTGCAGGCCAACGTCCCGGTCTATTTAGACAAGCCTCTCGCCTACTCGCTCGATGAGGCGCGCCAGCTGATCGACGTGGCAGAGGAGAGGGGACAGCTGCTCATGGTCGGCTTCAACCGCCGTTTTGCGCCCATGTACAGCCAATTTCAGGAGCAGATGAAAGACCATCGCCTGGTGATCATGGAGAAGAACCGACTTTTTCTGCCGGATCGGGCGCGGCGTTTCATCTTCGACGATTTCATCCATGTGGTGGATACGCTGCGCCTTCTGCTGCCTGGAGCGATAAGAAATGTGTACATCTCGTCGCACCGACAGGATGGCAGGCTATATCAGGTGGCGTTGCACCTGGAGAGCGATGGCTGCACTGCCATTGGCGTAATGAATCGGGATAGTGGGAGCGTCGAGGAGACGCTGGAGGTGATGAGTCCCGGCAACAAGTGGTTGGTGCGGGGGCTTAACACGACGATCCACTGGGCAAATGGGGAAGAACGCCATCATCATTTCAGGGATTGGGAGACAACGCTCTATCGCCGCGGTTTTCCCCAGATCATTGACCACTTCCTGGAATGTGTGCGAGGGCGCGTTGCGCCGCGCCAGTCGGCGCGTGACGCGCTGGAGACGCACGCGCTGTGCGAGCAAATCGTACGGAAAATCGAAGGGATTGAGGAGGGGGAGGCCATAGCCCATGACCATTGATGACCTGTCATTAGCTGACGAACCACTTGTTCGTCAGGCTGCAGACCTGCTTACAACAGCCTTTGTTGAAATGGCGCCGGACGCCTGGCAGACCACTGAAGAGGCGCTCCAGGAGGTGTATGAACAACTGACGCCGGGGCGCATCTGCCGCGCAGCGCGCGACGACGCAGGCGCTGTGCGCGGCTGGATCGCCGGCAACCCGCAGTACGACGGGCGCGTGTGGGAGCTTCATCCTTTGGTCGTCGATCCAGCGCATCAGCGGCGCGGCATCGGGCGTGCACTTGTCGCTGACTTCGAGCAGCAAGTGCAGCGCCGCGGCGGACTTACCATCATCCTCGGCAGCGACGACGAGACGGACATGACGACCCTCAGCGGCGTGGACCTCTACCCCCATGTCTGGCGTCATGTGGCAGCGATCCGCAACCTACGTGGGCATCCTTTTGAGTTCTACCAGAAATGCGGTTTCGTGATCGTGGGCGTCGTGCCCGATGCCAATGGCTGGGGAAAGCCAGATATCTTGATGGCGAAACGCGTAGGGAGAAACGAAGAGGACACTCGATGACATTCATCGTGAATGACGCACTGCTTAACCAGGCGCGTAAGGCGCTTGCCGTTCATAAAGACATCTATTGGGTGCTTGGCGCAGCCGGCGCAGGCAAATCAACTGTCTGCCAGGCCATCGGCCAAATGACGGGGATACGCGTCTGCGACATGGACGCGCTCATCTACGGAGATTATCAGCCACGTTACACAGATGATCGCCACCCGGCCAACCGCGCCTGGTTCGGCGCAGACAACCCGCTGGCCTGGGCGTTGGCGCGCCCGGCGGAGGAATTCATTGCGCTTTTGGCCGCCGCAGACGCTGAATATCTGGACCTATTCGCCGAAGACCTGGCTCATCTATCCCTTGACTCTGGGCTGCTGGTGGATGGCGGGTTGGCGCATCCGGCCATCCTGGCCCGAGTCATGCCTGCCGAACGGATCGCCTGCATCGAGATCAGCGAGGCCATGAGCGAGGCCGTGTGGGAGAGCGCAGAGCGCAGCGAGATGAAGGAGATGATCGACCAATTGCCGGGCGCTCCAGAACCCTGGCGCAACTTCCTGGACGCCAATGCGCTCATCGCCCGCGCCATGTCCAGCGAGGCGCGGGCGTGTGGCATTCGGCTTTTTCCGCGAGACGAAGCGATGACGGTCGCCTCACTGGCCTGCGCGGTTGCTGACGCGTTTGGCATGAGCCGGGCGGGGTGATGCGCCGCGATGTAATGACCTCTAGTGTCTTGTCAAGCGTGAAATGAGTCTCCACAAACCAGGTTTCTCCGAGAAACCTGGTTTGTGGAATATCATCAGTGGCATACTTGCCCTGCGCTGAGGAGCTCAAGCCTTCGTCAGTCATGGCTGCTGCCTCCAGTTTTTCCGGTCGAACCTACGCCTGCTCGGGGGATGGCATCCAGCCCAGTTGCTGCATGAAGAGCATTTGGTTCGCTTCGAATTTCAGGCTTTGCACTTTCTCATCTTTGACTGTGAAGATGTAGATCACACCCACATTAATCGGCTTGCCCGTTGGTGGTCGTCCTGTCCACGGTCCTGTATTGATGCCGCTCATGGTCACATCGACAGCAACTTTGTCGCCTTCACCGAAGATGTCATTGATCTCGTATTGGCTGTCCGGGAAGCCGGTCTTGAAGTTCTGCACGAAGTTGCGCAGGCCGCCGGCCAGAAAGCCATTGGGCGCGCAATAAGTTGGAATCGCTGCCAGGTCGCCGCCATTCATCACGTCTCGGAAAAAGTGGCGCACCAGTTCTTTGTTGCTTTCAACAGACACAGGACACTTCCTTTCTATGCAACTCCAAGCCGCCGTGCAAGCAACAGGCCTCGATCGGCAAGCTCGAACAAGTACTCGTGAACGGGCGCCCATCTGTCATCGACGACCCCGATCGGGCACCCGAGCACCGTCTCGATCACTCTTTCGCGCTCGCCACCTGCAAAGCACGGCACGATGAACCAGAGGGAACCGAGCAGATGCGTCACTGCCGCCGTCGGTTGTACGTCAGATATTCCATTCTGTCACCTGGAAATCCGGGAACGATTTGGCTTGCTTCACGGCAGCTTCGACTTCGGCAAGAGAGAATTCTACCATTTGTGAGGAATCCCTGGCTGCGTCACTGTTGTTGCCCAGCGCGATACCTGCATCTGAAATGACAAGAAAGCCCCTGCTTGCCAGTAGCGGCTGGGTCTCTGCGAGCAAGGCAGCGCAGTATGGGCCAACGCCAGGTCAGTCAAGAGAGCCAAAGCTGTTGCGCCATGTCGGACTGGAATTGCATGCTGATCACCTTGCCATCTCTGATCGTGAACCCCAGATCGCGTTGAGGGTTACTGTTTTGTGGGTCGGCGGGTGACCGAGGAGCGGCCCGCTGTTCGTGCCGCGCTGAGTTGTGCATGCGACCACCTTGTCGTTTTCGCCAAAGAGTTCATCGATCGTGGTTTCGGCATCGGGCATCCCACGTGCCCCTTCCGCCACGAACTTCTGCATGAAGCCGGAGAAAAATGAATTGGGAACAAGAAAGTCCGCGAGGGCCTCCACGTTCCATGGATTCAGCACTTCGGCAAAGAAGCGCCGAACCAAGACTTTGTTCTCTTCAAGTGACATGATGGCTGCTCCTTTTTCTCCTCACGCGCTCGATTTTTTCGCTACAAAGATCAACTCGCCCGGATACTTCGCTCCATACGGGCTTTTGTCATAGTCGGCATATAGTTGCTCCACCGCAAACCCGCTGCGCGCCAGGAAGAAGTCGACATCCGGGCGCGTGCGATAGGGCACGACATGGTCGTAAAGGTCAGCGATGAAGGCATACTCTTCATAGCCTCTGGCAAGATCCATGGGAACTCCTATCCGTTGACTGAACGCGCTTGTTGTCAGGGTGAGTGGTTGGTATTGGCCGCACAATATATCATTTATCTGCTATCGGCGCAAGGCGCATTTTTTGTCGGCGAGGGGCTCTTGAATTGCTAACCTTTACCTACTGCTTGCACGCGTAAGAGGCTGCCAGGCGCCACATCCCCCGGCCGCTCTGCACGGGCGTCAACGCCCGCGCTCACACACAAAGGGGTGCAATTCAAGTTCGGGGCGGAGCAGCGCCGCCGAGGGTTGAAACCCCCGTCTGGCACGCAAAGTGCGTTGAAACGCACTGATAAACCGGAGATCGCGCCGTTTCGCAACCGGGCTTCAGCCGGTTTCGCATGTCAGACACCGGTTTCAACCGGTGGGCGTGCAACCTGCCCCCAACTTGAAGTAGACCCACACAAAGCCCGGTGGGACCTTGCTCGATTGTCCCCGATCGCCGGCTAGTGTCCTGTCAACGGTCAAGTGATGGCAATTCCGTAGGAGCGCTGCGGCGCAGCAAGCAGCGCCCCTACCCATCAAATCACGCTTGACGCATCACTAGTAAAGCCGCTCGACGTCCAACACATTGCGCAGCGGTCGCCCGTCAAGATAGCGCCGCAGGTTGTCACAGAAGAGGTCCGTGAGCCGCTCGTTCTCGCGGTCACTGGTGCTCGCCGAGTGCGGGCAGATCAGTACATTGGCCATGTCCCACAGCGGGCTATCGCCTGGCAGCGGCTCCACTTCGAAAACATCCAGCGCCGCGCCGCCCAGTTTACCGCGCTGCAGCGCGGCGATCAGCGCTGGCTCGTCCACCGTGGAACCGCGCCCGATGTTGATGAAGAACGCCCCATCTTTCATGGCCGCAAACTCCGGTGCGCCCAGCATCCTTTCCGTGGCCGGCGTGTGCGGCGCGATCATGATCACAACATCCACCTGCGGCAACAGGGTGAGCAGTTCGTCCGGAGCGTGAACGTGATCGACATGGGTGACCGCTGACGGCGTGTTCTTGACGCCCACGACAGTCATGCCAAAAGCTGCACAGAGGCGCGCGACTTCGGCGCCGACCTTGCCCAGCCCGATGATGCCAACGGTCTTGCCTTGCAGGTCAGTCGTGGCAAAGCGCTCCCAATGATGCGCTCGCTGGCATGTCTGCAGGTGGGTCAGGCCGCGGAAGTGGTTCAGGATGCTCATGATGCAGAACTCGGCCAGGGGCGCTGTATGTACGCCGCTGGCTGTGGTGAAGATGGCGTCGGGCATGCGCAGGTCGTAGCCCATGCGCTTGACGAACTGGCCGATGCCGGCGCTCGTCGCCTGGAGCCAACGCAGCTTGGGCGCCAGCTCCGGCAGGTCCTCGCGGTGGGTGTGGTCGAAATCGAACAGGATATCTGCTTGCGCAAGGAGCGCCCGCCAGCGCGCCTCCTGTTCCACACTGCGCGCCACTGGCTCGCCCGTGTGGTCGGCTGGATAGCGCGGTGGACGCAAGAGATCCGGTTCGTAGATCACACGCAAACGTGCGTCGACCTGGCGGATGCGCGCCACATGTTCTTCTTCGAGGAAACTGGCAATCAACACGGTTTGGACGCCATCATGAGCTGACATTGAGCTTGCTTTCCTGTCCTGGATTATTCTGAATAGTTGGCTTGCCACTGAAGCCGGGCCAAGAAATCTTCCACATAGAGGGTGACTTTTTCCGGCGCAAAGGCAAAGTCGAAGCCCTCCGCCGCGATGGTGTCTACAATCGGGCCGGCATCGAAGCGCAGACCGCTGTA
The DNA here is from genome assembly GCA_964560495.1 of uncultured Caldilineaceae bacterium. Lineage (GTDB taxonomy): Bacteria > Chloroflexota > Anaerolineae > Caldilineales > Caldilineaceae > UBA5069. The sequence goes on from CAZLMM010000033.1 coordinate 28,010, forward strand.
CTTTGCCGGATCCTGCGCACCCAGCCAGACAAACGCCTGCCCTAGTTCCACCGGATCGGCCCACTGCGCCTTCTGCTCTGCCGGGATAGCGTCCAACTCGGCCCAGGTGATGCGCGTCGGCTTGATGGTGCGTCCTGGGCCAATGCTGTTGAGCGCGATGCGGTAGGGCGCGGCTTCCAACGCCAGCGCCTTGAAGAAACCTTCCTGGGCATGCTTGGCTGTGCAGTAGGCCACCTCATCTTTGTAGCCGCGCACGCTGGAGCCGCTGGCGATGCCGATGATGTGGCCGCCGCCCTGCGCCTTCATCAATTCCCAGACCGCATAGGTCGCATTGTACAGCCCGCCCAGGCTCACGTCGATCTGGCGCTGCCACAGCTCAGGCGACATGGCGTCGAAGCGCACTAGCGGCATGTAGATGGCGTTGTGCACAAGGATGTCGAGCCGCCCCCATTCGGCGACGACGTCCGCAACGGTTGCCGTGAATGCAGCCCGATCAGCGACGTCCAGCAGGCGCGTCATCACCTGGCTGCCGTCGCCCATCACATCGGCCTCGGCGCGCGCCAGTTCGTTGGCGTCGATGTCGGTCAAGCAGACGCGGGCGCCCTGTTGACCCAGCGCACGGGCAATGCCCCAACCGAGGCCGCGCCCGGCGCCGGTGACCAGAGCTACTTTTCCCTTCAGATGCTGCATGATTGTTTTCTCTCCAGGCGTTTACTCATCGGGTTCATCGATAGATTGCTTCCGGTTTTGTCACTCTGTTTGGCGCGGGCGCATCGCGGCGCAGCAATGAAAAGTCTTTGGGTGACCAACGCTCTGCCGGTCCCGTAGCGTCTTCGTGCTTTTGCATGAGACTGTCTGTTGCCGATTTGTTAACGGGTCATGCGCGGTTCGAGCGCGTCGCGCAGACCGTCGCCCAACAGATTGATGGAAAGCACCGTGATCATGATCGCCAACCCTGGAAAGGTCGTGGTCCACCAGGCATGGCGCAGATAGGTGCGCCCCTCGCTCAAGATGAGTCCCCATTCCGGCGTCGGCGGTTTGGCGCCCAGGCCCAGGAAACTGAGCGCGGCGCCGGCGATGATGGCGCCAGCCACGCCCAGGGTTGCCACGACAACCAATGATCCTAAGATGTTGGGTAAAATATGGCGCAACATGACGCGATGGGAAGGGTTGCCGACGCAGATGGCAGCCTCGACGTAGGCTTCCGCCTTGACCTTCATCACCATGCCGCGGGCAATCCGGGCGTAGGTTGGCGCTGCGGCAATGCCCACTGCGATCATGGCATTGAAGAGACTCGGTCCCAGGATAGCGATCACGACCAGCGCCAGGAGGATGCCAGGAAAGGCCAGGGTAACATCTGCCGCGCGCATGATTGTTGAATCGGTCCACCCGCCGAAATAACCGGCCAACATCCCTCCAGTCACGCCCAAAAGGGCGGCGATCGCAACCGAGATGATGCCAACGCGCAGCGAAATCTGTCCGCCATAGACGACGCGTGTGTAGATGTCTCGCCCAAAGGAGTCTGTGCCAAACCAATGGGTTGCGCTGGGCGGCAACAGCCGCTCGCTGGGCGCGATCTCGACTGGATTGTAGAATGTGATAAAGGGGGCCAGTAGGGCCGAGGCAATGATCATGAGCAGCAGCGTCAACCCCAGCATTGACCCCGGGTTGCGCCGGAGACGCAGCAGCGCGTCGCCCCAAAGCGAACGCGGCTTGTTCTTGCGGCTATCGGCGAGTATGGCATGCTGGATACTCAACGTCGAAGCGGAGCGTTCACTCATAGCGAATTCTCGGATCCAACGCAGCGTAGGAGAGGTCAACCAGGATGTTGATCAGCATAATGATGAAAGCCAGCACCAGGGTCAGCCCCTGGATCATGGTTATATCCTTGTTCAGAATCGATTCAACATACATGCGCCCCAGCCCGATGCGCGCAAATATGGTTTCGGTGATGACGGCGCCGCTGATCAGCCCGCCAAATTGCAGCCCCATGATCGTAACGGCCGGAATCAGCGCGTTGCGCAGCGCGTGGCGTATGACAATTGTGTTCTTGCGTAGTCCTTTGGCGCGCGCCGTGCGGATATAATCGTCGCTCAGGACATCCAACATGCTGCTACGCACCAGACGCGCCAGAGTCGCCGAACTCAATAGCCCCAGCGTCAAGGCCGGCAACACCAACCGATCCAGACTGCCCTGACCCATCGGCGGAAACCACTTCAAGTTGACCGAGAAGATCATGATCATCAGGAGTCCTAGCCAGAAAACCGGCATCGAAACACCGAACAATGCAATGCCCATCGACAAAGTGTCCACCCAGGTGTTGTGCTTGAGCGCCGACAAGATCCCAAGACTCACACCCAATGCGGTGCTGATCAGGAGTGCACTCAGCGCCAGCGTCAGCGTGTAGGGCAGGGCGAAGAGAATCTGGTCCAAGACAGGCTGGTCGTTGAAGAGCGACTGCCCCATATCACCGCGCACCAGATTGCCCATATACGAAAGGTACTGAACGTAGAGCGGCTGGTCTAGCCCCATATCGTGACGCACTTGCTCCAGCAATTCCGGCGTGCTGCGCTTTTCGCCCAGAAAAATCTCTGCCGGGTCGCCAGGCACCAACTGGACCATGAGAAAAATCAAGAACGTCAAGATGATCAAGGTTGGGATCATGGCAACCAAGCGGTTGATTGCATACCGGGTAATGGTCATCGTTCGTCACCTGCGTATATTGTGAACAAATCACATGCCATCCAGGAGGATGACGCCCTCCTGGATGGCCTACAAAACTACTCTGTGATGCTGGCGTGAGCGAAATAGGGTGTGTTGCCGCCCAGATAGTAGATCACATCCGACAACTTGTTGCTGTGCGCATACAAGATCACCGGATCGGACCAGAACTCCATGATTGCCTCGTCCTTCACCTTCTTCTGAATGTCGCTGTACAGCGCGCAGCGCGCCGCCGGGTCCGGTTCGGCGGCCGCTTCGTCAATCATGCGGTCCATGTCGGCGTCGATGTAGTTGTTGCGATTGGTGCCGCCGCCAGCATTGCTGCTGTGGAAGAAGATGCGCACGATGTCGGGATCGGTGCCCGTGTCCCACCAGGCCTGGGTGTTATGCTCGCCGGCGCGCACGGCGTCGAAGTAGCCGCTGCGACTGAGACCGTTGAGCTCCAGATCGACGCCGATCTTGGCGAAGTTGTCTTTCATGAACGCAGCGACTTCGCCGCCATTGCCGGCGTCCGAACGATAATAGTGGGCGATAACGAGCGGCTCACCATCCTTTTCGCGGATGCCGTCGCCGTCGCTGTCGATCCACCCTGCGTCCTCCAGCGTCTGGTTGGCCTCGTCCAGATTGGTGGGATACAACGAGCAGATACTCGGGTCATAGCAGAAGACCACGCTTGTGAGCGGCCCGCAGGCAGGTGTGCCAAACCCATTGTAGACCGTATCGATCATGCCCTGGCGATCCATCGCCAACTGCATGGCGCGGCGCACCGCCAGTTCGCTCGTCGGGTACTTCTGGTGATTGAACATGAGCGCCCAGCCAGAACCAGGCTGAGGCAGTTCAACCGTCACGATGTCCGGATTGGCTGCCAGGTTGGGGAAGTCGATTTCGGGCGTCTGGTCCATGAAGTCGATCTCGCCTGTTTCGAGGGCAGCCGTGCGCGTGGCTGGCTCTTCGATAAACTTGTAGATCAGCTTCTCGACGTTGGCCAGGCCGGTCTGTCCCATCCATTCAGGTCCCCAGTTGTAGTCGGGGTTGCGCACCAGGACGATCTCCTGGTTGAGCAACATGGACTCGAACTTGAAAGGCCCCGTGCCGACGAACTCGGTGATCCCCCAATCTTCGTTGCCCACCCGTTGCTGGGCGGTCGGCGAAACGGGCACCAGGTTCGGGCCGGAGAGGCTGTCCAGAAAGGGCGCGTAGCCGCTGTTGAAACGGACGATGATCTCGTGGTCGTTGACGATCTCCGTCTCCTTGTACGGGCCGATGGCGCTGAAGGCCGACTGCGCCTGTGTTTCAGGGTTGACAATGCGGTCGAATGTGAACTTGACTGCTTCGGCATTGAAGGGCGTACCATCATGGAACGTCACGTCGTCGCGCAACTTGAAGCGATACTCGGTGGCGTCCTCGTTGACTTCCCATTCGGTGGCCAGACCCGGCTCATAGACGCCTGGTTCGCTCTGCCAGACCAGCGGATCGGTCATGTGCATGGTGATATTGCCGACGCGTGAGAAGGTCGTGACATTGGGATCCAGGCGATCAAAGCCAGCCGGGATGCCAACCACAATCTCTGTACCCATCGCTGCGTCTGTGGTCGTGGTTTCCGTCGTCGTCTCGCCCGTGGAAGGAGCGGCCACTGGAGCCGCGCAGGCGGACAGGCTAAGGCCAAATACAATGAACAGCACAAAAAAAGCGGTCAGTCGTCGAACCTTGATGTTCCTCATGTGGTTATTCTCCTTGTAGAGTGTGTGATCGAACTGGCGGAAGCAAACCGCCGCCCTGCAACGATACGGACTGCGCACCCCATCTCTCTCTTTCCAGCCATCACCTCCCTTCTGAATTCTGCTCAGAGTCACTCCCATATTTCGGCGATGTCGGCGTCCGCCAGAATGTAGACCGTGTCGCCCGCCGCCCGCCATGCTGGCCCCACTGCCGCCGCCAGCATGAGGGTGCGGGCAAACGGCGTCGTAAATGTCTCGCGCACGGTCAGGTCGTAGGCGTTGAGCAACTGCGCCAGGTAGGGAACATCTTCCATCGGCTGGCCTTCGAAGGACGCCCGCGCATTGATGGCCGGGTGCGGCAGCAGCAGCCCACCCTCGCGCTGGCGCAACAGAACCAGGTTGCTGTGATGGCCGTGGGTGTTGTCCACGACATATTGGCGCGGCGGTTTTTCCACCTCACCCGGCAGCATGCCCAACTGGCGCATGACGTTGAAGACGCCGTTTACGCCGCGCGCAAACCATTCTTCATAGAGCAAGCCGCCGCCTCCCACTTCGGCGACGATGACCTTGGCCCCCAGCCGCGCCGATGCACCCCAAAATTGGTTTGCGCCCCACTCGTCGCGCAGCAGGATCGGCATGTTGAACGCCCGCGCCATGGCTGTCGACTCTGGGTCGGCGGTGAACTCGACCATGTGGACGGCCAATCCATCGTCGCCTGCGTGAAAGTCGATGTGATAGTCCAGGTGGGGCAGGAACGATTCGACCAGCACGCCGGCGATCTGTTCGGAGACGGTGCGCACGGGCATAATCGTCGAATCGGGGCCGGTTTCGCCAAAGGCTGCGTTGAGGTTGGCGCCGTCCAGCGGCGAGTTGCGCGCCAGCACGCCCATCGCCACCGGATTACAGACCGGCACGGCCATCACGGTTCCTGCCAGTTCCGCCGGGTCGATCAGTTCGAGCACGCGCCGGATGATCGGCACAGACGGCAGCGGCTCGTCGCCGTGGATCAATGCGGTCAGGCCCAGCGTTGGTCCCGGCCTGGCGCCTTTCACCACGTGCAGCGGCAGGCGCAAATCGGCGCCGTCAGACAGGGTCGTAACAGGCAACCAGGAAAATTCGCTCTTCGTACTCATATGCTTGTCTCCAAAAATTGTTTGAGCAACTGCACGGTGCGTTCCACATCGTTCAAATGGACCAGATCGAGAAGACTATGCTTCTGCTAGACCACTGACACAAGCTGATTCTTGTAGACCACGCCGCCCTGCATGACCAGCCGCAGCCGCGCTGCATCCTGCAGAATCGCAATATCCTGCAGCGGGTCGCCGTCGACCAGCAGCAGGTCCGCCAACATGCCGGGGCGCAGCACGCCGACGCTGTCGCCCAATCCCATGCACTCGGCGCCGCGCCGCGTGCTGGCGACGATGGCCTGCATCGGCGTCATGCCGGCCGCCACCATGTAGGCCAGCTCGCCGGCGTTCTCGCCGCGCCCAAAGCTGCCCAGGTCTGTGCCCATGGCAATGCGGATGCCGGCCGCCAATACCTTCGGAAAGCTCTCGGCCTGGGCATCCATCAAAATACGCGCCTTGCGCGGCATGTAGGCCGGCACCGGGCAAGGATCGATGTCGCCCAGCGCGGCAATTTTGCGCAGCACTGTGAAGGTCGGCACCAGCCAGGTGTTCTGGCGCACCATCTGCTCGATCAGCGCATCGTCCAGCGCGGCGCCATGCTCGATGCTGTCCACGCCAGCATCCAGGCAGATCTTGACGCCATCACCGCCGTAGGCGTGGCTCATCACCGGCTTGCCGGCGGCATGGGCCGTATCGACGATGGCCTGCACTTCTTCCAGCGAAAACTGGCGCAGCAGCGGGCCGCCGGTCGGTGTGCCGACGCCGCCGGTGGTGGCGATCTTGATCCAGTCGGCGCCGGCGCGCACCATCTCACGCACCTTGTGGCGACAGGCATCCACCCCGTCGCACACGCCGTCGGGAATGGTCTGCAACTTTGGATAGGTCGAGTCGACGCCTGCCGGCTCGGTGTGGTCGTTGTGCCCGCCGAACTGGCAGATGATGTTGACGCTGATCTTGAGGCGCGGCCCTGGAATCAGCCCCTGTTCGACCGCCATTTTCATCCCCAGATCGACGCCCGACGCGTCGCGCACGGAGGTGATGCCCGCCAGCAGCGTCTGCCGGAACGACTCAGCCGCCTTGAAGACCGCCAGCGTCGGCGGAACTGCGGCGCGCGCCACCATCCCGCCCCCCAAGTTGGCCAGATGGTCGTGGCAGTCGATCAGACCAGGTAGCATCGTCATGCCGGTCGCGTCGATCTGCCGTGCGCCCGGCGGCGGCGGCAATTCGCTGTGTGGCGCCACCGCCACGATGCGCTCGCCCTCGATCAACATGGCATGTGGCTGCGCCGGCGCGGGCATGCCGCTGCCGTCGATCAGACGGAAATTGTCGAGAAAGAGATAGCCCGCGTTCATGGCTTCCCTGCCGCACCGCCGCCAGTGACGGTTGCGTGACCGCCAAGCAGCGTGAAATCGTGGTTGCCCTGGAACGTATAGTGGCCGGCCATCAGGCCACCATCCACCAGATAGAGTTGCCCGGTGATCCAACTGGCGGCGTCCGAGCAGAGAAAGAGCACCATCTGGGCGATGTCGGCTGTCTCCCCCATGCGCGCCAGCGGCACCTCTTGCAGATAGCGGGTCTTGTAGGCCGTGGAGATGTTCTCTTCGACGCGCTGCGCCGGCACGTCGATCAGGCCCGGCGCCACGGCGTTGACGTTGACGCCGTAGGCAGCCAACTCCATGGCCGCCACCTTGGTCAGCATCGTCAGGCCGCCCTTGGCCGCGCAGTGGGGGCCGCCCTTGACCCGTCCCATCAGCGCCGAGACGGACGAGATATTGACGATCTTGCCCCCGCCTTGCGCGTTTGCAGCGCGCGCCATCATGTGGCGCCCCACATGTTTGATCGTGAGAAATGGCCCCGTGAGCTGCACGTCGAGCTGGCGCTGCCACGCTTCCAGTTCCAGGTCAACCAGCAGCTTGTGCACCACCACGCCGGCATTGTTGACCAGAATGTCGATGCGGCCTAGTTTGCCCACCACAGCGGCGGTCATCGCCGCCACCTGGCTTTCGTCGCTCACGTCGGTGGGGACAGAAACGGCGCGCCCTCCGGTCGCCGCGATTTCCTCGGCGGCGTGCGCTCCGGCCTCCGCACTGATGTCGGCAATGACCACCTGTGCGCCCTCCGCAGCAAAGGCGTGAGCGATGCCAAGCCCAATGCCGTTGCCGGCGCCGGTGATGATGGCGACCTTGTTCATGAAACGCATGAGTTCCTCGTTTTATGCATGGTTACAGCGGGGGCTCGACGACAACGGTTGGAACACGGATTTCGCTTGCGGAAAGCTCAAATGTCAACTTCTTCGCGCATTGCAGATGCAATCAATACCACTGGAATAGACCCAAAAGAAAGCAGGCGGTCGTGAAACCGTTTCAGGCTGAACCGGTCGCCGAGTTTCTGCTGCAACTCGGCGCGCAGGTCCAGGATGGCGTCGCGGCCGACGAGATACATGAGCGCAGCGCCGGGGAACATGCTGTTCTTCACGGCTTCGCCGTGGGCCGCCGCGGCGCTCATGGCCGTGCGCTCGGCGTAGAACTGGGCGGCTTCCGCCAATGTGATCTCACCCCGGTGCAGGCGAATGTCCACCACTGCCCGCGCGGCCATGCGCAGGTCGCCGTGCACCTCGCCAAAGGCTTCGAGCGGCGTCAGAAAGCCTTGCTCGGCCATCAACTGCGTGGCATAGCAGGCCCACCCTTCCGCCATCGTGCCGCCGCAGAACATCGCGATGCGCGCGGCGCAATCCACCGCCGCCACCTGGCCGATGCGCGACGCGCCATGATAGGCGTTCCAGTTCTGTACATGGTGGCCCACGCCGCCGTGATGAACCACATGGTTGAGCTTGATCACGCTGTCATTCGTTGCGCGCAGCCGGCGCAATTGCTCGTCCTCCGGCATCGACGCGTCGATGGGCGTCACCAGATAGCGATGGAGCGGCGGCCGATTGAAGGCGGCCGGCGCCCTGTAGAACAGGAAGTAGAGAAAAGGAGCCGCCTCACGCGCCCAGCGCGGCTGTGGGACATATTCGATGGGAAAGTCGGGCCACGTGAGCAGATCGGCCGTGCGCACAAGCTGGCGGCTGCTCTCCCACAGTTCCGCATAGCGGCCAAGATAGCCCTCCACGTTGGGATGAAGATCTGCCAGTGCAGCCAATGCTGTGCGCCAGTCATCGGCGCCGAAGTCCGCAGCATGGTCGGTCAGATAGGCTTCCGCCGCTTCCATCTGCATCAGGGCATCGGCGAGGATCTCATCGGCTGACCGGTCAAGACAGTGCCCCTCGCGCAGCAGCAGATCGAGCGTTTCTGCGCCGCAGGCAGGTGCAGGAATGGGCGCCTGGCTCAGTTCGTCGATCAGGTAGGTTTCATAGCGCGCAAAGGCGGCCAATGCCAGATCGGCGGCGGCGCGCAGCGCGGGCTGCAAGGCGGGATCTTCCTCCGCGAGCATGTCGATCCCGCGGCCAAAGAACGCCTGCGCGCCCTTGCATTCGCGCAACGCACGTTCGGTCCACGGCAGCGGCGCCTGGCGCACGTTGTGTGCGCCCTGCTCAAGCAGGCCGCCGATGGCGTTCATGCGTTCGATTGCGGCAGCGGCGCGCTCGGCAAACGGTGCATAGTCCGTCAGAAATAGACCGATGACGCCGAAAATCGCCTCGCCGGTGTAGAGCGACGGGTTGCCGCGCTGAAAGTGCTGCGATGCAAACTCCCACTGCTGGATGCGCAGGAAGCCCTCGGCCAGCCGCTTGTCGATGCGTTCGACAGGCGACAGGGTCGTCGTATCGATGACGGCTGCATCGCGCAGCAGCGCTGCTGCATCTGCCATTGCCGCCGCAACGCCCGCCGCCGAAAAATCCGGCAGGGTATGGTCGAAGCGATGCTCGCCGATGAAGGTGGCATTCACCGGACGATGATGGTAATAGGACTCAAAGAAGCGTGCAAGCCACGCCTGGAAGTTACGGTTCAATTCTTCTCTCCGTCGAGCGGCAACTTCACCCAGCGCTCCTCATGGAACGACTGCTCGACCGCGTTGATCGTCTCTTGCACCCAGGCGCCATCGTCGAAGTTGCCCTGGTTGCGTTCGCCGCCCTCCAGAATTTCGTCGATAAAGTCGCGGATGAGGTTGGCATAGAAGAGGGAGCGCCAGGACTCGCGGGCATGGCCGCCCGGCGGATAGAAACGCTGCGGAATCTCCACCTGCTTGAATTCCACATCGTCCGGTGTCGCGATCTTGATGGTTTCGGCGACGCCAAATTCTTCGACCAGGCGGCAGATGATCGCCCCTTTTTCGCCGTAGAGCCGCGCCTCGATGCCGGGATAGTTGCCGATGGTGACAAAGCTCGTCTGGATCGAGGTCAGCGCGCCATTGGCGAACTCGCCGATGTAGATGTCGCCGTCGTCGATGTTCATGCGCATCACCTTGCCGGTGTCGCGCACCATGCGTTCGGGGATGAAGTTGCGCATCGTGCCGACCACGCGCTGTAGATCGGCGCCCACCCACCAGTGGCTGATGTCGATCACCGGCGCGCCGTAGCCTTCGAGCGACGAGGTCTGGATCACCGTCTGGTCGGCGTTGATGTCCACCTGACGCAGCGGGTTCATTGGGTCCAGCCACTGGGAATTCTGTTCATAGCCGTTGAAAAAAAAGGGCCGGCCGGTGAAACCTTCATCGATCAGCGACTTGGCGTATTGCACACCAGGGCTGTAGCGAAAGGTGAAGCCGAGCTTTGTTTTCAACCCCTTGGCCCGCGCCAGCGCAGCCGCCCGGCGCGTCTCGCGGTAGTCGTACGCCACCGGCTTTTCACACAACACATGCTTGTTGGCCTCCAGCGCGGCCCAGGCCAGGGTAAAGTGGGTCGCCGAAGGCGTGCAGACGTCGATCACGTCGATCGCCGGGTCGCCGACAACCTGCTGCCAATCCGTGGTCGCCTTGGGCACGTTGAATTTTGTGGCGAATTCCTGGGCGCGGTCGCCGACTGGGTCGCAGATTGCCACCAACTCGCAGCGCGGGTCGCGTTGCCAGCCGGGGATGTGGGCAAAGTTGGCCCAGGCGCCGGCGCCGAGGACGGCAATTCGTAATTTGCTTTCCTGCATCATGTTTCTCCGTTTTTGCGGTGATCGACTGAGTCTGGGGTGATTGCCTGACGATTATGCAGCGTCGGCCGCGCTGAGCGCAACGACCGTTTGCGCCGCCACGTTGAGCGCGTCGGTCTGCGTCTGTTCGTCCGGCTGACCGCGGATGTAATGCTGAATGATGGCGCGCCGGCCCTTTTCAACGTTGCGGGTTGCCAGCGCCTCGACTACCTGGCTGTGATAGCGCACCAAATCGGCGATGAGAAGATTCTTCTCCTCTACGCTGCGCAGGATCAAGGCGCCAATCCGACCGTTCAGCCTAGACCAGACCTCGAGCAGCGTCTCCGAATCGCCCAGTTCGGCAATGATCTGATGAAAGGCCAGGTCGCATTGGATCAGTTGCGGCAGGTCTTTGGGCAGGACGCACTCGCCCATCGCAGCGACCTGCTGATGCAGTGCGTCCAGTGTGGCATCCGCTATCTGCGCGCCGCCGATGGTGATCGTATAGGCTTCCAGCAGGGCGCGCATACGACAGAGGTCGACAGCCTCGCGCTTGGTCAAGCGCGTGACAGAAACGCCGCGCCGCGGGTCCGTCCTGACCAGCCCGCGCTGCTCCAGCATGAGCAGCGCCTCGCGCGTCGTCGACTGGCTGACGCCAAACTCCTGGGCCAGCGGAATCACGGTGAGATGATCATCCGGGCGCAATTCGCCCGACAGGATGGCGCGTGACAGGCTGCGCACCACTTCATCGACCAGGCGGGAGTGTTTGCTGTTCATCACGATTTCACCACCATGCCATGACAGGCCGCAACGCAGAATTCGGCTGTAAATTCTCGATTATCGATAATTTACTACGATTCGAGTTGATTGTCAAGGGTCATTTTTCCACAACGGGCAAGTCGTAGGGTTCGTCTCTAAACTGCGGTTGCTTTGAAACGAGGAGTTTTCACAGTTTAAAAACTCCTCGTTTCAAAGTCTGATTTGATGACATTGCACAAACCAGGTTTCTCCAAGAAACCTGGTTTGTGGAGACTCATTTCACGCTTGACAAGACGCTAGCGCACGTGAGCGCAAGTAACCCAATGGTGGTCATGTTGTTTGGTACAGGCGCTCTGCGCCATCGCCAGCGAAGCATCTCGCTCTGCCACCCAGATGCTTCGCTAGCGATCCCTAGAAACTCTCGCCGGCGCGTAGATGCTTCACTGCGTAGATGCTTCACTGGCGTAGATGCTTCACTGGCGTAGATGCTTCACTGCGTTCAGCATGACAAAGGCGGTGTTTCTTGCCCGCGCTATGCCCCGCAGGGCATTGGAAACTCAGCATGACAATACCCTGGCCCTATTGAAGACCATCTGTACTAGCCTGCACCGGCTTGCCCGTCTCTAGGTGTTCGCCCAGGGTGCGCGGCAGGCTGAGCAGCGCCAGCGCGGTCTCCAGGTCGATCTCGCCAGCGTCCATCCCCTTGAGCAGGCTGGCGCGCTTGGGCTTCTTCTTTGAGCCCTTTCAGGCTCTGATTGCACAAAAGTTACGTTAGGCCAAGCGGGCGCGCAAGAATGCAACGCTGCCGGCAACTTGCTCTTCGCTCAAACTGTGTAGGATGAGCGCACCCATGTGCTTGCACTGGTGGAGCAGACGCATGTAGAGGTCATAGTCGAGCAGGCCGGTTCCCGCTGCTTCGCGCCCAGCTTCGCCGTCGCGACTCAGATCTTTGGCGTGAGCCAAGACGATATCGTCGCCCAGCAGGTCGAAGGCTTCTGTCAGAATTTCGCGCATACGCGGCAGCTCGCCAGTGTGGAATAGGTTGGCGCCGTCGATGACCACCTTGAGCGCCGGCGAGCGGATCTCGTCTAGCAAGCGCCGCGCCCGCATTGCCGAATCCACCACGTTGCTCACCTCTGGCTCAAAGGCCAGAATGACATCGGCTTCCTCGGCCATTTGCGCCGCTTCCTGCATGGAAACGAGCAGATCTGCCCACGCCTCCGCCGACTGGTTGTCGGGGTGGGCGCGCCACATATTGTCCGGGTTGCGCGTGCCGGTGGAGAGGGTGACGATGGGTGCGTCCAGGTCGCCACAAACGCCCATCAACTGGCGCAGGCTGTTCATGCCCGCCCGTCGCTCGGCCAGGTTGGGGTGGATCATGTTGAACGTGCCAGAGAGCGCGGCCATGGTCATCTGGCGCGCAACGAACGCTTGGCGGATTCGAGTAACGAGGGCCGGGTCGATCTCTTGCGGCATGGCCGGCGCGCCGGCGCAAGAGAGATTGAACTGCACCGTGTGCAGACCGTTGGCGAGCACGGCATCCAACACTTCGTCCAGCGTAGGGCGAGCGAATGTCTTGCTGAAAACACCGATCTCCAACATCCTGCTCCTCCTGTCATCGTGTCAAAACATCTGTTGATGCTGAACCCATTCGCTACACTGGGCCTGAAACATCCGCCAACCGCACTGGTTGCCCGCTCTCGGCGGAACGAGCGATGGCAGCCAGGCAGCGCACCGCCGCTGCGCCGTCGTCAATGGTGGCGCCGTGTTGCGCTGCGCCGTAGAGAATTGTGTCGGCAAAACCCTCGATCTGAAGTTTGTATGTGTAGGCGTCTTCACCCAAGACCCGACGATACTGACGATCTCTGGCAGAGAAACACTCGACCTCGCTGGATTTGTGATACCAGGGCAGGGAAGCTCGACAAGTGACGCTGCCATGTTCACCATATAGCTGAAAACCCTCCTCGAAGTCGCCGTGGATCGGGATGATCAGGTCGAGATGCCCCAGGCTGCCATCGGCGAAGTCCACCGCGGCGAACCAGCAATAGGAATCGAAACGTCGAATAAAACGCGCTTGCACCTGGACGATCTCGCCGATCAGGAAACGCGCCGTATCCACCAGATGGCTGCCGTGGGTGAGGAGAAAATATCGCTGTCTGTCTGCTTTCGGATTGCCCGCAGGTCGGCGGGCATTGGCGCTGCTCAAGGGGAGCGGCTGCAAGTTATCGGTCATGGTGTAGCGATAAAACGAGTCGTAATACCAGGCTTTGAAGGCCAGCGCCTGCCCCAACTCTTCGCTGATGAATCGTTTCGCGAAAGCAAGACCCGGATCGAAGCGGCGATTGTTGCCCATCTGAAAGATCAGCCCCGACCCAGTGTGAACCTGACGCAGCATTTCGCATTCCTCCACACTCACGCCCAGGGGTTTTTCCACCAGCACATGTTTGCCGGCGGCGATGGCGCGCCAGGCCAAGTCCACGTGAAATTGGTCGGCCACGGCAATGATGACCGCGTCGATCTCCGAGTCGGCGAGCATGGCGTCGAAGTCGGTGTAGGTCCGTTGTGGGCGATGAATGGCTGCAACGGCCTGGAGCAAGTCCTGCGCTGCGTCGCAGATGGCGACCAATTCAGCGTTGCGCGCCTTGCGCGTGGCATCCAAATGCGCTGCTTGGGAGATCGGCCCCGCGCCCAACACCCCAATCCCCAGCGTCCGGTTCTCTTTCTGGCTCACTACTCCCCCTTCTTACGCCTACTCGTGTTCCCCACTCACCCAATGACCCTACGCGCGTTTCAGATGATCCAGGGCTTCTCAAAAGTCGCGCATTGGTCGAGTAGGGCCTTCTGGAGAGCGGATACGGCCACTGGACGGGCGTGAGGTGCGGCGGAACGGAGACTCGTCGTGATGGCCAGGTTGTTTCCCGCCGCATCTCATGCCCCTACCATTCATGACTTAGACTTTTGAGAAGAACTGGGGTGATCTCCATTGCCTTGCGTGGAAGCCCACTCTGCATTATGATTCGTCCACACAGAAACGCCATTTGTCGTGCGAGGAGTCGCCTATGGCCGCGTTGCCCAAACAGTTCATCTCTGTCGCCGACTACCTGGCTGGCGAACGCATCAGCCAGGTCAAGCACGAGTACTTCGCTGGCCAGGTCTTCGCCATGGCCGGCGCCAGTGAGCGTCATAATCTGGCTGCAATGAATGTTGGAGCCAGCCTTCACAGCCAGTTACGTAAACGCTCGTGCACCGTCTATCCCAGCGACATGCGCGTCAAGATCAGCGCGACGGGACTCTACACCTATCCCGATGTCATCGTCGTTTGTGGAACGCCTCGTTTCGAGGACAACCATCGAGACACGTTGCTCAACCCCACCCTGGTTGTCGAAGTGCTTTCACCCTCGACTGAAAGCTATGACCGGGGCAAGAAGTTCCAGCATTATCGTACAGTAGACTCCATCTCCGAAGTGCTCCTCATCGCTCAAAATGTGGTGCATGTGGAACACTATGTCCGTCAACCCGGCGAGCGTTGGGTGCTGACAGAAGCCGATCAACTCGACGCCGTACTGCGCCTGCCTTCCATCCAGTGTGACCTGGCCCTGGCCGACATTTACGAGAAGGTGACGCTCGACGCAGAAGAAACCCTGAAAACAGACGACGTTTTCACGGCTGCCTTAATGAGCCGCTAGTGTCTTGTCAAGCGTGAAATGAGTCTCCACAAACCAGGTTTCTCCGAGAAACCTGGTTTGTGGAATATCATCAAATCAGACTTGACACAACACTAGTACAAGAAACACCGCCTTTGTCATGCTGAACGCAGTGAAGCATCTACGCCAGTGAAGCATCTACGCCAGTGAAGCATCTACGCCAGTGAAGCATCTGGGTGGCAGAGCGAGATGCTTCGTTGGCGATGGCGCAGAGCGCCTGTACCAAACAGCATGACCACCATTGGGTTACTTGCGCCCACGTGTACTAGCCGTCTTCCCTGATCGCAAAATAGACGCCGAAACCCACGGCAGCCATGGCCGCCCATAAAACAAAGGGCGCGCTTAGGGAGATGGCAGCCAGGCTGTTGCCCAGGGGCGGCGCAATGACATTGCCCAGCCCAGACCATGCCATGAGCAGACCGGTGGCGCTGCCTGCATAGAGCGCGCCTACGCCCCTCACCTCCATCGTCGCAGTCATGGTGAGCGCCATGAAGCCGTCGCGGGTCATGCCGGCGATGACCACCGCAAATAGAATCCACCCGCCCTGAACAAATGAAAGCATTCCCACGCCGATGGTCACCAGCAACGCAGCGACCATGAGCACCCGTCGACGCGTCCCCAAACGGTCCGACAGCAGAGCCAGAGGGATGGCGCAGATCATGCTGACTGCATGAAAGGCGGCCAGCGCACTGTCCGCCGCAGCGTTGGGCCAGCCAAGCTGGCGCAGATAGAGGGGAAGGTAGCCAAGCGCGCCGGCAATGCAGGCAGAGACTCCCAACGTCGCCAGGCTGTAGAGCCACACGTTGCGGATGCGCGCCACATGGCCTACGGCAGCCCGAATGGAAAGCGTGGGCCTCTGCGTCTGCTCTGCGCCTGGCTCCGTTGCCTTTTCCTGCGACATCCACCAAAGCAGGCTGAACACCAGGGCGATTGCGCCATAGAGATAGAAGACATGTCGCCAGCCGCCCAAGAGGGGAGACAAAACGGTGGCGGCCAATAGCGACCCTAGCATGAAACCAAGAGCCATACCCACCGACGCCACACTGTTCGCCATGCCCAGCCGTGGCCCAGCAAACCAGACGCCGCAGGTCTTGTGGACGTTGATGGGAATGGCCGAGGCGCCAAAGCCCAGGGCGAACATCGCCGCGGCCATGGACCAGAAGTCCCAGACCAATCCGCGCAGCACACCCACAATGCTTACGATCAGGCAGGCGCCGACCAGGGTGCGTCGGGCGCCCCAGCGGTCGCCCAATGGCCCGCCCAGAAGCCCCATCACGATGCCCATCATGGCGCCGACGCCCCAAATCCAGCCCACCTGGACGAGGGTGAGACCCAACTCCTGGGAGATTTCATCAAAGAGGACAGGCAGCGACATGGCCGGAATGGCGACGACGAAGGTAAAGGTGAGCGCGCCCAGACCAAGAATGTACCATTTATAACTGGAGGATTGTGATGTGGAGACGGCGATTGCGGTCAAGAGAATGCCTCATTGTGGTTACTTTTTCGATATCGAATGCGCCGAGTGGCGGTCTGGCCAGATCGAAGTATAGAATGGATGGCAATGAACAACCAATTGGGAACGGGTCATGCCGACAAGATGACAAATGTGAGTGGAAAGGAGGTCAATCATGGCTGCACCAACAGTGAGCGAAGTCGACCGCATCGCCAGCCTGGCAGATCCAGTGATTCGCAACCTTCAGATCACCCAGTGTTACTACGAGCTATCGGCGAGCATCGTCGAACGCACCGGGGCGTCGGCCAACTGGTGCACATTTGCATCGTGGGCGTCCAAACAAGCGGGCCAAACGATTCGGAAGGATGATCTGGGGCAGGCGCTCGTGCGCGCTTACACTCGGCCAACTGCCCTCAACGATCTGCAAGGAGGCGCGGTTGGGCTTCCAGCACCGGACCCGGTGGCAGCGCAGGCGCAGCAAGTGGACAAAACGCTGTGGCAGGCGCTCGACCCCACCGCGCCCTTCGAGCGCGCCAGCGCTGCGGTTGCTCGCGGTAATCTCAAGGTCTTTGCTGAAATCGGGCGTGTCTTTGCCGCGTTTGTGGCCGAGCTTCTGCCCGACGCTCGCTACGACGCAGCCAGAATCACCGCTTTCTGCGCTGGACTGCGCGCCGGGCCGCCGCCCAACGGACAGGAGTATTTGCGCCAGGCCTTCGCCAGCTATTACACGGCGTTCTTCGCAGCCGAGGCGAAGGAACGCGCCGAAAGGTTGTTCTTGGCCAACGTTGCGATCGGCTTTCATGAGCAGACGCGCCTGCAGCCGGAAATCGTGGCCGCGCTGGATGCGCCTTTCATCGACCCGCACGACCTGGCGCAAGGATTGGCGCGCCTGCTGTATCCATTTCCCAACTGGTTGCTCAGTCCGTGGCTCCTGTTACGCCGGTTGTTGGGACGTCCCCTACTGATCGAGACGCTGGCCGAAGCAAGCGCGAGCCAGTTGCACCAGCTTGCCCGTCAGCTCATTACAGAGCACTTGATGACCCTCACCTTTGCCGATGGCTCCTATCTGCGTCTGGGGCACGATCTGCGCACTCCCTATTCCGAGTCGCTGCGGCAAATCCAATCAACCGATCTCAATGCGCTGCTTGCTGAAGTTGACCCGACGCCGGATTCGATGGCAAAAACCGGCGCAACAGATTGGGGCGACTTGAGCGAACGCTTGCACTTCATCGTCGACATGTTCCGCTGTTTTCAGGAGAATCCACTGTTATTGGAGCAACCGTTCACTATGGAACAGGCGGCGGTGATCAAGACGGGACGACGACCATCCGGCAAACTTTGAGTGGAGGATCTCTTCGCCGCAAGTAGGCGTAGAGACAATGGGTCTATTGGCTGAGCGTCTTGAGAAAGCTGACAAGCTGGGACATCTCGCCCTCGGTCAGGTGCAGCGCGGCCAGCTCGCTGTGTCCCACAGGCGCAATGGGCGCCAGATTGTAGTGATGCACCACCTCTTCCAGGCTGGCGAACTGACCCGCATGCATGTAGGGCGGTCGATCCGCAGCGCCGCGTAGAGAGGGCGGCTTGAATCGGCGCAGTTGGCTGAAAGGGTTGGTCACGATGAACCGCAATCCGGTGCATTCATCCGGCGCTGCGTCGCTAAAGTCGCCCAGGCAGTTGAACTCGTCGGCTAACAAGCGCTCCACGCCTGTGGTGCGCCCCAAGTCTTCGGGCAATCCCGGAGCCGGTGCGCCCGTGTTGTGGAAGTCGTGATTGGTGAAGAGCGGCCCGTTGTGGCAGTTGACGCATTGGGCCTTGCCAATGAAAAGTTTGAGTCCAGCGATCTCATCCGTATTGAGAAGTTGGCTGGTGGCTTTCTGTTCGCCATCCGCAAGCAGCGTCTCTACGTAGCGGTCGAAGCGGGTCGGAGCGGGCGTGAGCTGGCGCTCATAGGCAGCGATGGCCTTGCCCATGTTGGCAAAGGCGCGGGAAATATCGGCGCGCTGTTGATCGGACATCTCCAACCAGGCTGCGTTGACCACCTCATCAGCCACTGGGCCAGCATGGGCCGGAAGATGGGCCAGATCGGGCAGCGGGCCAAAGATCGCCTCGTACTCCTTTTGATAGTGCTTCGCCAGTAGATGCACGTACTGGGTGCGGTCGCCCCCGTGTTCCACAGGATTCTCCAGCGGCGCCAACGCCTGTGACCATAGGCTATCTTTGCGGCCATCCCAGAAAAACCATGGGCTATAGGCGACGCCCAAGAGGGGCATAGTGCGTCGGTCGGCGACGCCCAACCCAATCGCCAGCGGTCTGTCGTCCTGGAAACCCCGCTCAGGGATGTGGCAGGCGGCGCACGCAATCGCGCCGTTGGCGCTGAAACGTGCATCGAAGAAGAGCTTACGTCCCAATTCTGCGGCGCGGGGATCATCGGCGACCGCGTTGGAAGGGTCGGGCGGCAACGGCGGCAGGCTGCCAAGCCACAAAGTGCGCAAAGTTGCCAGTTCTGAGTCATTCCAGAGAGGCCGGGGCCAGGCCAACCAGATTGCCAGACCGATGAGCAGCGCCGTTGACAAGGCCAGCGCGCCCCAGAGTACACGCCGGTCAATTCCGAGCGAAGTCATGGCGTCAAGAGAAGGTTGAAGCGCACCGTGTCACTCTGTCCGTCCGCCTGTATGGTGAAATCCACCACCCACCAGCCGCCCATCTGGAACTTCATGCCCTCCACCAGATAGTCGCCATTGTCGAGATTCTGGGTGACCTGGGGTTGGGTGGGCATCCCGTGGCCGTGCTGCGGCATGTCGCCGTGCACCGTGATGATCGCGTTCTCCACGGGCGCGCCGTCAGGCGTTTGCACATGCAGCCGCCACGTATGCATCTGGTTGATCGGCGCAGGGGAGGGTTCGCTGACATAGGAGAGTTGATAGAACTGATTTGCGCTCTTCTGCGTTGTGGAGAGATCTAGATCGCTCGATGGATTGCGTAAATGGGTGGTCGCCATGCGCACAGTGAAGACGCCGAGCAAGATGATGACGAGCACGGCCAGAAAAAGGATGACCAAGGCGGAACGTTTGCGCATTGGCTTCTGACTGTGTTCTTCCATCGAGGTGAGCTGGCCTGAGGGTTCGTTCGGCGTCCCGGGCTGGACAGTTGGTTGTGGCGTCATGGTTGTTTCTTTCTAGTATAGGCCATTCTACTCGATCTGGACTCCGATGTCGAAATAATCCGCCTTTTGCGCTGAACTACTGGTCACCCGATTGGCTACCCATGTCGCCATGCTTTATGAGTCACGGGTGACGTATGACTCGTGACACGTAAAGCATAAATTGTCAATCTGGCGGACAATAGGTCAAAATTCCACCGAGCGCCCCACACGTGAAGTACACCCGGCGCTCTCAATGTGATTGACACCGCCCGATGCCAGGATATAATGATGATCATGCAAGCATGTATCTATCCAGAAAGAGTCATCTCATGAATTTGATTCGCGGGTCAAGACTCTATCTGTGGGTTCCCATTTTGGCTGTTATCGTTCTGGCGGCTCTGGCGTGGCAGGGGCGTCAGGAGATCTGGCGATTGGTGAGCGATGAGCAGGCGCTGGAGGCTGCGGTTACCAGTTGGGGTGCATTTGGTCCTCTTGCCTTGATTGTCATCAACGCGCTTCAGATTGTCATTGCGCCCATACCGGGGTATGTTGTCCAGTTGGCTGCTGGCTACCTGTTTGGCCCGTGGTGGGGCGGCTTCTATGCAGTATGTGGCTTGCTGTTGGGGTCCATGATCGCCATGTGGTTTGCCCGCACCTATGGCCGGCCCGTGGCAATCTGGCTAATCGGAGGGGAGCGCCTGGCCCATTGGGAGACTGTCACCCACAGTACGAGCACTCTGGTCTGGTGTCTACTTTTGGTGGGGCCAGTCGGCGATATACCATTTGCGTTGGCGGGTCTTTCCAGTGTATCTTATCTGAAGATTTTTCTGCTCGCGCTCTTCATCCGTGCGCCCTCCGTTTTTCTGTCCACTCTGATCGGCGGCGGCGCACTGCCAGTTTTCTGGTTGGTGACGTTGCTCATTATCGCCGCTGTAGGAACCGCAGTGGTGCTGCGTTTTCGGGTGCGCCTGACAGCCTGGTTCGAGCAGATGGTGAAGGCCCACATCCCGCGGGCCGAGATTACGAACAGTGACTGACCCGAAGGAGATGAAAAATATGGCTGACAATGATCCTTTGGTGACGAAGATCGACGCTGACCTGCACGACGCGATGCGCCATCGCGACGAGATTTCCAAGTTAACGCTTCGCTCGGTGAAAACGGCGCTGACCGAAGCCGCAAAGGCTGGCGAAGACCATTCGTTGAGCCATGAGACTGTGCTGGCGGTGTTGCAACGGGAGGCAAAACGCCGCCGCGAAGCCGCAACCGAATACCAAAAAGCGGGCGACCAGGGTCGGGCTGCCCAGGAATTGGCTGAATTGGAGGTTCTACGGCGCTACCTGCCCGAGCAAATGAGCGAGGAGGAGACCGAAGCGCTGGCGCGCTCAGCCATTGCAGCGACCGGCGCTACGTCCCTGCGAGACATGGGCAAAGTCATGTCAGCCGCCCTCGCTCAGGCCGAAGGGAGAGCCGACGGCAAGCTCCTCAATGCGATTGTCAGGCGCTTGCTCGGCGGGTGATCCGGGCGAGAATGGCGTTCACTTGTCCCGATATACTGGCGCAGAGCAGATTGTCATGATGTGGATGCAGCGAAGCCTGAAACAATTCAGAGGTTTCTGGGCGCCGGCAGGGAGTCTACTCCTGCCCATTATTATGTTGACCGCCATCATCCTCCTGACAATTGGCCTCTTGAGTTGGACGCTGCCGTTGACCAGCCAACTGGAATTAGGTGCGGGCCAGGTTGCCCCCTATGATGTTGTCGCGCCTCGGCAGATCACTTATGTCAGCGAAATCCTTACAGAACAGGCGCGGGAACGCGCTAGCAATGCCATTCCCGACCAGTATGACAGCGCCGAAGGGCGTGTGCGACGTGAGCAGGTTGTCCGCTCCCGAGAGGTGCTGGCAACGATTACCGCCCTACGTGACGACGATTCGGAGACTGCCCAAGAGAAACTCCATACCCTGTTGGCAATTGCTGACCTATCTCTTTCCATTGAAGCGGCCACACTGCTCCTCAGCCTTGACGCCGAAGAGTGGAGCCAAGTGGTGGCTGAAAGCCCCCTTGCACTGGATCGGGCCATGCGCGAGGAGATTCGCCAGGCCACTTTGCTTTCGGCTCAACGACGGGCTGCATTCAACATCAGCAGCGATTTGAGCGAAGATGCAGCAACGGCCGCGACAGAGGTGGTCCGAGCGTTGATTCGTCCCAACAGTTTTTACAACGAGGAACGCACAGTGGAGATGCGCAATGCCGCCAGCGCAGCGGTCGCGCCTGTGCCTGTCACTTTGGAGCGCGGTGAAACGATCTTGCGTGCGGGCGACGTCGCCACCCCGGAGGATGTTGAGGCATTGAGGCAGATCGGTTTGCTGGGCGACGAATGGGAGTGGACAGCCTTTGTGCGCACTGTCGCCTTCACCATTCTCATCGTCACGATCACAGCCGCCGGCATCTATCGCCTGCGACCAAGCACAGCCCACAACTCCCAAGAGCTTGCAACGCTGATCTTGGTAACAGTGTTGTGGCTTTTTGCCGCCAAATTCATGATTGTCCCCCACGATTGGGTGCCCTATCTCTATCCATTAGCGGCTCTCAGCATGTTGGTGGCCTGCCTGGTCGACTTGCGCGTTTCGGTCATGCTCACACTGGCCTTTGCGCTGATCGTCCATTACATCGGCGACTACAACCCAGTGCTGGTTGTTTATGCAGCAGCGGGCGGCGTGGCCGGCGCTGTTGTTGTAGGACGTCCTGACCGGTTGACCGCCTTTTTGTGGGCCGGTCTGGTGGTGGTCATTAGCAACATCCTTGCAATGGTGGCCTATCGTTTTCCATTTGACAGTATGAGCAGCCCACAAACTCTGCAGGTGCTCTTCGTGGTCGTCATCAACGGGGGACTTTCGGCCAGCATTGCGTTGATCGGCTATTTTGCCCTGGGCAGCCTGTTCGGCATCATCACATCGCTCCATCTCAACGAGTTGAGCCGCCCAACCCACCCGCTTCTCCGCCAGCTCCTCCTCAAAGCGCCCGGCACCTACCACCATACTATCGTGGTGAGCAATCTGGCCGAACGCGGCGCCGCAGCCATTGGCGCAGATGCGTTGTTAGCGCGGGTAGGCGCATACTATCATGACATTGGCAAAATTGTACGTCCCTATTTCTTTACAGAAAACATGGCGGAAGGCGCATCTCCCCATGAGAAACTCGACCCGCTGACCAGCGCGCAGATCATCATCAATCATGTGATCGACGGCGTCAATCTGGCGCAGAAATACGGACTCCCTCAGCGCATTCAAGATTTTATCCGCGAGCATCATGGGCGCAGCCTGGTGTATTATTTCTATGCACGGGCAGTTGCGGACGCGGCCGGCAAAGAGCCTATCGATCCAGAGCAATTTCGCTATCCGGGGCCACGTCCGACGAGTAAGGAAACAGCTATCCTGTTGCTCGCCGACACCTGCGAAGCGGCTGTACGTGCGATGCGCCCTGCCAATCGCGAAGGCGTCGCCACGCTCGTCAACCGCCTCATCGACGAACGCATCGCCGACGGCGAGATC
Source organism: uncultured Caldilineaceae bacterium (assembly GCA_964560495.1). Classification (GTDB taxonomy): domain Bacteria; phylum Chloroflexota; class Anaerolineae; order Caldilineales; family Caldilineaceae; genus UBA5069. The sequence continues at coordinate 51,238 of CAZLMM010000033.1, forward strand.
AATGACTCTCATCTGACGCTCAATGATCTTGAGGCGATCAAACAGGTTTTCACGCAGGTTCTCCAGGGTGTGCATCATCCCCGCGTCAGCTATCCGCAAATCGTTGATGGGCAAAACAAAACGTTGACGCCCAACGGCGCCGGCCAGGATGCTGTCATGGGCCTGCGGGAAGTGGACACCGGGGATGTAAGCATCCGCCCAGGAATCGAGGAGATCAGCATCCTCAGGACTGCGCCCATTGATCGTGCGCTTTGACGACCGACCCAAAAGCGCGGCCACCAACGAGTGTGGACAATGACCAATGATGTACGACATTGATGTGCAGGTGGACGAAGAGTTTGGCCACGAAGTGGATGAATCCATGATACAGCGCGTTGCAGCAGAAGTGTTGCAGCGCGTCGGTGTAGCTTCTGCATCTTTTGCTCTGGTCATCACAGACGACGATGCTGTCCAGGAATTGAACCGCACCTACCGCGGTGTGGATGCGCCGACGGATGTGTTGAGCTTTGCGTCGCATGATGCGCCCATCGGCGACGATTTACCGCCCGAGCTGGCCGCGCTGCTTGATTGCTCTTTGGGCGATGTGATCATCAGCTTGCCATATGCGACGCGCCAGGCGGCGCGTTTTGGCGTCTCGACCAGTGGGGAGATATGCTTGCTGGTTGCGCACGGGGTTTTGCATCTCCTCGGCTACGATCACCATACGCCAGAGGACGAAGCGGCAATGTGGGCAATCCAAGAGGAAGTGTTGGCCGGACTGGGACTGACTGGACTTTCTTTCCGGCGTTATGAGGACTAGCGCAAATGGGCAAGGCAATCATTCATTCGACAGCGTTCGTTCGTTCTAGGCGCGTGACTACTCTCTCCGGTCACGATAGAGGCTTTCTCAGCTCTCGTTGGTATAGTTTCAAGGCTGCATTGGCGGGCGTGTGGTATGTTTTGCGCACCCAGCCCAATGCGTGGATCGAAGTCGGTGCGCTCACTCTCATTGGGATTGCCGGCTGGCAGCTGCATATCCAGGTGTGGGAGTGGGGTCTGCTTGGCTTGACGGTTTTTGTCGTTCTGGCCATGGAAGCCATGAACACCGCCGTCGAGTCTGCGGTGGACCTGGCTTCGCCTGAGTATCACCCCCTGGCGAAGATTGCCAAAGACGCGGCCGCCGGCGCGATGATCTTCACTGTTTTGGGCAGCATCTGCGTGGCCGCTGCGATCTTTGGGCCGCGACTCTGGGCGCTGTTTTTTGGCGGACCTATCGGCTGATTTCGAGGCGTGACTTGTTCGAGCTTATTTTTCTTGGCACATCGGCCTCCGCCCCATCCGTCCAACGAGGTCTTTCTTCTGTGTTGGTGATGGTCAATGAGCACCGTTTCATGATCGACTGCGGCGAAGGCACCCAACGCCAGCTTTTGCGCAGCGGCCTGGGTTTCCGTCGCCTGGATAAGATCCTCCTGACCCACGGCCACCTGGATCACATCCTGGGGCTGGGGGGGCTGGCCAGCACGCTGGGACGATGGGAAGCTATGGAGGAGCTGCACATCTACGGCGGGGCGACAGCTCTCACACGCGTCCAGGCGTTGATGGAGGTCGTATTCGGCGTGGGAAATATCCCGAATGTCGGGGTGTCGCTCAACGTGATGGAGCCAGGAGTTGTCTTCGAGGACAAGTACTTCACCCTGACAGCGTTCCCTGTTCAACATCGCGGCCCAGACTGCTTTGGCTTCATCTTCGAAGAACGCACCCGACGCCCCTTTCTGGCCGAAAAAGCAGAGGCGTTGAGCATTCCTCACGGCCCTGAACGTCGTCGCCTGGCTGCCGGCGAGGCAGTGATTCTGGCCGATGGACGCGTCATTCAGCCGGAACAGGTGTTGGGTGATGCGCAGCGGGGCGCAAAGCTCTGCTTTGTGGGCGACGCCAGCCACACTGGCCCGCTGCATAAGTTGGTTGAAGGCGCTGACCTGCTGGCCATCGAAGCGACCTATCTGGAAGCAGACAAGGGGCTGGCCAAAGAGTTCGGCCATCTGACCGCCGCAACTGCGGCGCGCCTGGCGCGCAACGCAAATGTGCGTCAATTGGTGCTCCATCATGTTTCGCGACGCTATCGCACCCAGGACATCGCCGCCGAAGCCCAGGCCATCTTTCCCAACACAGTCATTGCCAATGACCTGGATCTCTTCGAGGTGCGCAAGGATCAGCCTGTCGTGGCGCGCAGCCTGCGCCATGGGTGAACGACGCAGCTCATTCTGGCGTCTTCCAAGTCCCACAAAATTTGCAACCACAACATCTAGCGTATGGGCAACGCCGTCGTGCCGCTTCCCTTTCGTGCGTCATGGCAGGAGCTATTCGACAGCCTGACGCTGTTTAGCGAAGACTTCACTACACCAGTGAAGAAGTCAAGTTGAGGGCAAGAGATGCTTGAGCGGCCCGTTGTTCGGGATGATGTGATTGGGGCTTCTTTGCAGGAGAATTATGGCTTGCCTGTGGCGCAGATCGAATTTCTGCCCCTTGGTGCCGATGTGAATACCGCCGTCTTTCGCGTCGTTTCCAGCAACGGAACGCCCTACTTTCTCAAACTGCGAAGCGGCCCTTTCCATGAAGCATCAACGACATTGCCCAGGTTTCTCAGCGACCACGGCATCGCTGAAATCATCTCGCCCATCCCCACCCAAGCCGGGCAGCTCTGGGCATCCCTGGCTCAATATACGGTCATTCTCTATCCTTTCGTCCAGGGGAGAGATGGGTACACGGTGAACCTGTCGGAGCGTCAATGGCGTCGTTTCGGCGTTGCCCTCAAGCAGATCCACACGATACGTCTCCCGGCGATGCTCCTCGGCAGCATCCCACGTGGGGACTTCTCGCCACGGTGGCGCAACGACGTGCGATCCTATCTCGGGCTCATCGAACAGCAGAACTTCGACGAGCCGATTGCCGCGACCCTGGCCGAATTTCTCAAAGACAAACGCAGCGAGACGCTTGAATTGATCGAGCGCACCGAACGACACGAACAGGTGTTATACTCTCGACCACTCCCCTTTACCCTTTGCCATTCTGACCTGCACGCCGGAAACCTTCACATCTGCGACGATGAAACCTTTTACATCGTCGATTGGGACGCCCCAATTCTTGCGCCCAAAGAGCGCGACCTGATGTTCGTCGGCGCCGGACTGATGGGAGGCTGGCGTGCGCCAGAAGAAGAGACATCTTTGTTTTATCTGGGCTACGGGGAGGCTGAGATCGATCCGGTCGCCCTGGCCTACTATCGTTGCGAACGGATCGTTCAGGACATTGCAGCCTATTGCGAGCAGCTATTGCTCACCGCGGAGGGAGGCGAAGATCGCGAGTCGTCGCTTCGCTATCTGATGTCGAATTACCTGCCCAACGGTGTAATCGATCTTGCCTACAGAGCGGATCCTCTCAGCGGATCGTCAACTCCACGCGGCCAATGACGCCGAAGTCAGCCTCGATGACATCGCCCCGCTGCGCCATGTAGACGTCGCAGACCACACCCGTGGTGATGTAGTCGCCGGCCTTCAATTGTCGGCCAAAGATGGGCAGCTGGTTCGCCAGCCACGCCGCCACGTTGAGCGGGCTGCCCAGCGCATTCTTCCCCTGTCCGCGGCAGAACGCCGCGCCGTTCACACTCAGGGTGGCTTCGTGGGCAGCCAGGTCGAGGTCGCGCCAATCCGTGCAGGGCGCGCCATGCACCCAGGCGCCGTGGATGGCGTTGTCGGCAGCAATGGCAAGCGCGCCAGCTTTCGTCCAATCCACAAAGCGGTGGCTGACGATCTCGATGGCTGGCAGCACTGCGCTGATAAAGGGCGCAATCGTTGCGGCGGTGTAAGGGACAGATGTGCGCGGCGGCGCAACGCCGATCCGCACACCAAATTCCAACTCGATGATGGACACGAGATGGCCGCTGGCGTCGAAGGTTGCCGGCTGTGGCTGGGTGGAAAATGAGAGGAGCTGACCAAAGAGCGGACCGGGCACATTGAGCTGCTGTTGGGCGAGCAGGCTGGTGCAGGCTGCCTTGTAGCCGATGCACTGACCGCCATTGCGTTCGAGCAAACGATTCACCAGAGCGTCTTGTATCTGGTAAGCCGTCGTCAGATCGTTGGGCTGAAGGTCCGTGGGCAGAGCATGGATGGCGTGGGGACGGGCGCGCAGATCGTCAAGAAATGCTGCTGCGGACGAAACCGAAGTCATAGATCACCTCTGAAATGTTGTCTTACTGCCAGCCGTATTCATAGCCAGTCTCATAGAGCGCCAATACATTTTCCACCGGGCTGATGGCCTGAATGTTGTGACATGGCGCCAGAATATAGCCGCCGCCGCGCCCCAACACTGCGATGTTCTCCAGCACCTCGGCGCGTACATCCGCCGCCGAGCCAAACGCCAATGTCTGTTGATTGTCCACTCCGCCGTGGAGGATCACTTGATGGCCGAAGTCGCGTTTGACGCCCTCTCGTTCCATGCCGGCGCAGCGCCACTGGATGGGGTTGAGGATGTCGATGCCGGCGGCGATCATGTCGGGGATGATAGGGCGAATTGCGCCGTCGCTGTGATGGAAGACATACGCGCCGGCCTGGTGCGCCAAATCGATGATGCGCTTCATGCGTGGGATGAGAACCTCACGGATCACGGCGGGCGAAAAGAGCAAGCTCGTTTGGGAGCCGAAATCTTCGGCCACGTAGGAGAGGTTGACCCGGCCGGGGAGCGTTTCGTAGATGCGCAGGCTGTTGATGTAGGCCAGATCGAAGAGTTTGTCCAGGCAGTAGAGCGCCAATTCCCGGTCGGTCATCAGATCCATGTAGGCTTGCTCCATGCCGCGCAGTTGGGCGTAGAGCAAGAACGGTTCTGAGCCGCCACCTTGCACGGGATATTCTTCTTTGCCGCGCAACTGGTCGTTCAAGGTCGAGTAGTCGTACCAATCCGGGTTGGGCCAGGTGTAATTCGCCTCGATCTCCTCGATGGTTTCATATTGTGCCAGGGGGTGATAGACGCATTCGCGATAGACGCCCAGCCCATAGCTCACATCGCGAAAGCCACAGCCGAACACGTCGCGATCCGGCGCAATGGGCGGCCCCACATAAAGTGGACCGACGCCCACCACCCGGTCGATGTGCAGCGTGCGAAAGACCTGCCACGGGTCGGCGCAGCCCAGATGACGCAAGAGCTTGTCCATGGTCTCCGGCGTGCCCCAGTAGTCCATGGGGAGGCGGTCAGGCGCTTGGCGTTGGAGTACAGCCAGCCAGCGTTCCTTGGGCGTCATCGTTTCTTGCGGCATGGTGCATCGCTTTCAGGGTGGACAGGAATGGATTTGCACCTATGCTACCATTCAATCTCCAGGGTGACAAGGCCAATGATTATGCAATGCTGTGTTGTCATTCATCCGCCCACGGGACAGTCAACCCTGCGGCGCCCTGCTCACTCTCAACCCACATCTGCCGCCCGTCGCTGGCGATGTGGATACGCCCTTGCAGGTCATTGCGCAGGACGGCGCGCCCGGCCAGCCGCGCCAACACTTCGGGATGGGGATGGCCGTAGTCGTTGTCCTCTCCCACCTGAATCACGGCGGTCAGGGGATCAACCTGCCGGAGAAAAGCCTCGCCGCTGCTGCCGTTGCTGCCGTGATGACCGACTTTCAGCACCGTAGAGGGCAGCGGCGCGCCGGCATCCATCATGCCAGATTCAGCCGGCAGACCCGCGTCTCCGGTCAGCAGCACGCTGAAGTCGCCGTAGACCAGCTTCAGCACAAGGGAGTTTTCGTTATCGGCGTTTTCGCCCCCATAGCCTTCCGCGGAAGGCCATAGCACCCACAGAGCAACGCCGTCGCCCAGGTCGATCCAGCCGCCAGCGTGCTGAAGCTGGATGTCGGTTCCCGCGCCGCTGAAATTGGCGCGCCATGCGTCGGCGTCAGGATTGGCGCGGCTGGCGGCGGTCTCGATGGCGGTGGTCACAGCGAAGCGGCTGGGCAGATACACCTGCGCCTCCATGTGGTCGGCGTCTGGATGGGTCATGGCGACCAGATCGATGCTCCGATCCCAAAAGGGCATTACTGCGCCCAGCTCGCCAAAGAGCAATTCTGGACTCTTTCCGCCGTCGATGAGCATTTGTCGCCCCGACGGCGTCTCGATGAAGATGCCGTCGCCCTGGCCGATATTCAGGAAGTGAATATGAAGCCGTCCATCGGGCAAACTGCGATTGACCACCCAGATGAGCGCGGCCGCAATGCACAGGCTGCCGACCGCGGTCGGACCCAGCACGCGGCGCTGCCAATCGAAGATGGCATAGTTGCGCACGCGCAGCCAGCTGTCGCTCAGCTGGCTGCGCCACAACAGCCCAAAGATGACCGCATAGGTCAGGATGGCTGCGCCCCAACCATAACCGACGATCTCCACGCTCGCCCAGGGCAGCGCGGCGGTCGTCTCCACCACGCCGACCGTCCACGCCAGCCCTAACCACGTGAGCCAAAAGATAGGCTGGGCGACCAACGCTGCGATGCTCAGCCCCACGACCAGCGCGCCCGTGCCCGACAGCATGATCAGCGGTTGCACGGGCACGATGAGGAGGTTGGTCAGCAGGCTCACCAGACTCAGGCGACCAAAGTAGGTGAGGATGAGGGGCAACGTGGCGATGGTTGCAGCGATGGTGACAATGAGGCCGTCCTGCAAGAAGCCGGACATGGCGCGCCCCATGCCGCGCATCTCAGGGACGCTGGCCGTCAGCGCGCCGCCCTGCCAGCGGGGGAAAAGACGCAGGGCTATCGCCGTGAGCGCTGGCGTAAACAACATCAGGCCAGCGGTGGCTGCGCTACTCAGCTGAAAGCCCACATCCCACAGCGTCAGCGGATTCGCCAGCGCCATCAGCCAACAGGCGATAGCCAGACTGATGATGGCTGTGTTGCGTCGCCCCAAAGCCGCGGCGATCACCGCCAGGCTGCCCATGACCGACGCCCGCATCACCGCCGCGTCGCCGCCCACCAACAGGGCATAGGCTGCGATGCCGAGCAGCGCCGGCCAGACCGCGTGTTTGCGCCCAAAGAAGCGATAGCCCAGGGCAATCAGCACGCCGGCGATGAGCGCCACATTGCTGCCGGAGATAACGATGACATGGGACGAGCCGGTGGCGTTGAACTTGTCATAAAGTTCATCGGGGATGCCCGCTTCGATGCCCAGGAGCATGCCGTTGGCAAGGGCTGCGTAGGGTTCGGGCAGCGAGCGGTTGATGAGTTCTTCGCCGTTGGCGCGTACGGTATAGAGCCAGCGCAGGAGCGCGCTTCCCTGGGGTGGAGCGGACAGCGGCTGGATGGCGGGACTGTTCATGACGCTGAAGACGTTGCTGCGGGCCAGGTAGTCTGCATAGGAAAAGTCCTCGAATTCAGGTGGCGCAGCCAGCCGGCCTTCTAGTCGGACAAGGTTGCCGTAGCTGTAGCGGCGGCGAATGCCCGTGTTCAGCGTCAACAAGCCCTGCACCGGTTGCACTGAACCATTCACCTCGATGGTCTGCGCTTCCACGTTCATGCGTTGTCTGGCGTCGGAGACCATCGGGTAGCTGGCGACATAGCCGGTCACGACCGACGTGGGCGCGCCGCGGTCGAAGGCGCGGTCTGCTGGCAGGTTGTAATAGGCCAGATCGTCGGGCGTGAAACATGGCGTGAAGGGGTGACTGGCGTAGCGAAATGCGCCCAGGAGCAGCGCCAGACCGCAGGCAGCGACCAATCCCCAGGGAACGCCGGTTTGCGGCGCGCGAAATCCTGAGCTGGCCGGCCAATGCAGCGGGGCGACGGTGGGTCTGAGTCGATTGAGCAGCGGCGTGAAGGGCAAGGCGACGAGCGGCGCCAACCATAGCCAGCCGGGAAAGTCACAGCCGATCAGATCAGCACCCCATGCCAGTCTGCCCAGCCAGACGCCGATCAAGGCGGCGATTGCCACAAAAAGGAGGGACATCCGCGTTTTCCTGGGATGGTCTGTGGACGAAAGGTTTCAGAAGCGGAGTGAATGATACAGCAAGGGGACAGGAAATGCAATGCGCCCGACGGAGCCGAACGTCGGGCGCATTGCAAGAGGATCGTTTACGGCGTCTTGCTCAACGATAGATCAAGGGTAGATAGACATTCGGCCCTCCCTGCTCAATTGTCACCAACAGGGAGTCGAGCGGCTGATTTGTCCCGTCGCCGGTCAGGATCAGCACATATTCGCCGCCATTGGCAACCGCAAAGGGCGCAATGTCGATGAGCGTGGTCGAGCAGCTTGAGCCGGCCTGCGTTGCTTTCCAGTCATACTCGCCTTGCGTCAGGAACGTTGCTCTCTGGTCGAGGTATTTCAGGTTGCTCAGATTCGCCACGACTAGATTGTCTTCGGTGCAAATGTCCACACCAGAAGCAGAAACATCGCTGGTGAAAGGCGCGGCGTGGACGACGGTGACTTTGGAGAGAAGCGGCATGGGGATCGTGCCGCCGGGCGGGACAGTCGTGAAAGGCGCGGCGTCCCCGCCAGTGTTTTCGGCAAAAGCCGGTTGACCCACAAAGCCTGCAACTGCCAGCAAGATGAACAGCCCCAGCGCCGCCCCAATCACCTGGGTGCGTCGAGTGAACGTTGGCAAGCGAAGATGGTTGATGTGCATAGAACCTCCGGGTTGAATCTACGAGCGATGGATGAGAAATAGACAAAGCGATTGGCATGGGGTTGAACAGAGCAACCCATGCGAACACGGGCGACTGAACAAGTAGACGCCCGAAGGGGGTCTCTGGATACGCCCAAAGAATTGTGTCAGGGCGTTTGCGCTCTCTGTGGAAGTAGCCAATCTGGGGAATGCTGACCGGATTCGGGTGGAACTTGATCCGTCTCATGAACATGCTATCATTATGAAAAAGGTGCTCCTCGTCGCTGCGCGGACGCACGGATTGACCACGGATAACCCCTTCGATCATATCTCTCCGCTGAATATACCTCTATCAAGCAACACTGAGGGAGGGTAGAGACCCTTGAATGCTTGAATGCTTTGTTATTTGACACCTTCGAGGCAAAATGTTACACTATTTGTAGTTCAATACTGTTGCGACGATGGAGACGAGTAGTCGCCTGAACGTTCTCAGCGAGCCTGGGTTGGTGGAAGCCAGGCGAACCCTCAGCCGATGAAGATCACTCCGGAGCAGCGGCCCGAAAGCATATGCGAGTAGACGCCGCCGGGTGCGTGGCCCGTTATCAACACGGTGGACTCAGCGATGAAGCTGGCTCTGCAACGAGGCGCTCGTCTGGCGACAGGCGGGAACCGGGGTGGTAGCGCGGACTGTCAAGCCCGTCCCCAATGGGGGATGGGCTTTTTGTTTGCAGCGAGTACGAGTACGAAAAGGGGTGGGGATGGATGGGGTGCGGATGTTGACGGGGGCTGATGCAGCGGAGTATCGAGCGGTGCGCTGGCGTGCGCTGGCCGATCACCCCGAGGCGTACTCTGCTGCGCCAGAGGAGTTCGAGCGTCGCTCACTGGAAGAGATCGCCGCCAGCCTGGACATGCCCACGGGCGAACGCTGCACCTTTGGCGCGTTCGTCCAAGATCGTCTGGTTGGAATCGCTGGCTTTGGCCGCCCAACTAATACAAAGCTGCGTCATCTGGGCGGCGTCTATCAGGTCTATGTTGCGCCGGAAGGCCGCGGTTGCGGCTGGGGACGACGGCTCATGCAGGCGGTGATCGACCACGCGCGCCGGCAGGAGGGGCTGGAGGAATTGCGCATTGCCGTGACAGCAGGCAATACGGCTGCGCGCAATCTTTACACGTCGCTTGGTTGGACGCCGCGCTACGTCGAGCCGAGCGCCATCAAGCTGGGCGAGCGATATTACGATGAAGAGGCGCTGGGGCTGCGATTGGATGTGTGAGGATATTGTCGTTCGGCAAGAAAGCGGGTTAGGGCAGTAGGAAGGGCACGATCGCCTTCAGAACATAAGGCAGGTCAACTGGCGGCGATGCAGATACCGTGCCATCCGCATTATGACGATGGTGGGGGAATGTGGCCACATGACGATGGTGCGCCGCATTGTCCCAGCGAACGACAAAGTCGCCATTCGTGGGCTGTAGATGGTAACGGTACTTCAACCGATCTGTGTGTGGAGAGAGGGTAACGTATTCCGCGAAATGAAGTTCAAATCCACTCTCCAATTGGAGAACGCCGTGGATGTAGCACTCGTTGGAACCTACTTCGTCGAACCTGATGTCAATCGAAATAAGATAGGACGCCTGAGCAATGGCGCGCTGGATAGTGCGAAAATAGTCGCGTGGTGTCACATGACAACTCCGCTGAGGATGCGGAAGCGGCGATCCCAGAGATCGAGGCCGCGTTTGGCTGCGTACCAGTCGAAAGTATATGCATCGTCGCCTATGTCGCCGCGCTCGAAGCGAATCAGGAATTCATCGGAGCTCCAGCCATGCGCCCGTTCGAAAGCTCGACACAGATCGGCATAGTGATCGCGGCGCAGGCGCGCCTGTTCTGCTTCGCGTCGCAACGCATCGGTGAGCGTCATGCGGATTTCTTCATCATCGAAGCCCGTGGGTTGAGATTTGAGTGCGAGCGTCATAGCGTATGAGTTAGGCAAATGTGTTGATTTGTGTTGTAGCCATGCAATGACAGAGCTATTGTACTATCGAGATGCCTATGTACGAAATTTTCAGGCGACGGTCGTGGCGGCGGGTGACCACGGACTACGGGTGGCGCTGAATCGCACAGCCTTCTATCCGGGCGGCGGCGGTCAACCCCATGACCAGGGTCGGCTGACCATCGCTGGCGAGCGGCTGCCCGTGACAACCGTGAAGAAGGAGGGCGAGCAGGTGTGGCATACGCTGGACGGCGTTCACGAGCTTGTGGTGGGCGCGATGGTGGAAGGCGAGCTGGACTGGACGCGTCGCTATCTGCTTATGCGCACCCACACGGCGATGCACATCTTGTGCGGCGTAGTCTGGCGCGATTACGGCGCGCAGGTGACGGGCGGCAACATGGACCTGGGCGCCGGGCGCATGGATTTCGAGTTTGCCAGCCTGCGCAAGGAGCTGATCCAGGAGATCGAGGCTGCCTGCAATACAGAGATCGCCGCGGCCCGCGACGTGCGCACGCAGATTCTGCCGCGCGAAGAAGCGTTTGCGATTCCCGACTTGATCCGCACCAAGGTCAATCTGCTGCCCGAAGGCATCAGTGAGGTGCGCATCGTGGAGATTATTGGGCTCGACCTGCAAGCGGACGGCGGCACACACGTCGCCAACACGCGCGAGGTCGGGGAGATCAAGGTTGTGGATTACAAGAGCAAAGGGGCGATCAACAAGCGGATTTACGTGGAGGTGCGTTAGCATGTGGCCGAGAAAACCACAGAATTCCTGCCACAGAGAACGCACGAAACGCAAAGAACAGCTAAGAATCACTGTGGTCTTTGCGTTCTTTGCGGCTATATTCCTGCCGCAGAGAACGCACGGGGCGCAAAGAATACGAAGATGCTGCACTTGTTACCTATTTGATTTGATCCCTCAAGGAGGGTGGTAATGGAAAATGTCATGGCGCTGGTCG
>CAZLMM010000034.1:0-62284 GCA_964560495.1 uncultured Caldilineaceae bacterium
TCGGTGAGCAACGTGACGGCTGACTTCACCAACACAGCGACCGCGACGGGCACGCCGCCGACCGGTCCGAATGTGACCGACGACGATGATGCGGTGGTGGATGCCACGAACCCTGACATCGGCATCGACAAACAGTTGACGTCGCCAGCCGGCGGCGTAACGACCACCGGCAACCTGGTCACATTCACGGTCGAGGTATCCAACACGGGCGACACCGTGCTCGACATCGTGGAATTCGCAGATACCTGGAGCGACGCGTGCCTTGCCTTGCAAAGCGTTACGCCGAACGCCCCTCCGCCAGACTCCGCATTCTGTGTGGGCGGCGGCGCGTGCGGTTTGCAGTGGGACAACATCGGTCCGTTAGCAGTCGGCCAGAGCAAGGTCTTCACCTTCACCTTCCTGGCGCGCTACAACCCGATCCCCACCATCCCGCCGACGCTGCCCGACTGCTCGCCGACGACGAACTTCGCCTCGGCCAGCGGTACGGACGAGAACGGCGACCCGGTGGGGCCGGTAGCCGATGACGCCGACGTGAACATCTTCCAGCCAGGCATCGAGATCGCCAAGACGCCGGATGTGCAGCAGGTGGTGAGCGGCGGGACCGTGACCTTCACCATTCGTGTGACCAACACGGGTGACGTGACGCTGACCAACGTGACGGTGAGCGACCCGCTGGCGCTCAATTGTGCGGCGACTGTGGGAACGCTGTCGCCAGGCGCAACGCAAAGTTATCAGTGCAGTCTCATCAATGTGACGGCGGACTTCACCAACACTGCGACCGTGACGGCAACGCCGCCTGTCGGCCCCGATGTGACAGACAGCGATGACGCGGTAGTGGAAGTCCAAAACCTGGACTTTGGCGATGCGCCCGATCCAACCTATCCCACACTCTTGGCGAGCAACGGCGCGCGTCATATCATCGTGCCGGGCATCTCGCTCAACCTGAGCGCGCCTGACGGCGAGCTGGACGGCATTCCCAACGCTACGGCGACTGGCGACGACATCACGAACATCGACGATGAAAATGGGGTGAACATTCCGCTGCTGACGCCGGGGTCTCTCGCCTTCATCAGCCTGTCCAGTAGTGTTAGCGGCTTCCTCAACGCCTGGATCGACTTCAACGATGACGGCGACTGGAACGATCTGGGCGAGCAGATTGCCACCAACGCTAACCTCCTCGGCGGCGTATCAATTTTGCCGGTGGCGGCGCCGTCCAACGCTGTTCCGGGAACGACCTACGCTCGCTTCCGCTTCAGCACCCAGCAGAATCTGGCGCCAACCGGTCTGGCGCAGGACGGCGAGGTGGAAGACTATCTGGTGACGATCGCGGGCGGCGACTACGCCATCGACAAGCAGTTGATGACGCAGGAGCCGGTGCGCACGGGCGACCTGGTGAGCTTCACCATTCGCATCACCAACACGGGCGTCGCCACCATCACACAACTGCCGCTGCGTGACACCTACGATGTCAACTATCTGTCCTTCAGCAATGCGACGCCAGCGTCGGACGACAACGCCAACGACGGCCAGATCGACTGGAGCGACCTGACAGTGAGCTTCGGTCAAGACCTGGCGCCAGGACAAAGTTTCGTGGTGGTGGTGGAGTTCGTCGCTCGTCTGGACACCACCGGGCTGCTGCCCGATGGCAAGACGGGCAATGTGGCGACAGGCGTCAACGTCACAGCAGACCCGGATGGGCCGGGTGGACAGCCGCCGCAGACCATTCCAGACAAGTCCGACGAGGCGCGGGTGGAGATCAACAACCCCACCGCAGTGGGCGTGAGCGACGGCCTGGTGCAGGGCGGCGTCGCCGGCCTGACAGTGCGCTGGCGCACAGCCAATGAGACTGACCTGGCCGGCTTCCGGGTCTATCGTCAGGTGGACGGCGGCAGTCTGACGCTGCTCACGCCGGAGCTGATCCAGGCGCAGCGCAGCGGCCAGGCCGCCGGCGCAGAGTACAGTTTCGCCGACGCAGAAGTGGGCGTGAATGTGCTTGTGCGCTACGTGCTGGAGATCGTGACGCTGGATGGCGCAAGCACACAGGTCGAGATCGGCTCGATCTATGTGGCCCAGCCACGCATGTACCTGCCGCTGGTGGCGCGGTGAGTTTTCTCACCCACCTTCCAGGAGGCTCCGAGCCTCCTGGAAGGTGGGTAAGCGAGCTAATCCGCCCCAAAAGTGGTCGTAACCGCAGAAGCGCCTCGAACGTCCAGAAATGAAATGGGTGCTTCTGTAAAGTCTGGACACGGATGTTCAGTTCCAGCGACCTCGTTTTAAGGACGAATCGTCCGGAGACGAGGTTGTTGTTTTCATCCGATGTGTATGATCACTTAATCTTGGTCGCAAGAATTGTGTGTCACAATCATTCCATGATTCTCGTGGGGTCTACATCATCGAAAGTTGTGATAAAATGGATAGGAAAGCATGTTCCATGAAATTTTCATCGTATCTTCATGCTATTCGTGGTCTGTTCAAGAAGTGAGGGGAGAAAGGTGACCTAATATGAGCAGTCGAACAAGATGGACTTTTTTGTTGTTGGCGAGCATGATTGCGGTCATGCTCGTTGGCGCCGTGGCAGTCACGACGGCGCCCGCCAGTGCCCAAGGAGGTATTGTCTGCACGACAATCCAACCAAGCGCAGCCAATGGCAAAGATGCTTATATCAAGGAGGACAAGCAAGACGAACGTCGCGGAGGGGATACAGAGTTGCGCGTCAAGACGGAGGACAACAAGCTCAATCGAGCGTTGCTCCAGTTCGACTTGTCGAGCATCCCGTCAGGCGTCAGCGTCACGAGCGCAATGTTGTCGCTCTATGTCAAAGATGCAAGCGGCGGCGCGGTGACCATCAATGCACGCGGGTTGACCGCCAGTTGGAATGAGGCTGAAGTCACCTGGAAGGCGCGTGACAAGGCTGCCAACCTGCTTTGGTCTACGGCGGGCGGCAGCTTCGGCGCCATTGTATCATCCACATCGGTGAACGACACCAAGGATGTGTGGCGAAGCTGGAACGTCGCCTCTTTGGTCTCTGGGTGGCTGACCGGCCCGGCGACCAATTTCGGCGTGATCCTGGAGTCGCCGGTGACCAATCCCAAGACAGAGAAAAAATTCAAAAGCAGCGACGATGGTACAGCCAGTCAGCGCCCCAAGCTAGAGGTCTGTTACGCGCCAGCCAACACGCTTAGCCTGACGCCCAACAATGCCGGCACAGGCGCGCCCGGTCAGACCAAGAGCTATGGTCACACGATCACCACGGGCAACTACACCAGCGTGATCAATCTGAGCGCGTCGTCGAACCGTGGTTACACAACCCGCATCTATTCGGACGCCAATGGCAACGGCGTGGTGGACGGCGGCGACGCGCAGATCAGCGCGACGCCCTCGCTCGGTCCCAACTCGACCTACAACATCGTCGTGCAGGTGGACATCCCCCTGGCAGCGGCGGTGGGTGCAGAGGACACCACTACAGTGACGGCGACTGCGGCAGCCAACAGCGCGTCAGCCACGGCGGCCGACATGACGACCGTCAGCGGTTCGCTGGTGGTGCAGCCAAACAATGCCTCACAAGCGTTGCCCGGCGCCACCGTTTTCTACGGTCATAGCATCATCAACAACAACGGCAGCCAGATCTGCGTCAATGTCACGGCGAGCGCGTCGTTGGGCTGGCAGGTGTTGTTGTGGGAGGATCTCAACGGCAACGGCGTGCATGAGGTAAGCAATCCCAATGAGCCGGCTCTGAGCAACCCAGTCTGTGTAAACCCTGGAACGCCCTATCGTCTGGTGGCGGAGGTGCAGGCGCCGGCCAACGCCGCTTTTGGGGCAGTCAACACCACGGTCATCAGTGCGGCTGATCCGGTGAGCGGCAATGTGCGCGACAGTGCAACGGACGTCACGACCGTGATCGGCAATGATCCACCGGTGATCGACGGCAAGTATGACGACGCCTATCGCTACTCGCCCAATGCCACAGAGGTCTGTTACAACTACAATGGCGTCCTCTTTGGCAAACTGGCGACATGGTATGCGCCGGCCGGCAACTCGGTCTACTTCATTCTGGCTATCGACAAGGACTTCGTCGACAACACATATGGAACGAATGCGGTCGGGTGGATCGTAAAAAATCACAATTTCAGCGACTTGGTGGGTTCTGACCACGCCCAGTTCTATGGCTTCGACGCCAACGGTGCGAAAGTGCTCGACTTCAAGGTGGACTACATCTCCACCAAAAGCGGCACGCCGTCGGGTTATGCCTCGCTGGGGGTGACAGGCGGCGAGGGCAGGATGAACACGGGCAGCGCGGCCAGCATCACGGCCGCAGCCACCTCGCTTCAATACAGCCTGAATAACACCGGTTACTGTTCGGGCGGCAATTGCTCAGGTTTGGGTGTGAACCTGCTGGTGAATTCGCCTCCAACCAATATTCTTTACACGCCAACTGCGCCATATCAGAATTGGATCTACGATGTCATCTATGAGGTGCAGGTCGCCAGTTCGGCCTTCGGGGGGGCAGGTTTTGGCTCCATGGATGTGCCGTACATCCACGCCTCGCCCAGCAAGCTGGGCACCAACACCATTATCGCCGAGCCGGGCGTCTGCCCCGGCGAGATCGGCGACCTGGTGTGGAATGACACAAACGCCAATGGCGTCTACGATGCAGGCGAGCCAGGCATCAACAATGTTCAGGTCAAGCTCTACAAGGACAACGGCGACAGCGTCTACAACCCGGCCAACGACACCCTCATTGGCACCAAGACTACGGCCGGCGGCGGTCTCTATCTCTTCCAGGACCTGACGCCGGGCGACTACTTCGTCGATGTGGTGGATGCGACGGTGCCAGCTGGGTTGTCCATCACGACCTTCAACGATCCGACGCCTATCATCAACCTGGACGCCGGCGAGTCCTATCTGTTGGCTGATTTTGGCTACGCCAGCGGCGCCATCATTGGCGATTTCGTGTGGGTCGATCAGAATCAGAATGGCATTCAGGACCCAGGAGAGCCAGGTCTGGCCAATGTGACCGTCAATCTGTACGACGGCAGCAACAATCTGTTGGCGACCACCACGACCGATGTCAACGGTCTCTACCGCTTCACCAACCGCCAGACGGGTCAATATCAGGTGGGCTTCGTCAAGCCAGCCAACTATGTGTTCACGACGCCAGACGCGCCGGGGAGCAATGACAGCAACGACAGCGACGCCAATACGACGACGGGGCGTTCGCCGGTCTTCACCTTGACCACGCCGACCTCCAACCTGACCATCGACGCCGGCATGTTCATCCCCACGCCGCCAGCCAACGCGGTCATTGGAGATTACGCCTGGAACGATCTGAACGGCGACGGCATCCAGGACTTTGGCGAGCCGGGGCTGCCAAATGTTACCGTGGCGCTCTTCAACAGCAGCAATGTCCAGGTAGGCGCCAGCAAGACGACCAACGCCAGCGGCTACTACTCGTTCACGGTCTCGCCGGCGCCGGGCGACTACTATGTGCGCTTCACCGCGCCGGGCGGCTTTGTCTTCACGCAGCAAAACGCCGGCTTCGACGATTCGCTGGACAGCGACGCCGATCCTGTCACGGGCAACACCCCGCTGACCAATCTCTTTGCCGGTGAGATCGACCTGAGCTGGGATGCGGGCTTCTACCAGCCAGCGTCGCTAGGCGATCTCGTATGGCTCGACAGCAACGGCAACGGCATCCAGGACCCAGGCGAAAATCAGGTCATCTCCAATACAGTGGTCAACCTCTACAGCGGTCTGGGCGTCTTCTTGCAGACAGACACGACCGATGCGAATGGCATCTATGGCTTCACCAACCTGGCGCCGGGTAGCTATCAACTGGAGTTCGTGCTGCCGTCACCCTACATTCTGACCGTGCAGAACGCCGGCGGCAACGATGCGCTCGACAGCGACCCCAATCTGGCCACAGGCTTCACGGGCTTGATCGTGCTGGCGGCCGGCCAGAATGATCTCACGTGGGACGCCGGCGGCTACGCGCCAGGCGTCATCGGCGACACGGTCTATTATGACGACAACCGCAATGGGACGCAAGACGCTGGCGTGGAGGATGGCATCGCCGACGTGGTGGTGCGCCTCTACACCGATGACGGCGGCTCGTGCAATAAACTGGTCGGCATTCAGATCACCAACGACGAGGGCAAGTACCTCTTCGAGAATCTGCCTGCCGGTCACTACTGTGTGCTCGTGCCTGAAACAGTAGCAGAGAATCCCTTCCTCACCGGTCTGGAGCGCGTTGTCAGCTTGAACCCTCATGAGGTCAACCTGGCCAGCAGTCAAACCTATCTGGATGCGGACTTTGGTTACGCCGGCTTTGGCACGATTCAGGGCGTTGTCTTCTTCGACACCAATCAAAATGGCGTACAGGACATCAACGAACCCGGCATTCCCAATGTCCAGGTCTGTCTCTTCTCCGACACCAACGGCGACGGGACGCCTGATACGCAGTTGGCTTGCACGACGACGGCCAGCGACGGCGGCTATGTCTTCGTCCATCGCGTGCCCGGCAACTACGGCATGGGCAGCGGAACGCCCAGCGGGCTGACGCCGACGACCAGCACCTTCATCACCACCACGCTCGTGGTGCAGCAGGGCAGCGGTTCGTCTACGGACAACGACTTTGGCAACGTCTCGGTGCCCGACTATAGCATCACCAAGACATTGCTGACGCCCAGCCCGGTGCGGCCAGGCCAGCAGGTGCAATACCACATCGTCATCCAGAACACAGGCCAGGGCTGGATCTTGCAGATGCCCCTGGTGGACACCTACCAGACCCAGTATCTGCTCTATCAAAACGCAACGCCGGCCTCGGTGGACAACAACAATGACGGCCAGATCAACTGGACGGACCTGACGACCACTTTCGGTCAGGACCTTGCGCCAGGAGCAAAGTTTACGGTGACAGTGAACTTCCTGGCCGTCGCCGATACGAGCAATGCGCCGGGCGGCCAGACCATCAACGTAGCAACGGGTCAGGGTGGACAGGTCGATCCCGATGGCCCCGGTGGGCCGCTTGGACCGCTACAGACCGTGGGTGTGAAGTCTGCTAATTCACCGGTGCAGATCTTCAGCCCAACCGCCGTGCTGGGCAGCGCCAGCGCCGAACGCAGCGGCGACCAGGTGATCGTGCGCTGGACGACGCTCAACGAGAGCCAGGTGGTGGGCTTCGTCCTGTGGCGCTCGTTGGATGGCGGCGACTTCGCAAAGGTCGAAGGCGCTCAGTTGGCGCCGCAAAAGGCCGGCATGCCCGACGGCGCCAACTATTCGTTCACCGATACGGCGATGACTGGCGGCTCTCTGTTCTACCGCATCGAAGTCTTGATGAACGATGGTCGCAGTGAGGTGTTGGAGGTGGAGGCGGTGAACAACGCACGGCTCTTCCTGCCTGTCATTAACCGCTAGTACACGTGGGCCTAAATAAGCCGGTGGTATTGTCATGCTGAACGCAGTGAAGCATCTACGCAGTGAAGCATCCATCGTGGTCGAGCAGGATTCTTCGCTGGCGCTCAGAATGACAACCATTGGTTTACTTCAGCCCATGTATACTAGTACTTGCGGGCGGAAGCAAGCCAGTATCGGCTGACATTGTAGTCCCTGTCGGCATTTCAGAATGTCGCAGAACAGTGAGAGTCGCTTCTGTACGGAAGTGACTCTCACTCAATGTACAGATGTCCAGAGACGGCGCCCTGACATAGGTCTGGTTGGGGAACCGAAGCAATGAAACAAACTGAAATGGAGTGGCAGCGCGCGTAACGCCACTCCGTTTTTGTGCGTGCTAATCCGCCGGCGCGGGTCGCTGGGCGTCAATGGAGGCTGAAAAGAGGCTGTCTTGGATGTAGTACACGTGAACGGAAATACGCCAATGAATTGTCATGCTGAACGCAGTGAAGCATCCCTCGTGGTCGAGCAGGATTCTTCGCTGGCGCTCAGAATGACATATCACGGAGTCATTTACGCCTCCGTGTAGTAGTCTGCTGCACCATTGTCAAGTAGATGAACACAACGATTCTCGTATCCTCACAGAACAGTAACAATGCAACATGAATCGTAAGGTGGATCGGTTATACTTTGTGATATGAAATGGGGGGCGGTGTGCTGTGAGAAAGCAATGGGGCGTCGGTAGAGTTGCACTTGTCTGTGGGGTAGGACTGTTCATCGCCGCTTTCTCCATTGGATTGCAATCATTTGCGGGTGCAATTTATTCTCTCATTGACGAGCGACAATTCTCCGAGCAGGCGACGTTTGCCCAGCCCGGGGCAGTCCTTGCGGCCCCGGCCTATCGCAGCGATGAAGTTTCCGTGAAATTCAAAGCCGAAGTTTCCCGACAAACAATTGCGGCTACCTTCCAAAACCTCGGCGTCACCTCCAACCGTTACAATTCTCGCCTTGACACCTACTTGTTGAAGACGCCGGCTGGCGGCGCCCAAGCTATCGCCGAATCGCTGCGCAACGACCCCAATGTGGAATGGGTTGATCTGAACTACATCATGACTGCCGCGCTCGTTCCCACCGATCCAGATTACAGCAATCCAACGCTGGTCTATGCGCCCCAGTTGGTCAATGCCGAGAATGGCTGGGACATTACGACGGGAAGCGCGAGCGTCATCGTGGCGGTGGTGGATTCTGGCATTTCCTTGGGGCACCCAGAATTCGCCGGGCGCATCATCGGTTGCGGCGCCAGCGTTTGCGATTTCGTCAACAACGACAGCGACCCCAGCGACGACCAGGGACACGGCACCCATGTGGCCGGCATCATTGCCGCGGCCATGAACAACGGCGCCGGCGCCGCAGGTCTGGCGCCGGGTGTGCGCATCCTGCCGGTGAAGGTATTAGACAACTTCAACAACGCCGACATCGCCGATGTGGCGGCCGGCGTCACCTATGCTGCGGACAACGGCGCCAAGATCATCAATCTCAGTTTGGGAGGCTTTGCCACCAACGCCGAACTCCAGGCCGCTGTCGAGTACGCGTGCAGTCGTGACATTCTGGTGGTGACCGCGGCCGGCAACTTCAACAGCAACAGCCCCTTCTATCCTGCCGCTTATCCTTGCACTGTGGCTGTGGCCGGCACAGATCGCAATGACGCTCGCTACAATCAATCGAATTACGGCAGCGCCATCGACCTTGCCGCGCCCGGCGTGGATATCTGGAGTTCGTTGTGGACTTCAGGCAATGTCAATACCTATGGATTGTTGACCGGCACCTCCATGTCGGCGCCCCATGTGAGCGGCCTGGCCGCGCTGCTACTTTCCAGTCGCACGCTGGCCTCTGCCGATATGCGCGCCATCATGGAACAGAGCGCGGTCGATCTGGGGACGCCC
This sequence comes from uncultured Caldilineaceae bacterium, assembly GCA_964560495.1. Lineage (GTDB taxonomy): Bacteria > Chloroflexota > Anaerolineae > Caldilineales > Caldilineaceae > UBA5069. The sequence continues at coordinate 9,333 of CAZLMM010000034.1, forward strand.
AGCTGGGATCAATACTTCGGCAATGGGCGCATCAATGTAGGTGCAGCGCTGAATCTGAGCCTGGGCTGGACCACATTCACGGCGACGCCCACCCGCACACCGACGCCGACGAGCACACCCACTCCCACCAATACACCGATTCCTTTTGTGCAGCGCGTCAACGCCGGCGGAACCACATTTGCTGATTCTCAGGGGCAGTCGTGGGCGGCGGACAAAGCCTTTACCTCCGGGTCATGGGGGTACACTGGTGGAACAACCGAATCGTCTACCAAGGCGGTCAACAACACAGTGGACGATGCGCTCTATCAGAAGTATCGCGCCAGTCCAGGCGAATACCGCTTTACCGCGCCGAATGGCGCCTATGTGGTGACGCTCAAGTTCGCTGAGTTCTCCGTCAGCAAGTCGAACACACGCGTCATGCGCATCATCGTCGAAGGGACGGTGGTGGAGAATGCGCTGGATATTTACAAAACGGCGGGGCGCTATAACGCGCTGGATCGCTCCTATAATGTGACTGTCAACGATGGGGTGCTCAATATCGTCTTTGCCCAGAACGGCGGCAGCCAACCACCCATCGTTTCGGCGGTGGAGGTGAAAACTTATGTCCCCCCAACGCCGACACCCACAGTGACGCCCACCTTCACGCGCACGCCCACGCCGACGCCGTGCCAGGTGAACTGCCCGACGCCAACGCGCACGCCCACACCTACTGCGACTTCCACGACTGCGCCTTATGTGCAGCGGGTGAACAGCGGCGGTACGACCTTCACCGACAGCAGCCAACAGGGATGGGCAGCCGACAAAGCCTTCTCCACCGGTTCCTGGGGATATACAACTGGAAGTGCATTTTCATCGAACAGGTCTGTTGACAACACAGTGGATGACAAACTCTATCAGAAGTATCGGGAGCTTGTGGGTGAGTATAAATTTACTGCGCCCAATGGCAATTACGAGGTGCGGCTCAAGTTCGCTGAATTCTCCACAACCAGCACGAGTGCGCGGGCGATGGTGATCAAGGTGGAAGGTATCGTCGTCGAAGGGGGGTTGAGCATCTATGCCGTGGCCGGTCGCTACAATGCCTATGACACGGTCTATACCACAGCCGTGACCGATGGCGTGTTGAACATTGCCTTTGCACGCGCCGGCGGCGCAACGTTGGATCCGGCGGTGTCGGCTGTTCAAGTGCGGAGTCTGCCTTGATGGCCTCACCTTGCGATAGTACGTCAGAGAATGATTCGTAGGAACGTCCCCTTGCGCCTGCCCTGGACGACCGCAAGGGGACGTCCCTATCCTGGGTGACCGTAGGGGATTGCCCCTACCACGAATCTGAACATCTCTATTTGTTTCGTTCATCATGTCCACAAGGGCATGTCATTCGCTCGATTGAGTACAGGATCGGCTTTATGAGACGTCTTCTTCGCCATTATTTCTTGATCGCTGTGTCGATTGCGGGTGTCGTCTTTGCGTTGACCGCGACAGCTTTTGGCGCGCCGCAGGCTGCAATCTTTCGCCTGTCGCCCAGCATTCAAGGCAGCGGTTCGATCTCAGGCGTAGTTTATCTGGACCGCAATGGCAACGGCGTAAGGGATGTCGGCGAGCCTGGTCTGTCTGATGTGGAGATTTTGGCGCGCGACACGGCCACCAATGGCCAGGTTTATGCGGCGAACATGACAACAGTGGGAGATGGCAGCTATCAATTCGCTGGCCTGGCGGCCAACACCTATACCATCAGCGAGATCGATCCCGCTGGTTACGTCAGTATTAGCAGCAACGTCGTCGATGTGGTCGTCTCGTCGAATCCTGTAACCGGTATCGACTTTGGCGACGCAATTCCTCGCGTCGTGGCCGGCACAGTCTATGACGATGTGAACGCCAACGGTGTGCAGAACCTGACCGAGCCTGGGCTGATCGACAAGCTGGTAGAGGTGTTTGCCGACGCCAACGACAACGGGATCGTTGATCAGGGGGAGCAACTGCTCGGTTCGGCTATTACCGACAGCCAGGGGAATTACGCCATTGGCGGCGTGCGGCCGGGCAATCGCGTCGTGCGCGTTGGCCCGGCCTTTGGCGGCAGCGGCCCTACCACCCAGACGCCAATTGACCTGATCAGCGACGAGGTGAGCGGTGCGTTGGCCGGGCTGGATTTCGGCTACAACCGTTTCAGCCCAAAACAGCCCATCATCAACAAGCGGCTGACGGAGAAGGTGGGGGATGTAGACGCGCCCTTTGTCCAGGATCAGCTCATGGTGCGTTTCAACGCCGATGTTACTCAGGGCGAGATTCAACGCATCCTGACGCAGAACCGGCTGCAGGTGCGCTGGTACATCGATGGTATCCGCGTCTACGTGGTGGGCGTTGCGCCGGGTCGGGTAGAGCGAAAAGTTGCCGCGCTCAATCGGTTGCCCCAGGTGGAGTACGCCGAGCGCGATTACATCGTGCAGGGCGAGCTGACGCCCACAGACCCAGATTATAGCAACCCGGCTCTGGTCTATGCGCCGCAGATCATCAATGCGCCAGCGGCTTGGGATGTCACCACAGGCAGCAACAGCGTCATCGTCGCAGTATTGGACACGGGCATCTCCCTGAGCCATCCTGAATTTAGCGGGCGCATCGTCGCCTGTCAGGACGGCGCCAGCCAGCCGGACATCTGCGACTTCATCAACAACGACAGCACGCCCCAGGACGACCACGGCCACGGCACCCATGTGGCGGGCATTGTGGCCGCGGCCATGAACAATGGCCTGGGCACGACGGGTATCGCGCCAGGGGTGCGCATTTTGCCGGTGAAGGTGCTCAACAACGCGAAGAGTGGAAGCTGGTCGCAGATTGCGTCAGGCATCAACTATGCGGTGAGCCACGGCGCCAGCATTATCAACATGTCGCTGGGCGGCACCACCACCTCTTCGACGCTGCTCAATGCAGTGCGCAGCGCCTACGCCAACAACGTCTTCATGGCCGTAGCGGCCGGCAACGACGGCGCCGACTATCCCTTCTTTCCGGCCTATTATCCTGAAACTATGTCGGTCATGGCCACCAACAATACCGACGGGCGTTGGTCTCTTTCCAATTTCGGTTCTACTCTGGACATTGGCGCGCCCGGCTTCGCCATCTGGAACACTTTCTGGACCTCTAGCAATCCCGACAGCTATCAAACACAAAGCGGCACCTCCATGGCTGCGCCCCATGTGGCAGCCCTGGCGGCCCTGATCCGCACAGTGCGGTCGGGCCTGGCCATCGAGGATGTACGCGCCATCATACAGCAAAGCGCGGTGGACCTGGGCGACCCGGGCTGGGATGTCTATTACGGCTGGGGACGCATCAATGCGGCGGCGGCGCTGCAGACCAGTCAGACGTGGGTGACGTTTACCCCCACCTTCACGCCTACACCCACGCCGACCATCACCAATACGCCGACGCGCACACCGACCAACACGCCCACGCCTACCCCGACCATAGGCGCGCCCCCCACCAATACGCCGACGAACACATCCACCAATACACCTGTCCCAACCAACACTCCAACCCCGACCTGGACTCATACACCCACCTGGACGCCGACCAATACGCCCGCACCCTACTTGCAGCGGGTGAATGTGGCAGGCGCCAGCTATACTGACAGTGTGGGACAGGTGTGGGCTGCCGACAAGGCCTGGGCTGTCGGTTCATGGGGCTATACATCCGGCACCAATAAATCTTCCACCACCGCGGTCAACAACACAGTGGACGACCTGTTGTATCAGAAATACAAGGAGATTGCCGGCGAATATCGTTTTACGGTTGCCAATGGCAATTATAACGTGCAACTCAAGTTTGCCGAGTTCGTGGCGACCAAGTCCACCGACCGTATCATGCAGATCACTATGGAGGGGGTGGTAGTGGAGACCGCACTCAATCCATACGTGCTCGTGGGCAAGAACACCGCTCTTGACAAAAACTACACGGTCACAGTGAATGACGGCGTGCTCAACATCATCTTTGCCAAGAGCGGCAGCTCGCGCTATTCACCGATAGTCTCCGCCATCGAAGTGAAGGCGGCTACTCCACCCACACCCACGCCTACCCACACTCCCACCAATACACCGTGTCCGCTTTGCCCCACGGCCACGCCCACGTTCACGTCAACACCAACTCACACGCCCACACCCACGCCCACATCGCCGCCCTATTCCCAGCGAGTCAATAGCGGCGGCACCACCTTTACCGACAGCACAGGGCAGTCATGGGCAGCCGATAAAGCGTTTGTCACCGGCTCATGGGGCTACAGCACCGGCAGCGCCAAGTCGTCCTCCAACGCCGTCGCCAATACGGTGGACGATCTGCTCTATCAGAAGTACCGGGAGATCGCTGGCGAATACAAATTCACTGTGCCCAACGGAACCTACCTGGTCACGCTGAAATACGCCGAATTCGTCTACACGTCTGGCCGCAGTATGAAGATCACCATGGAATCCACCGTGGTGGAAAACAGCCTGAGCGTCTATGCAGCCGTAGGCCTGAATGCAGCCTATGACAAAACGTACACGGTCACTGTGACGGACGGCGTTCTGAACATCGCGTTTGCCAAAGCCAGCGGCTCGACCCGGACGCCGGCCATCAGCGCGATCTGGGTGCGTTCGCAATGATCGGTGAAAGATGAACATGCTAAATTGTCAAATCACTGGACAAAAATACAGGGAGGCGTGCGGTGAAAATCGCACCCGGTGAAATGAGTTGATTATGATGAGTTATCGCCGCAACATGGTATTGTCAGCCATTTTTGTTCTCCTGGTGGCTGCTGCAATTTTCTTGACAGGAGCTTTTCACTCTGTTTTCGCCATTGGGCGCCTGGCGTTTGTGCAACAGACGACCAGCGGCGCAGTCAGCGGCGTGGTCTTTTTCGATAGCGACGGCGATGGTCTGTTGGATGTGGATGAGACAGGCGTGGCCGACGTAACGCTGGAAATCATGGATGCTGCCACCGGCGGATTGCTCTACAGCAGTTCGGCTGTCAGCGGGCTGGATGGGAGTTACCGTTTCGATGGGCTGCCGCCTGAAACATACACCGTGATCCAGTACGACGCAGTCGGATATGCCAGCACGACGCCTAATAGCCTTGATGTGGCCGTACAGGATGTGGAGGTGGCGGGAGTTCACTTTGGCGACGTTATCCCTATCGTCGTAAAGGGTACAGTGTTCAATGATTTGAACAGTGATGGTTTTCAGACCCTCAATGAGCCTGGCCTGGCCGGTTCCACCATCCAGGTCTATGATGACGCCAACCAGGACGGAGAGGTGAGCGTTGGTGAGAGCCTGTTGGGATCGAGCGTGAGCGACGCCAGCGGCAACTATGCCATCTACAACATCCTGCCGGGACACCGGGTGGCGCGCATCATCCCCTTTGGCGGCTCCACACCCGGCAGTGATGAGACGCCCCTGACTCTCATCAGCAGTGAGGTGGGCGGCAACACCCGTATCCTCGACTACGGTCTCATCGTCGCGTCAGAGCCGCCGCCGTTGGAATGCGCCGCATCGAGCATGGTGGATCACAAATTCAACAACAAACCCATCGCCGGCAGCCATACCATCTGGTTTAGCGCGGTGATGAAGGTCACTGGTTTGCCCCCAGGCGTGACGACCATCAACCTGGATCGTTCGACCATCGTCTTCCGAGCGAACAATATAGACTATTCCTTGTCGCTGCCGAAAGCGAAGATCACCTATTCGCCCTCTGCCGCCGCCTCGACCACAACCTATGACGCGGCGACGCAGACCTGGATGACCATCGTGTCGTCGGGCAATTATGACAAAGACGTCTTCGTCAGCGGGCTGGGGTTCGTTGTTCCGGGTGGGGGGCTGCCGGGCAAGGTCAAGCCGCTGACGTGGCAGGGGCGTTACACAGCCAATGCGCCTGGTCTCGACATCGAATGGACCTGGGGCGCTGCCATCTATTCGAGTTTCAACGCCAATTACAGCGGGTTGGGCGTCAAACCGGTGGACGGCAGTGTACAGAATCCATACCTCAACAGCGACCCGGCCGGCTCGCCAGAGAATTACAAAGCGTTCCTCGTCGATGGCGCCACGGGCAATGGCGGTGCAGAGTATGTGGGCAAGCAGAGTAACAAAGGCTATGCCGCTCCTTGCGGGCAGCCTGATGAGGGACCCTATTGGGTGCGAGTGAACAGCGGCGGCGTCAGCCACACGGATCTCTCCGGTGCAGTGTGGAGCGCCGACAAGTCTTACAGCGCCAGCTCCTGGGGATACACCGGGGGAACAGCGCGCAGTTACAGTACTGCCGTGAGCGGTACGTTCGACGATCTGCTCTATCAACGACTGCGCGAGAGTCCCGGAGAATATCGCTTCAGCCTACCCAATGGGAGCTACAGCGTCATTTTGCGTTTTGCTGAATTTCAGGCCAACGCAAGCACCGATCGCGTGATGAAGATAACCCTAGAGGGCGTCATCGTAGAATCGGCGTTGAGCATCTACGGCCAAGCAGGAAGATTCACCGCTCTGGACAAAACATATTCAGTCACAGTGAACGACGGTGTGCTCAACATTGCCTTCGCCAAGAGTACGGTTGTTTCGTCTTCGCTCTGGCCAATCGTGTCGGCCATCGAAGTACGCGGTTCAAACATCGTCCTTACGCCCACACCTACTCCTACGCAGACGCCGACGCGTGCGCCCACACCCACGCCGACCGCGACGCCCACGCCCGTTCCTTACAATCAGGGCGTCAATGCCGGTGGGACGACCTATACGGACAGCGGCGGGCAGGTGTGGAGCGCGGACAAGTCGTTCAGTGTGGGTTCGTGGGGGTATGTGGCAGGCGGCGCAAAATCCTCCAGCAACCCGGTCGCCGGCACGGTGGATGACTTTCTCTATCAGAAATATCGAGAGAATATGGACGAGTACCGCTTCACACTTCCCAAGGGTGTGTACCAGGTGGAGCTGCGCTTTGCCGAGTTCGTGGTGAATAACGCCAATGATCGTAAGATGAAGATCACCATCGAAGGCGTCGAAGTCGAGTCGGATTTGAGTATATACGGGGTCGTTGGCAAGAATAGCGCGCTCACGCGCAGTTACACAACCAGTGTGAGCGATGGCGTACTCAACATCGTCTTCGACCGCTCGTCGAAAGAAGGCAAAGAGCCGATTGTTTCGGCCATTCGTGTGAATAACTGAGATGATTGCAGTGAAGTCATCTGGTAAATGAATATCAATTGGAACAGCTATCGTATGAATTTGGGCCGTCCTTGTGTGGAGTGCAACGTTTGGAAAACACGCAAGTCAGCCAACCCTGGAGGGCATGTATGCAGCACAATTCTTTGACTTATTGGCTTGTTCGTGTGATGCTCGCTGTTACTGTGCTTGCCGTCGTGCTTGCGGCCATCGGGCGCATTCCACCGCTGCAGGCGCAGGCGGGCGTCACCTGTCAGGTCATCCAACCCAACGCAAGCCTGGGCAAGGACGCTTTCATCAAGGAAGACAAAAAAGATGAACGCCGCGGCGGAGACCCGGAACTGCGCGTCAAAACCGAAGCTGGCAAGCTCAACCGCGCCTTGCTCCAGTTCGACTTGTCGAGCATTCCCGCCGGCATGGCCCTGAGCAGCGCCACCCTTTCGCTCTATGTCAAAGATGCTACAGGCGGCGAAGCGACGATCAATGTGCATCGAGTGATCGGTTCCTGGAATGAAGCGCAAACGACCTGGAAAGCGCGTGACAAGGCGGCCAGCCTGCTGTGGAGCGCACCGGGCGGGGATTATGATCCGGCCATTGCCGCCAGCGCAGCGGTGGACAACACCAAAAATGTCTGGCGCTCGTGGAGCGTGACCAGCCTGGTGCAAGGATGGCTGGATGTTCCAGCCAGCAATCTCGGCCTGATTCTGGAGTCGCCTGTCACCAGCCCCAAGACCGAGAAGAAATTCAAGAGCAGCGATGACGGTGCAGCCAGCCAGCGCCCCAAGCTGGAAGTCTGTTTTAGCGGCCCGGTGACGGTTGATCCTGACTTGACTGCTGATGGAATCAACGGCCAGACCAAGACCTATGCCCATACGGTGCGCGTCGGCGCGCTGACTACTGCCGTAAACTTGGGCGCAACGTCCAGCCAGGGTTGGGCGGTGCGTATCTTCAAAGATGTGGATGGGGACGGGGTGCGCGACGCCGAAGACACCCAGATCAACGCCACGCCGGTCATGGGGCCAGACGCCAGCTATCCCATTCTCATCGAGCTTGACATCCCCTTCAACGCTGTGTTTGGCGCAGTGGATGTAACGACCATCACCGCCACGACGCAGGGCGGCGGCCATGTGGATACAGCCATTGACCGCACTCGCGTCGGGCGCATGATCGACATTCGCCCGGATTTCAGCCAGAACGCTACGCCCGGCTCCGTTGTCTTCTATGGGCACAGCGTCAGCAATAACAGCGCCAACCAGGATTGCATCGCCATCACAGCCACATCCAGCCAGGGATGGAGCGTGCTGTTGTGGGAGGATGTCAACGGCAATGGCGTTCATGAAACCAGCAATCCCAACGAGCCGGCGTTGAGTAACCCGCTCTGTCTGACCGCCGGGGAGACGAAACGTCTGGTGGCTGAAGTGCAAGTGGCCGGCGGCGCTTCTGCCGGCAGCGTTGATCAGACCGTCTTGCGGGCTGTGTCGGGCAACGAACCGTGGCAGAGTGACACCGCGGTAGACACGACGCGCGTCTTTGTCGATGCCGCGCCCACCGTGGACGGCCGCTATGATGAGATCTATTCACTCTCTGCCAATGCGACAGAGGTTTGCTACACCGTCAACGGCGTCCTTTTTGGCAAGCTGGCAACTTACTATCAGTCAGGCAGCGATGGCGTCTATACTGTGTTGGCCATCGACAAGGATTTTGTGGACAACACCTACGGCGTCAACGTCATTGGTTGGCCTGGCAACAATCACACTTTCAGCCATTTGCTCGGCTCTGATCAGGCCGAGTTCGAGGCCTTCGACGCCAACGACGTCAAGGTGCTCGATTTCAACCTGGACTACATTGGTACGAAGTCGGGGACGCCTTCTGGCTACGGCTCGTGGGGCGTGGGCAGCGGCAGCAATGCCGACGGCGGCATGAATACAGGCAGCGCCGCCCGCATCCTGGCCTGGGGCACATCGTTGGAATACAATCTCAACAGTACGGGCTATTGCGCCGGCGGAATGTGCAACGGCGCTGGCACAGACCTCAAGGTCGACTCGCCGGCCACCGATGCCTTCTACACCCAGAATCCTACCTACCCCAACTGGATTTTCGATGTCATCTACGAAGTGAAGATCGATCCGGCCGCCTTTGGCGCGGCGGGTTTTGGCGCTGTCGACATTCCCTACATCCACGCCTCGCCGAGCAAGCTGGGAACGAACACCATCGTGCCCGAGCCGGGCGTCTGTCCTGCAGAAATCGGCGACTTCGTCTGGAACGACCTGGATGGCGACGGCATCCAGGATGGCGGGGAATCAGGCATCGGCGGCGTGGAACTGCGCCTCTATCGCGACAACGGCGACCGCTTCTTCGACTCAGTCACCGATGTTTTGGTGCGCACCCAAAGCACCGCGGCCAGCGGGCGCTATCTCTTCTCCGACCTGGAGCCTAATGACTACTTCGTTGATGTGGTGGACAACACCATACCCGTCGGCCTCAAGACCACGACCTTCAACGACCCCACCAGCGCCATCGGCCTGGGCGAGGGCCAGCAGTATTGGGACGCCGACTTCGGTTATGTGCTGGGCGCGCCCATCGGCGATGCAGTGTGGCTGGACATCAACCGCAACGGCGTGCAAGATGTCGGCGAACCCGGCGTAGGCGGTGTTGGTGTGCGCCTCTACGACGACGCCAACAACCTGGTCGGTTCGACGCAGACCAGCGCCGGCGGCTTCTACTCTTTCCCCAATCGACCTGCTGGCAACTATCAGGTGGAATTCATCCCGCCATCGGGCTATTTCTTCACCACCCTCAATCAGGGCGGCGACCCACTCAAGGACAGTGACGCCGACCCGCTCACCGGGCGCAGCGCCGTCTTCACCACCAGCGCCGGTGTGGCTGATCTCAGCCGCGATGCGGGCGTGGTCGGTTTTGGCGCTATCGGCGATTTTGTGTGGTACGACAGCGACGGCGACGGCGTTCAGGACATCGGCGAACCGGGCGTCGCCAACGTGACCCTCGATCTCTATCGCAACGGCGTCAAAGTCGCCACAGCCACGACAGGCGCGGATGGCGGCTATCTCTTTGGTGGGCTAGGCGCAGGTAGCTATGTGGTGGATGTGACGGATGTCAACGGCGTGTTGGTCGGTCTCACTAAGATCACGGCCAATCAGAGCCAGCCTGACCCCTCTGGCTTCATCAGTCTGGCCAATGGCGAGCTCTACAAGGACGCTGACTTCGGCTATACCCTGGGCGTCAATGGCAACGCGGTCATTGGCGACACTGTCTGGTATGACGTCAACGACGACGGCCTGCGTCAGCCGGGCGAAGCGGGCATTGGCGGCGTGCAAGTCTGCGCGACGCCCACAGGCGGCGGCGCGCCTATCTGCGCGCTCAGCGACGGCAACGGTCACTACCTGGTGGCAGTCGCGCCGGGCGTATACAATGTGACGCCGGCCAATCCGCCAGGCAGCTACAGCCTGACGACGCCAGGCATCTACGTAGTTTCTGTTGCGGCCAATGAACAGTATCTCAACGCAGACTTTGGCTATGATTCGTCCAGCCTCAGCGCCATTGGCAATTTGGTCTTCCGTGATGTTGCCAAGAACGGCGTCTTTGATGGCGGCGACAGCCCGTTGGCCGGCGTGAGCGTCGATCTCATCCGCGACGCCGATGGCGACGGCGTGTGGGACGTCGGCGAACCTATCATCGCCACCGCGGTGACCGCCAGCTCGCTCGATGGCTCTAACGGCGATTATCTCTTTGCGGGTGTTCCGGCCGGCGCGTATCTCGTGCGCGTCAGCGATGACAATGGCGTGCTCACTGATTACTTCAAGTCGCCATTGGGGACAGCCAACGCTGACAACAATAACCAGCGCGACCCCTATCCGCTGACCATTATAGCCAACAGCAGCAACCTGACCGCCGACTTCGGTTACTATCCATCAGGGCGCAGCGACTCGGGCGTCGTTGGCAACCAGGTGTGGATTGAGAACGATGGCGACGGCGTCTATGCTGCCCAGGGAACGGATGTGGGTCAAGCCGGCGTCACGGTCGAACTGCTCAAGGATGGCAATTCCTACGCCACGACGACGACTGGCGCGAGCGGGGATTATGCCTTCGTCGGCCTGCCGGCTGGCTCATATTCCGTCAGCGTCAAGGACGATTTTGGCGTCCTCTCTGGCTATATGCCCACAACGCCTGGCTCGAATCAGGCGGCTGACAATCACAATAAAGTCCAGCCCTATGCCATGACTCTGACCGCTGGCGACTATCACCTGTCGGCGGATTTCGGCTACATTCATCCCGGCGCCATCGGCGATTATGTGTGGTATGACAGCAACGCCGATGGAGTGCAGAATCTCTTCGAGCCGGGGATTGCCAATGTCACCCTCGACCTCTATCTCAACAACGTCAAGATCGCCAGCGGCGCCACTGGCGCAGATGGCGGCTACATCTTCATCAATCTCTCGCCGGGCAGCTACCGCGTCGATGTCACCGATGTGAACGGTGTTTTGGCCGGCATGACGCACACCACAGGGTCACAAAGCCAGCCCGACCCCAGCAACCTCATTGCATTGGCCGCTGGGCAGGTCTACAAGGATGCGGATTTCGGCTATGTTCAGCAGTTCGCCGGGGCCGCATTGATCGGCGATCTAGTCTGGTATGACGGCGACGGCGACGGGGTACACGACCCAGGTGAACCCGGCATCTCTGGCGTGCAGGTATGCGCAGTGCCTGCCGTGGGCATCTCCCTATGCGACACCAGCGATGCGGCGGGCGCATACCGCATTCTGACCAACGCCGGCACATACACGATTACTGTGCCGGTTGAGCCTGCTGGTCTGACGGCGACCACGCTCTCACCTCACGGTCCGGTTACGGTGAACGTTGGCGACCAATACCTGGACGCCGACTTTGGCTACACTGGCGGAAGTCTGGGTGCGATCAGCGGGACGATCTGGCGAGATAGCAGTCAAAATGGCTTGCTCGAAGCAGGCGAAGCCCATTTCCCCGGCGTCAGCGTAGATCTCATTGCTGACAGCAATGCCGATGGCATTCGCGACGCCGGCGAGCCGGTCATCGCCACTGCGACGAGCGACGCTAACGGCGACTTCTACTTCCAGGGGCTGCCGGCCGGCGCTTACCTGGTGCAGGTCTCTGATACGGCCAATGTGTTGAACGACTTCGTGGTCAGCGTCTTGGGGTCGAACCCCGGCCAGGACAACAACAACCAGGAACAGCCCTACGGTATCATCTTGGCTAGCGGCCAGAGCGATTCTACAGCAGACTTTGGCTATGTTCCGGCGACGACCGGCTCATCTCACGGCGTCATCGGCAACCAGCTCTGGTACGAAGTGGACGGCAACGGTTACTATCAGCCAGAATGGGGCGAGATTGGCGTCGCTGGTGTGACCGTCGATCTCTACCGGGACAACGCCCCCTACGCAACCACGACGACTGGGCCTGGCGGCGACTATGTCTTCACCGGACTGCCGGCCGGCAACTACAACGTCTCTGTCACCGACCAGTTTGGCATTCTGGCCGGCGTCATTCGCACTGCGCCCGGCCCCTTCCCAGGCGCAGACAACAACAATCAGGTCTTGCCATATCCGATAACGTTGGGGGCGAGCGACGTAAACATGACGGCGGACTTCGGCTACACGCGACCGGGCGCCATTGGCGACCTGGTCTGGTATGACGCCGACAGCGATGGCATCCAGGATGTGGACGAGCCTGGGATCGCCAATGTCACCCTGGATCTCTATCGCAACAACGTCAAATTCGCCAGTGCAACTACCGGCGCCGACGGCGGCTATCTCTTTGCCGGCCTCCAGCCTGGCGTCTACAAGGTGGATGTCACCGATCTCAACGGCGCCCTGAGCGGCATGACCCAGATCGTCGCCAACCAGGCGCAAACAGATCCTTCCATGGAGATCAGCCTGGGCGCCGGACAGATCTTCAAGGATGCAGACTTCGCCTATGTCCGTAGCCCGGGCGCAGGCAATGCTCTGTTGGGCGACCGGGTGTGGTATGACGCAGACAGCGATGGTCGCCAGGACCCAGGCGAGCCAGGGATTCCGGGCGTAGCCATTTGCACCTCGCCGCAAAACGGTGCGATTCCACCCGTTTGTGCACTGACAGATGCGAGCGGCATCTATCGCATCCCCACGCCGGCTGGCGGCTATGTTCTCACAGCAGGATCCGTGCCCGGATTGAACGCAACGACGCCCACCCAGGTCACAGTTGCGGTTTCCGTCGGCGAACAATATCTGGACGCTGATTTTGGCTTCACCGCCAACACACTGGGGAACATCGGCAACCTGGTCTTCCTGGACGCCAACAAGGATGGCCTCTTCCAGGCCGGCGACAGCGCGCTGGCGGGCGTGAGCGTGGATTTGATCCGCGATAGCGACGGCGACAGTGTGTGGGATCCAGGCGAACCGATCATTGCCACTGTCACCAGCGCCTCGGCATTGGGCGCAAATAACAGCAACTACCTCTTCACGGGTGTCCCAGCCGGCGCCTATCTGGTGAACATCAGTGACACCAATGCCGTGCTGACCGATTATGTTGCGTCTCCGTCGGACCCAGGCAATCAGGATGACCGCAGCAAGGCCAAACCCTATGCTGTATCGTTGGCTGCCGGGGCGAGCGAGCTGCGCGCCGATTTCGGCTACTACCAGGCCAGTCGCCCTAACGTTGGCGTCATTGGCAACCAGGTGTGGAGCGAGCCAGTGGCTGATGGCCTTTATGACGCAGACGCTGGCGACAAGGGCCAGCATGGCGTTACAGTCGAGCTCTATCGCAACGGTCTCTACTACGACAAGACCACTACTGGTCCTGGCGGCGACTACAGCTTCGTTGGCCTGCCGGCGGGCAACTACACTGTCTTCGTCGGCGATGATTACGGCGTGCTGACCGGATTCCAGGTGACAACGCCCGGCGCGCAACAGATGCAGGACAATTACAGCAAGGTGCAGCCCTACAACCTGAGCATCACCAGCCGCGGTTTCAACCTTACTGCGGACTTTGGCTATGTCCAGCTGGGCGCCATCGGCGACACGGTTTTCTACGATGACGACCGTTCTGGCAACCAGAATGGCGGCGAGCAAGGCATTCCCAATGTGGTGGTGCGCCTCTACGTGGATGGCGCAGCAGCCTGTGACACGCTGCTGACAACAGATGTAACGGATGGGGCGGGCAGGTATCTCTTCGAAGGTCTGCCGGCGGGCCGTTACTGTGTGGTGGTGCCCGAGGGCGCGGTGGACAATCCATTCCTTGCCGGTCTGGAACGCACCGCAGGCACAACGCCCCATATCGTCAACCTGGGCGCGGACGAACATTATCTGGATGCTGACTTTGGCTACGCTGGATTTGGCGCCATCCGCGGCATCGTCTTCTTCGATATCGACCGGGACGGTGTGCAGGACCTCAATGAGCCGGGCATTCCCAACACGCAGATCTGCATCTTTGCCGACATCAACGGCGACGGTCAGCCGGATACAGGCACACCGCTGGCCTGCACGACGACGGATCAGGACGGCGCGTATAGCTTCAACAACCGCACGCCGGGCAGTTATCCATTGCAAGAGACGGATCCGGCAGGGATGAGCAGCACCACGCCCAATCTGATTCAGGCAATGCTCACTGTGAGCCAGGGAACAGGGTTGTCTGACAACAATGACTTTGGCAACACGGCGAATCCAGACTACACTATCGTCAAGCAGTTGATCTCGCCCAGCCCGGTGCGACCGGGACAGAATGTCCAGTTCCGCATCACTGTGACCAATAACGGTCAGGGTTGGATCACCCAGTTGCCACTGCGCGATGTCTATCAGACTCAATACCTGGTTTTCCAGAGCGCGACACCGGCGGCCAATGATTCTGTCAACGACGGGCAGCTGGATTGGAACGACTTGACCGCCAGCTTCAATCGCGACCTGGCGCCAGGAGAGAAGTTCGAGGTGACAGTGACCTTCGTTGCTCTGGCCGATACAAGCAGCGCCCCCGGCGGCCAGACGGTGAACACCGCCACGGCATTGGGCGGCCCGGTTGATCCAGACGGACCCAGTGGGTCTCTCGGCTCGATCTTGAGCGTGGGCAGCAAGTCTGCCAACGCGCCCACGCAGATCTTTGCGCCCACGTCGGCGCTCCTGAGCAGCGCACGGACCGAGCTGGCCAATGGAACAGTCGTAGTGCGCTGGTCCACAGTCGGCGAGATCGGCGTGGCCGGGTTCCATGTGCTGCGTTCGGTTGACGGCGGCGCGTTCAGCCGTCTCAACAGTGACATGATTCCGGCCAGTGGAGTGGAAGGGGCGCATTACGAATATGTGGACGAGGGTGCAAACGCCTCGGCTCTCAATCTTTACCAGGTGGAAATTGTGATGAATGATGGAGGTAGTGAAGCCGTCGATGCGCCGTGGGTGGTCGATGGGCGGAAACTCTTCTTGCCTGTAATTGTGCGTTGATCTGATGGGCGACGAGCGGCCAGCGGAATCTTTCGCTGGCCGCGTTCCGCGTCTTTCAAGTGGATGCTATACCGCACCGAAAGTGATGAGCGATTGAAACCATGCGTTTTGTCTATCCTAGGTGTAGTTTGTAACTGCACGCGCTTTCAGATGACTGCCGGGAGTCAGGCTCAATCATGCAACCAGTAAAAGGATGTCGATCAATGTCCAGTCAGGAGTTCATCAAAGGTTCTGTGTTGCTTCCCTGGCGTCTGATCACAGCTTCTTTTCTCGTCTTGCTGTTAGGGGCGTTGATTGTCCAGCCAATTCATGCTGACACGCTCGCCCTCCAGACGCAGACAGAGGGCGGCGTTGCACTCCATGGGTACGGAATGTTTCAGGCGCAGACGCAACCCAGCCAGATCTCTGGCTGGGTGCTGGAGGACCCAAACGCCAATGGCGCATGGGAGAACTCTGAACCTGGCATCGACGGCGTACTAGTCACGTTGCATATGGGGCCTTGCTCCAATAATCTGCTAGCGCCCATTGCCAGCGACATCACCACCACCAGCGGCAAGTACGCCTTCAACGGCCTGGGTTCTGGCGTCTATTGCGTTGCGGTGGATGGCGCGACCTTGCCGGCGCACATGGTGGCAACCGGCGTCGGGTATAAGAGAGCCATCTCGCTTCCTGTTTCCACCTCTCTTGTCGACCAGGATTTCTTTTACGTCTCCGCCTTTGTCAATCACCGTTTAACTGTTGGCCTCACTCTGTGCACTGAGGTGGCCTGGCTTCATGCAAAGGCCGCAGAATACGGCGGGTCTGTGGTAAGTGGCGATGATGGAACGTGCTTCTATGTCATCGAGACTCCGTCCGCGCAGCAGGCTGCCTTGCAGACCGACCTCCTGGACGAGCCTGATGTGAGTTTTGCCGATCAGGATGTACGGGTGCGCGGTGAATTCATTCCCAATGATCCTTTCTATAGCAACCCAAGCTACGTCTACGGCCCCCAACAGATCAATGCGCCCGTTGCGTGGGATACCACCAGAGGAGCTTCGGATCTCATCGTGGCGGTGATCGACTCCGGGATCGATGCGAGCCATATTGAATTCGCCGGGCGCGTCTTGCCTGGTCATGACTATGTCAACAATGACAATGACCCCAGCGATGACAATGGTCACGGCACCCATGTGGCCGGAATTCTGGCTGCAGGCATCAACAACGGCGTTGGCATCGCCGGCATCGCTGGCAATGTGCGCATCCTGCCTATGAAGGTGTTGGATGATCGCAACCTGGGCTATTGGAGCAACATCGCTCTAGCGATCATCGATGCAGTGGATCAGGGCGCCAAAGTGATCAACATGAGCCTGGGCGGCACGGTTGACTCTGCCTCGCTGCGCAATGCCGTAAACTACGCCACAGATCGTAATGTGGTGGTTGTGGTTGCAGCAGGCAACGATTCGTCCAGCGCGCTCTACTTTCCTGCTTCTTATGCCAATGTGGTGGCAATCGGCGCGACCGACGTTGCTGGCAATCGCTGGTCACTCTCGAACTATGGGCCGAACGTTGACATCATGGCGCCTGGCTCCACAGTCTACAGCGCCTATTGGCAGAGCGGTCAGAGCAATCTCTACCAGTTCATGTCTGGCACCTCCATGGCCGCACCCCATGTCGCTGGCGTTGCTGCTCTTCTGTTCTCGGTAAATCCCCTCTTGCAGCGTCAGCAGCTCGTGGACTACCTGCTTTCCACTGCAGTCGACATGGGGACGCCTGGCTACGACGACTACACAGCCCACGGTCGCGTGAATGCCGGCGCGGCAGTTCAGGCTGCCGTGGCTGATTTGCCGGTGATTCAGTTGGCAAAGAGCGTCAATCTTACAGAAGCTGCAGGCGGCGATACGTTGACCTACTCGATCACTGTAGATCATCTGGGCGGCTCCGGCCTGTTGACCAACATGGTCATTTCCGATGTCATACCCAATGGAACGACCTATGCGCCTGCAAGCGTCAGCGCAGGGGGCGTCGTCAACAACGGGGTGATCAGTTGGAGTCTGGGCAGCATGGCAGCGCCCATATCGGCCAGCAATGGTCATGGCGCAAGCGGCGCCACCGTCATAACCTTGACGGCAGTGGCTGACGCCTATATCCAGGCCTACACGACCGCTCGCAACACCAATAGCGGCGCGGGCGCGTTCATGCAGACGCACGTCTGCTGCACCGCCAGCGAACTGCAGGCGGTGAGTCTGTTACGTTTCGACCTCAGCGCCATTCCGCCGGGCGCCGAAATCGTGCGCAGTGACCTGCGTCTCTGGGAAACGTTGGGCACGGTCTCGCGTAGCGACCGTGTGTTTAGGATGCTGACAAACTGGAGCGAAGGCAACAACAGCGCGGGCAGCGGTGTAACCTGGAACACCCGCAATGGTTCCCAAAGCTGGGCTGCCGGCGCGTTTAGCACGGTCGACTACGACGCCGCTAATTCGCTTGGAACTATCAACGGCAGCGGCGCGGCTGGCCGTAAGATTATCGATGTTCTTTCGGCAGTCAGCGCCTGGGTAGGCGGCGGCGCGGCAAACAACGGCTTTGCCATCGTAGCAAACACGGGAAGTCAGAATCAATATCTGCGTTATCGCACGCGTGAGTGGGGTACGACGAGCGAGCGCCCGCAACTGGTGATCGAGTACAACGTGGCCGACGTCAACACCGCGACCTTCGCCCCCAACAGCGGCGAAGACGCCTCGGATGGCAGTTTTGCTTTGAACAATGTTCTGTTGGATGACGAGGTCTACGACCCCTTTGTCGTGGGCGGCCCGTCGCTGGGGCAAACGTGGCGCTGGTCGAACATTGTTCCCGCCGGCGCGCCCGTGTACGAGGCTGTGTTGAAGGTGAATCTCCACGAGGTGAATCTGGGTTGCGGAGCGGGTCAGGGGGGCTTCGTTGTCTTGAGCGGCGACGCGCCCATCGGCTCGTTCGGCGCCGATGAGCTCTTGCCGTCGTCGTGCGCCACAAGCAACCAGGAGATGACCTGGGAAGTGAATCTTTTCGCCGCTGGCGTAGACACCGCCGCGGAGATCAACTCCCTGGGGGTGCGCCTGTGGTGGAGTGAGCAGGCCGGC
This sequence comes from uncultured Caldilineaceae bacterium, assembly GCA_964560495.1. Taxonomy (GTDB): domain Bacteria; phylum Chloroflexota; class Anaerolineae; order Caldilineales; family Caldilineaceae; genus UBA5069. The sequence continues at coordinate 28,039 of CAZLMM010000034.1, forward strand.
AGTGCGGTCAACAAAGTCGATCAGGTTTCGCTGCGAGTCACCTATCTCCAATCCGGTGCGAACACCGCCACATCCCTGGCCGCCGAACCACTCTTTGTCCAACCGGGTGAGCTCTTTACCGTCACCATGACGCTTTCGGCAACCCAGACTATGGCGAATGTGACCCCCTCGCCGCCTGTCGTGGTGGGCAGCAACGATGTGCAGATCGTATTGGTCGACGGGCCGCTGCCGGCATCTGCAAGCGTGGGGTCAGGCGGGGCGACATTCCGCTGGCATTACCAGGTGTTGAGTGGTTCTGGCCCCGGTCGGATTATCGCAGGCGGCAGCGCCAGCCAGGGCGTCAATCACTGGCCGCTGGGCCAAAGCAACAGCGTCATCGTCGCGCCTACACTCGGCTTCAGGACAATTGTGAACACCCCTGCGGCTATCACGCGTGTGGAAAACATCGCCTATTTCAGCGAAGAAACCGGCTACATTCCCCACCGCGCCAGCAACCAGGTTACGACCGATCTTGCCGGCAAGATCGGCGGTCGCGTCTGGGCTGACCTGGACGGCGATGGCGTATTAGGAAGCGAAGAGTTGGGGTTGGCGGGCGTCACTGTGCAGGCCGCTGGAGATGATAATACGGCGCGCGTAACGGTCTCGGGGGGCGATGGCTTCTACGAGTTTGCCGGTCTGACGCAGGGTCACTACACTGTCACGGTAAATATGGCGTCCGCGCCCGAAGGTTACGATTTTGCAACGACGCCATCCCAACAAGTCTTTGATCTATCGACAGGGCAGGTCATCGCCGCGGCATATTTCGGCGTCAAGCCTCCCACCACCGCAGTGGGCGACTATATCTGGTATGACGCAAACGCGAATGGCTTGCAGGACGTGGGCGAGCAAGGCGTCGGCAATGTGGTTGTCAGGCTCTATCGCGACCAAAACCAGGATGGGCAGTTCGACCCGGCAAGCGATCTCCTGATAGACACGACGGTCAGCGACGCGCACGGCGGCTATCGGCTGGATGCCTATGTGGCTGGAACTTACTTTGTTTACGTAAGTGATGAGCATGGTCTGCTCGCGGAATTGACGCCTACCCTGGGGCCGCAAAGCAACCCCACCCCATCTCAGCCTGTTGCGCTCGCTATGGGTGACATCATTCGCAACATCGACTTTGGCTACGTGGATGCGCCCGGGCCGGGGAATGGGGTGATCCGTGACCTGCTCTGGCTGGATGGCAACCGGGATGGCCTGCGCACGCAGGAAGAGCCGGGCCTGACAGGCGTGACGGTCTGCGCAACGCCGACAGGTGGGGGCGCTGCCATTTGTGCGCCAAGCGACCAAAATGGTCGCGTTCACATAGAAGTCCCTACGGGCAGCTACCAGGTTGCGCTGCCCAGCGCGCCTTTTGGTCTGGAAGCGACTGGCCTCATGCCCCATGCGCTCTCCGTGGCGGCAGGAGAGCAGCATGTCGGTCACCACTTGGGCTACGCCCTGCCCGCCCAGGGGTTGTCTGCAAGCGTCGGCGGTCTGGTCTGGCGAGATGTGACGGTTGATGGCGTGTTCGACGCCGACACAGAGTCTGGACTCAGCGACGTCAGCGTCAACTTGATTGACGACCTGGATCAGGATGGCGGGCTGGATGAGGGCGAGCCGATCTTGGCGACATTGACCAAGTACAATGGCGTCTACCGATTTGGCGCGTTGCTGTCTGGCGCTTACATCGTGGCCGCGCCGGACACATTGATGACTGCGCCTCACCTGGGACCGACGATTCTCGGCCCCAATCCACATGCCGACAACAACAATCACCTGCAACCCTACGCCATTCAGCTGGCGTCAGGTCAAAGTATCGACACAGTGGATTTTGGTTTTCGAGGTTACGAGGTGTCCGGTGCAAGCAGCTCGGACGAGGGGATGATCGGCAATCAGCTGTGGATTGATGTGGATCAGGACGGTCTCTTCGACCCTTCTCAGGGCGATCTGCCGGCGCCTGGCGTCACTGTGGTGTTAAGCCAGACGGGAAGTGCAGTCGCCGCCACCACAACCGGACCAGACGGCGCCTATCTCTTCACCGGTTTGCCGTTGGGCGGCTACACCGTGGCAGTTCTCGACCAGTACAACGTGCTGGAAGACTATGTCCCTGCCCTGCCCGGCCCTCATCCGGGCCAGGATAACAACAACCAGTCGCAACCCTACGATTTGGTTTTGGGTGTGAGTGGAGCGAACCTGACCGCTGATTTTGCTTACCAGGTTATACCGCCGCGCGCGCGCGGCGATTGCAACGCCGACGATCTGGTTGACGCCGGCGATCAATCGGCGTTGGTGTTAGAGGTGTTCGATGGCGACGGCAGCAGTGCAGCCAACGCCGTCGGCGGCAGCTTTGCGGGCGATCCTGTTGGCTGCGACGCTAATGTAGACGCCATGATCGATGCTGGCGACCAGAGTTGTCTGGTATTGATTGCCTTCGGTGGGGCAAGCGCCTGCGCGCTGAGCGGGGCTTCGGGGCAAGCGGCGCCGTCGTTGACCATTCCACAGCAGATTCCTGCTGCACCTGGCGCCTCGGTAAGCGTGCCTATCACCTTCGATAATGGCGGCAACAGCATCAGCAGCCTCTTCTTCTCCATTGACTTCGATGAGACGCTGCTGACTTTCGACCCCACGGACAGCGACTTCGACGGGACGCCCGACGCGATTTCTTTCAATGTGCCGGCGGCCTTCTTTCCTGGCGTCACCTACGACGCCAGCGACACGGATGGAGAATTAGACTTCACCATCACCGATCCCGCGCCGCCGCTGGCGGCTATGCCCAATCGCGTGATTGCGACGATCACCTTTGTGGCTGGCAGTCCGCCAGTCACGTCGGATGCCAACGTTGGCTTTTCAGCTACGCCGGGGCCTTCCTTTGGCAATACGGCCGGCCAATCGGTGGCGGGCGTTGGCGTGGGTGGATCGGTGAGGATCATCGCGTCGGTGAACAACACCGGTGTTCTCGGCGACCGTGTTTGGTGGGATGTCAACGGCAATGGACAGCAGGACAGCGGCGAGCCGGGCATCCCTGGCGTCAGTCTGGCGCTGAGCGGGCCGGCCGTCGGCGTCGCAACCACTGACGGCTCGGGCGTCTATTCGTTCACTGGATTGATCGCTGGCCTTTATTCGGTCACGGTTTCGTCAGGCGACTTTGCCTCTGGGGGCGTGCTCTATCAGTGGACAGCCAGCCCGCAGGATGTGGGATCGGACGCGACGGATTCCGACGGCGATCCGGTGAATCATCGAGCGCAGGCGACGCTGACAGGCGGTCAGATGGTAACCACGACTGATTTTGGCTTCGCTGTCGCCTCTGGCTACTCCGTTCAGCATACCCTGCTCACGCCCACCCCGGCGCGCCCGGGCGAATTCGTGCGTCTGCGCACTGTCATCAGGAACACGGGGGCAAGTTGGCTGGCGACAGTGTCCCTACGTGAGACTTACCAGCCGGTCTATCTACGCTTCCAGGCCGCGCAACCGTCTGCAAATGACAGTGTGGATGACGGACAGTTGGATTGGAGCGACCTGACCAACACATTCGTGACCGATCTGGCGCCTGGCGCATCCTTTGTCGTGACGACAACCTATCTGGCCCTGGCAGACACAGGCGGCGCGCCGGGGTCTGCAACGACTATCAACACACTGATCCACTCGGTCACAGCCGATCCCGATGGCCCGACGCGACCGCTGACTGCGTTGCAATCTCTGGGCAATCAGACGGCTGGCAGCCAGGTGCAGGTCTTCTCGCCGACCGCGGTGGGCATCTGGGGGCAGGTCTATGCAGCTGAGGATGGCTGCATGATGTTGGTCTGGCGGACCACAAGCGAGGCTACTCTGATTGGTTTCGAGTTGTATCGAGAGATTGCCGGCTACGCCCCAACCCCCCTCACAAGCCAACTCATTCCTGCGAAGCACAGCGGTTCGGCGGCGGGCGATCTCTATTCGTATTGCGACGATGCTCTGGTTGAAAGCGAGAGAGCTCGCTACTTGGTGCGAGTGTTCTATGGCGATGGCCGTACAGAGTGGGTCACTCTTACACCAACCAGTGGGTCGCAGCGGCTGTATCTCCCGCTGATCGCCGGCGAATAGCGTACGAATCGGTTTGTTGGCGTGCGCAAATTGTATGGCTCCATCTGAGAGGGCAGTACGGCAACAGATTTGATTGACCTGTCGCCATCCCTGAGATTTGATCCGGTTTCTTCTCTTCCATCATCTCCCATGCTGCAAGCGGGACACTTGCCCGTGACTCTGGACAGGGTAGTTTCGTCTTGAACCTTGAAGGTGATTGATAAGCGACAGCATCTCACCCGTACAGAGTATATAGCCTGGGAACGATGGGGGGCATCGCTTCGTTTCTTTGCACCAAGAGCCGTGAAAGGGGGGCGTGGATTCTTTATCATCATCTTAATAGTATCCTGATATAATTCATGGTATTCTGTGTATGAATGGATGTTCGATTCCTTTTGTGTTTCATACGTCGCTGCATATCATCGTTCCATAATCAATTGGAGGAAATTACATGTCTCAAGAGTTCTGGAGTGAGAAAAAAATGACTGTTTTGCGAAAACCTACGGCGATCGCCGTACTTTTTCTGATCTTATTGATCGGGACGAGTGTGGCGGTCTTTGCAGGCAAATCGAGCATTGGCGACTTCGTCTGGCACGACTCCGACGCCGACGGCGTAGCGGACGTTGGCGAGCAGGGCATCAACAACGTCGTCGTCAATCTCTATCGTGATGGCGCCAATGGCAACCCCATCGACGGCATCTTGCAACCAGGTGAGTTCATCTCCACGACAACCACGGCTTTCTTTGCCGGCTCTGGCAATGTGGACAACAACGGCTACTATGACTTCAACGCCGACGGCCTGGAGACATACTTTGTCGAGGTCGCGCCCAGCAACTTCAACGTGGGCGGCCCTCTGCAATTTTACGTCTACACTGGCGAAGTGCCCACTGCCAATCCCATCTACACCGGCCCGAATCCGCGCACCGTGATCCTGACTTCGCTCCAGCAAGATTTCAATGATGCGGACTTCCCCTTCGCCCTGGCCGGCATCCGATTGGTCAAGACTGCCGGAAACGCCCCAGATGGCGCAGTCGAATATCTCCAAGGGCCGCCGCCGGTGAATGTCACCTATCGCTACACGGTAACCAACACGGGTGAGGTGCCCATCGACCTGGATCGGAACAATGTCAGTGCAACCTATGGGCTGACCGACAATCTGTGTAGCCCGGTGACCTATGTCAGCGGCGACACGAACAATAACTTCCGCCTGGATACCAACGAAGCCTGGGTCTACACCTGTACTTCGACCATCAACACCAACAACCCTGTGACCAATACGGCCACTGCGGTGGGTAACCCTGTGGACAATACAGGGGCGGATCTGCCGGGCAACGACGTAACCTCGACCGACACGGCAGTGGTCGATGTGACCAATCCGGCGATTCTGTTGGTGAAACTGGCTGGCAACGCGCCCGACGGTCAGGTGGAATATGTGCAAGGTCCGCCGCCCCAGATGGTCACCTACACCTACATCGTGACCAACACGGGCGACACTCACCTGAGCAACATTCGCATCGTGGATGATCGGGGTACAGTCGGCGCAGGCGATGACGTGATCATCACCTCGGCTCAATGCCCTGGACTGGCCGGTCCGTTGGCGCCGGGCGGCAGAGTGACTTGCACCGCCAACATCATGGTCACTGGCGATGTCACCAACATCGCCACGGCGACGGGCAACCCGACCGACTCCAACGGCAATGATTTGCCAGACATCAACGATGTGAGCGACACGGACAATGCAGTCGTTGACATGGTGAACCCTGGTCTGGAGATCATCAAGACCGCCGGCAATGCTCCTGATGGCGCCGTCGAGTATCTGCCAGGTCCGCCGCCCCAGAATGTGACCTACACCTACACCGTGCGCAATACGGGCGACACGCCGCTCTTCCTGGATCGCCCCGGCACGAACCCGACCTATGGCGTCACAGACAACCTGTGCAGCCCGGTGGCCTATGTCAGCGGCGACACAAACAACAATGGCCTTCTCGACCTGGCGGAAGTCTGGGTCTTCAGATGCACGTCCACGATCAATGTCAGCACACCGGTCACGAACACCGCCACCGCCGTCGGCAACCCGACTGACCCCAATGGCAACGATCTGCCTGACATTCCCGATGCCACCGACACCGACACGGCCGTGGTTGACATTGTGAATCCTGCGGTGGACATTCAGAAGACCGTCTATCTGGGGCACAACGCTGGCGCATCCTGCCCCGGCGTAGAGCTGGTGGCTGGCTCGCCCGGCGCAGCCATCACCTATTGTTTCCGGGTGACAAACACTGGCGACACATATTTGCGGGTGAACATCAGCGACGCCACTCTGGGCATCGTCAACGGCGCAGGATTGCTGCCGGTGGGCGCTTCTCCTGCGTTGCCGGCGCTGTTGGCGCCAGGCGGCGTAGCTACTTACTACTTCCAGACGACGATCAACGGCGACCTCATCAACACGGCCACGGTCACCGGCACGCCGACCGATTCGGGCGGCACGCCGCTGCCTGACATCCCCAACGTGACCGACAGCGACACCGCCCAGGTGGACGAGGCGGTCAACACGGCGGCCATCGGCGACTATGTGTGGTATGACGCCGACAAAGATGGCATCCAGGATGCCGGGGAAGTTGGCATTGGCGGCGTGACTTTGCGCCTGATCCGCGATACCGGCAACGGGACGTTGGGGCCAGAAGACACCGTTGTTGCAACAACAACCACTGGCGTTGATGGCGGCTATATCTTCAGCGGCTTACCTGCTGGCACCTACTTTGTGGATGTAACGGATGCCAATGGCGTTCTGGCCGGCCATACGTTGAGCGTCGGCCCGCAGAGTTCCACCGACCCGACCGGCCCGATTACGATCTCCGCCGGACAGTTCTATGAAGACGCCGACTTCGGTTACTACAAGCCAACCGGTCCTACGCAGGCCGTGATTGGCGACACCGTGTGGTATGACTTCGATGCAGATGGCATCCGCGACCCGGGTGAGCCAGGCATCCCCGGTGTGACAGTCATCATCACCGACAGCCTGAACAACGTCTACACTGGCGTGACTGGGCCAGATGGCACGTATCACATCGTCGTAACGGCGGGCGATGGACGCACTTACACAGTTGCTCCCAATCCCGCTACGCTGCCGCCTGGATTGACCGCGACCACGCCAGTGCCGCATCTCGTGCCGGCGCTGCCGGGCAACGGCAGTTACCTCGACGCCGACTTTGGCTACGACTCGCCAAACCTGGGCGCCATCGGTAACCAGATCTGGCGCGACACCACAAAAGATGGCATCTATGACTCTAACACCGAACCGGGCATCCCGGGCGTCACGGTCAATCTCTATCGCGATGATGGCGACGGCATCCCCGAGCCAAACGAGTTGTTCGCCACAATGCCCACGGATTCCAACGGTCAGTATCTGTTCACTGGGCTTCCCGCAGGGAACTATCTGGTGCAGGTGTCCGACACAGCCCATGTGCTAGAGAACTATGTGCCGACCACCATCATTGGCGGCGTCGCAGACAACACCAACAAGGCGCAGCCCTATGCCGTCACCCTGGCCGCCGGCGCGACGAATCTGACTGCTGACTTTGGCTATGTTCTCAACGACCTGGTCGTGGACAAAGGCATCATCGGCAATCAGGTCTGGTTCGAGATGGATGGCGACGGCATCTATGAGCCACAAAACGGCGAGATCGGTCTAGAGGGCGTCACTGTCCAGATCTACCGCAATGGGCAGTTGATCGGCGAGATGGAAACCGGGGCTTTCGGCCTTTATGCCTTCACCGACCTGGCTGCCGGCACCTACACAGTGACGATTGCCAGTAACGCCACCACTGCGGCCGTGCTTGGCAATCTGAACGTCACGACCATCATCGGCGGCAGCGCCGACAACACCAACAAGCCGCGTCCTTACACAGTCACGCTGCCGACCAATACCAGCGTCAACATGACCGCGGACTTTGGCTACACTGAACCCTCAAATTACCTCATCAGCAAGCAGCTTACCATTCCAGGTGTGGAGCCGGTCAAGCGCGGTTCGCTCATCACCTTCACTATTCGCATCACCAACACAGGCGAGAGCTGGATCGCCACGTTGCCACTGACAGACACCTATGACACCCGCTTCTTGACGTTCAACGGCGCGACTCCTGCGCCCAACAGCGTGTTGCTTGTGGGCAATGTGGGTACGCTAACGTGGAATGATCTGACCGGCGCCGGGCAGTTGCCGCCGGGCGGCGTTGTTACAGTGCTTGTACGCTTTATCGCCTCGGGCGACACGACGGACCCGGCGACAAACCCGACAGCGCCGGTGACGATCAACTACGCCCGCGTCCCCAATCCTATCTTCGATGCAGATGGCCCAACCGGACCACTGCCGCCGTTGGCAGCCAGCACGCCCAAACAGGCCCAGGATGATGTGCGCATCCTCGACCCCACCTCGGTGCTCATCTCTGACGCCAAGCTGGACAGCCAGAGCAGCCAGGTGACGGTCATGTGGAAGACGGCCACCGAGTCGGACGTATTGGGCTTCAACGTGCTGCGAACAGTGAACGGTGTGACAACCAGGCTCAACGCCGCCATGATCGAGGCCACGTTCTCCGGTCAGGCCAGTTCGGGCAGCTACAGCTTTGTGGACGATACAGTGGAGGTAGGCCAGCTCTACTTCTACTTCATCGAGATCGTGATGACCAATGGCACGGTGCAGGAGCACTCTGTGGGCAGCACCCTGGTGGCGGGCGCCAACAGGCTCTTCTTACCGCTCGTGACACGGAAGTAAGCATCGGCGCAAAGCAGGTTCGAGAGCACTTGTCTCGTCAGCGGCGTAAGGGTGTGAAGACGCAAAGCAGCGTCTTCACACCCGCCGAAGTGATTGAGACCAGCCAGACTCTCTTCCTGCGTAGAATGAAGAGAATGGGTTATGCCCTCGCGTTGATAGTCAGCGTCGAGGGCATTTTTTCCTGATCGGCAGGAGGCTTCCGGTTTTCTACATTATGTCCATAGTAAGCTGTGCTGCAATGTTTTGCAGCTACTCTGTGGTTGAAAAACAGAGATTACACTGCGGTTGCTTTGAGACCAGGAGTTTTTGGCCTGCGAAAACTCCTGGTCTCAAACAGAGCAAAGTATAGAAGCCCGGCTGGCCGTTTGGCGGCCAGGAAACGGATTGACAGAAAGCGATGATGAACCTGATGAACACCAGTCGAAGATTACGGACAGGGTCGAAAAATAAACTTCCCTGTGCACTTGTGATAGCTTTTGGCTTATTCGTTGTCCTTCTATTGGGACAGCGCGCTGCCTCGGCTGATAGCCGCAATGATGTGGAGGTAAGCCAGGCAGGGGTGCAAGCTGTCTTTGCCGCAGAGACGCAATTGACTGCCGCCAGCGTGCTTACGCCAACCCAATGGACGCCCCCATCGCCTGCCTATCGCATTGGTGTGGCGACTGATGGGCTATATAGCCTATCCTATTCCTATTTGCAGACTGCTGGATTGCCCGTGGATTCGCTTGACCCGCGCACCTTTCGCATGTTCTATCTTGGTCGCGAGATGGCGATCCAGGTGTTAGGGGAGGCCGATGGCGTCTTCAATTCTGGCGATGCAGTGCTCTTTTATGGCCGCGGCATTGACTCCATGTACTACGAAGGGACATATCCTGACCACAAGTATACAGGAACGAATCAATTCTGGCTGACCTATGGCGGCGTCAATGGCAAGCGCATGGCGTTGAAGGATGGCTCGGTTGGCGGAACCACCCCGGCATCCTATCTCGCCAGTGACCACCGTGAGCAGCAGCTTCGTTATGTGACCGAATATCCCCGCTATGATACGGCGCCGATGTTCAACCCGGACGATGATCACTGGTTCTGGATCAAGTGGCAGACCTTGGGGACGACTGTGCGCACCCAAAACATCGTCTATGCCATCGACAATCTGGCGCCCGGCAGCGGAGCGACAGTCACTGCCCGCGTCGTGGGCGCGTACAAGGATCCAAACCTGATCGGCAACACGCTGCATGGTCTGCGCATCCGCGTCAACGGCCAACTTGTGTACCAAAACCTGACCACCTGGAAGAACTTCGAGCCGCTCACAGCATCCGCGGCGATCACCCCTGGCGTGCTCGTCAACGGCAACAACACGGTGGCCCTGGAATTCGTCAACATCAATACTACCGTCAGCGAGCAGTACAGCGATTGGGTGCGACTGAGCTATCAGCGAGCGCATGTGGCGACGGGTGACCAACTGAACTTCTTGGGAGAATCCAGCAGCGGTCCATGGCGTTACAGCGTCAGCAATTTTTCGTCGAGCGCAGTTCAGGTCTTCGATGTGACCGATCTCCACAACGTTCAGGCAGTGGGAAACGCCACCGTCAATGGCGTCGGCCCCTTCACAGCGTCATTCGGCGATAGCAGCACAGGGCGACGCTATCTTACTCTCGCTACCGGCGCGCTGCGGCAGCCTGCTACAGCAGACATCGCATTGGTTTCCTACCCGACCAGCGCCTATACGCCGGACAACTTGCTGGCGACGAACAACGCTGCCGACTGGATTGTGATCACCCACCGTGATTTTTGGACTGCAACGCTGCCTCTGGCAGTGCACCGCGATAACCTTTATCGGGTTGCGATGGTTGACGTACAACAGATTTATGACCAGTTCAACGGGGGCATGGTCTCCGTCAATGCAATTCAAGACTTCCTCGAATATGCGTACTTCAATTGGCAGTCGCCGCGCCCCAAATTCGTTTTGCTTGGCGGCGGCGGCACCAATGACGTGCGACGCTATGGCGGCGCAAACACCAAAGTAACATACGTTCCCACCTATCTCTACCCCTCGGATCCCACATTGGGTGAGACGTCGGCGGATAACCGCTATGTTCTCTTCGAAGGCAACGATTTGGTGCCGGACATGCACCTGGGGCGCTTCCCCGCCTATTCCGCGACGGAGATCTCCATCATGGTGAATAAAACGATTCACTATGAAACGATGACCGACCGCCGCGACCCGTGGACGCAGAATGTGCTGTTTGTTGCAGATGATCTTGAGGGCGGCGGCGGTAACTTCTATGAATTCTCCGACACCCTTGCTGATGGCTATGACGATCCTGCTAACACCGTCAAGTACCTGCCCAATCCGTACAATGCCATCAAGGTCTATCTTGGTCAGACATGCGACGCTGCAAATCCGACATTTGCAACCCAATGTCGAAATGTCATCTCGACCACGCTACAAATCGACGGCGCGCTCTTCTTGAGCTATGTGGGTCATGCCCAAAGACAGAATTGGGCTGTGGAAAAACTGATGGATCTCACCCTTGCGTCAACTCTGACGAATTACGACAAATTGTCCATTTTCTTGCCCATGGCCTGTTTCGAGGGGTTCTTTCATGAGGCGCCGTTGAACTCTCGCTCACTCTCTGAAACCTATCTCTTCAACCCGAACGGCGGCGCCGTCGCCAGTTGGTCGCCTACAGGTTTTGGCGTAGCTACCGGCCACGATTATCTGGAAAAAGGACTATTCCTGGCTGTCTTCACCGATCAGGTGGCTACTCTGGGAGAGGCAACAACCGCGGGCAAACAATACCTGCATAACCGCGCGCCAGCAGGCGCATTTGAAGACCTGCTCGACACTTTCGTTCTGTTGGGCGACCCGGCGCTCCAGGTGCAATCATATCTGGTGCCAACTGCCGTAACAGTTGCGTCTCTTGCTGCCTACGCCACACCCACAGAGGCGATCATTGTCTGGGAAACTGTCAACGAAGCCAATGTTGTCGGGTTCAACGTACTTCGCCGCGACTCTGCGGCTGGATCCTACGTCAAGATCAATGACCAACTTTTGCCTGCACAGGTAGCAGGAGGTTCCCACGGCGCATCCTATGTATTTGTTGACGTGTCAACGACAAGCAATGCGCCCCGTTGGTACGCCGTTGAAGTTGTACGTGTGGATGGCTATGCGGAGGTTGTTGGTTTGGCAGAAACCATTGCGCTGAATTCGAGAATCTATCTGCCGATGTCGATGAAACCATGAAACAACGAAGTCTTTTGCTCATTAGCTTGTTTGCCTTGTTCAGCACATTCCTGCCATCTTCCTTTGCAGCGGCTCAGGATGTGCAGCCAGCGGCTCAAATGATTCCTGGCGTGCAAGTCGTCCAGTCCGACGACACAGGACTTGTGCTAGAGTTGTCCACGCCCCGCTTCACACTGATGGATGTGGCTGGCAGCGCCGGCCCCTGTCAACGCGTCGAAGTGTCCGGCTATCCCCAAGCAGGCAGCAGCGGCGCGCCAATGCTGCCGACGCGCGTCGTCCTGGCTGGTATTCCAGCCCAGGGCGTAACGCAACTGACCGTCCTTTCGCTGGAAAGCGAAACTGCGGCGCACTCGTTTCACCCATGTCCAGGTTCCAGGCGCGCTCTGGATTTCGTGGACGGCGAGCCGGTAAGCGCAAGCGAGCAGCCAGCGGCTCCAGACCAGGCCATCTTCGGGGCGCCCACCCTCTATCCGGCGCAAGCTGCGCAATTGGAGGAGCTGGGCTTCTTGCGGAGTCAGCGTATTGGACGGATCGTCTTCCATCCCTTCCAGGTCAACCCTGTGAGCGGAGAGCTGATCCACCACCGCCGTCTGCGTGTAGAGCTGCGTTTTGGCGAGAACGTGAGCGCGGCAAGTGCGTCGCCTATCGAGAGTGGAGATTTCGAGCAGGCTCTGGCGGGTTTGCTAGTCAACTACCCGAATTCACGCGCCATGCGCACGTCGCCGCAGCAGGTCGTTGTGGCTGCTCAAAGCAACGGCTGGCAGCCGCCTGCGAATGCCTTCCGCGTGGTGACAGAGAAAGAGGGTATCTACGAACTCTCTTATTCGGTTCTGGCCCAGGCTGGCGTCCCGTTGAATATGGTTGCGCCGGACAAGTTTCACCTCTATTACAATGGCGTCGAGGCTGCCATTTATGTCACCGGCGCCAGCGACAACGTATTCGGCCCGGGCGACTCGATTTTGTTCTATGGCGTCGCCAATCAGGATCGCTATTCGCGCTACAATGTCTATTGGCTTTCTCACGGCGGACCCTCTGGATTGCGCATGGGGACGCAGCCTAATTTCGGCAGCGGGGGTACGCCTATCGCCGACTACCCGGCGCAGGTATCAGTTGAGGACAACCTCAGCTATGTCTCATCGTTGCCGCTCCAGAGTGGGTATGATCACTGGTATGGCCCGCGCCTGACAGCCGTTGGCGATGGCGCGGTGGCGCGCCGTGATATTCCCGTTGCATCGAGCAATGCATCTGTGAACAGTTCCACGGCGACGTTGACCCTGGCGGCTGCCGGCAACGTCTATGGTAGCCATCACGTGCGCATCTATGTCAACGGCGCCCAGGTGTCGGATCAGACCTGGAGCGGGCGCACCTACACCACCATTTCGGCGGAATTCGACCGATCGTTGCTCACTTCGCCCCAGAGCACTATCCGCATCGAGCTGATCAATGACGCGCCGGGCCAATCGGTAAGCATGATCTACATCGACTGGCTGAAGCTGGCGTTTCGCAGAAATCTGGTTGCTGAAAACGACCGTATCTACTTCACGAACTCGAACGTCGGAGCGACTAGTTACGTAATTCAAGATTTTTCAACTGACAACCTGGAACTTTACGACGTGACCGATCCGACGAAAGTAACGCGAATCGAAGCCGCCATCGCAGATGGAGAAGCATCCTACACCCTCATCCAGACGGGCGAGCGGCGCTATCTAGCTCAATCACCGGGCCATCGCCTGGCGCCGACGCGCCTTGAAAAGGCCAGCGTCTCTGATTTGCTCAATCCATCCAGCGGCGCAGACTTGATCATCATCACGCATAAGGATTTTCTGGCGGAAGCCCAGTCTCTTGCCCAATTCCGCACTGATCAGGGTGTACGAGTGCGGGTTGTCGATGTTCAGGACGTGTATGACCAGTTCAGCTTTGGGCGTGTTTCGGCGCTGGCGATACGTGATTTCTTGCGTCACGCCTATCAGACGTGGCCTGCTCCTGCGCCAGCCTATGTACTTCTTATGGGCGACGGTCATTACGACCTGCGCGGTAATCTGGCGACGAGCGGTCCGGTCTACATCCCGCCCTTCCTGGTGAATGTGGATCCAGACCTGGGCGAGACCGCCGCCGACAATCGCTTCGTGACCGTCGCAGGGGACGACATACTGCCTGATATGCACATTGGTCGTCTGCCTGCCGAAACGGCTGCAGACGCCAGGGCGATGGTGGAGAAGGTTTTTGCCTATAGCGCCGCGCCAGCGACCGACGGTTGGAATACAAATATGCTCTTCGTAACCGATAACCTGCAAGGCGGCGGCGGCAGCTTCTATAACTTCTCAGACGCAATCTACAGCGGCACGGTCCAGTCTGCTTCTGGCGAGACGCCTCTGATACCAGAAGAATACAACCGCACGCGCCTCTACATGGGACAGGATTGCCCAAGCGAAAGCCCGTCGCTCGTCTGTCAACAACAGATATTGGAACGCATGAATGAGGGAACGCTGTTTGTCAGCTACGTTGGGCATGGCGCCAAACAGTTTTGGGCTGAAGAAAAGTTGCTGACCCTGGGGGCGCTCGCACAGCTCAACAATGGCGGCCGTTTGCCTGTCATGCTGCCCATGACTTGTTTGGAAGGGTATTTTCACGAACCGGGTCTGCTCCAGTCATCCCTGGGCGAGCACATCGTACGTATGCCTGTGGTGGGCGCGCTGGCCAGCTGGTCGCCCACTGGTTTTGGCTTGGTCACAGGTCATGATTATCTGGAGCGGGGCTTCTTTTTGGGGCTCTTCCATGAAGGCATGACAGAGCTTGGCGCAGCGACTACCTATGGAAAACTATATCTATTGCAGAACGCAGCCATCGGCAAGTATGACGACCTGGTCGACACATTTGGCCTGTTGGGCGACCCCATGGTGCAAGTGCGGCTCGCCGGCAGTCAGCCAGTTGCGCGCACCCACACTGCCTTCCTGCCGGTCGTTGCGCGCTGAAAGCCAGATTTCAGCGGCTTCAAGTCGGGCAACGCCTGGATGTCGGCGAGTGTCAGGGTGTCGAATTCTTATCGAATGCAAGTGGACGGCGATGGCATTATCTCTGTCGCTTAGATATTTCACGTTTCGCGGTGCAATACACACGACTGTTCAGGAGGAATAATCAATGATGCACGCAATGTTAAGAATCCGTACAGGCAGGCTTTGGATGGCGGTCCTCTTGGCTGCCTTGTTGATCGGCCTCGGCTCTGGCGCGCTGTTGTGGCAAGATACGGCTTCCGCAGCAACATTTGCCGGCCCTCACGGTCCAGACGACGAGGGCGGCGCGTCAACCATCGGCGATCTTGTCTGGCATGACACGAATGCCAACGGCGTCTACGATTTCGGCGAAGTTGGGATCAATGGAGTCACAGTTCAGCTCTATCTCGATGACGGCGACGGCGTCTTCGAGCCGGGAACCGATGATCAGCTTTTGAACACCACCATCACGGGCGATGACCCGAGCACGCCTGCGGTGGAAGAGGGCTGGTATGAATTCACTGATGTGACCTTTGGCGGTCCGGTCTACTGGGTCTATCTGCCACCCTCTAACTTCGCGTCCGGGCAGCCGCTGAACGGCTATGTGCTCACCAGCGGCGACACGCTTTATCCCAATCCTGCCCTTGTGATCGAGCCGCAGATCATCGCCAATCGCGACGACATCGACTTCGGCTACGCCAGGGCCACCATCGAGCTCCAAAAGACGGTCTACGCCGGGCACAACGCTGGCGCCGGTTGCCCTGGCAGCGACACCCTCTCGGTGGGAACGGGCGCGGCAGTGACCTACTGCTTTGTCGTGCGCAACACTGGCGACACCTATCTCAACTCGATTGTCATCACCGACGTCACGTTGGGGATTCCACCCAACAGCGTCATCTTGCGCAGCGGCAGCCAGCCCTTGGCCCCGAATGCCCAGCTCGTCTTCTATTACCAGACGACTGTCTCTGCCAGTTTGTTGAATACGGCAATCGCAAGCGGCACGCCCTCTGATCCCAACGGAACGCCGATTCCCGACGCGCCGCGGCCATCGGATGATGACACTGCCCAAGTGACGTTGGTCGGGCCTGGCATCGAAATCCAGAAGACGGTCTACCTGGGTCACAACAGCGGGGCTTCCTGCCCCGGCAGCGAACTGGCGAGTGGGGTGCTTGGTTCGCAGGTGACGTACTGTTTCGTGGTGCGCAACACAGGCAACACCCACCTGAACAACATTCAGATCACCGACCCGCAGTTGGGCATCACCCAGGCGAATATGACGATCATCGGCTCGCCAACGTTCCCACTCGCACCCAACGCCAGCGTGACCTACTACTATCAGACCACCATCACCGCCGATCGGGTGAACACGGCCACAGCGACCGGCACGCCCACCGACGCCAATGGCACGCCCATCTCCGGTGCAACGCCGCCCACCGACAATGATACGGCGGAGGTCAATCAAGTTGCGCCTGGCATTCAGATTCAGAAGACTGTATACCTGGGTCATAACAGTGGCGCAAACTGCCCGGGCGGCAGCGAAAGCGTCAGCGGCATCCAGGGGGCGCAGGTCACCTACTGTTTTGTCGTGACCAACACCGGCGACACCCATCTCAGCAGCATCACCATCAACGACGCCAACCTGGGCATCACCCAGGCGAACATGACACTCAAGAGTGGTTCGACGCCGCTGGCTCCTGGAGCGAGCCTGGTCTACTACTATCAGACCACTATCAATAGCACATTGACCAACACAGCGGTCGCCAGCGGAAATCCCACGGACCAGAACGGCAACGACCTGCCGGGTCTGCCCAATCCCAGCGATGACGACACGGCCAACGTGACGCAGGTCACGCCTGGGATCGAAATCCAAAAGACAGTCTATCTGGGTCACAACAACGGCGCGTCGTGTCCTGGCGTGGAAAGCGTTTCCGGCGTCTCCGGCGCGGCAGTCACCTACTGCTTCCGCGTCGTCAACACGGGCGACACCTATCTCACCACCATCCTGATCACCGACACCACCCTGGGCATCACCCAGGCCAACATGACGGCCTTGGGCAATCCCAACACGCCATTGCCGCCCGGCGGCAGCCTGACCTACTACTATCAGTCCACCATCACGAACGATCTGACCAACACCGCCTCCACCAGCGGCACGCCCAGCGAACAAAATGGAACCCCCATCCCCAATGCCCCGCGCCCGACAGACACGGATACAGCGCAGGTGGACCGGGTGAATCCGGCGATTGAGATTCAGAAGACAGTCTATCTGGGTCATAACAGCGGCGTCTCCTGCCCTGGCAGCGAGTCGGTGAATGGGTCCGTTGGGACGCAGATCACCTATTGTTTTGTGGTGAACAACACTGGCGACACCTATCTGAACAATATCACCATCAGCGACGCCACCTTGGGCATCACCCGCACCAACATGACGCTACGTTCTGGCGCAGAGCCTCTGGCGCCGGGGCAATCCCTTGTCTTTTACTACCAGACGACGTTGACCGGCAACATCACCAACACTGCGATCGCCAGCGGCACGCCGTCCACCCCACAAGGCGATCCGCTGCCCGGCGTGCCGCCGCCTACTGACCAAGACACCGCCTCGACGACGACGGCAAGTCCGGCGATCCGCATCGAGAAGACCGTCTATCTGGGCCACAATAACGGCGCATCCTGTCCTGGATTGGAACAGGTTGCCAGCAGCGTGGGCGCGGCCATCACCTTCTGCTTCCGGGTCGTCAATATTGGCGGCACATATCTCAATACCATCCTGATCACAGACACGACCTTGGGCATCACCCAGGCGAATATGACTGTGCTCAGCGGCAGTCAGCCATTGGCCCCCGGGGCAAGCATCACCTATTACTACCAAACGACGCTGACCGGCAATGTCACCAACACGGCGACCACTTCAGGCACGCCCACTGACTCACAAGGCAATCCCATCCCTGATGCAACGCCGCCCAGCGATGACGACACGGCCAACACCTCCACCGCCCAGGTAGGCATTGAGATCAACAAGACCGTCTATCTGGGTCACAATAGCGGCGCTTCTTGCCCTGGCGCAGAGATCGTCTCCGGCGCGGCGGGCGCTCAGATTACCTATTGTTTCCAGGTCACGAATACAGGAAACACATTCCTTACCAGCATCCTGATCACGGACACCACTTTGGGCATCACCCAGGCGAACATGACCCTGCGCAGCGGCTCCACGCCGCTAGCGCCTGGCGCCAGCCTGGTCTACTACTATCAGACCACCATCAGCGGCGATCTGACCAACACTGCCCAGACCACTGGTACGCCCAGCGACCAGGGCGGCACACCCATTCCAGGCGTCAACCCGCCGACCGACACAGACACAGCCACAGTCGATCAGGTGGCCCCTGCCATCCAGATTCAAAAGACAGTCTATCTGGGTCACAACGCTGGCGCATCCTGTCCAGGGGTTGACTCACTCGTCGGCGCAACCGGGGCATCCATCACCTATTGCTTCGTTGTGACGAACACGGGCGACACGCACCTGAACAATGTCACCATCAGCGATCCGGCGTTGGGCATCACCCAGACTGATATGACCCTCAAGAGTGGGACGCAGCCGCTGGCGCCGGGGGCGAGTCTTGTCTACTACTATCAGACGACGATTACAGGCGACCTGACCAACGTTGCCACAGCGACGGGCACGCCAAGCGATCCCAACGGCACGCCGATCCCTGGCGTCACGCCGCCCCAGGATGACGACACATCCACGGTCGACCAGGTGGCGCCGGGCATTCAGATTCAGAAGACCGTCTATCTTGGCCACAACAGCGGCGCATCCTGCCCCGGTAGTGAGTCTGTGACTGGACCTGCCAACGCCCAGGTCACTTACTGCTTCCAGGTCATCAACACGGGCGACACCCATCTGACCAATATCTCCATTGTCGATGCGCCCTTGGGCATCACCCAGGCCGACATGACCCTCAAGAGCGGTGCAATTCCGCTGGCGCCCGGCGCCAGCCTCGTCTATTACTATCAGACGACCATCACCGGCGATCTGCAGAATGTCGCCGAAGCCACCGGCACGCCAAGCACGCCGGGCGGTACGCCCATTCCAGGCGCGAATCCGCCAGAAGATGATGATACGTCTAGCGTCGAGCAGATTGCCCCGGGCATCAACATTGACAAGACCGTCTACGCTGGTCACAACAACGGCGCTTCCTGCCCTGGCAGCGAGACGCTGACCGGCGCGCCGGGGGCAGCCGTCACCTACTGTTTCATCGTCACCAACACCGGCGATACGCATCTGACCAACATCCTGATCAGCGATCCGAACCTGGGCATCACCCAGGCCAACATGACGCTCAAGAGTGGGACAGTGCCACTGGCCCCAGGGGCGAGCCTGGTCTACTACTACCAGACCACCATCAACGGCGACCTGACAAATGTTGCCACGACCACCGGCACGCCCAGCACGCCCGGCGGTGTGACCATTCCTGGCGCCACGCCGCCCACGGACAATGACACGGCCACCGTCACCCAGTTGGCCGTCGGCTCAATCGGCGACTTTGTCTGGAATGATGTGAACGGCAATGGCATCCAGGACCCGGGCGAGCCGGGCATCCCTGGCGTCACCGTCACCCTCTTCGACAGCAACGGCAATCAAGTTGCCCAGACCACCACCAATGCCCAAGGGAACTACATTTTCAGCAATGTACCGGCTGGCACATACGTGGTTGGCTTCACCCTGCCGGGCGCTGGTTACTTCTTCAGTCCGCAGAACCAGGGCGGCGATGACGCAGTGGACAGCGACCCGAACCGCAACACCGGGCGGACGGACCCCATCACGCTGACTGGCGGTCAGAACATCACGACCGTGGACGCTGGCATCTTTGCGCCGCCCATTCTTGAGATCACCAAGACCGATTTCGGGGTCCAGGCCAAGCCAGGCGATGTCGTCGTCTACGAGATCGAGTACAAGAATGTCGGTTTGACCCAGGCAACAGGCGTCGTCATGACTGAGACGGTGCCGTTGCACACGGTCTTCTATGCAGCAGAAAGCTCCAGCGGCTGGAGTTGCCCCAACGCCAGTCCGGCGGGAACGAAGTGCATCTACAATGTGGGCACGTTGGCGCCCGGCGCCAGCGGCAAGGTGGAGTTTGCCGTCCTCATCGATATCGAGATTCCCACGCCCATCAGCGTGCTGAATATCGTTGTCATCGACGATGATGGCTCCCACGGCACCGACCCCAACAACCCGAATCCGTCGAGCGCACAGGACACCACGCCAGTGGATCGCCCCAAAGTGGTTGGCTTCCGTGTGCCGCCAGCCGCGACGCCAGCCGACGGCGGATTGCTCATCGACTGGACCACGTCCTTCGAGGAGAACAGCGCCGGCTTCCACATCTATCGCAGCGCCGATGGTCTGTGGGAGTCGCGCGTGCGCATCACCGACGGCCTGATCCCGGCTGTGGGCGGCAATGTGGACACCTACTATAGCTATCTGGATACGTCGGCAGTGCCAGGCGTCTCCTACACCTATTGGTTGGTGGAAACAGAGACGACTGGCAACCAGATCACCTATGGCCCGTTCACGGGGCTGCTTAGCGATGCGGCGACAAAGGCGATCTATCTGCCTGTCATCGTGAAGTAGGTGCAAGGGGTGTCCAAAGGGATCAAGGACACATCTTCCAGGAAGCTCACAGCTTCCTGGAAGATCGAACACCCCTCATGAACGGATGCGTAGCAAGCCTTTCTGGGTGAATTTTGTCTCCCAATGTACGAGACAAAGAATGACCTCCCACACATTATGGGAGGTCATTCTTTGTCTGAGTTTGCCGTCAACCTCTTTGCATGGTATATATCGCTCAATCACTCAAGGAGCGACTTCACCATGCGTCAACCTATCGTCATCCCACACCAGCTTGAGCTTTGCGATCGTCCATTCACCCATTCTGCCCATTCCCACGCTGAGTTGGCGACTCTGCGCCAGTCTGTCGCCACTGTGAGCGCACTCATCGCAGACGATCACTTTGCCGAACAGGAAAGCCTGTTGGCGCGCCTGGAATACGTAGACAACGCCCAGCTCTCCCAACGCATCGTTCTCAACCGCCGCATCGATCTGCGCACTCTGCCGGTGTTGGAAGTGGTGGGCTTCTTCGGCCAACGTCGGCGCACGGCTGATCGTGCGGCCCTCGCCGCCATCGACGAAGAGCTGCTGGCAGAGTTACATGATCATGTAGACATTGCTTGCTACTTCACCAGACAGCTCCCATCGTACGACTATGGCAATCTTGTCCTCTTCCGCACCCCTGCAGCCAAGCAACACTGGATGAACAGCCTGCGCCATGTCTGGGCTGTGCGTCACCTCGCCCCGGAATGCTATCACAGCATCCGTCTGCACAACGGCGTTCTGCCGCGCGGGCTTTGGGCAGATGGGGAGTTGCGCCTGACCTGCACCAAGTATTTCGATTACGACCTCGGCTGCGATGACGGCGTTCCCTGGCGCGCCATTCGCTTCTATGAGCCGCCTTTGACGCTCACGGTGCATGAAGCGCAGGCGGATCGCCCGCTCTGAAACACAGCCTGACCCTTGTTGCCCTGCACTCTATCCACGATGAGCAATTCCAGATCAATCGATCTCATGTGACAACGTGCCGGGGACAGGCTTCCAGCAACTCGTCCAACAAGATGACTTGCAGCCCGTCCCTGGCATGTGGGGCTGACCACCTGAATTCCGGTTGAGCCGCAATCCCTTCGTTGCTGCGGCTATCCCATGCGGCGTCCTGCGCCGTCGATGTCCATTTTGCTGAGTGCGTCACAGGAGGTTGATTACTGATCGATTGGTTGACCGCTGTGGTAAAATCGCTGAAATGATCAAGATGCGACAGGTTCTCGTCGGTGTGGGATTGCTCTTGCTGCTTGCGCTGGTTTTTGGGGCAGGCTATGCAGCCTATCCTCTACTGCACAGCGCTCCCTTCAGTGGTTTTGCGCCCGGCGAAGCGGCTCAGGCCGCCGCTTCGCCAGCCGATCTCAGCGTCTTTTGGGAAGCCTGGCAGCTCTTGGAACGTGACTTCTATGGCAGCCAGCCTGTCGCCAAGGATCGCGTCTATGGCGCGCTGCATGGCCTTGTCAATTCCTACGGCGATCCCTACACGGCCTTCGTCGAGCCTCAGCCGCGTGAACTGGAGCAGGATAACTTGCGGGGCAGCTTTGGCGGCATCGGCGCGACCATCGAAATGACAGCCACGGGCTTTGTGCTACATCCCATGGCCGACCACCCTGCTGAGCGTGCTGGAATTCTTGACGGCGACAGGCTCGTCCGCGTGGATAATGTGGAGCTGGTCACCGCCACAATGACTGTAGATGATGTGGTGGCCCGCGTGCGCGGGCCGGTCGGCACGACGGTCGTGCTGGACGTAAGCCGGTCTGCGCCGCCTGTGGAAGATCAACTGACTTTCACCATCGAGCGCGCTGAGATCAAGACCCCCACCATTGAGTGGCGCATCCTGGATGATCACCCGACCGCAGGCGATGTGGGCTATTTGCGGCAGACGCTCTTCAGCGAGCGCAGCCCAGCAGAGATGGAACAGGCGCTGGCAGAACTCAAAGCGGCAGGGGCAACGCGCTTCATCTGGGATTTGCGCGGCAATCCCGGCGGTCTGCTTGATTCGGCCATCGCTCAGGCTGATATGTGGCTCACCGAAGGCGAGATTCTGATCCAGGAGAATGCTGACGGTTCGAGCAAGACCTTTGCGGCCAGCCCAGGCGGGGCGGCGGGCGACTCCCCTCTTGTTGTGATCGTTGATGGCGGCTCTGCCAGCGCCAGCGAGATCGTTGCTGGCGCATTGCAAGACCACAGCCGGGCGACTTTGGTGGGCGAAAAAACCTTCGGTAAAGGCAGCGTTCAATTGATCTACGAGCTGGCGGACAAGAGCAGCTTGCATGTGACCAGCTCCCAATGGTTCACACCCAAACGCCGCCAAATCAGCGGCCAGGGTCTTGCGCCAGATATCCCAGTCGAGTCAGCCGTTGACCCGCTGGCCGCCGCCATCACTGCGCTCGATGCCCATCGGTGATGCTTGCTGGCGCCAGTCGTCCCAGCAAGCTGCTGATTGATGACTAATTCTGGAGACACATCTATGTCAGAACAGCCATTCAAACCCTCCTCAGCCGCACCTAACGCCGGATGCTGCGGGCAAAACCTTCTCATCGCCTGCGCATCGGTGCTGGTGATTCTCTCGATCTTTGTCATCGGCGCGGGGATCGGCTTTGGCGCTGGTCGGCTGACGGCTGGCGGTTCGTTTGGCGGCCTGACGGCAGGCTTCGGCGGAGGGCCAGTCAACGAAGGCGGAGAAGACCTGCGCAAGGAGCTTGAAGAGGAATTCGATACCTTCTGGGAAGCCATGGATGTGCTCTACGGTAATTTCTATGGCGAGCTGCCGGCTGGCGATGACGCCACCTACGCAGCAATTCGCGGAATTGTGGGCGATCTGGGTGACGCAAACACTTCGTTCCTTAGCCCAGACGAGGCTGAGATGTTTCGCACCAATCTCTCCGGTGCGTTCGAGGGGATTGGCGCCCGGGTGGACTGGGACGCAGACGCCGACACCGTGCGTGTGGTTGAACCCTTCGAGAACCAGCCTGCCTGGGAGGCAGGTGTGAAGCGGGATGACCTCATTCTGGCGGTCAATGGCGAGAGCGTCGTGGGCACAGATCTGACCAGCGCTGTACAGAAAATCCGCGGGCCAAAGGGCAGTGTTGCAGTTTTGACGCTGTTGCGGGCAGGCTACAACGACGACCAGCCCTTTGAGATCGAAGTGGTGCGCGACCGCATCGAAACGCCTACGATCGCTACGGATACTTTGGGCGAAAACGATGAAATCGCCTATGTGCGACTCTACACCTTCAACGAAAACGCTGGGCAGCTTGTACGCCAGGCAGTGGATGATGCAGTGCAACGCGGCGCGCAGTCCCTCATCTTCGACCTGCGCGGCAACACTGGCGGCCTTCTCCGCGAGGCCGTCAAGGTGACGAGCATTTTCTTGGAAGACCAGGTGGTGCTCAACGAACGATTCAAGAATGGCGACCTTGAGGTCTACCGCACCGAGGGGCAGGCCGTGACAACTGATCTGCCCATGGTGGTTCTGGTCAATGAGGGCAGCGCCAGCGCCAGCGAGATCGTCGCCGGCGCATTGCAAGACGCCGGTCGCGCAGACCTGATCGGCGTCACGACCTTTGGCAAAGGCAGCGTGCAACTCCCCCAGACCCTGAGCGACGGCAGCATCATGCGTGTGACCATCGCACGCTGGTTCACTCCCAAGGACCGCACGATCGACGGCGTGGGCCTGACGCCAGATATTGTCGTCGAGATCACCGATGAGCAGCGTGAGGCGGACGAGGACCCGCAGTTGGACAAGGCAGTGGAAGAAGCGTCGAAATTGGTGGAGCAGTAGCCCATCCGATGGCAAAAGAAACGTCCAAGCGCGGCGACGGTCGCGGCCCACGCACCGTCGCAACCAATCGCAAAGCGCGCCATGAATACTTTATTGAAGATAGCTTCGAGGCCGGCATCGTCCTCACCGGCACAGAGATCAAGTCGGTGCGCGCTGGTCGCATCAGTCTGCAAGAAGGCTTCGTGCTGGTCAAGGATGGCGAAGCCTGGCTGCATGACGTGCACATCGCTCAGTATGAACAGGGCAACCGCAACAATCATGTGGAAGTGCGCCCGCGCAAGCTCTTGCTCCACAAACAGGAAATTCGTCTGTTGCACCAAAAGGCTACGCAGCGCGGCTGGACCATCGTGCCCCTGCGCGTCTACTTCAATGAGCGAGGCAAGGCCAAAGTGGAGATCGGCCTGGGTCGCGGCAAGCAGCTCCACGACAAACGCGACTCTATCGCCAAACGCGACAGCGAGCGCGACCTGCGGCGCGTGCTCAAAGGCGACTATTGATCCATGATGTGATGAAACACGCCCCCTCTTCGCTCACTTTGCCACATGGCGCGCTTGACCTGCCCACTTTCCTACCGGATGCCACTCTGGGAGTTGTACGCGCCGTGGACAGCGCAGATCTGCTCTCCTGCGGCGTCCAGGGCGTGGTGATGAATACCTTTCACCTGATGCAGCGCCCTGGTTCTTCCACGGTGCAGGCTCTTGGCGGACTCCACGCAATGTGCAGTTGGCCTGGTCCCATCGTCACCGATTCGGGCGGCTTTCAGGCCTATTCGCTCATCCGTCAAAACGTCAAATTTGGCTCATTGACCGACCAGGGTCTGCTCATCCGCCCCGAAGGCTCGGAGCGCAAATTGCAGCTCACGCCAGAGAAGTGCATCCAGCTCCAAATCGCCTACGGCGCCGATGTGGTCATGTGTCTGGATGACTGCACCCATGTGGATGATGCGCCGACACAACAGGTCGTTTCGGTGCGCCGCACCATCAAGTGGGCCAGACAGTGTCGCGCCGAGTTCGACCGGCAGATGGAGCAGAAAGGGCTAGAGGGCGATGCCCGCCCCAGACTCTTCGCCGTTATTCAGGGCGGCGGTTCGCTCGAGCTGCGCCGCGAGTGCGCCGAGGCGCTCCTGGCAATTGGCTTCGATGGCTACGGCTATGGCGGTTGGCCCCTCGACGCCGAAGGTAAGCTGGTGGATGAGATGTTGGCCTTCACGCGATCCCTGATCCCCCGGACGGCGCCCATGCACGCGCTGGGCGTCGGTCATCCCGCCAGCGTTGCTGGCTGCGTCCCAATGGGCTATGATCTCTTTGACTGCGCACTGCCCACCCGCGACGCCCGTCGTGGTCGTCTCTACATCTTTACAGGCGACCCGATCTCGCCTCACAACGACGACTGGTTTCGGTTTCTCTACATCGCCGATGACAAACACATTAAAGAGCAGCGTCCGCTCGATGAGCACTGTGATTGTTTGGCCTGCCGGCGTTACAGCATCGGATACTTGCACCACCTGTTCAAGAGCAGTGAAGCGTCTTTTCAGCGTTTGGCAACCATCCACAACCTGCGTTTTATGGCGCGCATGATGGCAGCGCTCCGCCCGATTTGTTGATTGCACCCGATGAACGACCTCGATGCGCTTGTCTCGACCGTGCTTGCCAGCCCCAAGCAGCGCGCCATCACGCCTGATCTGGTGCGCTGGCTGGGAGAGCGGGAGCTGGCCAAGGGACGCAGCCTGAAAGAGGCGGTCAAGGCGACCAAGAACAAGCTGCACCAGCTTGCCGGCGCCTATCAGGGTGAGCGCCCGGACTACACTTCCTGGCTGGCGCGGTTGGGAGAGGCAATCGCTCAGGGGAAGGATGTGCGGCCTTTGTGCACGCAGATCATGGCGCAACATGCCTCTACCCGCGAGCGACTGTCGGTGTTGTCTCATTTCTACACCACGATCTTTGCTGGCCTGCCCCCGGTCGCTTCGGTTCTTGACCTGGCCTGCGGGCTGAACCCGCTGGCGATTCCGTGGATGGGGCTACCACCTGGCGCAATTTATCACGCTTGTGACATCTACAGCGACCAGGTGGATTTTCTGGCCGCAGCCATGCCATTGTTCGGCGTCAGCGGCGATGCTTTTGTCTGCAACCTGCTTGCCGGCGCGCCGCCTGTTTCAGCCGACGTGGCGTTGCTACTCAAGACGATTCCGTGTCTGGAGCAGGCAGACAAGAACGTTGGGCTGCGTCTGGTCGAGGCCATCGACGCGCCGGTGGTGATCGTCTCTTTCCCGGCGCGTAGCCTGGGGGGGCGCAGCAAGGGGATGGCAGTCAACTACGCCGCTCACTTCGCCGAACTCATGCAGGGCAAGGCCTGGCGCAGCAAACAGGTTGATTTTTCAGGGGAGCTAGTTTTTCGTGTAGAAAAATAGAACGATTTATTGTCCACGAGCCGTCTATACGCGTTTTCAATCGACATCGGGGATAGCGAAAGATGACTGGATTTACTGAAGTCGAAGCGTGTACTCCACTGAAGCTGAATTCTCACGGCTTCAATCCCAATGTAACTCTGCCGTATGGTCTGGAAACGGGGCATTTGCAGGCTGCTCTGAACGATTTCTTGGACTTTCTGGGATTCATCAACACGCAATTGCACACGAAGCAAATTGTTCGTCTGGAAAAGATGCTCATGCCGGCCAATTTCAGCAGCATCGTCGGCGAATTCATGTCAATGGCTATCCCACGGTATTGCAGGACTTTGGTCAAGAACAGGTATCACAACGGTCATCCTGACCTGATTCCTGCTGGTGCATTCGACGGGGACGCCGCTCAACACGTAGACATCGGCATTGAGATCAAGGCATCACGATATGAGCGTGGGTGGCAGGGGCACAACCCAGAGGCAATTTGGCTTATGGTGTTTGTCTTCGACTGCAATCGCCCTCAAGACATAGAGCCGCGACCGTTTCAGTTTGTCAGGGTCGTGGCGCCCAGCTCGAAAAGGAGGATTGGAGCTTTTCTGGCCGTTCTCAGGAGAGTCGGAGAACGATCACGGCAAGTGTGACTGAATCTGGCTATGTCAAGATGATGGAGAACTGGATCTACGAAGGTCACAGGTCGCCAAGGCAAAGTAGCTGAGGTTGTGTTGTTTCATCTTCAACAGAAAGTCCAGAGAGTTTTGGGATGGCGCGCTTGCTCATATCGAAGTATTCGGGATGCCTCTCGATGCCGATACATTTCAGGCCAAGCGCCTCTGCAGCAGCCACAGTTGAGCCTGACCCCATGAAAGGATCTACAATGATGCCTTCCCCAAGAGGCAAAGCGGCATGAACGATTGGACGGAGGAGCGATTGTGGCTTGAGGCTGGGATGATTGGCGATTTCTCTTTCTCGACGGGGTGTTCGCCCACTAACGATCACATCGCTAAAGGGTTGCCGTTCATTGACTCGCCTGAGTCCTCCGGTGCCGAAGGTGCGGAGACAATCGCCGACGGTCATGTTCGCCGGAATTGGCTTACGCAGGATCCCCCACGGCTCATAAGAGCTTCGGGGAAGTGAACACACACCTGGAAACTCCTCCTCGGCATTCTTTGGGCGGTCACCCCCACGGAATGTGCGGACAAGTCTGATGATCGCACCGCGATACTCAAGGCCGCTTTCAACGAGCGCCGAAAAGATCAATTGTGATAACAACGCATTACTGGCAATGATCACGTGACCGCCAGGCTGAAGAATGTGCACTGTCAGTCGGCCCCACTCAAGAAAGAACCGGAATAAGGTGTTCCTCTCCTTCGACGTGAGCGCAGTGAATCTTGGCAAGGGTGATCGATTGCTTCCGTCAAAGGAAGGCGGTATGCGCCAAACGCCGCCATTTCCATTCGCCCGCTTCTCGATCTGTGCAAAGTCATATTCTTTGACGCCGTAAGGGGGATCGGTGACTACTGCATGGACGATGTTTGGCGGCATCCTACTCATCCACTCTAAACAGTCGGCATGAACAATCAGCGATGTTCGGAAGCGAAAAGACTGGTAATCGAGAGAAAAAGATTCCTGCACGGGCATTCAAGACCTCGCTTTGATGGCCGCGCCCAATGTATAGTTGGGGCTTACTTCCTTGATCGTTGTTTGCAGTCTCACTCGTTCGGCGTCGGCGCCTGCCAGGATACTTTCGAAGTCGTTCAAGCTGAGGATGATGGCCTGGGCAGTGTTTCGCCGTTGAACGACGTAACGCGTGCTGTTGACGATAACGTCGTCCAGGATGCGGCCAAAGTTGTTCTGTGCCTCTGTCGATGCAATTAGCCTGGTGCTCATTTGCTGATCTCTTTGTGTGAATTAGCTAAATTGGATAAAGTGTAGATCGCCCTCTTTCTAATGTAAACTTGCATGCAGCCTGTTTTCTCTTGATTACCGCAGAACGTTGTCTTTATCCTTCATTAGCCAATGCGCCACCCATGTGGAAAAACGGCGCGGCATGATTGGGCTGAACCAGGCCATGAACGCGTTGAGCCAGCCAGCGATCACGTAGCGACGCCGACGCAGCATGGCTTCGATGCCAATGGCAGCCACGTCGGCGCTACGCATCATGAAGAAGCGGCTGTAGAAAGTGGCTCCCTGATTTGCCACATCCAGAAACTCTGTCGCCGTGATGCCGGGCAGCAGCGCAGTGCAGCTCACCCCGGCGCCGGACAGCTCATAGGCCAGAGCCTCGCTGAAGTTCCATACGAACGCTTTGGCCGCGCCATAGGCAGCGTAGCCGGGCGAGGGCTGGCAGGCGGCAATGGACGCCACCTGAAGCACATAGCCATCACCGCGCAACACCATGTCGGGCGTGAAGACGCGAGTCATATGCACCAGCGCTTTGATGTCCAGGTCGAGCAGTTCCATCAGCCGAGGCCACTCCATCTCCAGGAATGACCCGTGAAGGCCAAACCCCGCATTGTTCACCAAAATGTCCACTTGCATCTGCTGCTCTCGCACATGGCGATAGAGTCGCTCGGCGGCGTCAGGCGTCGTCAGATCCAGCGCAACCGTAAGCACCTGCACTGCGTGGCGTTCACATATCTCCTGGCGCACTGCTTGTAACCGATCATCGCGTCGGGCAACCAGGATGAGGTTGCAGCCCATGGCAGCCAACTGGCGGGCAAAATCCACGCCCAGTCCACTGGATGCGCCCGTGATCAGCGCTGTCTTGCCTGATAGTCGTTGTTTGATCATTCCTGTCTGTTCCTTTCGTCAATGCGACAATCTCTCCCATCTTAACGGGTGACGGGTTGAACGCAAATAATGTCCGCCTTTTTTTGTTTTGGTGATTGTATCGGTTCTTGAAGAACGAACGATTCACGCATCAGGAGATTGCCGAGGGATTGTACGAGAGTTCACACGCCAACGTGATGCGTGCCCCGTTGGACTATTGGGGCGGCGATTGACCCGGTCAATATGGAGAAGCCCTACACCGAGAAACTGGAAGGTGTGGGCGCTGTGTACAAAAACCCGACACTCAGCCTGATCATCCTCGGCTTTGCAGTGAACGCTATCGGCAGCATCCTCTAGCGCTGCATCAAACCGTTGGGTCGTGACTCTGATTGGACAGCGACGCTAGTGGCCGGGTTGATTGAGGAGACTCTCCCGGATGTGCGGCGCGCCTGGCGAGTTGCTGGTTCGGCTACAGCCGGATAGAATCATAGGACACGCTTCGCTCGCGAACTGTTCACCGTTCATTGTTTACCTTCATTCCAGGAGGCGCCATGCGTCCCATCCATTTCCTCTTGATCTTCCTGCCCGTCGCCATTCTTGCCGAAGTATTACACTGGCCGCCGCTGGCGGTCTTTGCCGCTTCGGCGCTGGCAGTCATTCCGTTGGCTGGCTTGCTGGGTGAAGCCACCGAGGTGCTGGCCGAGAAGGTTGGGCCTCGCTTTGGCGGGCTGCTCAACGCCACCTTGGGCAATGCGGCCGAGCTGATCATCACCATCATCGCCATCCGCGCCGGCCAGCTCACGTTGGTCAAGGCCTCGCTGATCGGCTCGGTCATCGGCAACGTGCTGCTTGTGCTGGGCCTTAGCATCCTGCTGGGTGGGCTGAAAAACGGCGTACAGCGTTTCAACCGCGACAACGCCGGCATGGATGCCACCATGCTCATCCTGGCCGTCATCGCCATCAGTGTGCCGTCGATCTTCAACGCGGCTATCGAGCCGGACGTACTGCGCGTCGAGGAGCTCAGCCTGACCACCGCGGCTGTCATGCTGGGCATCTACGTGCTCTCCATTGTCTACATGCTGCGCCTGAAGACGCCCGGCCAGAATGGCGGCCCGGGCGTCGAACCGTCGCACACTGCGCCGCACTGGAGCCCGGGCATTGCCCTGGCCGTGTTGGGGGCTTCCGTGGCGGGCATCGCCATCATGAGCGAATTCCTGGTCGGCTCCATCGAGCCAGTCACCGAAACCCTGGGGCTGACTCCCTTCTTCGTCGGCATCATCATCATCCCACTGATCGGCAACGTGGCCGAGCACCTGGTGGCGGTGCAGGTGGCTTTGAAGAATCAAATGGACCTCAGCCTGAGCATCGCCAACGGCTCCAGCCTGCAGATTGCCTTGTTCGTGGCGCCGGTGCTTGTTTTCCTGTCGCTGCCCCTGGGCAATCCATTGACGCTGGAGTTCAACAACTTCGAGCTAATCGCGCTGACGGCTTCCGGCGTCATCGCCGCCATCATCGCCATGGATGGCCGCTCCAACTGGCTGGAAGGGGCCATGCTTCTGGCGGTGTACCTGATTCTGGGGCTGGCCTTCTTCTTCCTGCCTCACATGGGATAGGGGAAATAGCCTATGGAGACAGCACATGGTTGAGATCCCCCTCACAGCGTCCAGGCTGGAATGGACCAGGCCGACGCGGTGAGCGGCGGCGCCTGCTCGGCCAGGCAGATCACCCCGCCGGGGCCCGGTGAGACGTCTAGTTGGGCCAACGCCGCAAAATGGCGCACATCCTCTTTTCCAGGCGACGCGCTTTTTTTGATCTCCAGTGGATAAGCTACGCCATCTTCCATAGCCCTGCGACGTTTTTGCGACGGCAGGGGTGTACTGTGATCAACAGGTTCGAGTCATGAACAACTCAACAAAGACTCGACGTGTTGATTCATGTCACCCAATCGCTTCATGGCCCGTAATGGCCGAAAGGAAGGGCAAAAATGTTTCGCACAAGTCGTATACCGATACTGTTGTTGCTGGCGGCGTTGATCTTCAGCGCGTGTCAGCCGATTGCCGCGCCGCCTGCTGCACAACTAGGAGAGGCAGAG
Organism: uncultured Caldilineaceae bacterium; assembly: GCA_964560495.1. Lineage (GTDB taxonomy): Bacteria > Chloroflexota > Anaerolineae > Caldilineales > Caldilineaceae > UBA5069. The sequence goes on from CAZLMM010000034.1 coordinate 59,808, forward strand.
GCGATGGCAGTGGTGGATGAGTTCTTCGCAGCGTGGAACAGCGCCGACAAAGAGAGAATGATGGTCTTGCTGACCGATGACGTGGTGTGGTCTTGGCTGGACAGCGCCAAGAACTTTCCCGTCTTCCTGCCAGAGGGGCGCTATGGCGGTGAAGGCAAAGAGGAAGTCGGCGCAATGTTCGACAACAATCCGATCCAGTGGGGTTATGCAGGCTATCCTGTCTGGACGGAAGCGCGAGGCGACAAGGTCTTCACCACCGAGGTCTGGCAAAACGTCTATGATCGGGAGACAGACATTCCAATGATTGCCCGCTCCACCTACACGATCCGTGACGGCAAGCTCGCCGAATGGGTGTGGGATTGCTCGCCGGTGAGCTCCAATCTGTGGGCGTCCACCCCGAACACCCTGGAAGCCAACCGCCAGCTCATGGCAAGCATCAACGAAGAGATCTGGAATCAGGGCAACCTCGACCTGATCGAAGAGCGCTACGCCGGCGACTATGTGCGCCATGAAGCGGGCTATCCAGATGCAATGCAGGGCAGCGCGGGTCTCAAGCAGTTCATTGCGGCGTTGCACGCCGGTTTCCCTGATTGGAACTGCTCTGTTGAGGAGATGCTGGCCGTGGACGACAAGGTGGTTGTGTACTATCGCTGCACAGGCACGCACACCGGCGAATGGAACGGTCTTGCGCCATCCGGCAAGCAGATTGAGTTCACCGACATCATCATCCACAAGATCGCTGACGGCAAAGTGGTGGAGGATTGGTCGGAGTACGACTCGCTGGGCTGGATGCAGCAGCTTGGCTTCGAGCTGACGCTGGCGCAGAAAGCATCAAGCGCTGCGCAGCCCACCGTGCTGGTGACAGGTGCGCACATCCGCAGCCCGAACGGCATCAAGGTGGGGCCGGACGGGAACCTGTATGTGGCGAGTACGAATGAACGCGCCGTTCTTGTGGTCAACCCAGACACGGGTGAAATCCTCAAGCGATATGGGCACGAGGCTGGCGTCCATGGCCCGGATGATGTGGCCATCGGCCCGGATGGTTCCATCTACTGGACGGACATCTTCCAGGGTACGGTCGGTCGCCTGGCGCCTGACGGCAGCATGAGCAGCCAGATGGTCGGGGTAGGAGTCAATCCGATTGTCTTTTCTCCCGATGGCCGCCTGTTCGCCTCTATCGTGGTCATGGGCGATGCGCTCTATGAACTCGATCCGAATTTGACTGCGTCGCCGAAACTACTCTCGGAAGGGCAGGGCTGGTTGAACAGCTTCCAGTTTGGGCCTGATGGCATGCTCTATGCACCTGGTTGGGACAAATCGCAGGTCGTGCGCATTGATGTCAATGCCGAGCCGGTCAAGATCGAGGTTGTGGCAGAGGGAATTCCCTGGCCGAATGCCGTCAAGCTGGATTCGCAGGGTAATCTATACTCCAATGGTGCGCGCGACCAGAATACCGATGGCATCCTGCGCATTGATAAGGAGACGGGTGCGTTCGAGCCAATTGTCTTCTCTCCGTCAGGCATCGACAACTTTGCCTTCGACGCCAATGACCGTCTCTTCATTTCCCTGTTAGGAGAAGGCACCATCGCCGAAGTAATGGACGATGGCGCCCTCCGCATGTTGGGGCCCGTGGGACTGGTCAGTCCAGGGGGAATCGTTGTGATGGAGCGCCCAGACGGCGAATCGATCTATGTCGCCGATGTCTGGATGCTCCACGAGTTCGATAGCGCCACTGGCGAGTTCCGCAGAAAAGTCGACAAGTTTGGGCCGAACACCGTTGCTGTTGATGGCGACAATCTGTTGACCTCGAGCTTGTTTGAAAATTCTGTGCTCATTTGGAACCCGACAACACAGGAACTGGTCGCGGAATACTACGACTTCAACATGCCGTTGAATGCTGTTCGCTTCCAGGGCGACCTGGTCGTCGCCGAACTGGGCACAGGCAGCGTGGTGCGCGCCGTCGGTGCTGATCCAGCGCAGCGCACGACAATCGCTGATGGGTTCGTCAAGCCCATGGGACTCGCCGCCAATGACGAAAATCTGTGGGTCAGCGACCGCGACACGGGCAAGGTGTGGCAGATCATCGCGGATGGGGAAGCGATGGAGGAGCCGCTTCTGGTAGCCCAGGGGCTTTATCGCCCAGAAGGCATGGCGCTTGCGCCCGACGGTCGCCTACTTGTGACCGAAACCGGAACAGGGCGACTACTGGCCATGGACCCAAAGACCGGCGCAACCAGCATCATGGCAGAGAATCTTGGCTTCAGCCCCATCTATCCCGAAGGCATGATCCCTTGGGGAATGATGAGCGGCGTCGCCGTCAGCCCGTCAGGGGTCATCTACGTGACGGGTGATGAAGCGAACGTGGTCTATCGCATCGAGCCTGGGAAGTAAGGCAGGCTAACCACTGTCATACTGAGTTTCCAATGCCCCGCGTGGCATAACTTGGGCAAGAAACACCGCCTTTGTCATGCTGAACG
>CAZLMM010000035.1:0-26852 GCA_964560495.1 uncultured Caldilineaceae bacterium
GTGAAGCATCTACGCAGTGAAGCATCTACGCAGTGAAGCATCTACGCAGTGAAGATTTCTGGGTAATGAACTCATGCTTGCCCACGATCTTCCAGGAAGCTCTCCAGCTTCCTGGAAGATGTCCGACATGAATGTTTCACCGAGAGATCACTAGATCGGATGTAAAAAAACTCGTTGAACTCATCTGTCTCCTCGCGCCTGAACAATTGAACACGATTGAACACTTGACAAAGGTTGGAACTCGTGCTATGCTAGTATTGCACACTTGACCACCATCGTTCATGTGAACACAGAGCCGGCCTATGAACGATTCCACCCTGCTGTACAAGATCGCTAAAGCTTATTACGAAGACGGACTGACGCAGGATCAAATCGGCAAGCGCTTTGGCGTCTCACGCATCAAGGTTTCGCGTCTGTTGCAACAGGCGCGCCAGAGCCGAGTGGTGCAGATCACCATTACGCCGCCGCCCGACTCTTTTGGCGATTTGGAGCGCAGGCTGGAAGCCGCTCTGGAGTTGGATGAAGTCGTCGTGGTTTCCACCGAGAGCGATCGACAGGCGGATGTTGTCCCGCGTTTGGGCGCTGCAGCAGCCAGCTATCTGGCGCGCTGTCTCAGCGACCAGCGGGTGATCACAATCAGTTGGGGCAGCACGTTGCTTGCCATGATCGAGAGCCTGGCGCCGCAAAATATGCCCGACCTGCGCGTCGTGCAGATGTTGGGGGGGCTGGGCAAGCTGGATGCAGAGACCTACGGCGCTGATCTGACTCTGCGCATGGCGCAAGCTCTGGGCGCGCGAATGCGACTGCTGCCATCGCCCGGCATTGTTGTCAGCAAACTGGTGCGCGACGCGCTCTTGGAAGACGTCAATATCGCTGAAACCCTGGCGATGGCTGTCCAGGCCGACCTGGCCGTAGTAGGCATCGGCTCGCCTCGGCCCGAATCTGTGGTCATTCAGGCGGGCATCTTAACGGAAGATGAATTACACGAACTGCGTTCTCTAGGCGCAGTCGGCGACATTGCCCTGCGCTTTTTTGACGCCAACGGTCAGCCAGTCCAACATCCCATCAATGACCGCATTGTCGGGATCGATCTCCGTCAGTTACAGCAGCTCCCTCATGTCATCGGCGTGGCGGGTGGGGCCGGCAAATACGAAGTGGTCCGCGGCGCAGTGCGCGGCCATCTGCTCGACGTGCTGATCACAGATGAAGCCACAGCCAGCAAGTTGTTGGAGGAGATTCGCCCGCAGGCAGTGTAGGCCGTCTGATGGGGCTTCAACCACAAAATACCAGGAAAGCGAGCGTTGGTATGCAATTATTGGATCATCTTCGTAAACGTCAGGCCGAAGGCCGGCCGATCCGCGTCGGTTTGGTGGGCTGCGGACAGGAAGGGTCGGGCATGGTGCACGTTACGCGACAGATGGCAGGCATGGAAACCTGCGCCATCGCCGATCTCGATCTCTCCCGCCCGTTGCGCACGCTCAAAGCATTAGGCGTCCCAGAGTCGGCGATCTGCGTCACCGACCAGGTTGGGCCGGCGCAAGATGCGCTAATGGCCGGCAACTATGTCGTCACCCAGGATGCGCTGTTGTTGCCCCGCCTGGAGAGCCTGGATGCGCTGGTCGAGGCGACCGGCGTCACCGAAGTCGGCGCACAGGTGGCCTGGCACAGCATCATGCAAAAGAAGCACATAGTCATGCTCAACGTCGAGACCGATGTCACCGTCGGCTTGCTGCTGAGCCAGATGGCTGAAAAGATGGGCTGCGTCTACACCGCATCTACTGGCGATGAACCGGGGGTGTGCAAACAGCTCTACGATTTTGCCACGACGCTCGGCTTCGAGGTCGTCTGCCTGGGCAAGGGCAAGAACAATGTCATCGACTACTACGCCAATCCCGACAGCGCCCGCGCCGAGGCCGAAAGCAAAAACATGAATCCCAAGATGCTGGCAGCCTTCAAGGATGGCACCAAGACGATGGTCGAGCTGGCGGCCATGGCCAACGCCACCGGCCTGGTTCCCGATACGCCGGGCGCACATGGCCCCAGGGTGGATGTTCCTGATCTGAACAAGGTGTTCGTGCCAAAGGAAGACGGCGGCATTCTCAGCCAACGCGGCTGCGTGGAGTATTCGGTGGGCAAGGTGGCGCCGGGCATCTTTGCCATTGTCGCCAGCCCAGACCCGCACATCCGCGCCGACCTCAAGTTCTATTCCATGGGGGAGGGTCCCTACTACACGCTCTATCGTCCTTATCACCTGTGCAGCATCGAGACGCCGCAGGCCGTGGCCGAAGCGGTGGTCTACGGCGAAGCGGTGCTCAAGCCCCAACGCATGACAGCCGAGCTGGTGGCCGTCGCCAAGCGCGACCTCAAGGCCGGACAAAAAGTGGATGGCATCGGCGGCTTTGATTTCTTCAGCCGCATCTACAAAGTGGAGGAGGCCAGGGCGTTGCACGGCATGCCCATGGGGCTGACACCGGGGGGGCGCGTCTTGCAAGACATCAAGCGTGATGAACTGTTGACGACTGAGAATTTTGCGCCGGACACAACAACTTTGGTCTACAAGTTGCGCCAATTGCAGGAAAGCCTGGGAGGGAATTGAGATGACAGCAATGATGAATGCGGCAGTGGTGCGAGCGCCCATGGATTTCGATGTAGAGCAGGCGCCGCTGCCTGAAGCGCCGGCGGGCGGCTTCTTGCTCAATGTCAAAGCCTGCGGCTTGTGCGGCTCGGATCTGCGCACATTGCGCAGCGGACACTACAAGGTCAAGCTGCCCTACATCATCGGTCACGAGATCTGCGGCGTGGTGGCCGAGACCGGGCCGGGCTACGCCGGGCCGTGGCAGGTGGGCGAGCTGCTGAGCATGGGGCCGGTGGTCTATTGCGGCTATTGCGATTTCTGTCTGGAAGGCCAGTTCGAGCTGTGCGAGAACTACCGGGAGATCGCCCAATCCTGGCCAGGCGGCATGGCGGAATGGATGGCCGTGCCGCCGGAGGCCGTGCGCCTGGGCGTGATCGAGCGCGTGCCGGTCGGCGTCGATCCAGGCAACGCCGCCATCGCTGAACCCATCTCCTCGTGCCTCAACGCCCAGGAACGCGGCCAAGTGGGGCTGGGTGACACGGTGTTGATCATCGGTTCCGGGCCAATCGGCTGCATTCACATTGCCCTGGCTCGTCTGCATGGCGCCGACAAGATCATCATTGCCGACATCAACGCCGGGCGGTTGAAGATGGCCGAACCGTTTGGCCCGGATGCCACTATCGACGTCTCACAGGTGGACCTGGTCGCTGAGGTGAAACGCTTGACCGGCGGTCGCGGCCCGGATGTGACTGTGACCGCCACGCCGGCGCCGGTGGCTGTGGTGCAGGCAGTGGAGATCGCGCGCAAGGGCGGGCGCATCTTGCTCTTTGGCGGGCTGCCCAAAGACGACAGCAAGCCGCCGGTGGACATGAACCTGGTGCACTACCGCGCTCTGGCGCTCATTGGCACGACCACCTTCGCCCCGCGCCACTATCGGCTGGCAGTGAAGCTGGCGTCGTCCAACCGCATTCCAGTGGACAAGTTGATCACCCATCGTTTCCCCTTGTCCGAGTTCAAACGTGGGGCAATGATGGCGCTGGAAGGAAAAGTTCTCAAGGCCGTTTTCGAGCCATAATCAAAAGGAGAAGATGCGATGAAACAAAAGAAACCCACTCTGGGCGTGATCGTCGGCAACCGCAACTTCTTTGCCGACTCGCTGGTTGCCGAAGGGCGCAAGAAGATTCTCGAAAAGTTGGAGGCGTTTGGCGTCGACGTAGTCATCGTTGACGAACAGACGACCAAACTGGGTGCGGTGGAGACCTGGTCGGACTCGCAAAAGTGCGCGGCGCTCTTCAAGCAGCACCAGGATAAAATCGACGGCATTTTGGTGACGCTGCCCAATTTCGGCGACGAAAAGGGCGTGGCCGACGCCATCCGCCTGTCGGGGCTGTCTGTTCCTGTGTTGGTGCACGCCTTCCCCGACACCACCAGCGAGTTGACCGTCGCCGGCCGACGCGACGCCTTCTGCGGCAAACTCTCGGTCACCAACAATCTTTACCAGTACGGGATCAAATTCAGTGTGACACAAAACCACACCGTTGATCCTGACAGCCCCATGTTCAAGGAGGAAATGCGTCGCTTCGTGCAGCTCTGCCGGGTGGTGAAGGGCATGCGCTCAGCGCGCCTGGGTGCAGTGGGTGCACGCCCCAACGCTTTCCAGACAGTTCGTTACAGCGAGAAGCTGCTCCAGGCGTCGGGCATCAATGTTTCGACCATGGATCTCTCCGAGTTGATCGGCGCGGCCAACAAGCTGGGAAGCGACCACAGCAGAGTCCGCAGCAAAGTCAATGAGATCAAGGATTATGCTGTCAACAAGGGCGCACCCGAGGAAAAGCTGACGCTCATGGCCAAGCTGGCGACAGTGCTCGACGACTGGATGAACGAGAACTCCATCGACGCCACCGCTATCCAATGCTGGACCTCCATCCAGCAGAACTACGGCATCAATGTCTGCACGCTCATGAGCATGATGAGCGAACGGCTCATGCCCAGCGCCTGCGAAGTGGACATTTCCGGCACGGCCTCGATGTACGCTCTCTCACTGGCGGCGGATCGACCGGCTGCGCTGGTGGACTGGAACAACAACTACAACGATGAGCCCAACAAGTGTCTCTACTTCCACTGCGGCAACTGGGCCAAAAGCCTGGTTTCGGAGATCGAGCTGATCTCCGCCGAGGTATTGGGCGCAACGTTGGGGTCGGAAAACACCTGGGGTGCAGTGCAAGGACGCACGCCTCCTGGCCCGCTTACTTATGCCCGTATCGACACCGACGACCGCCGGGGCGTCATCCACACCTATGTGGGTGAAGGTAAATTCACCGGCGACCCACTCTCGACGATTTCGGGAATGCACGCAGTGGTGGAAGTGCCAGAATTGCAACGCCTGTTGCGCCACATCTGCAAGAACGGTTTCGCCCATCACTGCGCCATGACAGACACCTATGTGGCCGGGGTGTTGGCCGAAGCCTTCGAGGATTACCTGGGATGGGAGGTTTACTACCACGGGTGATGGGGCGGGCGATGAAGAAGCATTCAGCGGTGACGGGAGAGGGGGTGGTTGCCAGGCGAAAAGTGGGGATCGAGCAACATGTTTATGCGTTGGTCACTGTTTCAGAAGCACTTTATGCATTCGCAACAGGAGGGAAGAATGGATCGTAACAATATCAGCCGGCGCGATTTTCTCAAGATCAGCGCGTTTGCGGCTGTAGGCGTGGCAGCAGCGGCCTGTGGAGCGCCTGCTCCTGCGCCCTCTGCTGCACCGGCGGCAGCCACAGAAGCGCCCGTTGCAGCCGCGCCCGGCGCCGCAGAGGTGACTATCGATGTCATGTCTTTGGCGGAATACGAAGCGCCCTATCGCGAGATCTGGAACTTCTTCCAGTCCAAGAATCCCGGCATCAAAGTCAACGTCTTTTCCATCAACGAAGACACCGCCGCGGCCCACGAAGCCAAGGTGGCCGGCGGCTATCTGCCCGCCATCGAACTCACCCAAGAGATGCAGATCTTCTTCGACAAGAGCAATTACGAGATGGCGGTCAACCTGGCGGAAATCCCCTTCGACTGGTGGGACCGCTGGCAGTTCGATGTCAAGAACGCTTGGGCCAATCTGCACGGGCTGCCCGGCCCACGCTCGCTGGATTTCTTCCAGGGCTTTGTGATGACCTGGCAGTATAACAAGGAGTTGATGGATCAGGCCGGTTTGGATCCTCAGCGCGATGTCAAGACCTGGGATGATCTGAAGAAGTGGATGGATGAAGGCACCGCCTGGGCAGCCGCCACCGATGGAGTGGATTGGTTCTACAACCAGGCGTGGCACAACTGGATCTTTGGCAACAACTACACCGACGCCTTGCCATTGGCATTTGCCGATGGGCAACGGGCGCGCCAGGTAGAGTGCTGGACCGGCAAAGCCAAGTTCAACGCCGAGGATTCTCCCTATCGCCACTACTACGAGTTCTTCAAGGAAGCCAACGACAAAGGATGGATTCCGCCTGGCATGACCACTCGCCAGTGGGAAGGCGACATGGAAGCTTCGTACATCGCCGGCAAGTCGGTGATGATGCTGCATGGCCCCTGGGTGTGGGACAAGGCGTTGGCCGCCGGTTCGGACTTTGCGGTCAATGGGATGCAGTCGGGGTTGCCTGCCACGCCGCCGGCCGAGGGCCAGGGCACGTGGATGCAGAGCGCGCTACCGCCCAACATCGACAACCAGTGGTTCATCCGCGCTGGCAACGAGCAGACCCCACACTGGGATCAGACCGTCTTTGCCTGGAACTGGTTCTTCAGCCCAGAGGCCGTGCCCATGCGCGCCCAGGCCGAAGGCCGCGTTCCGCTCTACACGCTCGACGAACCCTTCGACCTGCAAGGCCCCCAATACCAGGAGGTGCTGAAGCACATCGGGACGCCCGGCGGCAAGTGGGAGAGCGCCAAGTTCGAACAAGAGCTGACGGGCAATGTTCTGGCCGGCCCGTATCGCAAGAAGGGATCCAAAGGCGTGTGGGACTGGGAGGCCAACGGCAACAACGAAGTCATGGCCAATGTGTTGTCGGGCAAGATCACAGTTCAGGAAGCCCTGGACATCGCCCAGAAGAATTGGGACGAGAGCTTCGAAGGATTGCCCGCTAATTAAACTGCGGTTGCTTTGAAACCAGGAGTTTTCACAGTTCAAAAACTCCTGGTTTCAAACAGAGCGAAGCATAGTGCAAGTGGTTCGTGGAGGCTTGAACAGACAACGGTCGTCTTGCTGTCTGTTCAAGCCTTTGCAGCACAGTCGGCGGCGAGGAGAGAGCAATGCAAACAGCAACCGTGCAGACGACTGAACGAGCGGCGACAACGCAAAACACAAAGAGGCGCAGAAGCGCATTGGAGAGGAAGCGTATTCTGCGCGATTGGGTCTTCATTTTGCCTCAATTGACCTTGTTCGTCCTGTTGACCATCATACCCTTTTTCGTGGCAGTGCCAATCCTCTTTACCGACATGGCCCAGTTCAACGACCCCACCATCAGCCCGGTGGGATGGCGCAATTTCACGGCTCTCTTCACCGACGCCAGCGTCCAGGCAGATTATCTGCCGGCCTTGCGACGCACCCTGGTCTTTGTTGCGCTGAACTACACAACAGTTTACATCTTTGGGTTGAGCCTGGCGTTGCTCATGTATGAAGTTGGTTTCCGCGGCGGCTTTTTCACAGTGGTCTATTTGCCGCTCATGATTTCTGGTCTGGCCGTTGGCTACATGGCAGTGATGCTCTTCTCGCGCGAAACAGGCACAGCCAATCTCTTGCTGCGCGAACTGGGGCTAATCAAGACGCCCATCGACATCTTTTCAGCAGAAGGTACGGCTTTCATCCTGCCCCTGTTGGTGGGCTGGCGCTACGCCGGCTACAACATGGCGATCTTCCTGGCCGGCTTGTTGGCCATCCCCAAAGAAACCATCGAGGCGTCCATTGTAGATGGCGCCAGCTACTGGCAGCGCCTGTGGCGCGTCTATTTCCCGCAGATGTGGCCTTCGTTCATCCTGGCGACGACCATGTGTCTCATCGGCTCCTTTGCGGTATTCGATGAACTGGTGGCCATGGGTGCGCTCTATGTCAATCCAGAAGCCAAGCTGCTCAGCATCCTCTTTTTCACCTATGGTTTCCAGGTGGAACGCCTGGCTATGGGCATGACGTTGGCAGTCATCACCTTTGTCCCCCTAGTCATCCTGGGCGTCCTGCTCCAACGGATGCAACGACGAGTGCAGTATTGAGCAGTGAGTGGTTCGAGAAAGGAGGCGCAACGTGACAACCGCGATAACCAGCGACAGAATCTCCCCTGCTCCCCGCCGCAGAATGTTGGGGGTGTCGGTGCGTCGGCGTCTTTTGCGCGTCTTTGCCCTGGCGGTCATGCTTCTCTACACGGCGGTGACGCTCTTTCCTTTCTACGCGCTCACGATTCGCTCCTTTGTCAGCACCCGCGATTCGGCGCAACTCCACCTGTGGATCCCTAAAGCTGCCGAGGTGAATATGAGCGCCCAGGTGGGCAATCTCGGCGTCTTCTATAATCTGGACCTGGCCGTCCTGAAGGAGGCGTTGGGTATTCCGCAAGAAGACTTCATCATGTCGCGCACAACGCTTCGGCAGATTGGCGAACAGTATAACATTCCAGAAGAAAGGATCGCCGACTTTTTCGAGGGTTTCTACACCTACAATGGCTGGCGCACGCTGCTTACCGGCAGCCTCTATGGCACAACTTTTTGGGGAGCATTGGCGCGCACCTTGATCATCACCGTCGTCAGTCTGGCCCTGGCAATCATTCTGTCGATCTTCACCGGTTATGGGTTGTCCGGTTTGCGTCGAAGAGACCAAATGGTCGTCTACAACCTCTATCTCTTACAAATGGTGATTCCAGCCATGCTGATCCTGCTGCCGCAATTTCTCATCATCCAATGGGCAATGCGCCTCTTCCCTGGTTATGATGAGCCAGGTGCAATGCGTTGGGGGTTGCAGATACTTTCCATCGTTCTCATCAACATCAAAGGAACAGCCCTTTCTACGATGATCTTCACTTCGGCAATTTCGGCGATCCCCAAAGAATTGGAAGACTCGGCGCAGATCGACGGCGCGTCGAGTTGGCAGTACATCCGGCGCATCTTGCTGCCGCTGCTCAAGGTGCCCATTGTCAGCCTGATCGTCATTATGCTCCCCCTCATGTACAACCAATTCCTGGAGCCTTATGTCTATCTCGACCCGGCCAATACGACGTTGCTTCCCTTCACCCAAAGCGCAGTCGGTCAGTTTTCCACCAACTTCCAGTTGATCTACTCGGCCATCCTGGCTTCGGTTGTGCCGTTGGTGTTGGTCTATTTGCTCTTCCGCCGCTTCTTTGTCGAAGGCGTCATGGCCGGCGCCATCAAAGGATAACGCATCGTTATGACGCAAACGCGACGCCGTCCCTCGCTTTTCCAGCCGGCCACTTCTCGTGCGATCAAGAATGGCGCCGACCAGATCATCGGGGCCATCCGTCCGACGTTGGGGCCAATTGGTCGCGTCGTGGCTGTGGAGCGATTCCTGGACAGTCGCGGACCGGAGGTTCTGGACAGCGGCGGCCTCATCGCCAAACGCATCATCCAGTTGTCCAACCTCTACGCCGACGTTGGCGCAATGTTCGTGCGCGATTTTCTTTGGCGGCTGTACGACCAGGAGGGCGACGGCGCTGCCACCGCCGCGGTGCTCTTTCAGGCAGTCTACAACGCCGGCGTGCGTCATATCAGCGCAGGCCACAACGCACGCCGCCTGCAACACTTCCTCGAAGAGGGGACGCGTCTCATTCTGGATGAACTGACGCGCATCACCACGCCCATCGCCGGCAAAGAGCAACTGGCCAATGTGGCTTACACCGTCTGCCACGACCGCGAACTCAGCGACCTGCTCGGCGAGATTTTCGATATCATCGGCGCTCATGGCCGACTGGAGATTCGCACGGGGAACACACGCGGTCTCGAACGGGAATATGTCGAAGGCATGTATTGGGATCGAGGCGTCCTTACGCGCGAGATGATCAGCGACTGGCGGCGTATGCGCACGGATCTGGAAGACGCGGCGCTCGTGATCAGCGATCTGCAACTGCGTACACCGGAACAGGCGCTGCCGGTGTTGGAGCAGGCCGGCCGCAGCGGTGTGCACAGCCTGCTCATCATCGCCGACGAGATCTCCGATGGCGCGCTGGCGCTTTTATTGGCCAACAATCGCCCCAACCGCATGCAGATCGTTGCAGTGAAAACCCCCGGCTTTGGTCACGAAGAACAGGCCGAGGCGCTGACCGATCTGGCGATGCTCACCGGCGGCCGCGCCTTTTTGCGAGCAACCGGCGACAGCTTCCAGCGCATCGCCAATGACGATTTTGGCCGCGCACGGCGGGTGTGGGTGGAAACGCAAAACTTTGGCGTGATCGGCGGCAAGGGCGACCCACGCCGCCTGCGGCGTCATCTGGCCGCCCTGCGCACAGCCTATGACGAGACCCTGAACATTGTGCGCCGCGGCAAACTGCAAGTTCGCCTGGGCAAATTGTTGGGTGGGTCGGCCACCCTGCGCATTGGCGGCGTCAGTGAGCGGGAGATCGAGGCGCGCAAAGAGCTTGCCGAGCGTACTGCGACGGCAGTGCGCGGCGCGCTCCAGCAAGGTATTGCGCCAGGCGGCGGCGCCGCCTTCCTCGCCTGTCAGCCTGCTCTGCGCCGACGGATGCAAGCTGGCAGCGACCCAGATGAGCGCGCCGCCTATGGCATTCTCGCCCAGGCCATGGCCGAACCCATGCGCGTCATCGTGGCCAACGCCGGCTACGACCCCAGCGATGCGTTGGCCGAAGTGCGTCTGGCTGGGCCGGGTCACGGTTATGATGTACTGGCCGGACGCGTCGCCTGCATGATGGAAGCTGGCGTCGTCGATCCAGCCAGTGTGCAAAAGGCCGCGGCATATGCTGGGCTCAACAGCGCTGCGTTGGCCCTGACCATCGATGTCATTGTCCATCGCAGCGAACAACCCACGCACGCCAGTATTCGCCCACCCGGCCAACGAAAACAACTGTGATGAGCGAACGAGAAACCATCCTGGCGACTGGTCTTGTCTACGCAGTGACGGCTTCGCCCACCTTTGCCGCAGATCGTCTCTGCTTTGCGGCGAGCATCTCTGGCTTGCACCGCTCTGACGACAGCGGTGAGACCTGGTGTGATGCGCTGACATCGCGCAGGTTAAAGGCGCCATTGACGACCACCAGCGTTGTTTTCTCGCCCGATTTTGGCGAAGACCGCACGATCTTCGTGGGCGCGCCGGGCGGCGTTCTGCGCTCGCAAGACGCCGGTGCAAGCTGGCGGACGGCGGTCTTGCCCACGCCGCCGCCCTTCGTGACCTGCCTGGCTGTCTCGCCCAACTACGCCTACGACGGGCTTGTCTTTGCCGGGACGATGGAAGATGGAGTGCTGCGCTCGTGGGATCGAGGTGAAAGCTGGGCGGCGTGGAACTTTGGCCTGCTCGACCTGAACGTCTTTGCCCTGGCGATTTCGCCCGATTTCGCCCACGATGACACTCTCTATGTCGGCGCGGAAAGTGGCGTCTTCCGCAGCACCAACGGCGGACGGGCGTGGCGTGAGACCCCCTTTCCCATGGAGTGTGCGCCAGTGTTGAGCCTGGCCTTGTCGCCGGACTTTGGCAGCGATGGTTGCATTTGGGCGGGCAGCGAAGCGCATGGCCTGTGGCGCTCTGACGATCGGGGAGTGACCTGGCTGCAGATGGACGCCTTAAGAGAAATGGGCGCGATCAATGCACTGCTCATCAAGCGGCAGCCAACACAGCCGCCCGCACTGTTGGCTCTGACTGGCGCCGGGCCGCATACATCGTTGGATGGTGGCGTCAACTGGCATCCGTTGGAAGGGGTGGAAGCCAGCGGGCTGACCTGCGCCGCAGCGCCGTTGGGGTTGGCGGCTGGCAAACCGCTGCTCTTTGGCTACGCCGACGGTCGGGTGCGAACGGCCCAATTGCCCTGAAAGGCGAATTGAATGATGCAAACTCTGGAAGATCGGATGACTACGTTCAAGTACAGCTATTTTCAATTGACCTTTGGGCAAGATGAGGCCTATCTTCACCCGCAGCGCACCTATGCCCGGCTCAAGCAGTTCGGCTACGACGCCATCGAGATTGCGCCACCCAAGGGCCGCTATGGGTTGGGCGTCAAAATGGAGGCGTATGTCAAGACCCATCAGCAGTTGAAGGCGGACTATGGTCTGGCTGTTTCCTGCGTCAATGAGTGCTGGGGTGAGATGTGGGACCCCTACTCCCCCAATTTCAAAACGCTCACCGAACAGAAGACAGCCGACCTGGCTGTTGCAGAGACCAGGTCGTCGATCGATTTTGCGGCGGAACTGGACGCGCCCTCAGTGACCATTGCCGTGGCGATCCACGCACCGATCACAGCGGCCAATGCAGCCGATTGCGCCGCCATTGCGGTTGACGCGCTGCAACGCATGGCAGCCTATGCCCGGCAACGCAACGTGCGCCTGGTCTTCGAGGCGACCAATCATCTGGAAATGGGCAAATTCGTCAACACAGCCGCCAACCATCGGCGCATGATCGAACTGACCGGTTGCGACAATATCGGCATTCAGCTCGACTGGTTTCATGTCAATCTGGAAGAACTCGACCCCTACGAGGCAGTCATGGATGCGCAGCCGCTGCTCTGGCACCTGCACTTCCGCGACTCCAACTCACTGACGCCCGGCTACGGCAAGACCGACTTCAAGGCGGTGATGCGAGCGCTCAAGAAGAGTGGCTACACAGGCTACTGCACCATCGAAAGCGCGCCGATGATTCCCGATGCAGATACGGCAGCGCGCGATGGCATCGAATATCTCAAGTTTATGGAACGCATCGCCGAATACCAGATCAGCCCAGAATTCCCCAATGGCTATGCGCTGCCCCACAGCGTGCGATAGAAAGGGAAGAGATCAATGAACGATGAAACAATTGTGCAGCAGGCGAAGCTGTTGGTGCGCAACGAGGGAGAGGTGGTCGCGGCGGTCGCCGATCAATTGAATGGCGCATTTGCACGGGCCGTGCGCCTGGTGAGCGGATGCCCCGGCGTGATCATGACGACCGGCTCCGGCACTTCCGGCACGATGGCGCGGCGGATGGCGCACCTGCTGGCCACCTGTGGGATGCATGCCTTTTTTGTGCATCCTGCCGATGCGCTACATGGCCCGTCGGCAGGCGTGGCGTCTGGCGACGTGTTGATTGCGCTGTCGAAGGCTGGCAAGAGCGCTGAGATCAACAATTTTGCCCGCGTCGCCAAAGAACGCGGCGGCCAGGTGATCAGCTTCACCTGGGAGCCGGATTCGCCGCTGGGCCAGATGAGCGACGTGGTGCTGGTGATTCGCCCCGAAGTGCGCGGCGAAGGCGAGGGTGTACTGCCCTTCGGCAGTACGCTGGCCAATGGCGCGGTGGGCGATGCGCTCTGTCTGGCCGCCAAAAATCTGCGCGGCTTCGACCTGGCGACTTTGACGCAAACCCATCCATCTGGCGCAACAGCGGAGCTGGTGCGAATGGCCTCAGTTGAATCCGAGAAAGAGGTCAGATAATGGCAAAAGCAACAATGGCTGCCATTCGTAAAGTCGCCTCAGGTGCGGGCAATGTGGCGCTGTGTGAAGTGCCTGTGCCGGAGATTGGGCCAGGTGAGGTTCTCATGAAGGTCTATGCCGCTGGAATTTGCGGCAGCGACCTGCTCATCCAGGAAGACCGCCATTTCTATCGTGCCCCCGTCACCCAAGGTCACGAGTTCTCCGGCGTGGCGCACCAGGTGGGCAGGGATGTCAAACGTGTAAAAGAGGGTGACAAGTTCGTAGCCGATATCGAGTGCGCCAAGGGTGAGTGGCTGGGCGTCACCGTGGACGGCGCCTTTGCCCCGTACATGCGTGTGCCGGAGCACGTGATCTATCGCTTGCCGGCGCATGTGCCCATCGAACATGCCGGCATGGCAGAACTGCTGGTGGCCACCCACCATCTGATCCAGGAGCGAGCACAAGTCCATGTCGGCGACGATGTGGTCATCGTCGGGCCAGGTCCGATGGGCATCGTGGCTACCCAGTACGCCAAAATCTGCGGTGCGCGGCGCGTCATCCTGATTGGTCTCAAGAGCGACGAGATGCGCCTGGCGATTGGACGCCAGGTGGGGGCCGACGTGACCCTGTTTGCGGAAGAGAGTCCTGGGGCTGCTGTGATGGAGATCACGGACGGCAAAGGCGCGGAGTTTGTGCTCGAATGCTCGGCCAGTGCTGCGGGTGTGCAGCAGGCCATCGATTGTGCGCGCAAGGCCTACGAGGGGCCGGGTGGCAAAGGCGTGATTGTCTTCATCAGTCTGTGGGGACAGCCTCTCACGGTCAACCTGGACCAGGTCAGCCTGGGTCAGCTCGACATCCGCGGCAGCTGGAGTTGGAACGGACGCGAGACGTGGGAACATGCGGTCGATCTGCTGGATCGCGGGCTTTTCCAATTCGACCCGATGATCACCGGCCGCTATGCGCTTGACCAGTGGGAGTTGGCCTTCGCCAATCTGCGAGCCAAACGTGAGTTGAAGGCAATGTTCCTGCCCAACGGTCCTGGTTGGGCAAGTTGAATTGAATCGGAGGATGACAATGGCGGATTTTTTGCTTGGCATCGACTACGGCACCGGCGGCGCAAAGGCGTGCATCATTGACGCGCAGGGGCAGGTGCTCGGCTTCGCCTTCAAGGAATACCCCTTTTATCACGACAAACCCGGCTGGTCGGAGCACGACCCCGTGCTCTACTGGACCATCGCCTGTGAGATGATTCATGATTGCATCGCCCAGGCGCGCATCGACCCGGCGGAGATACGCGGCGTGGCCGTCTCGTCGGCGCTGCCATCGATGGTGATGGTGGACCGCAACCACAGCCCGCTCCAGCGCGCCTACAACCTGATGGACCGCCGCGCCACCGCGCAGGTGGCCTGGCTGAAGGAGCGCGTCGGTGAGGCGCGCATCCAGCAGCTCACCGGCAACCGCATCGAAGATCACCCCACCCTGGTGAATCTACTTTGGGAAAAGAGCAATCGCCCCGACACATACCGGAGCATCTGGAAGGCGCTGACCATCGACGGCTTCATTACGCTCAAGTTCACGGGTAAGCCGGTTGCAAATTATTGCGCAGCACCCTTCTACGGCGTGGCCTATGATCTGCTGGGTGAACGTTTCGACGAGCAGGTGCTGGCCGAGATCGACATCGATCCGGCCATTCTGCCGCCGCTGGCGCGCTGCGAAGAGATCATCGGGACGGTGACAAATGAGGCTGCCGCCGCAACTGGACTGGCTGCGGGCACACCCGTCGCCGTGGGTCAGGTGGATTTCAATGCCAGTTGCATCGCCGCCGGCATCACGGCCGAGGGCGATATCATGAGCAACCTGGGCACCGTGGGCAACTTCGGCGTGGTGCACAAGAGCCGCGACTTCAACTTCTCGCCCGTGGGTCTCTCCATGATCAACCTGGCCTTCACCATCGACTCGGCCAATACCTTCATCACGATCCCCTCCACCACCACCGGCGGCCAATCGATCCGCTATCTGCGCGACAATTTCTCGCAATACGAGATCGAAGTCGAGCGCGTGCTCGGCGTCAGCTCCTACGATCTGCTCAACACGCAGGCGGAGAAGGCGCCGCCAGGCAGCGACGGACTGATCATCCTGCCTTACCTGATGGGCGAGCGCACACCGATCTGGGATGTGAGTGCGCGCGGCGTCGTCTTTGGCCTCTCGCTCAACCATGGCAAAGGCCACCTGGTGCGGGCGATGATGGAAGCTGTCGCCTATGCGCTCTATGACTCGTATCAGCTCATTCTCCAATCCGGCCTCAAGATCAACTATCCGCTGGTGCTAAACGAGGGCGGCGCGGTCAGCAAGCTGTGGCGGCAGATCATCACGGACGTCTTCAATGTGCCCACGGTGCTGGTCAAGCGGCGCACAGGCGCGCCCTTTGGCGACGCCATTTTAGCTGGCGTTGCGACGGGCGTCTTCAAGGACTTCGGCGTCGCCAAAGAGTGGAGCGAGTACGTAGCGCGCATGGAACCAAACCCGGTGAATCATGGCCGCTACATGGACTATTTCGCGCTCTACAAGCAGGTCTACGAGCACGTCAAGGATGATTTTGTTTCGTTGGCGCGCCTGCGAGACAAGTATGCGTGACCTGCGAGAAGCGGGTGGAGGGATCGTTTGATGGCGCACGTCGGCGCACGTTGCATTTTGAAGCACGCACGGCAGCAAGGTTATGGCATCCCCTGTCTGTTGGCGGGCAACCTGGAGATGATGATCGGCGCAATCTGCGCTGCCGAAGAAGTCGGTGCGCCACTGATCCTGGCCTACAACGCGCAGGTGACGCCGCAGATCCCCATGGCGCTGATCGCACCGGCGATGGTGCGGGCGGCGGAGCGCGCCAGCGTGCCGATTGCCACAATCCTCGATCACGGCCCAAGCCTGGAAGCGGCGGTTCAGGCCATTCAACTGGGCATCTCGACCGTCATGTACGACGGTTCCAGGCTGTCGTTTGCAGAAAACGTGCGCACCACCCAGGAGGTGGTGCGGGTGGCGCATGCCGCCGGCGTCGATGTCGAGGGCGAGCTGGGCGCTGTTGGTGGCTCGTCGATTGAGCTGGGCTATGCCGACGCCACCAGTGACTTCACAGACCCTGCGCTTGCCGCAGAATTTGTGAAACAGACCGGCGTGGACATCCTGGCGATCTCGTTTGGCAACGCTCACGGAGTTTATGCGCATGCGCCACAGCTCGATCTGGCGCGCGTGCGCACCATTGCTGCCAGCATCGACGCACCGTTGGCAATGCACGGCGGCTCCGGTTTGGACGAGGCCAGCTACGCGGCGGTGATCGCCGCCGGCATCAGCAAGGTTAACTATTATTCGGCGATGGGCATCGCAGTCACCCGCACGCTGCAAGCGCACCTGGCGGCTGCCCCGGACAACGAATTGATTTTTCATAAAGTGATCGGGGTCGCCGTGGAGCAGTTTCGTGACGAGACTCGACGCTTGCTCACGGTTCTGGGTTGCGTGGGTAGATTTCCTGCACAGGAGGAAACGCCATGCGCGCTGCAATCATGAATGCGCCTTTTGACATGACGCTCGGTGAGTGGCGGACGCCGCAACCCGGCCCCGGTGAGGTGCTGGTTTCGGTTGCCGCAGCCGGCATTTGCGCCGGGGATATGTACTTCTATCTGGGGAAGAATCCCTACGCGGTCTATCCGCAAGTCTGTGGGCATGAAGTTGCGGGTACGGTGGCGGCGCTGGGCGAAGGTGTTTCCGATCTGGAAGTGGGGACGGCGGTGGTGGTGGAGCCGTTTCTGGGCTGCGGAAAATGCTACCCATGCCGCATCGGCAAGTCCAACTGCTGCGCCAATCTGCGCATCATCGGCGTACACCAGCCGGGCGGTTACGCCGAGTTGCTCACCGCGCCCGCCACCCACATCCATCGCGTGCCGCCGGGGCTATCGCTCGCCTTCGCCTCCTTTGCCGAGCCTGTGGCGATCGGCGTGCAGGCTTGCCGGCGCGGCGCGATCGGCGCAGATGACCTGGTGCTGCTGCTGGGCTGCGGCCCGATTGGCCTGGCCGTCATCGAGGTGGCGCGGGCGCGCGGCGCACAGGTCATCGCCACCGACATTGCGCCGGAGCGACTTGCCACGGCTGTGCAATTTGGCGCAACGGTGATCCCGGCTGGCGAGGGTCTGCTGCAACAGGTCATGGATCACACCGACGGCGAAGGTGCGCCGGTGGTGGTCGAGGCCACAGGCAGCCCGCAGGCCATGGAACAGACGGTGGAGCTGGTGGCGGCCGGCGGTCGCATCGTGATCCTGGGGCTGGTCAAGCAGGGCGTCAAGGTGGCGCTGCCCGGTTTGGACTTCACCCGCAAAGAGATGACAGTCGTGGGTTCGCGCGCTTCGGTCAACTGCTTCCCCGAAGCGCTGGAGTTGCTGGCCAATGGCGCCATCACCTATCCGCAGGTCGCCAGTGAATTCAGCCTGTGGGATGCACCGCGCATCTTCGCCGGTCTGGCCGACCACTCTCTTGCGGTGCATAAGGCCGTTTTTGTGCGTGATCAGTGATTTTACTGATAGCGAGACAATCTCTTAATCTCCAACCTCTCATTTCGACCAGAGATTGGGAGATTGGAGATGAGGTGTCAACCGGGATATGGAATCATGAAGAACGCAGACATCGCGGGCGCATCTGGAGGCAGCATGGGCCTGGCAGGAAGAGTGGCGTTGGTCACCGGCGCCAGCCGCGGCATCGGGGCGGTCATCGCCGGCGTGCTGGCGGAGCAGGGCATGTCGGTGGCGCTCAACGCCCGCTCGGCGCAAGTCCATGCGGTGGCCGACGAACTGCGACAACGCGGGCTGCGGGTGGCAGCCTATCAAGCTGACATCAGCCAGAAGAACCAGGTGGAGGAGATGGTCGCACAGGTTGAAGCAGAACTGGGGCCGCTCTATCTGCTGGTCAACAACGCCGGCCTGCTGCGCACCGGACCCACGGCTGACCTCAGCGAAACGGACTGGGACGAAACCTTTGCCGTGGATGTCAAGGGCGTCTTCCTCTGTTCGCAGGCCGCGATTCGCCGCATGATGCCCCGGCAAAAGGGGCGGATTGTGAATGTCGCTTCCATCGCTGGGCAGATCGTGCGCGTCAAGCAGATCGCCTACTGCGCGGCCAAGGCGGCGGTCATTCACTTCTCACGCTGTCTGGCCGTGGAGATGGCGCCCTACAACATCACCGTCAACTGCCTGTGCCCGGGGATGACCCAGACCGAGATGTTGGTCGAGTCGGCCGCCGCACGTGGCCTGGATTTGGCGGCGATGGTTGCGCTGATCCCCCACGGGCGGATGGCCGAGCCAGAAGAACACGCGCATCTGGTCGCCTATTTTGCGGCGGAGGAGGCGGGCCACATCACCGGCCAGGTCGTGGCGGTGGATGGCGGGCAGAGCCAGTTCATGCCGTTGGCGCCGGTGAAATGGTGAGTGAAGTGGGGGATCTGTATGCAGCGCGTCGTCTATACGTCATCCCCTGGTAAGGTGATTTTGTTCGGGGAGCATGGCGTCAACCGTCAGCAGCCGGCGCTGTCGATCGCCGTGGACCTACGCGCCCATTGCCGGGTGAGCCTGCGCACGGATGGCCTGTACTTCTTCCGCTCAGGTGAACGCAAGGAAAGTAGCGACAGGAGCCGATTGCGCACTTTTAAGGCAGAGATCGACATCTTGCGGGCGACGCAGGCCTTGGACGCGATTCGTGAGCGGGCGCGTGATTTTTTCGCCACCCCGCGCTATGTGCTGGCCCATATGCTGGAACAAGTCGATCTGCCGGGGCTTGACATCGAGTGGCGTTCGGCGCTGCCCATCGGATCGGGGCTAGGCTCAGGCGCTGCAACCTCCACCAGCATGATCCTGGGCGCGCTGACGCTGGCCGGCAAGAGCGTGTCGCCGGCCGAGCTGGCCTTCATCGCCTGGCAGGGCGACGCCATCGCCCACGGCGGCGTCTCGTCCAGCCTGGACAGCAGCACCTGCGCCTATGGCGGCCTGATCCGCTTCACCGTGGCCGACGGGCCGCAGCCGCTATCCCTCCACGGGACGTTGCCGCTGGTGATCGGCGATACGCAGGTGGAGAAGTCCACCGCGGAGGCCAACACACGGGTGCGGCGCTGGCTGGAGGAACGGCCCTCGCGCATGCACTTTTTCCGCGATATGGGCTATCTGGTGCAACAGGCGCAGGCCGCGCTGGAAAGCGGCGACGCATCGACGCTGGGCCATCTCATGAATCTGCACCAACTCTTTCAGGAAAAGCTCGGCGTCAACTGGCCGGGCGCCGAGCAGCTCATTGCCGCGGCGATGGATGCCGGGGCGCTGGGGGCCAAGATTTCCGGCTCGGGGCTGGGCGGTATCGTCATTGCGCTGGCAGCGCCCGGTCAGGAAGCGATCATTGCGGACGCCATGCAGGCCGCTGGAGGCCGCAGTCACATCGCACCCGCCGGCGCCGAGGGCACGCGTGTCGATCAAAAAATGGATTGGAATGAAGGAACAAACGAATGCAAAATCTGATCAGTATTCCCAAAGGCCGTATCATCGATCTCACCCATGTGCTCTACCCCTACAAAGAGCAGTACACGCTGGAGGTGTCGCGCCGCAACGAGCGCCACGGCGCCGAAGGTGACATCATGAGCACGGTCTATCTGTGGTCGCATGTGGGCACGCATGTGGAGGCTCCGCTGCACTTCCTGACCGACGGCGGCGACACCGCCAGCATCGCCATCGAGCGCTTGTTCGGCCCGGCCATCGTGCTGGATTTCCGCCACAAGGCCGTCAACGAGGCCATCACCCTGGATGAGATCAAGGCTGCCGGCGACATCCAGCCTGGCGACCGCGTGCTGGTGATGACCGGCCGCCACACCTCCTATCGCACACCTGCCTCGCATGACCGCCCCTTCATCACCGAAGAGGCTGTGCGCTGGCTGGTGGAGGATCGCCAGATCAATTGCCTGGGCACGGACAGCTCGGGCTTCGAAGTGCGCGGCGTCAGCCATCATCCCAACCACCGGCTGCTCAACAACGCCGGCATCCCGGTCATCGAGTGTCTGACCAACCTGGTGGAGTTGCGCACGCAGCGGGTCTTTCTGATTGCCTTGCCGTTGCCGATTGTGACCCTGGACGCGACCCCCATTCGCGCCATCGCGATCGAACCAGAGGAGTAGTCTGTGACCAATGAATCTTGCGCTCGGCCTGTGCGTCTGGGCGCAGCGCTCTTCAATGGCGACCACGGCCATTTGGCCGACGAGGTGCGTCGCCTGGAGACAGCCGGACTCGATCTGATCCATCTGGACGTGTTCGATGGCTACTTCGTCTCCGATTTGGGTTTTCCGCCGCGCACCATCGCCGCGCTACGGCCCTTGACCAGGTTGCCTTTCGAGGTGCATGTGGGTGTTCTGGACCCCCGGCGCTTCATCGCACCGCTGGTCGAAGCCGGGGCCGACCTGATTCTGCTGCACGTGGAGAGCGTGGCCATGCCCTACGAGGCGCTCTTCCACGTCCGCCAGCACAAGGTGCGCGTTGGGCTGGCTGTCACCCTGGGCACACCGGTGAGCGTGCTCGAGCCGGTGATCGCCGACGTGGATGCGGTGCTTTTGCTCTCCCGTGTGACGGGTGAAGGGGTGAAGGGCGCCTCTTTCGATGGCCGGGTGCTCGCCAAAGTGCGCAGCTTGCGTGCATTGGTGGATGCCGCCGGCGCGCAGGTGGACATCCAGGTGGCGGGCGGCGTCAAAGCCGAGCATGTCGCCGACCTGGTCGCCGCCGGAGCATCGACACTGGCTGTGGGCGGCGGCATCTATCGCGTACCGGATATGGCGCAGGAAGTGGCGCAGATGCGCCGCCTGATTGCTGAAACGCAGAGGTAATCGTCTATGCATCACCCAATCACCGAGTATACGATCCGCCAGCGGTTGGAAGAGAACGGCATTCCCTACGGGGTGCTGGCACTGGCAAGCGACATGCACATTCTCATCACGCAGCGCGGCGGGCGCGTCTTCGGCCCGTTTCTGGAGTCAGGCGGCCCCAGCCTGTATTGGGTCAACCCAGCGTTCGCCGCCGCGGACGCGTTCCAGGAATTCTTGGCGGCGGGCGAATGGAACCTGGGCGGCGAGCGCATTTGGATTGCGCCCGAGGTGCAGTTTCTCGTGCGCGACCGCAGCGACTTCTGGAACAGCCTGCACTTTCCGCCTGCGATGGACCCAGGCGCATTCACGCTGGAACAGATGGCAGCAGACACCTGGCGACTGCACCAGGATCTGGCGTTGCACGCCTACAACCTGTCAACCGGCCTGAAGACGCTGCACCTGGAAAATGTGATTCGTCCCGTGCAAAACCCGTTGCGAAACGTCGATGGTTTTGCGGAACTGATGGACAGCGTCACCTATGCCGGCTACGAGCAGGTGCTCACCCTGCGCGAAGACAGGGCTGATGGCATTGTGAGCGAGGTCTGGAATCTGATCCAACTTAACCCAGGCGGTGAGTTGATCATTCCAGCCTCGCCGCGCGTGGAATACACGGACTACTTTGAACCAGTCGACGCGGCCCATCAGACGATTGCCGCCAACCATGTGCGTCTGCGCATCACCGGCCAGCAGCGCTACAAGGTGGGCTACAAAGCTGCGCACCTCACGGGGCGGCTGGCCTACTTCAATTGGCTCGACGCCGAACGCAGCTATCTGCTCGTGCGCAACTTCTTCAACAACCCTTCAGCCGGCTACGCCGAAGAGCCGGCCGGGCGACCGGGGCGTCACGGCCATTCGGTGCACATCTACAACGACGGCGGCGGCTTCGGTGGCTTTGGCGAACTGGAGTGTATGGGGCAGACCATCGGCGGCGCCACGGGCCGCGCGACCAGCACGGATCAGATGGTGCTCTGGCTTTATGTAGGCGACCCCGCCAGACTGCGCGAGATTGCCGTACACCTGCTGGGCGTTGATCCTCAAGAGAGTGAGACGTCGCGATGACAACACAACCAACCGAATCCTGGCGCGTCCTGATCGGATCACGCTCGTTTGGACAAGTTTTCCCGGAACATCTGGCGCAACTGGCAGCGGCCGGCTGCGAGGTAGTTCCCAACGGGGTCGGCGGCCGCGCCTATCGGGAAGCGGAGCTGTTGACCGTCTTGCCGGAGATGGACGCGATCATCACCGGCACCGACGAGTTGACCGCGGCGGTGATCGCAGCCGCGCCCCGGCTCAAGACCATCGTCAAGCACGGGGTGGGGCTTGAAACGATCGACCTGGCGGCAGCCCGCGCACACGGCATCGTCGTGAGCGCCACGCCCGGTTCGATCCACGATTCTGTGGCTGACCTCACGCTGGCGCTGATCCTGGCGCTGGCGCGCAAGATTGTGCCGGCGCATCTAGAAACCTGCGCCGGCGGCTGGAAGCCGTTCTTTGGCATGGAGCTGGCGGAGAAGATCCTGGGCATCGTCGGTTTGGGGCGCATCGGCAAGGCGGTCTGCCGGCGTGCTCAGGGTTTTGGGATGCAGGTCATCGCCCACGACCCGTTCCCCGATCAGGACTTTGCGTCTGCGCATCAGGTGCGCTTCGTGGATCTCGACGAACTGCTGACTACGGCTGACGTCGTCTCCCTCCACGCACCGGCGGAACAGATCGAGGGTGTCTTGATCGGCGCGGCGGAGCTGGCCAAGATGAAAAGCACGGCGCTGCTCATCAACACGGCGCGCGGCCAGCTCGTCGACGAACAGGCGTTGGCGGCCGCATTAGCCGCAGGAAAGCTGGGCGGGGCCGGCATCGATGCTTTTGCCGACGAACCCCCAACCGGCAGCGCGTTGCTGACGTCGCCCAACGTCGTCTTGACGCCCCACATCGGTGGCCGCACGTTGGATGGCCAGCGCCGCATGGGCGAGATGGCTATCGAAAACTGCCTGCGTGCGCTGGCTGGGGAAGAACCGCTCTACCGTGTGGTGTAGACAGAAGGGATCACGCACCGATCATGGACTCATCTTCGATCTTTGAACGTCTGTTTTCGTTGGCAGGCAAGGCTGCGCTGATCACCGGCGCATCGGGCGGCATTGGTCATGTGTTGGCCGTTGCATTGGCGGAAGCGGGTGCAGCGGTGGCGGTGCATGGTCGTGACCTGGCCCGCATCGAGGAGACCTGCCGCGCCATCGAGCAAAAAGGGGGGCGCGCAGTGGGGTTGACCGCCGACATCGAGCGCATCGATGCCTGCCGTCAATTGGTGGCCGATGCTCACGCCGCACTTGGCCGGTTGGATATTCTGATCAACTGTGCGGCCACCAATCGGCGCAAACCCATCGACCAGGTGACTGGCGAAGATTTCGACGCCGTCGTGGATGTGAACCTGCGCGCACCCTACTTTCTGAGCCAGGCTGCCCATCCGTTGATGGCAGCGCAGGGTGGCGGAAAAATCATCCATATCAGCTCTATGAACGTTTTCTTCGGCCTGGACAACGTCTCGATCTACGGCCTGAGCAAGGGTGGATTGGCGCAATTGACCAAGGTCATGGCCGTGGAGTGGGCGCCGGACAACATTCAGGTCAACTGCCTGACGCCCGGCTTCTTTTTGACGCCGCTGACTGAAGCGCTGTGGGCAGATCCCAGTAAGGCGCGCTGGTTTCGCAGCCGCATCTCGATGCGCCGCGCCGGCGATCCAGCCGAACTGGTCGGGACGACCCTCTTGTTGGCCGGGCCGGCTTCGTCGTACATCACCGGCCAGAATGTGACCGTCGATGGCGGCTTTCTGGCCGGCGGCTCTTGGATGCGTGACAGCGAAGTGGAGTAGGCGCCTTGGCGCCAAGGGAGCACAGATGCGGTTACAGGGGAAAGTGACCATTGTAACGGGCGCCGGTGTGGGCATGGGTCGGGCCGTCGCAGAAGGGTATGCCCGCGAGGGTGCGCAAGTGGTGCTGGTCGAAATCGACCCGGCACGCGGCGAGGCCGCGGTGACCGCAATCCGGGCGGCGGGCGGCGATGCGCTCTTTGTCCAGGCCGATGTGGCGCAGAGCATAGATGTGCAGCGGATGGTGCAGGCCGTCATCGAGCGGTATGGTCGCATCGACGTGCTCTACAACAACGCCGGCGTGCAGATGTTTGGCAGCGACGCCCGCGCCCATGAGCTGACTGACGAGGTGTGGGAGCGCACGCTGGCTGTCAATCTGCGCGGGCCGTGGTTGTGCTCCAAGTACACGATTCCACAGATGCTGCAGCAAGGCGGCGGCTCGATCATCCATGTGGGATCGCCGACGGGCTGGCTGGGCTGTGCGCCCGGCTACACCGCCTACAGCGCCAGCAAAGGGGGCATCATCGGGCTGACGCGCATCATGGCCGTGGACTATGGGCGCGATCAGATCCGCGTCAATGCGCTGGTGCCGGGCACGACCGAGACGCCGCTCATCGAAGGTGTGTTGCAGCAAGCGGGCGTCCGTCAGCGGCTGGCCGCCGCCATCCCGCTGGGGCGCATCGGTGCGAGTGAGGATGTCGTGGGTCTGGCCGTCTTCCTGGCCTCGGATGAGTCACGCTTTTGTACGGGCGGCATCTTTCTGGTTGACGGCGGCATGTCGGCGATCTAGTGAGGGGAGAAGCGTATGCGTGCGTTAGTCAAAGAGCGACCGGAGCCGGGCCTCTCCCTGCTGGATATTCCAGCGCCGCGGCTGGAACAGGCAGACGATGTGCTTTTTCAAGTCGTCTACTGTGCGATTTGCGTGGGTGAAACCAAGGTCTACGACTGGAACGGGTGGGCGGCCAGCGATCCGACGATTCAGTTGCCAACGGTGCTCGGCCATGAGGTGGCTGCCAACGTGGTGGAAACTGGCCCAGCAGTGACGCGCTTCCGCCCCGGAGACCGCATCACCGTCGATCCGCTGATCCACTGTGGTCACTGCTATCAATGCCACAGAGGCTACACCAACATGTGCGAGCAGCGTGAGATCTATGGCAAGCGGCGCGGCGCCTTCGCCGAATACGCAGTGCTACCTGAACGCGTGCTGTGCAAGCTGCCCGACAACGTAAGCATGGAAGAGGGCGCACTGCTAGAGAATCTGGGGGTGGCCGTCCATGCTGTCGAAGTGGAGCCGCATGACCCCGGCGACACAGCCGTTGTGATCGGCTGCGGCCCGATCGGCATCATGGCCGCCCAGACATTGATCGCCGGCGGCGTCAATGTGGTGATGACAGACAAGAGCGCAGCTCGTCTGGAAATTGCGACGGCAACGAGTGGCGCCACCGTGGTGAACGTGACGCAGAACGACCCAGCGACCGTGGTGAAAGCAATGACGCAAGGTCGCGGCGCTGACTTTGTGATTGAGGCCGCAGCCACCCAATCGGCGCTGGATCAAGCCTTTGAACTGGTGCGCACTATAGGGACGGTTGTCACCATCGGCACCTTCAATGAGCCGGTCGCGTTCAACCCTTTCTTCACGATGACGCGGCGTGAGATCAAGCTGATCAGCACGATGGGCCGCACCTGGAAGACCTGGCGGCGCATGGTGCAACTGTTAGAACAAAACAGGCTCAACTTGAAGCCAATGATTTCACAGATCTTGCCGTTGGAAGAGTTCGCCAGCGGCTTTGCCCAGGTGAAGGCTGGCAACGTCATGAAGGTGCTCTTAAAACCGTAGGGGGAGTATGTCCAATCTGCGCTTCGCCGTGCTTGGCACGGGTTTCTGGTCACTCTATCAGATTCCAGCCTGGCTCGAAGTGGGTGGAGTCGAGCTGGTGGCAGTCTATAACCGCACCGTTGCCAAGGCCGAAAAGGTGGCCGCGCGTTTCAACGTGCCCCGCGTCTATGGCGACCCAGAGGAGTTATTTCGCAACGAACAGCTCGACTTTGTCGATATCATCACCGAAGTGCCAATTCATGCACCGCTGGTGTTGATGGCCGCCAAGTACAAAGTGCCGGTGATTTGCCAGAAACCGATGGCGCCGGACTATGCAACGGCCTCTGCCATGGTGGAAGCCTGCAAGCGCGCTGGTGTGCCCTTTTTTGTGCATGAGAACTACCGCTGGCAAGCGCCCATCCGCGAGATGAAACGCGTGCTGGACGAAGGCCACATCGGCCGGGTCTTTCGTGGTCGTTTTCAGTTTTTGCATGCACTGGAACCCTTTGTGTGGCAAAACCAGCCGCTGCTCAAAACATTGGAGAAGCTGATCGTCGCCGACCAGGGCAGCCATCAACTGGACCTGGCGCGTTTTTTTCTGGGCGAGGCGCGCAGCCTCTATTGCCAGCACCTGCGCATACGCGACGACATCGTGGCCGAAGATGTGGCATCGATTACGCTGCAAATGGACAACGCGATTGCCAATGTGGAGATGAGCTTTGTCACGAAGACGGAGTGGGGCCATTTCCCTGAAGAACTGATCTACCTGGAAGGTGCGCAGGGCACGCTGGAATTGGGGCCAGATTTCTGGATTCGCCTGACCACGGATGCAGGCACGCAGATTCGGCGCTGTCCGCCCCCACATTACAACTGGGCGGATCCGGCCTACGACGTCAATCACGCCAGCATGGTCCCGCTGCACCAGAATTTTTTGCAGGCGCTGCGCACGGGGAGGCCGCCAGAGAACACCGGCGAGGACAATTTGAAGACCATGCGCCTGGTCTATGCGGCGTACGAATCGGCAGCACGGAACCAGGTGATAGAGCTAGATTAGTATGCGTGGACGTATGGATCAGTGAACAGTGGTCAGTGAACAGTG
>CAZLMM010000035.1:26952-61942 GCA_964560495.1 uncultured Caldilineaceae bacterium
TCAGTGAACAGTGGTCAGTGAACAGTGAAAGAGTCACTGTTCGACTGACTCACTGACTCACTGGCTTACTACAGAAGGTGGGCAGTTATGTCTCTGATCGGTTTGGACATCGGCACAACCGGCTGCAAAGCAACAATCTTTCGCGCGGACGGCTCGATTGTGAGCCAGGGGCGGCGCGAATACGGCATCGACGCGCCGCACGCCGGGTGGGCCGAGCAAGATGCGGAGCTTGTCTGGCGTCTCACCTGGCAGGCGTTGGCCGAGGCGTGCATGGCAGCCACAGGCGATGATCCGCCGGTGGCACTGGCGATCTCCTGTCAGGGCGAGGCTGTCATTCCTGTCGACGAAGAGGGGCGCGGTCTGCGCCCGGCCATCCTCGGCATGGACACGCGCACGACCGAGCAGAATCATTGGCTGGCGGAGACGTTCAGTGGTGAGGCGCTGTTTGCCCGCACCGGTATGCCCGTACACACCATCAACACGCTGCCCAAGCTGCTCTGGATCCAGCGCAATGAGGCGGAAACCTGGCGCAATGCGGCGCAATTTTTGCTCTACGAAGATTTCTTTCTGCGGCGGCTGGGCGGCGCGGCGGTGATCAGCCCCTGCCTGGCCTCACGCACACAGATGCTGGACATGATGAGCGGGGGCTGGGCCGAAGACTTGCTGGACCGCTGTGCGATTGACCCGTGCCGGCTGGCCCCAGTGGCGCAGCAAGGCGGCGTGGTGGGTGCGCTGCGTCCAGCGCTGGCGCGCGAACTGGGCATCGCTGGCGAGCTGCTGCTGGTCAGCGGCGGCCACGATCAGGCGTGCGCCGCGCTGGGCAGCGGTGTGATAGCGCCGGGGCGGGCGATGGTTTCCACTGGCACGGCCGAGGTGGTGGAAGTGGCAATGAGCGAGCCTGTGTTGGACGCGACGCTGCGTGAGGGCGGCATCTCGGTCTATCGCCATGTCGTCCCGGGTCTCTACCTGGCGATGACGCTCAACCACAGCGGCGGGCTGTTGCTGCGCTGGTTGCGCGACACATGTGGACGTTGGGAAGTGGAAGAGGCAGCTCGCACAGGCCAGGACGCTTACGATCTGTTGCTGGCCGGCGCGCCGGCCGGGCCAACACCATTGCTTGTTCTGCCCCACTTTGCCGGCAGCGGTACGCCCACGTTGGACACCGGGTCAAAAGGGGCGATTCTGGGGTTGACCTTTGCCAGCAACCGGGCGACCATCGCCAAAGCGATCCTGGAGGCGCTGACCTTCGAACTGCGCCTCAACCTGGAGTTGCTGCAAGAGGCGGGTTTGACCATCGAAGAACTGCACGCGGTGGGAGGCGGCGCAAACAGCCCGCTCTGGCTACGGCTAAAAGCGGATATTTGCCACATCCCCTTACTTGTGCCCCAGGTGACGGAAGCGGCGTGCCTGGGCGCGGCGCTGCTGGCCGGCGTGGCTGCCGGCGTCTACGCCGATTATGCGGCGGCGGCGGAGACGGTGAAGCAGCGACGGCGGGTCGAGCCAGAAAGTGCGGCAGTCGCAGCCTATGCGCCGCGCTACGCCCTCTATCAGCAGGTGTATCCGCTGTTGCGAGAGTTTTTGCACAGAATGTAGTCGGAAATGTCAGGTTTGTTTACGGTTTACGAATGATGGAACGCATCTTTGCGGTCTATTTGATCGAAACGGCGCACCCACTGGAAAAAGCAGCGGCGGCCATGGCCGGCGAGCAATCGTCGGGCACATTTGTGTCCGTGCCGGGCGAGACGCCCGCATTGCAGGCGCGCCATGGCGCAATCGTCGAACGCATCGAGGAGATGGAGACGGTTGGAGCGCCTAGCCTGCCTGGAGCGCGAGCGCCCAAAGGCGCAATGCAGCCGATGTATCGTCGCGCCAGGGTGACGCTCTCTTTTCCGCTCATCAACATTGGTCAGTCGCTCATCAACTTGATGACCATGGTTGCAGGCAATTTATTCGAATTGGGCTATTTTTCGGGCTTGCGTCTGCTGGACATGACACTGCCCGACGCCTTTGTGCAGGCCCAGCCCGGCCCGACGTTTGGCGTGGAGGGCACGCGACGGCTCAGCGGCGTGTATGATCGGCCGCTCATCGGCACGATCATCAAACCCAGTGTGGGTCTTTCACCGGATGAGACCGCCGGCCTGGTCAAGACGCTGGCCGAGGCGGGGCTGGATTTCGTCAAGGACGATGAGCTCATCGCCAGCCCTCCCTACTCGACCATCGAACAGCGGGTGAAGGCCGTGATGCGCGTGGTGGATGAGTACGCCCAGCGCACGGGCAAGCGGGTGATGTATGCGTTCAACATCAGCGACGAGATCGATGCCATGCGCCGCCATCACGATATGGTGTTGGCCGCCGGCGGAACATGCGTCATGGTGAGCCTGAACAGCGTGGGGCTGGCTGGTGTATTGGCTCTGCGTCGCCACAGCCAGTTGCCGATTCACGGCCATCGCAACGGCTGGGGCAGCCTTAGCCGCCATCCGCTGCTGGGTTTTTCCTTCACGGCGTGGCAGAAATTTTGGCGGCTGGCCGGTGCAGATCATCTGCACGTGAACGGGCTGGCCAACAAGTTCTGCGAGTCTGATGAATCGGTGATCGAGTCGGCGCGCACCTGTCTGACGCCCATGGCCGGCGGCTATACCGCCATGCCGGTCTTCTCATCCGGCCAGACTGCGCTGCAAGCGCCGGACACCTACCGCGCACTGGGCAGCGTCGATCTCATGCACCTGGCCGGCGGCGGCGTTCTGGCGCACCCGGGCGGGCCGGCAGCCGGCGCGCTGAGTCTGCGCCAGGCCTGGGAGGCTGCGGTCGCTGGCATCGACTTGCATTCCTATGGGCAGGATCACGTCGAGCTGCGTCAGGCGCTCGCTCGATATGGCGAACGACACTCGTAAAACGTAAACCGTGACCACCAATCTGCTCCTCACCTATTACGGCGACGATTTCACCGGCTCCACCGACGTGATGGAGGCGTTGACTCTGGGCGGGCTGAAGGCGGCGCTCTTTTTGCAGCCACCCACGCCAGCACAATTGGCGCGCTTCCAGGGCTTGCGGGCGTTTGGAGTGGCGGGCGTTACTCGTTCCATGCCGCCAGCGCAGATGGAGCAGGAGCTGCGCCCGGCCTTTCAACAACTCGCTGCGTATGGCGCGCCCATCATTCATTACAAAATCTGTTCGACCTTCGATTCGTCGCCCGAGATCGGCAGCATCGGTTGCGCCATCGATGTAGGTCAGTCAGTCTATCGCTCGCCCTTCGTCCCGCTGATTGTGGGCGCAACGCAGCTCAAACGCTACGTCGTCTTTGGCAACCTTTTCGCCAGCGTGGGCGGCGTCACCTATCGACTGGATCGTCACCCCACCATGAGCCGTCACCCCATCACGCCCATGGCCGAGAGCGACCTGCGCCTGCACCTGGCCCAGCAGACGAGCCGCAGCATCGGCCTGGTGGACATCCTGACCCTGGCCCAGGGCGTGGATGCGACAAGCGCGGTGCTGGATGCGGCGCTGGCCGGCGGCGCGGAGCTCGTGCTCTTCGACACGGTGGATGAACAGCATCTGGCTTGCGTGTGCGAAACGCTCTGGCGACGGCGCAGCGCGCAACCGCTCTTCGTGGTCGGCTCATCCGGCGTGGAAGTGGGACTGACGGCCTATCTGCGTGGGGCTGGGCTGATCGAACCGCCGCCAAAGTTGACTGCGCCGGGGCCGGTGCGCCAATTGCTCGTCATGTCGGGCAGCGCTGCGCCGACCACTGCCAGCCAGATCGAGTGGGCCAGCCAGCAAGGGTTTCGGCTCATGCGCCTGGCGACGGAGCGCCTGATCGACCCGGCGCAGGCGCGCCTGGCTGCGGCGGAGACAGTGGAGCGTGCGCTCGACAGTTTGAACGCCGGCGATAGCGTCGTACTCTTCAGCGCGCTTGGGCCTGACGATCCGGCGTTGCACGCAACGCGCGCCCATGCAGCCACGAGCGGCGCACCCGAAGCGGAGATCGGGCAGCGTCTGGCGCAGCGTCAGGGCGAGATTCTGCGGGCGATCCTGGAAAGACATCCGCTGCCGCGCGTCTGCGTGGCTGGCGGCGACACATCGGGCTATGCGGCGCGGGCCCTGGGCGTCTTTGCCCTGGAGATGATCATGCCCGTGGCGCCGGGCGCGCCGCTCTGCCGCGCCAGTTCGAGCGTTGCGGCCTTCGATGGGTTGCAGGTTTCGCTCAAGGGAGGCCAGAACGGTGCGGCGGATTATTTTGGACGCATTCAACGTGGAGCAATAGCGTAGAGTAAAGGAGAACCAAGAAATGACCACAATCGCATTGATGGGCGCAGGCGGCAAGATGGGACGGCGCATCACAAACAATCTACGCAATCATCCCGATTATCGGGTGCTTTATGTGGAGGTCAGCCCGCAGGGGATCGAGGCGCTAACGGCGTTGGGCATTTCCGTGACACCCCAGGAGGGGGCGCTGGCCCAGGCGGATGTGGTGGTGTTAGCCGTGCCCGACGCGTTGATCGGCAAAATTTGCCGGGAGATTGTGCCGGGGCTGCGCAGCAGCGTCATGGTGATCGGTCTGGATCCGGCTGCCGGCTATGCTGGCGTGTTGCCTCAGCGGGCCGACATCTCCTATTTCATCACTCACCCATGTCACCCGCCGGTCTTTCATGACGAGACGGACCCCAGGGCCATGCGCGATTGGTTTGGCGGCGTCTATGCCAAACAGAGCATCGTCTGCGCCTTGCACCAGGGGCCAGAGGAGGATTACGCCAAAGGCGAAGCCATCGCCAAGGCCATGTATGGGCCGATCATCCGCTCGCACCGGATCACCACCGAGCAGATGGCGATCCTGGAGCCGGCCATGGCCGAGACGCTGGCCGCCACCTGCATCACGGTGATCCGCGAGGGCATGGATGAGGCGATCCGCATGGGAGTGCCGGAGGGGGCGGCGCGCGATTTCATGCTTGGACACATCCGCACCGAGTTGGCAATCATTTTCGACGAGTCGGGCTTCCCCTTTTCGGATGGCGCCAAATTCGCCATCGAGCAGGCCAGGCCCCTGATCTTCCGCGATGATTGGAAGCAGGTCTTTGCAATCGAAAATTTACAGCAGAGCGTGCGCAATATCACCCACGCCGGGGGGTGATATGGTGAATCATAAACGGTGAATGGTTGATGGTTATTTGTTAATGGGTATAGGTCGCAGGTCACGCTTGCAGCGTGACAAATTCGGCTGATCATCCATTGACTTTACCGGTTGGATGACCACAACGGTCATCACGTTGAACCATATTGTGATGCAGCGTATGTACAAAGAAAGGAGACAGAGGACATGGCATGAAGATCAGAAGAATGAAAGAGATCAAACAAATCGACAAACAACGTGTAGGTTCACAACACCATTGGAGGAAAGCATCATGAGTTTCAAGAAGTTGTTATGGACAACCCTTGCCGTGTTGGCGCTGACAGCAATGCTGAGCGCCTGCGTGGCGACGCCGCCGCCCGCGGCTGCGCCGGCGGAAGGCGAGGCTACCGCTGAGCCGGCCGCCGCAGAACCGGCTGCCGAAGGCGAAAAGATCACGCTGCGCTGGGCCAACATCTTCAGCGCCGACGCTCAGGAGCAGTGGCAGCCGGTCATCGACGCCTTCAAGGCAGAGCACCCGAACATTGATATCTCCATTGAGTCCACCGCCGGCAGCGGCGCGGCCATCTATCCGGACGTACTCAAGACAGCCATGGCCTCGGGCAGCCCGCCGGATCTCTTCTTCATGTGGGGCGGCTCTATTGCCCAGCCCTTCATCGATGCCGGGCAGGTCATGGATCTGGCGTCCTATTACGAGAAGTATGGCTGGAGCGACAAGTTTGCGCCGTGGGTCATCGACCGTATCACCTCGGATGGCAAGCTCTACGGCGTGCCCTATCATGCCCGCGGCATGGGCTTCTGGTATCGCAAGGACATCTTCGAGCAAAACGGCTGGGCGATCCCGACCACCTTCGCTGAGCAGGAAGAGCTTTGCGCCAAGATGAAGGACGCCGGCATGTACTGCGCCACCTTTGGCGGAAAGTTTGGCTGGCACCCCATGCGCGTCCTCGACTACTTCCTGGAACACCACTGCGGCCCGGAACTGCACGACAAGCTCAATCTCCTGGAGGAGAGCTGGGACCAGCAGTGCGTCATCGACTCCTACGCCACCTTCCAGAAGTGGATCGACAACGAGTGGGTGGTGCCCGATTTTCTGACTGTGTCGCCCGATGACTCGCGCTTCCCCTTCTACGCCGGTGACGCGGGTCTGGTGCTGGAAGGCGACTGGCTGGAAGGCGTGCTGAAGAACCTGGAACAGGATACGAGCCTCTTCAGCTTCTACCTGCCGCCGACTGACCACGAGCCGCTGCGCTTCTCCACTTTCCCCGAACAGTGGATGATACCGGCAGGCGCCGCCCATCCCGACGAAGCTGCGGAGCTGATCAACTTCATCACCAGCCCAGAGACACAGAAGCAGTTCTTCATTAACGACTTCTCGGCGTCGGCAACGGTCGGCGTCAACCCCGACTGCAACGAGTGGCCGCTGAGTTGCGAATGGCGCAACGTTATCCTGGCCGCCGAAAGCACCTATCCGCCCACAGACCAGGCCTTCGTCAAGGAACTGATGGATGGCTTCTTCGAGGTGCAGGCTGGCGTGCTCGCCAAGCAGATGACGCCCGAAGAAGGCGCGGCGTTGATGCAACAACGCGTCGAAGAGTGGCAGGCCAAGCAGTAAAAAAGTAGCAGGTAGCGAGTAGTCAACGTAGGTGCGGCTTGCAGCCGCATGAATGCGCTCGACAATGGGCGTGCGGTTGAGAACCGCACCTACGTTCGTTATGACATGTGGTGCAAACGAAAGGATGGCGAATCTCTATGACCATTGCAGCAAAGGGCATCGACCCTTCTCGACAAGCAACGCCGCCTACCGGCGGCAAGCGCAGACGCCGTCCCTTCCGTCTGACGCCCTATCTGTTCCTGGCGCCGGCGCTGATCTGGTATCTGATCTTCCTGGTCTACCCCATGTACCAATCGTTGACGATCAGCTTCATGGATTGGGATGGGCTATCGGCAGACATCAAGTTCATCGGCCTGGAGAACTATCGCCAGGTCTTCTTTGCAGACGACACAGCGCGGTTGGCGTTGCGTAACAACATCATGTGGACCATCGGCGTGCTGCTGATTCCAACGGTGATTGGTCTGTTGCTGGCAGTGGCGTTGGATCGTAAACTGCGCGGGCGCACGATACTTCGTTCGATCTTCTATGGGCCGGCGATCTTGCCGCTTGTCGCTGTGGGCATGATCTGGGCGTGGATGTATAACCCGCAATTCGGCTTCATCAACGAGGTCTTGAGAGCGATTGGACTTGGCGACTATGCACGGGGTTGGCTCTCGTTGTTCGAGACCGCGCTGGCCGCAACTTTTGTCACAGCTATCTGGGGCGGCGTTGGTTTCCCCATGGTGCTCTATCTGGCCGCCTTGCAGACGATTCCCCAGGAACAATACGAAGCAGCCAAGATGGATGGCGCCAACGGACGCCAACTCTTCTTTCGCATTACGCTGCCCTGGTTGCGAGAAGCCAATGTCATTGTCTTCTCCCTGGCTGTGATCAATTCCTTCAAGACATTCGATCTCATCTACACAATGACCTATGGCGGGCCTGGGCGAGCGACCCAGGTGCTGGGGACGTGGATGTATTTCAACGCCTTTCAGTATTATCACGCCGGCTATGGCGCGGCCATTGCCTGGGTGATTGCCGCCATCACTCTGGTGATGGCGATCCCCTATATTCGACGCATGTCGCGCGATTGATTGTGTTGATCTGAAAAACAACAACGGATGGGCAATCGGATAGCTCCTCCGTAGGTCATGCTTACAGTGTGACAAGCGTGGCCGACCTTGATTTTCATCGCAAAGCGCCACAGTTATTGGCGCTGGCAAGCACATTGCCCGATCAAAAGATGGAGTAGGAACGATGGCTCAAAAACCAACAAGTATAAAGGCGCAGGAACGATTCACCAATACCGTTCTCTATGCGATTCTGATCGTCATGGCGGTGGCCTGGCTGACGCCATTTATGATCATCCTGTTGACCTCGGTGCGCAGCATGGGAGACCTCTTTGACAATGGTGTATTTGCCTGGCCGAGGGAATTTGTTTTCTCGAATTTCGTCCGCGCCTGGAACGTTGGCGGTTTCTCCACCTATTTTCGCAACAGCTTGCTGGTGATCATCATGAAAGTGCCGCTGGGGATCGTCATTGCGTCGCTGGCGGCCTATCCTCTGGCAAAGATGAACTTTCGCTTCAACAACGTGATTTTCATCTTTTTCCTGGTAGGCATCGCCATTCCGATTCACGTCACGCTGACGCCGCTTCTGGTCATGATGAAACAGCTCGGCATCCAGGGCACACTCTTTGCTCTGATTCCGCCCTATGTCGTTTTTGGCTTGCCCTTTCAGATCTTCGTCATGCGCGGCTTCTTTCGCACCGTCCCCTCCGAACTGCTCGAAGCGGCGCGCATGGATGGCGCCCATGAATGGAGCATCTTTTGGCGCATTCTCATGCCGCTCTCGGCGCCGGCGCTTGCCACGCTTTTCATCATCGACGCGCTGGCGACCTGGAACGAGCTGCTCATCGCGCTGGTGCTCATCAGCGCCAGCCAGTGGCGCACCGTGCCCGCCGGCCTGCTGCAATTCCAGGGTGAGTTTGCATCGAACTATGTTCAGTTGATGGCCGGTGTGTTGATATCCATTACGCCAATTGTACTCCTCTATATTTTTCTCCAGCGCTACATGGTCTCTGGACTGACGGCCGGCGCGCTCAAAGAATGACACATTTATCAGCACGAGAGGAATCATCACACATCATGGCAAACTACCCACCTAATCGACCGCCTCGGCTCTTGGTTCATCCTCAGCACTTTCTCATGACTGAGAGTGGAACGCCATTTTTCTATCTGGCCGACACCGCGTGGATGGCCTTCTCCAACCTCTCCATTCCAGAGTGGGCGCGCTATCTCACCCATCGCCGCTTGCAGGGTTTCACCGCGTTGCAGATCAGCATCCTGCCCGTCACCCACGACACCAGCATGTCGTCGGCGAATATGGATCCGTTCCTGCCGGACGCCAACGGCAACTGGGATTTCAGCGCAGTCAACGAAGCCTATTTCGCCAAGGCCGAGGCTATGGTGGAGATGGCAGTCGAGCAGGGCCTCAAGCCAGTGCTGGGCGTGCTCTGGTGCAGTTACGCGCCGGGCACGCGCTGCTCGCAAGGCAGCCCGGTGGCATCGGCCATGTCGTTCGAGGCGGTGCAGCCCTGGGCGACCTTCGCCGCCGAGCGGTTCAAGAAGTTCGACCCCATCTTCTTCATCAGCGGCGACACGCGTTTCGAGTCGCCCCAGGAAGAGCCGTACTACATGGCCGCGTTGCGGGCTGTGCGAGAGGTCTGCCCGAATGCGCTGCTCTCCATGCACCTGCACCCCCAGGGCGATCTACCCAGATCGTTCATGGATGTGGTCGATTTCTACATGTTTCAGTCCGGGCACAGCGCGACGGGTCAGCATCAGCCCTATACTTTCGCGCAGAAGTTCGCCGCCTATCCGGTCAAGCGCCCGGTGGTCAACAGCGAGCCCCCCTACGAAGGCCACGGTCGCACCGGCAGTCGCACCCGCTTCAGCGCCTTCGATGTGCGCAAGGCCACCTGGCAGAGTCTGCTTTCCGGCGCCAAGATGGGCGTGACCTATGGTGCACACGGCGTCTGGAGTTTCCACAGACGGGGCATGAACTTTCTCAACGCGCATCGCTCCTTCGAGCCGTTCGACTGGGACGAGGCGCTACACCTGGATGGCGCGTGGGATGTTGGCTTCGCCCGCTGGATCTTCGAGAGCTACGGCCTGTTCTGGGCGAATCCTGCGGCCATCGTGGGCAACGACGACCCGGAGATTCGCGCCGCCGCGACGGACGACCTGGCGACGGTCGCGGTCTATAGCCCTTACGCCTTTGACGTGGCGCTTGAGCTTGACCTAAGCGGCTATCGCTGCATACTCATCGATCTGGAGACCCGGCGCATAACGACACCCAATATCCAATATGGTTTTCCGTCACGGATTGGCATGAACCGCTTCAACGGCGACGCGCTGTTTTTGGCAACAAAAGAGAAAAATTGATCACGAGGAACACAAACTCAAAATGTTCAGTCAACCACGCACCCATCTGCCCCGCATCCAGGTTCACCCGCATGGCCGCTTTCTGATGAGCGCCGATGGCAAGCCTTTCTTCTGGCTGGCCGACACCGCCTGGGAGCTGTTTCATCGCTTGACGCGTGAAGAGGCGCGGCGCTTCCTGGCGAACCGCGCCCAGAAGGGCTTCAACGTCATCCAGGCGGTGGCGCTGGCCGAGTTCGACGGTCTGCGCACGCCCAACGCCTATGGCGATCTGCCGCTGCACAACTGCGACCCGGCCCAACCCAACGAAGCCTACTTCGCTCACATGGACGAGGTCATCCGCATGGCGGCGGACTACAGTCTCTATATCGGCCTGCTGCCCACCTGGGGCGACAAGGTGACGCCCATGTGGGGCGCGGGGCCAAGAATCTTCGATGAGACGAACGCCTATGCCTACGGCGAATGGCTGGCGCACCGTTATTCCCAGGACAGCAACATCATCTGGATTCTGGGCGGCGACCGTCCGCCTGTCCACGAAGGGCAGGATTGGCGACCGATCTGGCGCGCCATGGCAGCCGGCATTCGGCGCGGGGTGGGCGGGCCGTGTCTGATGACCTATCACCCGCCGGGCGGCATCCTCCGCTCCACCTCGTATGACCTGCATCACGAAGATTGGCTGGATTTCAACATGATTCAGTCTGGTCATGG
The DNA here is from genome assembly GCA_964560495.1 of uncultured Caldilineaceae bacterium. GTDB lineage: Bacteria > Chloroflexota > Anaerolineae > Caldilineales > Caldilineaceae > UBA5069. Next base: position 37,820 of record CAZLMM010000035.1, read on the forward strand.
CAGCGGTCACGATGCGCCCACCTGGCAGAGCGTGGCCCATGACTACGCCTTGACGCCGATCAAGCCGACGGTGGACGCCGAACCAAACTACGAGGATCACCCGGTCAGCCCGTGGCCGACCTGGGACCCGGCCAATGGCTACTATCGCGACGACGATGTGCGCCGCCAGGTCTATCGCTCCGTCTTTGCCGGCGGCTGTGGCGTCACCTATGGTCACCACTCGATCTGGCAATTTTGCAGCCCGCGCTATACGCCGGTCAACCACCCCGACCGCTACTGGTGGGAGGCGATGGATCGGCCCGGCGCGGCGCAGATGATCCACCTGCGCCGGCTGATGGAGAGCCGCCCCTACTTCAGCCGCGTGCCCGACGACAGCCTGATCGTTTCGGAGAATGGCGCTGGCGGGCTACACATGAGCGCGACGCGCAACGAAGATGGGAGCTACGCCATGATCTACTTCCCCGACGCCGTGCAGACCGCTGTCATCGACCTGAGCAAGATCAGCGGGCCGGCGGTCAGGGCCTGGTGGTACGACACGCACACCGGTCTGGCGCAACTGATCGGCGAGTTGCCCAAGCAGGGCGCACGCAGCTTTAGCGCACCGCTGGAATGGCACAGTTGGGTGCTGGTGTTAGACGACGCTTCGGCGGGGCTCGCCGAGCCGGGGCTGAGGTGAATGGCGAAAAGCAGACGGAAAGTGATATGATGCAGGCAAGCCATGAATCTATCATTTCTGGTCAAGGAGAGCATCATGCCACGTCGCTTTAACGTTGCCGGGCCGTGTAAGCCCGATATCCACTACATGTTGCCGGCGGCGGCGCGCGTGCCGCTGGCGCGGCGCTTGGTGGCGGACCAAAACTATTTCGTGATTCATGCCCCGCGCCAGAGCGGCAAGACCACGGCGATGATCAGCCTGGCGCAAGAACTGACCGCATCTGGGGAGTATGTGGCGGTGCTGGTCTCGGTCGAAGTCGGAGCAGCCTTCAACGATGACCCCGGCGCCGCCGAACTGGCGATTCTGAGCAGTTGGCGCAACGCGGCATCCGTTTGGCTGCCAGAATCCTTGCGCCCGCCGCCATGGCCGAAGGCTGATGCTGGAGAGCGTATCAGCACTGCATTGCGTGCTTGGGCGGAGGCAGCGCCTCGCCCGTTGGTGCTGTTTATCGACGAGATCGATGCCCTGGCCAATACTGCGCTGATCTCGGTGTTGCGCCAGTTGCGCACTGGCTACAACTGGCGTCCGCACAACTTTCCGTGGTCGCTGGCGCTGATCGGCTTGCGCGACGTGCGCGACTACAAGGTGGCGTCAGGAGGCAGCGAACGGCTGAACACGGCCAGTCCATTCAACATCAAGACGCGCTCGCTGAGCCTCGGCAACTTCACGCTCGAAGATGTCACCGCCCTCTACCAACAGCACACGGATGAGAGCGGGCAGCCATTTCAGCCCGATGCGGTTGCCTACGCCTATGCGCTGACGCAAGGGCAGCCGTGGCTGGTCAATGCGTTGGCCAAGGTTGCAGTTGAGGAGGTTCTCAACGACGAACCAGAAGCGGTCACGGCGGAGCACATTACGGCAGCCAAGGAGATTCTGATCCAGCGCCAGGATACGCACCTGGACAGCCTGGCCGAGCGGCTGCGCGAACCGCGCGTGCGGCGGGTGATCGAGCCGATCCTGGCGGGCGGGTCGTTGGGGGATCTGCCGGCAGATGATCGCCAATTTGTCGTCGATCTTGGTCTGGTGCAGCGCGATCCGGCTGGCGGCCTGACAATCGCCAACCCGATCTACCGCGAAGTGCTGCCGCGCGTGTTGGCCAATAGTGCGCAGGATTCGCTGCCGCACATCACGCCGAGCTGGCTGAAGGCCAATGGCAGCCTGGACAGTGCCAAGCTGCTCGATGCGTTCTTGGCCTTCTGGCGACAGCACGGCCAGCCACTGCTGGGCAGCGTACACTATCACGAAGTGGCGGCGCAGTTGGTGCTGATGGCCTTTCTGCACCGCGTGGTCAATGGCAATGGTGTGCTGGAGCGCGAGTACGCCATCGGCACGCGGCGCATGGATTTGTGCTTGCGCTATGGTGGAGCAGAGCCGGTGACGCTGGGCATCGAGCTGAAGGTGTGGCGCGATGGCGAGGAGGAGCCGTTGGAGGAAGGGTTGGCGCAGCTCGACGCCTACCTGGACGGACTGGGGCAGCCGACTGGTTGGCTGGTGATCTTCGACCGGCGCAGCGACCAGCCGCCAATCGCCAAACGCACCACGGCGCAGGCAGCACAAACGCCCGCTGGCCGCACCGTCACACTCATCCGCGCCTGAAGGCATGAGGAAAATGCAGAGCGAGATTGAATACACTATGAACGGAATCATCCATCCGTGGCAGGCGGTCGAACTGGCGCTTACAGCCACAGGAGATTACGACAACCCCTATACCGACATTGAAGCCTTTGTCCATTTTCGCCACGAGAGCGGCGTCGAGCTGCTGCGCCCGGCCTTCTGGGATGGCGGCAAGGTGTGGAAAGTGCGTTTCGCCTCGCCGCTGAGTTTCGGGCGCTGGAAGTGGGAAAGTCATAGTACGCCGCGGGATGTCGGATTGAGTGGGCGACGCGGGGAACTGCACGTTGAGCCGGGCGACTCCGCTAACCGCTTCGAGCGCCACGGCTTCTGGCGCATTTTGCCTGGCGAGCGCCATCTGCGTCACGCCGATGGCGCGCCGGCGCTGCTCGTTGCCGACACAGCCTGGGCGCTGCCCTGGCGCGCTACGCACGAACAATGCGAACTCTATGCGCAGAAGCGCCAGGCGCAGGGCTTCAACGCCGCCCTGTTGATGTCTGTGCAGCCCGATCGTCGTGCGCGCGGCCCGCGCGACCGCAGCCAGCACGACGGCTTCGACGTTGGCTTCGAGGATCTGCCCGATGGTCACATCAACCAGCTCAATGTTGCCTACTTCCAGGTTCTCGACGGTCTGGCCGAAATTTTGCGCCGTCATGAGATTGTCCCGGTCTGGAATCCGGTCTTTCACGGCTACGGCTGGAAGGGCCTGGATGTGGCCGGGTTGGTGATCCCGCCCGTTGAATATGCCCGCTATTGTCGCTATCTGGTGGCGCGCTATGGCGCGCAGCCGGCCATCTGGCTGGTGGCGGCAGACGGCGACGGGCTGGCGCCGGGCGTCGATCCAGGCGGCTGGGAGATCGAGCGCTGGGACGCTTATCAGCACCCCACTGGCATCCACTACGCGCCGCATCAGCACCCCTGGGCGTATCAAGATCGGCCCTGGCTCGACTTCCAGTGGTGTCAGACCGGTCACAACGGCGAACATGTTCCCCAGCGCGTGGCGACGATGTGGGAAAAACGCCCGGTCAAGGCGATTGCCAATGGCGAGCCAACCTATGAGGAGATCGGCGAGCCAGGACGGGCTGCCGGCTGGTGGCAGGGACACGAAGCCTGGAGCAACCTGACCGCTGGCGGCGTGATGGGCGTGGTCTATGGCGCTGGCAGCCTGTGGCAGTGGCGGCTCGATACGCAAGAGGAGCATCAGGAGTGGTGCATGGCGCGCGACGCCGGTTGGCGCGATGCCCTCGACTTTGAAGGGGCGAACTACGTCGGCGTGCTCTCGCGCATCTTCGATGGGCTGCCTTTCGCCGGCATGGCGCCAGACTATCAGTACACTTACGGTCGAGCAGGGTTAGTCGTACCCGGCAAGTTCTTCGTCGTCTATCTGCCCAATGGCGGCCCGCTCCAGCTTGTGCCAACCCGCACGGGCCACCTGCCGAGACGCTATCGGGTGGTCGATCCGACCAACGGCGCCATCCTGGCCAGCGGCGAAGGCCATGATCCGATCATGACGACAGCCGGCGCGCCGCGTGTGGTGATCTTTGTGGATTAACTCCCTTCTGTTCCTCCCCGTTTGGGGTAAAAATCGTGAAGAAGCGCCCCTATGCCACAAGTTGTAACCCATGCGCCACCAGGGATTGGCGCATGACGGTGTAGTGTTCTTCGGGGATGCCGTCCCGGACGTGTTGAAAAAACGCATGGTCGTCCTTGTTCAGCAGGTGTTTCGTGTTCTGATTATAGCACACTCGAATATAGGAGAAACCAATGACCACTCATCATCAAACCGAGCAATGGGGAATCTTCGAGCTTACTCTGCATGGCAGCGGCGAAGGCAACCCCTTCCGTGATGTGCAGCTTGCCGCGCACTTCTCCTACAAGCACCGCGTCGTCGAAGTCGATGGCTTCTACGACGGCGATGGCATTTACCGTGTGCGCTTTATGCCGGATGTACAGGGCGAATGGCGCTATCGCACCCAAAGCAACCTGGCCGAACTGGACAGTGTGGAGGGCGGCTTCACCTGCGTCGCACCGTCGGCGGGCAATCATGGGCCGGTGCGGGTTGCCAACACCTATCACTTTGCCTACGCCGATGGGACGCCCTACAAACAGATCGGCACGACATGCTATGTGTGGAATCTGCAAGGCGCCGAGCTGGAAGCGCAAACCCTGGCGACGCTGGCGCAATCGCCCTTCAACAAGATTCGTTTCTGCGTCTTCCCCAAGCACTATCGCTACAACGAGAACGAGCCAGAGCATTACCCTTTCCCTTGCCTGGCCAGGGGCAGCAGCCAGTGGTCGGGCAGCAACAAGAGCGAGATCAAGGCAGACTGGCGCTTCGACTTCGAGCGTTTCGAGCCGGCTTACTTCCAGCACCTTGATCGCTGCGTGGGGCAACTGCGCGACCTGGGCATCGAGGCTGACATCATCCTTTTCCACCCTTACGACCGCTGGGGCTTTTCCACCATGCACGCCGAGCAGGATGACCGCTATCTGCGCTATGTCGTCGCGCGGCTGGCCGCCTATCGCAACGTCTGGTGGTCCATGGCCAATGAATATGACCTGATGGATGGCAAGTCTATGGCCGATTGGGATCGTTTCTTCCGCATCGTGCAGGAGAGCGACCCCTACCAACATCTGCGCTCGATCCACAACTGCCGCGACTTCTATGACCATAGCAAACCCTGGGTCACGCATCAGAGCATCCAGCGTTCGGACTTGTCGTTGGTCAGCCTGTGGCGCAGCCAGGTAAAGAAGCCGGTAGTGGTGGATGAGTGCTGTTACGAAGGCGACATTCCCATGGGCTGGGGCAACATCTCGGCCAGGGAGATGGTGCATCGCTTCTGGCTGGGGACAGCCCACGGCGGCTATGTGGGGCACGGCGAGACCTACCTCCACCCCCAGGCCATCCTGTGGTGGTCGAAGGGCGGTGTGCTGCACGGTGAGAGCTGCCCGGCCATCGCCTTCTTGCGCCAGGTGCTCGAAACGGGTCCCGCCGATGGGCTGGATCCTATCGAGGGCGTGGTGCGCATGCATCCCTGCGCCGGCAAAGCCCACGAGTTCTATCTGATTTACCCTGGCGTGTCGCAGCCGGCGCTGCTGGAGATCACGCTGCCGGAAGGTGAACGGTACCGCGCCGAGGTGATCGACACATGGGGGATGAGCGTAACGCCGGGCGAGGTCTTCAGCGGGCGAGTGGACATCCCCATGCCGGGCAAGGCGTATCACGCGTTGCTGCTGCGGAGGGTAGGTTAGGCGAGAGTTCCGAAGTCTTGGTTTCCGTTGACTGATTGATGTACAATAACATTGTTCATGCAATGATTGCGTAGACAATGTTATTGTACAATACAGGAGACGCATCGCCGTGAAATTTATCGACCGCAAACGTGAATTGCGTGCCCTTGACAAGTTTTATCGAGAGCCAGGCGCAGGGTTGTTCATCCTCTTTGGTCGGCGGCGAGTGGGCAAGACCAGTCTGCTGACCCACTTTCTGGAGAACAATCCGGTCGCCAACGCATTTTACTGGATGGCGACAACGCACAGCGCGCCCTATCAACTGCGCGACTTCTCACAGGCGTTGCTGCGCTACGATCCCCGCTTTGCGACGCCCGCAATCGACTTCAGTTTTCGCTCGTGGGAAGCGGCGCTGCTCCACATGGCCGAGATAGTCGAGCAAAGCGGGACGACGCATCTGTTGGTGTTGGATGAATTCACCTATTTGATTCGCAATGATCCGGCGATCACGAGTGTTTTTCAGAAGGTGTGGGATCATCGGCTCTCTCAGGTGGCGGGGCTGAAATTGGTGCTCACGGGGTCTTTGTTGGGCATGATGGGGCGTGAAATTTTTGCCCACAACGCGCCATTGCACGGGCGTGCGACTGCGCAGTTACGGCTGCGCCCCTTGCCCTATGCGGCGCTGATCGAGCTTTTTGGCGAACGCACCGTTGCCGAGCGCATCGCGATCTATGCAGTGACCGGCGGCGTGCCCGCCTATCTCGAACGTTTCACGCACACGCCTGATTTTGTGACTGCGCTGTACGAAGATTGTCTCGGCCCTGGCAGCATCATGTTGAGCGATCCGGCCTTGATCTTGCAGGAGCAATTGCACGAGCCGCAAACCTACGAGTCGATCTTGTCGGTGGTCGCAGCAGGATCGCACACCTGGCATGAGATTGCGGTGATGGCGGGAGTCAATGGGAGCAGTTTGGGGCACTATCTCAAGGTGCTGCAAGAACTGGAATTGATCGAACGGCGCGACCCGATCTTGGCGAAGGGCGACAGTCGGCGCGGACGCTATCATGTCAGCGACCATTTCTTGCGCTTTTACTATCGGTTTCTGACGCCACACCTATCAGCCATAGATCGCGGTTATGTGCAAGCAGCCGTAGACAAAATTTACGCTCAGTTGTGCAGCTTCATTGGCGTTCATCTCTTTGAGGAGTTGTGCCGTGAGTGGGTCTGGCCGGCGGCTGCCAGCGGCAAACTCGCCTTTCAGCCGGAAACCGTCGGCTCCTATTGGCGGCAGCATCGTGGGCAAGGCGTGCAGTTGGACATTGTGGCGGCCAGCCCGCGCCAGAAACAACTCCTGGTTGGCGAGGCCAAATGGGGCGTCGGTCTGGTCGATCCGCCGGTGTTGACCAGCCTGGTCGAACGCAGTCGCCGCATGCCACAGGTGGCGGAGGGTTGGCAGACAAACTATGCGCTCTTTGCCCGCGAAGGGTTTGCGCCTGATCTTCAGGCCGAGGCGGGGCGGATGGGCGTCCTGCTGGTCACTGCCGCCGAAATGGAGCAGACGTTGGCGCTTGACATCGCTTGATATTAAAGACTTCGGAAGTCTCCAAGACTTCCGAAGTCGAAAGGAACAATCATCATGAAAATTCTCATCATCGGCGGCACCGGATTGATCAGCAGTTCGATCACGCGCGACCTGGTCGCACGCGGCGATCAGGTGGTGCACTACAATCGCGGCAAGCTCGACCTCTACCCCAACCCGCCGGGCGTGACCACCGTACACGGCGACCGCACAGACTATGCGGCCTTCGAGCGCCAGATGGCCGATCTGGGCGTCTTCGATTGCGTGATGGACATGGTCGGCTATCAGCCAGGCGATGCAGAAAGCGCGGTGCGCGCCTTTTGTGGCCGCGTGGGGCATTTCATTTTTTGCAGCACGGTCGATGTCTATCGCAAACCGGCCAGCCGCTACCCCTACACTGAAGCCGAAGGCTACGGCGGGCTCAACAGCTACAGCCGCAACAAGGTCAGTCAGGAACAGACGCTGCTGGCCGCGCACCATCCATTCGATTTTCCCGTGACGATCATTCGCCCGGCCTACACCTATGGCGAGGGTCGCGGCCCGCTCCACAGCCTTGGCGGCAGCACCACCTATGTGGATCGCCTACGCAAAGGCAAGCCGATCGTGGTGCATGGTGACGGCAGCTCATTTTGGGTCTGTTGCCACTGCGACGATGTGGCGCGCGCGTTTGTCGCCGCAGCCGGGCAGGCGTGCACTTTTGGCAAGAGCTATCACGTTACTGGCGAAGAGTGGCTGACCTGGAATCAATATCACGAGCAGGCGGCCGAGGCCATGGGCGCGCCCAAACCGACGCTGGTGCACATCCCTACCGATGCCCTGGCGCAGTTGACGCCGCAGCAGGCCGAAATCACGGTTACAAACCTTCAATTCAACAACATCTTCGACAACCGCGCCGCGGCCAGCGATCTCGGTTTTGAGTACACCATCTCCTGGCGCGAGGGCGTGCGGCGCATGGTCGCCTGGCTGGATGAGCACGGCAAGATCGCCGACAGCGACGCCGATCCTTTCGAGGATCGGCTGATCGAACGCTGGCAGCGGACACTCGCCGCCGCGTAGCGCCTGGTCCACTGCATCTCTAGCAAACGTTCAGTGCGCACGCCCATGTGCGTCCCACCTGCACGTGGGCGTGCAGACTCAAGGATGTCAAAAAAACGAGAAGAAAGGGTATGGCGCAAACTCAATTGACCTTTGCCCGTTGCGCACAGGCGCTTGAACAAGCCGGGCTTGGCTATGGTGTGCTCACGCTGGCGAACGGCGTGCGCCTTGTGATCAGCGAGCGCGGCGGGCGTATCTTTGGCCCGTTTGTCGATGAACAAACCCTCGGTCTGTTTTGGGTCAACCCCGTGCTGGGCGACGAGGCGGCCTTCAGTCGCTTCCTGGCAGCGGGCGAGTGGAATCTGGGCGGCGAGCGCATTTGGATTGCGCCGGAGATTCAATACTTGGTGGCCGACCGCCGCGATTTCTGGGGGACCATCTCCGTGCCAGTGCAGATGGACCCAGGCAGTTGGACGCTACAAGGTGGGGCTGCGGGCGGCGCACTGCTTTGGGCGCATGGGCTATCTTAGCCAGTTGGCCGATGGCCGCGCCAGCCTGCTGGTGCGCAGCTTTTTCAACAATCCATCTTCTCCCTACGCAGATGAGCCGGCGCATCTGCCTGGCGGGCGCGGCGACTCGATCTACATCTACAATGACGGCGGTATGTTTAGCGGCTTTGGCGAGATGGAGTGCATGGGCCAGACCATCGGCGGCGAAACGGGGCTGACGACGAGCCGAGATCAACAGTTGCTGTGGCTCTATGTCGGCGCACCGGAGACGGTGCGGTCGATTGCCGGCCAACTGTTGGGCGTTTTTCAGTGAAATAGGGGAAAGGAGGCGACATGGTTTGATTGACGGAAGTCCTGTGTCACGATCCAGTTGTGTTTTTTCATTCTACTCAGGAGGAACGAGAACAATGGCAACAACAAAGAGACGCGTTATCTTGCAAACCATCAGCATTTTCGTTGTATTCAGTATGCTCGCGCTTGCCATTGCCGCCTGCGCGCCGGCCGCTGCGCCCGCGCCAGCGGAAGAATCAGGCGGCGGGGAAGCAACAGCCGTGACCAACTCGGCGGAGAAGGCCATCGAGGAAGCCAAGCAGTACGCTGGCTCCACCATCAACGTGGTGTGGGAGGCCGGCCTGCAGCCGGAAGACCCCAAGGAATTTGGTCCCAAGTTCACCGAGCTGACCGGGGTGAATGTCAACATCATCGAGCTGCCCTACGTGGACATGTACACCAAACAGCTTCAGGACCACTTGAGCGGCGGCGGCGCGTATGATGTGATCACCTATGCGCCTTCGTGGTTGATCGATTTTGTCAACGCTGGCGTGGTGGAACCCCTCAACCCCTACATCGACAAATACATGAACAAGGCCGATCTGGAAGGCTATCTTGAAGTTTACGGGGCCGAGGGCTATGGCCGCATGGGCGACACCTGGTATGGTCTGCCCGACGACGGGGACGTTTTCTTGATGTATTATCGCAAAGACATCTATGAAGACCCGGCCAATCAGGAGGAGTTCAAGGCGAAATTCGGCTATGACCTGGCGCCGGCCAAAACCTATCAGGAATTCATTGACGTGTGCAGCTTCATCACCGAGAAGTATGCGCCGGAGATGTACGGCTGCGCCTTCCAACACGCGCCCGGCCAGGCCTTCGATTGGTTCGTTGGCCCCTACAGCGGAGCGGGCGGTCAATGGTTCGACCCAGAAACCATGGACGCCGCCATCAACAGCGAGACCGGCGTCAAGGTGCTCAGCGACCTGGTGACCATCAGTCAGCACATGCCCGAAGGGGTGCAGACGTGGGGCTTCATCGAAGTACTCAGTGCATGGATGGAGGGCAAGGTCGCCACCATCATCACCTGGCCGCCCATCGGTCGCTGGTCCGATGGCGTGGGCGCCGGCACCAAGCAACTCGAATGGGTGCCGGCATCGACTGTGGCGGGCAAGGTGGGCTATGCGCCAGAGCCAGGCGGACGTTCGGCCCTGGCCGGCAACTTTGCGCTTGGCGTCTCACCCGACAGCCAGAACAAAGAAGCCGCCTATCTGTTCATTCAGTGGATGAACAGCCCAGACACCAGCATCCAACGCGTGATGCTGCCCTATGCACTGCGCGACCCCTTCCGCAAGGATCACTTCACTTCGGAAGAATATCGCGCCATGTGGGACAACGCCGGCGAGTATCTCGACGCGCTGGAAAGTGCAGCTATGAACGGCCAGCACGAGCTGGGCATCCCTGGCGCGCGCGAGTACATGGATGCGCTGGATCAGGCGCTGACCGCGGCCTATGCAGGAACGGATCCACAAACGGCGTTGGACGAGGCCGCCCAGAAGTGGAACGAGATCACCGATCGCTTGGGACGGGATGCGCAAAAGGCGGCATACGCCACCTGGCTGCAAAGCGAGTGGAACAAACCGGGGCCGCGATAGAGTTTGGTTCGCCGGGTTCCTGATAGACAAAACAAATAAACATCGTACTTTGTCACACTGAGCGGAGCGAAGTGTCCGTGGTGGCACTGGGCGAGACTCGCGGTAAGGTGAGCCAGATTCTTCGCTGCGCTCAGAATGACATTTGTCTGACTTCTATTTGATTCGTCTATGAGGTTTGAGGATTTGAAGTTTTGAGGTCTTGAGGTTTTGGGGAAGCGGGAAGGTGTTTTCACGCCCCAAGACCTCATCCCCAAGACAGCAAGCCCCCACTTCCCAAGGAGGATGACGCCTATGACCACAAGCCGCAACCGATTCAGCCCCTGGCTCTTTGTCTTGCCCAGCTTGACCGTCATTCTGTTGGTGACGATCTTCCCAACCATCTATTCTATCGGGCTGAGCTTCTTCAAGTATGAGCCAACGCTGAAGGAGACGCCCTTTATCGGCCTGGGCAACTACGCCGAGTTGTTTCGTAACGACCGCTTCATCCACGCCGCCGGAGTGACTGCGCTCCTGGTGATTATCGGCGTCTTCATCGAGTTGGTCTTTGGCTTCTGGTTTGCCAACTTCGTCCACGGCAGCGCACGCGGGCGGCGCATCATAGTGACGCTCATGCTGCTACCTGTGATGGTGATGCCCGTGGTGGTTGGCTACACATGGAAGCTATTGTGGGACGCCCAGTTTGGCCCCATCAACCAGATCGTCGGTTGGGTCATTGGGCGCCCCTTCATTTTCACCTGGCTGGGGCAGCCTTCCACCGCCGTCTTTGCCATGATCGTCACTGACGTCTGGCAATGGACGCCCTTCATGTTCCTCATCTTCTATGCCGGCATGGCTGGGCTGGACGCCGAGCTCTACGAGGCGGCTGAGTTGGATGGCGCGTCGGGCTGGCAGCAGTTCTGGCGCATGACCGTACCGCTCATGCGGCCCATCATCATCGTCGCGGTGCTCATCCGCAGCCTAGACGCCATCAAAGCCTTCGATGTCGTCTACACCCTCACGGGTGGCGCGCCGGGCACTTCCACCGAGACGGTCTCCTTCTTCATCTACAAAGCGGGCTATCAATTCTTTCGCCTGGGCTTTGGCGCAGCAGCCGCAGTCGTCATGCTCATCGTTCTGACCATCGCCTTGACATTCCTGCTACGTATCCTGCGCAGGTCTATGGCCTAGGGGTGCGTCATGCGACAAAGAAAGCATTCCACCTTTACCAAGCTCGTGCGGTTGATTGTCTATGTGGTCGTGCTGACCTTTTTTCTCTTCCCCATCTTTTGGATCACCATGACCAGCCTCAAATCCGCGTCGGAGTTTATGGCCAGCCCGCCCGTGTGGTTTCCGGCTGATCCTGACCTGAGTTCCTTCGCTCATGTCATCGAAGTGGGCGGCTTGCAGGCGATCCGCAACAGCCTGATCATCTCTGTTACAACCACGTTCCTGGCCCTGACGTTCGGCTCGCTGGCTGCCTATGGCCTGGCGCGCTACGAGGTAGGCGGGCACAATCTGCCCTTCTTCTTTCTGTCGCAACGTTTTCTGCCGCCGGTGGTAGTGCTCTTTCCGTTTCTCATTATGTTCAAGACATTGCGGTGGGTGGACACCTATCAGGCGCTGATTATCGTCCATCTAATTTTCAACCTGCCCTACACCATCTGGATGATGCGCAGCTTTTTTCTGGAGATCCCGCACGAGATCGAGGAGTCGGCGTTGGTGGATGGCGCGTCGCCTCTGGTGGTGTTCTGGCGGGTGGCGCTGCCGCTGGTTGTCCCTGGTCTCATCGCCACAGGCGTTTTCTGTTTCATCTTCAGTTGGAGCGAGTTCTTCTTTGGCATCACCCTCACCAACACCCGCGCTGTGCCGCTTTCGGTTTATCTGCCCGGTCTTTTTGGCGCACAAATGGTCATGTGGGGCGAAGTGGGTGCTCTCTCGGTCATGGCGAGCGCACCGCTCTTCGTGCTCAGCCTCATCGTACAACGTTATCTGGTGCGCGGGTTGACCATGGGCGCGGTGAAATGAGAACCCGGTCAAACCTCAATTTCTCATTCTGGATGCCCTGGCTGCTCCATTTCTTCATCAGAGCAGCCTCAGACACCATGTTGTTTTCACTCGGCTGAGTCAACTCATCGTTTTCAGCTACACTGCGATTGCGTTGAGACCAGGAGCTTTTGGCCTGGGAAAATTCCTTGTCTCAAACAGAGCTATAGGTAGTCACATAAACACTCGTAGTAACGACTCAATTCGTCTCTACGGCACGGATCTTTTTCTGAATATCTATAGCCACTGATCTGAGACGATGGCAAATCACTGCCTGACAGCGTACGGTTTTGAATGGCGGCGCCAATTGCCGCTATTCAAAACCTGCTGACAGTCAAATAGAGATACAAACAGGGACTGAACGGCGGCGAATCTATGTTGTTTCACGATCAGGGAAGTCTGCGCCGTCGTTCATACACCATCCTGGAAGCCCGGAGCTTCCAGGATAGTTGAACAGCCACATGCGTGAGTTCTGCTCTATGACTTTACCTCATGCCGCCCGGCCGGGAACCCCTGCACCGGTTTTCCCTCCAAATCAAGGAAAAAGGGCACAGGCGAATCGACCAGAATTTTTTCGCCCGTCGCTTCCACCTCGATCAGCACAAAGGGTGTGGGGACCTTTCCCTTTGCCCACGCCAACCTGCCCAGGCGCGGGGCGATGCGGGCGGCTGTATAGCCCGGTTCGGCGGGGGTGACGCCCAGGGTGTAGAAGACCATGTCCTTCGTAACAGTGCTGCTCCAGCCATGGACGTGGGCGCCCCACCCCCAGCACTCGCCCAGGGTGTCATATCCATCCGTCAAAAATTCGCTCCACCGGCGATAGAGCTCAGGTAGTTTGTGCGCCAGCCCGGCTTCTGCCACAGCGTCGTGCACCAAATAGCTGATGAATGGCCCGCCGATCACGATTTCGCGCTCCACATCCCAATCCGCTTCGTAAATCCCCATGAACTGTTTTGCCATTTTTTTCTGACCGTTGACAAATAGAAGATAGCGCGAGTCTGCTGTGATGCGCGCCGGCGCGCGCAGGGGGGACGGCATCCAGATGGAAAGTCTTACGAAACAGACCGTTGGACTCCTGGCGCGGGCGCTGCTCCTCACCGGGCAAACCCATGCCCATCTCGATCTTGTCTTCCGGGACTCAAATCCAGTGTCCCTGCCAGCGAATTTCGGAAAAATCGGATGTGTTTACAGTTTTGGACATATCAGGCTCCTTACGAACTCCTGACAGAGTTGATCCCTCATTCTGAGCGATGGGTAGGCGCTGTAGGCTCCAGCATCACCTGACCCCGCGTGCCGTCCACCTGGATCGCCTGCCCGTCGCGAATGCGCTGCGTCGCCTGGGTGACATTCACGACTGCCGGCAAGCCATATTCCCGCGCCACGATGGCGCCGTGGGAGAGCGGCCCGCCGATCTCCAGCACCGCGCCGCCGATGATGGAAAAGACCGGTGTCCAGCCTGGGTCCGTGGCGCGCGTGACGAGGATGTCGCCTGACTGTAAGGTGGCCGCATCCGCCGGCGTCATCACCACGCGCGCCCGGCCCGTTGCCTGTCCTGGGCTGGCCGGCAGACCCGTCAGCGTGGCGCCATCGACGACTGCCGCGGCTGCCGGCGCGCCGGCGCTGTCAAGCGCGTCGGGCGTGGGCTGGCTGAACCAATATTCATAGGCCGCGCGGCGCGCGGCTGCGTTTGCCGCCAGGTCGAGTCCGGCTTTGGCCGGGTCGCCATAGGCCGTGACATCGCTCAGTTCTTCGGCCACCAGGAAGAATATGTCATCCGCGGCGTTCAGCCAGCGCCGGTCCGCCCAGCGCCGACCCAACTCGGCGTAGAGATGGCGCATGGGCAGCAGCAACTTGACCACATAGTGCTGTCCGTTGTCGCGCAGACGGGTGAAGCGATGCAGCCGTGCCAGGAGCCAGCGAAAGCGCGGTCGTTGCGCCCACTTCAGCCGGCGCTCCACCTGCGCAGTCGCTTCCTCGCGGCGTCTTGCCGCAGAATCGTTGAGCGCAACCGGCGGCGTCTCTATGATCAGATAGCTTGTCAGGGATCGAATTACCTGGTCGGGCTGCTCGGCCCAGCGGGGATAGAGCAACTCTGCTTCCACCATGCAGCGGTGTCCGTGACGCTCCAGAAAGCGCCGCAGCTGCTCCAGGAATGGCGTAGCCGCGGGATGGGCGTTCAGGCTTGCCAGCGCCTCTCCCGGCTGCCGTTCTTTTACCAATCCGTCTAGCCCAAGCGAGCGCAGCGTCTGCGCCATCTCCCACAGGTTTGGCGCGATTTCTGCGGCGATGACGCCCGACAGCCCGCCGGCCAGCGTCTGCGCCAGGCCGCCATCGCCCAGCCAATTCTTGAGCAGGCTCTCCATCTGCGCCAGGGCCGACATGGAGAGCGAGGTGGCGTTGGTGTGATAGGCGATGGCGTCTAGAACGTGACCGTACCAGACGACGCGCGCCTCGGCCAGCAACACGTCATCTGTGAGATCGTCCAGGCTACGCGCCATGAACTGGGCGACCCATTGGTCGATCTGGGGAAACATAGCCTCGAAGCGAGAGACGTTGCGCTCCCAGCCAGTGGCAACCTCCCAGTACCACGGCAGATGACGCACCACCTTGCCGATCTGCCATTTTTCCGCGCCGGCCGGCCTGGCTCCCGAGTGGGTCAAACCGCTTTCGATCATCTTCAAGGGCATACCATACCCATTCGTATAGGCATAGAGTAGCGCGCCCTCGTTGAGATAGACGTGACCATAGGCGCGTTTGCACCAACGGATCTTGCTGGCGTAGGGCGTCTTGAGGCGGGCAACCATGCGATCCATGCTGGTCTGGGTCATGTGCTCCGAGATCGACCAGGTGAGGGGCGTAATGGGGTCGGGCCAGCGTTCGCCCAGATCTTGCTGGGTCCAAAAATCAAAGGGCTGGGGCGGATAGCCATCGAGCGTGGGCCACGCGTCGTCGCCAGGCGGGCCGGCCGGCGCGGCGATGCTCGTCACTGGGCGCGATTGAAGCAGGACGATCTTGCCGTCGGCGACGGCCCATTCCACATCCTGGGGCGCGCCAAAGAGTGCTTCCAGCTTGCGTCCCAACCGGGTCAGCTCAGCTACCTGCTCAGGGCGTAAGACTGGTTGGCTACGGCGCGCCGGGGCGACCTCCACCTCGGCCACGCCCGCATCCTGCGCTGCGGTCATCACAGCCTTGTCGCCGATTGTGACCTGCTTGATGCGCTCACTCTGTTTGTCGGCGATGATGGTGTCGGGCGTCACGCGACCGGCGACCAACGCCTCGCCCAGCCCCCAGGTCGCGTCGATGAGCGCCTCTTCCTGTGCGCCGCTGAGCGGGTTGACGGTGAACATAACGCCGGCCGCCTCAGCGCGAGCCATTTCCTGCACCACGACCGCCAGGCTCACCTGTTCCGGTTCGATGCCCTGACGAACGCGATAGGCCATGGCGCGGGCTGTCCACAGGCTGCCCCAACAACGTTTGACTGCATCCAGCAGCGCGTCATTCCCGGCAATGTTCAAATAGGTGTCCTGCTGACCGGCGAAGCTGGCGTCGGGCAGGTCCTCGGCGGTGGCCGACGAGCGCACCGCCACGCGCTTGTCCTGACCCAGTCCGGCGTAGGCCGCCAGGATGGGCGTTGCCAATTCTGGCGGAATAGGCGCTGAAACAAAGGCCGCGCGGATTGTTTCGGATGCGCGCTCGAAGCTGGAAGCGTCGGCCTGATTGAGGCTGCGCCATTGGGCCTCGATGAGCGGAGCCAGGTCGTTTGTCGTCACAAAGGCGCGGTAGGCCGTAGTGAGCGCAACGAAGCCAGACGGCGTGGGCAATCCTGCCGCCAACATGATGCTCAAATTTGCGCCCTTGCCGCCTGCCTCGGCAAGGGAAAGACCGGGGTCGGAGAGGGATCGAGCAATCTGGTCGGGCAGCGTTTCCCATGTGGACATAACAGTTCCTCGTGCTGTTGATTGGACACAGAATCAGGTGCGTTCGTCTGCAATCCTATAGAGTAGAGCGTCGACGATGCGGTTGACCCATTGGTCAGGCGTGAAGGCGGAGCGAGCGTCTTGCGGCCCATAGCGCGCCGTGGCGGCGTAGCCGGCGGTCATGACGTCGAGCAGACGCATCAGCGCAATCGCCGGCATCGGCTTGGCTCCGGGCAACCCTTGCAGCCAGACGACGAACTCCTCCTGGGATGTAGCCAACTGTGGGAAAATACACTGTATGTTGGCGCCGCCAAACTCGCTCAAGTCGATCTGCACCAATTTGAGGTATTCGTAGTAGCGTTGGCTGAGGGGCAGCCATGCAGACAGGTAATTGCGGATGACTTCCGGCGCGCTTTCGCCTCGGCAGGCCGCAAAGAGCGCATTCATCTCCTCGACGGGCGCGGTCATCGGGAGCAGCTCGGCGAAGATCGCCTCCTTGCTAGGAAAGTGGTTGTAGATGCCGCTGACCGCCCGATTGCCGGCCGCTTCGGCGATGTCGCGCAGGCTGACGCTGGCGTATCCTCTGGCAAGAAAGAGCTTCCATGTTGGCGCGCTGCAAGCATGACCGACGGGGGCTCTCCGTTGTTGTCTTTCATACCAGGTTGCCTGTTTTGCGCTCCCCAGAAGGGGGACGGTAGGGGAGCGCCATCTTGGCCGTCAATCCACCGTCGAGATAGATCACCTGTCCGGTCAGGAATTCGGCGGCGTCGGAAAGCATGTAACTCACCGCATACCCGACATCCACTGGCAGGCCGACGCGTCCCCAGGGCACCAGCGAGTCGCCGAGTTCACGCGTATACTTGCTGCCGCCGCCGAAATAGCTCGGAACTTCGATGGAGCCTGGCGCCAGCACATTGACGCGGATATGCTTCGCGGTCAGTTCGATTGCCAACTCGCGGCTGAAGGCATTGATAGCGCCTTTGGTGCCGGCGTAAATCGAGTGCCCGGAATAGCCCACGGCGCCATGCACCGATGAAATGTTGACGATGCTGCCGCCAGCCCAAGGTCGATCGGGATGGCGCTGGGCATGGGTGCGGCCCCGTTCCATCATGTAGGGCGCCGCTCGCTGGGCGCAGAAGAAATGGCTGCGGATGTTGACGTGGTAAAGGCGGTCGAATTGCTCAGGAGTGATCTCCAGGAAGTCATAGGAGGCTGTGATGCCGGCATTGTTCACCAGCCCATCTAGCCCGCCCAGGAACTCTGCCGCCTGGTCCACCAGTCGCCGGCACTCTTCCACCTTGCCCAGGTCTCCCTGAATGGCGATGGCGCGTCTGCGCATCGCGCGAATCTCCTCGACGGCTGCTTCTGCGCCGGCCCTGCTCGATGAGTAATGGAGCGCGACGTCGGCGCCCCGGCGGGCTAGCTCCAACGCCACGCCCTGACCGATGCCCGTCCCCGCGCCCGTGACGAGAATCAGTTTGTCTTCCAGTCTATTGGGGTCGAACATACGTGTCTCCTGCCCGCAAAACTTTGCTGATTCTTGCAGACCCTTACATGTATCTTCTCAATTTGGAAGGGCGTGACATTGCGGGCAACCGCAAGGTCACGCCCTTCCCCCGGATGATCGAGAAGATATGCCTACATCGTATCAACACCCGGTCAGATAGCGCGCCCCTTCCAGGATGCCTGCCTGCTCCAGCTCGGGCGTTCCCCAGAAATCGGCGTCTTCCAGCTCGATGGAGACCGCGCCGGCGTAATCGCAGCTTTGCAGGATGCGGAAGACCTCGCTCCAGCGCGTGACACCGTGACCGGGGATTGTGTAGCGCCAGTGCATGGCGCTGAAGGGTCGGGGCGTAGCAAAGGTCGGCGGCTGCTCGCTGCCGAATTCGTAGAGGTTTTCGGTGAGCAGCTCAGTGTCCTTGCCGTGAACATGATAGACCCGGTCGGCGAATTCACGGAGAAAGCGCAGGGGGTCGATCTGCATGCGGATCAGATGGGAGGGGTCGTAATTGACGCCCAGGGACGACGATGGAATTTCGCTGAACAACGCCCGCAATCCTTCGGGCGTGCAGCAGAGCGCGCCAGGGCCGGGCCAGCCCTCGATGACCAGGCGGGCGTCGTGTCGCTCAAGCGTCGAGGCCAGCTCGCCAAAGCTCTCCACCATGTAGGCAAAGTTCTCCTTGCGGGCGCGGGCTGGCTCTTCGGGCAGCATGACCAGAAAATGGCGCATGGGGCCAAAGGCTGCGCACGCGGCCACATAAGCAGCATTCTGTTCCACAGCCGCGCTGCGTTTGCCTTTGTCGGGCGAGATCATCCCTTGCCAGTTGGCCAGGTCCACCGAGCCGATGCGTAGACCGGCGTCGAGCACGGCGCGACCGCTCTGATCGCCATCCCTGCCCAAGTCGACGCAACTCAGCTCTTGTGAATGCGCCCAGGACAGCAGCGCATCCAAATCCTTTTGCCAATCTGTCCATCCACGGCGAAAGCCAATGGGAAAACCACCTGTTCGTGTTTGCATAGTATCCTGTCCGTATATTTGAAGGTTCAGCAATCGATCAAGCCCCAATCCACTATCGAATGCGGACACCTAGTCTGGGGTCAATGTAGAACGATCGCGCAGCGTCGTTCCACGGCATGCTGATGCTGCGGTCCCAGGTAGTCAGTTGTAGCTGACCGGCCACAAGCATTACTTGAGCGATCTTGCGATAGCCAATCATCAACCGTTCCTGCGCCGCGCCGTCGCTCTCTGCGGTCATGTTCCACGAGCTGATATAAGCGCCGTCGAGCTTGAAGCCTGACACGCATCTGTTGCCCCCTGGCTCGGTGATAGCGATGAGCACAACCCCCAAAGCGGCGCCGGTGATGGCGCGGTTGACAAGCGAGGACGATAGCGCGTCCGGCGCTTTGCTCACCAATATGTCCTCGGGAATCCCAGCCGCCGGTCCATGACCGGCGTTCTCTGGGGCGGCCGGCTGACGCGCTCCCCAGCTGAGGCTGTTCACCCGGAACCAATCCGATCCAAACGGCGCGCTCAGGTCGCTTCCAGCAGAAAGACCCTGGATCAATGCGTAGATTGCCATATATGTGGACTCTTTTCCCTACAAGTGGTTGATGGGCCAAATCTGTGAACTGCGTGACGTTCACAGTTGGTGACATTCTACCACAATCCGGCGCAAGAGGTGAGTGACGAAGACCGCGATCAAAGCATTCAGATGAAAAAATGGGGCTGACGCACCACCGATGCGTCAGCCCCACCCCAATCAACCCGCCTCGCGGGTTTCGTCCTCCCAGGCGTCGGTTTCCAATTGTCACCCCAACCGATGGCGCCCCTAATCCGCCGCCTGCAACTCCATGTCGAGCCTCTTGTCGATCTCCAATTCCTCGGCCAGCTCCACCCACGGCGATTCATCGATCACCGGCGCTTCGTCGATGACCCAGGGATCCATGGCTTGCTCGCGCTCCTCGCGGAACTGGCGCGTGTAGAGCCGGTAGTAGTGACCCTCCTGGCGTAACAGCTCACTGTGACTGCCCATCTCGGCGATGCGTCCATTTTCGATGACGAGAATGCGGTCAGCGTTGCGGATGGTAGAGAGGCGGTGCGCGATGACAAAGCTGGTGCAGCGATCCATGAGCGTCTCCATACCCTGCTGGATCAGCGATTCGGTCATCGTATCCACGGAACTGGTCGCCTCGTCCATGATGAAGATGTCGGGTCTGGCCAGCACGGCTCGCGCCAGGCTAATGAGTTGTTTTTGACCCGTAGAGAGAAGCACGCCGCCCTCGCCGACCTGTTCATCATAGCCTTTTTCCAACTGGGTGATGAACTCGTGCGCGCCGGCCGCCCGCGCCGCGTCTTCGATCTCTTCGTTCGTCGCGTTCAGTCGACCGTAGCGGATGTTCTCGCGGATCGTGCCGGAGAAGAGATGTGGCGTCTGAAGCACCATGCCGATGCGCGACTGGATGGCGTGCTGGGTCATGAGCGTGTAATCGACGCCCTTGATGGTCACACGCCCTTCAGTCGGCTCGAAGAAACGGCAGAGCAGGTTGACGATGGTGCTCTTGCCGCCGCCCGTCGGGCCAACCAGCGCAATCATCTCGCCGGGCGCTACAGCCAGGTTGAAGTTGGAAAGCACAGGCTTGCCGTTTTCATAGGCAAAGGTTACGTCGTCGAAGACGATCTCGCCATGTAACTCACCGTGGTCGCCGGCCTCGGGCTTGTCCACCACATCGGGCGTGGCGTCTTGCAGCGAGAAGATGCGCTCGGCGGAGGCCACCGCCTGTTGCATCTCGGCAAAGACGCGCGCCATCTCCTGGATGGGCCAGACCATGAAGAGCACATAGGAGATGAACGCCTGAATGCCGCCCACAGTCATACTGCCCGTGTTCACTGTCAGACCGCTGTAGACCACGATGGCGCCAATCGCGAGGGAGCCGATCAGTTGCACTGTGGGCAGGAAAAGCGCCGACAACCAGGCTGCGCGATAGCTGGCCTGATACATCTCGCCAGTCAGCCCGCCGAAGGAGTGCGAGTTTTCTTCCTCACGGTTTAGCGCCTTGATCACCCGCACGCCGGTGATGGTCTCGTTGTAGCGCCCGGTGATCTTGGAGTTGGTTTTGCGCACCACGCGATATTCGTTGATGATGCGCTTCTGGAAGATGGTCGCCACCACGATGATCACCGGGATGATGCAGAGCACGATCAACGCCAACTGCCAGTTGATGCGCATCATGAAGTAGACGGCAGTGGCGATGTTCATGGTGCTCCAGGTCACGTCGAGCAAGCCCCAGGTCACCAGCTCCGCCACGCGGTCAGTGTCCGACGTAACGCGCGAGATAATCCACCCCACCGGCATCCGGTTGTAGTAGGGCAGCGAGAGCTTTTGCAAGTGGTTGAACAGGCTCTTGCGCAGGTCGTAGCGCACCTGCTCGCCCAAGATGCCACACAGCCAGATAAAGCCAAAGACCAGAGCCGACTGGACTACGATGAGCGCGCCGTAGAGCGCCAATGTCTCGTAGAGCACCGTAGTGTCCTTGGCGATGATGCCGTCGTCGACGATCACCATGCTCAGGTAGGTGAAGAACGAATCCAGCGCCGAGACCATCAGTACGATGGTCACGAAGCCGACCACGCTGAGCCAGTAGGGGCGCAGCAGCCTCACAATGCGCCAGATAGTCTTGCTGGTGACCTTTGTCGCGAAATCTTCTTCTTCTTGTTCCATTTCATATTCAGCTGACACGATTCATCTCCTCCTCAAGTTCTTGTTCGATACGTGTCTGTGCGTCGTAGATGCGTCTGTAGGGGCCGGGCTGACTCGCCAATTCTTCGTGTGTGCCACGCTGAATAATGCGGCCATGCTCCAGCACCAGGATCAAGTCCGCGTTCATCACGCTCTGAATGCGATGTGCGATGATAAAGGTCGTCCGCCCCTGCATAAGCCGGCGCAGCGCCTGGCGAATTTCGGCCTCAGTCTCTGTGTCCACGGAGGAAGTCGAGTCGTCCAGGATGAGAATCGCCGGGTCTTTGAGCAGAGTGCGGGCGATTGCCACGCGTTGTTTTTGCCCACCGGAGAGCGTCACTCCACGCTCGCCCACCAGTGTGTTGTAGCCGTCGGGCAGTTTGCTCAGGATCACATCGTGAATGGCCGCAGCCCGCGCTGCGTCTTCCACTTCTTCCTGCGTCACTTCGCGGCCCACGCCATAGGTGATGTTGTCGCGCACGCTCATGGAGAAAAGGAACGGCTCTTGTTCCACGATGCCGATCTGCTGGCGCAGGTGCTCGCGCGGATATTCGTTCAGTTCTTCGCCGTCCAGCAGGATGCTCCCGCCGGCATAGTCGTAGAAGCGCGGCAGCAGGTTGACCAGAGAGGTCTTGCCCGCGCCCGTGGCGCCCAACAGACCCACACTTTGCCCTGGCTGCACCTCGAAGGTGATGTCGTGAAGCACTGGCTTGGTGGCGTCACCCGGATAGGTGAACTCCACTCGATCAAAGCGCAGATGACCGGCTGCCCGCTTCTTGCGCGTGACGCGACCGGCGGTCATGGGTTCCTGGTCTTCCTTGATCACTTCGGAAATGCGACCAATGGAGACAAAACTCTCGGACATCTGCACGATGAGGCGCCCCAGGTTGCGCAACGGCCAGATGATCCACAGCACCAGCCCGGCGTAGGCAGTGTAAGTGCCCACGGTGATGTCGCCGTTGATAGCCATCGTCGCAGCCACGCCATAGCCCAAGAGCATCTGCGCGCCGCACATGATGTCAGTGATGGGCCAGAAGAGCGCGTGCATGAGCAGCAGTCGACGCCCCCGCATGTACTTCTCTTTGTTGACGCCATCGAACTTCTCCATCTCGAACGACTGGCGGGCGAAGGCTTTCACCACGCGCACGCCGGTCAGATTCTCTTGCAGGCGAGTCGAAAGCACCGCTTCTTGCTCCTGATAGGCGGTGTAGGCCTTCTCGATGCGCTTGAAGAAGATGAGCGAAATGACCATGACCACCGGCAGGATGATCACCGAGATGATAGCCAACTGCACATCCAGCAGGGCAATGGCGATGAAGTTGACCAGGAACATCATCGAGATGCGACCGCTTTCGATGGCTTGGTCGGCAAAGAAGCGGCGCACCGTCTCCACATCCGACGTGGCGCGTTGGAGCAGGTCGCCCGTCTGCGTCTTGTCGTGATAGGTGAAGGGCAGCCGTTGGATGTGGTTGAACAGGTAGTTGCGGATGCGCAGCGCCACGCCTTCCGCGGATTGAGCCGCCAGCCGCCGACTGGTAAATGTGAAGAATGCCTGGATCAACGCCAGCCCCAAGAAGCCGGCCACGATCACCCACAGGCTGGTCGTCGGCGTCTCCACGCCCAACCAGTCGTCGATAAAGTAGCGCAGCAACAGAAAGACTGCGGTGTTCGCCAGAGCCGCGATGCCTGTGCTCAGCGCAGCGGTTAGATAGATGCTGTGGTAGCCGGTCATGAGCCGCCACATGCTGCGCAACTTGCTCTTCTGCAAAATCTGTTTCAAGTCATAATTTGTCGCCCTGGGAAGTGGGGCGGATGTACTCAACATGGATGAACTCCCTAAATTCACGTTGTACGATTGACGATTTACGAGCGTGCATGGGACGTTGCTGTTTGTATGTGCAACCCTATGAGCTCAACACCCCACTACATCAAGAACCAAAAACCCCGATGCAGGTTACGCTGACGAACAATGCCAACAAAAAACGTAGGCCCCTTGACTGAACAACGGGATGCCTACGTTTTTGTCTCTGCTGGCGGTGCGCGTGCCCGAGGAGGTGGAGCGCAGGTCGCAGCAAATAAAAAGACCGCAGGCATCGTGGAGATGCGCTGCGGTCCGTTTGTCTGAGCGTGCTCAGGTCAACCGGCGATGGGCGCACCTCTCCCACGAGCGGAATCTCCGCCGCGTCGTGGATCGATAAAGAAGATAACAGTGCTCATCATTCTGGTGCGGCTCCTTTGTACCGACTGTGGCTGGATGCGCTGATTGACCAATAAACTTTCTGCAAATACCCGAAAAGAATATCATGAATGTAACAAGCCTGTCAAATAGAGTGGCCTTCTGA